>JBMYSW010000009.1:0-128227 GCA_049603715.1 Pontibacterium sp. | reverse complement strand
CAGCCTCTAGTTGTGGTTCAGCCTCCAGTTCTGGTTCAGCTTCTAGTTCTGGTTCAGCCTCCAGTTCTGGCTCAGCCTCTAGTTCTGGCTCAGCCTCTAGTTCTGGCTCAGCCTCTAGTTCTGGCTCAGCCTCCAGTTCTGGTTCAGCCTCCAGTTCTGGTTCAGCTTCTAGCTCTGGCTCAGCCTCCAGTTCTGGTTCAGCCTCCAGTTCTGCTTCGTCTTCCAGCACTCGCGGATCCAATTTATCTAGCTCATCATTTTCAAGCTCAGATAAGTCTTGTTTAGGCCGCTTAGGCGCAGACTCAGCTACCTTAGCAAGCTCAGCAACCAGGCTGGTTTCTTCTAAAACGATCTCGTCCTTGCGTTGGCGAGCAAGGTCTTTTTTTGAATACTTTGGCCCCTTAGGTTTTGCCCGCTCGGCAAACGAAGGTGTTTTCATCGTCGAGATTTTTTCAAGCTCGTCTTCTGTATTTAGCTCTTGCTGGCGACCACCACTAAGGAGCACATCAAGGTACTCATAAACCACTTTGTCTACGCGTGATAGTTCAATATCTTTAGACTTTCTCTTTTTATCCTTTTTACTCATCACGCCACCCTCTCTTCGTTTTCAACCAGTGTACGCAAAATACGGGCATAAGCATGTACTCCTCGCCCCTGAGAATCGTAACTTGAAGGCACCACCCCCTGAATACTGGCGTTACGTAGCTTGGTATCAACAGGGACTATGGCGCTAGCCAACCTATCACCATAGGTTTGACTCAAGGCCTTAAGGCTGGAAACCGCGGCCTGAGTTCGACGGTCATAAAAGGTTGGAATAATGGTGTAGGCCAAAGGCTTTTTGCGGGCACGATTGATCATCTCGATGGTTCGCACCATTCGCTCTAGCCCTTTTAACGCCAAAAACTCCGTTTGCACCGGAATAATCAAGTGGTGGCTAGCAGCCAAAGCATTCACCATCAACACACCCAAGACAGGCGGTGTGTCAATTAACACATAATCATAGTCATCTTTAATCAACGACAGCGCACGAGCGACCTGAAGCCCCATACCTTCTTGCCCAACAGCACGACGTTCCAGCGTGGCCAGCGCAGTAGACGCTGGCATTAAGTCCACCTGGTCGTGTGTGGAAGACAACAAAATTCGCTGCACACCGCTTTTGCCACGATAAGCATCTGGCTGAGTAAACAACTCAAAAACGGTGCTTTCGAGTTCATCAGGGTCGTAGCCAAAGTAGCTCGTTAGGGAGCCGTGAGGATCTAAATCCACCACTAGCACACGATAGCCGACTTCTGCCAACAGACCAGCTAAAGACACGACGGTTGTGGTTTTGCCCACTCCGCCTTTTTGGTTCGCAATAGCCCAAACGTGCATATTACGGTTCTCCCCGGTTATTACTCGAAGGCTGTGTAAAAAGCAGTCCTCCGCTGGTGTTTTCTCTTTGTTCTATGGTGGCGCTGGTATCAGCCGCGGGCTCACTCAGCAAAACGGTTTTTGCTTCTTGGCTAAACGCCCCAGCACCGTAGGCCATCACACTTCGCTGTACTCTTGCATCGCGTGAGGTCACCACCACTAACCGACGATTTCCCTCTCGACCTTGTTCTGTACGATTACTGTATTTCGGTTGATATTCACTATAGCCTACAACCGCCAATCTCTCCGGTTGAATTCCAAATTCGCTTAAATTTCTTACGATTACCGCTGCGCGTGCCGCCGAAAGCTCCCAATGAGTGGCAAATGCGGAGCCACTGGGTAGAGGGGTGTTATCGGTATAACTCTCGACGTGAATCGGTGTTTCATACGGTCGAAGTAATGTGGCGTAGCGCGACAGCAAGGCCGAACCTTGTTCAGACAAGGATAAAGAGCCAGGCGAAAACACCTGCGCCAACGGTAACTCAAAGCTCACCCACAGTGGGTCATAAGCAAGCTCCATGGCCTGCTCATCTAAAAAAGGCAGTAAGCGCTCACTTAAATCCTGATAGATTTTATCCATGATTACCGTATTAAAAGCATCGGGGCTAGCGGGCGCTTCAGATGGTGCAAAGGGTATTTCGCCCTCTTGCGGCGTAGGCGTTTCGATTATTTGAAGGTTTTGCGACGCCGGTAAAACACCATCACCAGCTTGTAAACCCACAAATGCAGATGACAAGGCAGAGGAGAGCACCTTGTATTTTTCCTCGTTAACCGATGAAAGTGCGTACATCACCACAAAAAAGGCAAACAGCAAGGTAATAAAGTCGGCGTACGAAAGCACCCAACGGTCTTGAGCTTCGCCCGTATCGTGCGGTAATCGGCGAGGCATTACTTGAGGTACCCCGCTAGGCGTTGCTCGATAATACGAGGGCTTTGGCCCTGAGATATGGCAATAAAGCCTTCTAGAATCATTTCGTGGTACTGATAGCGCGCTAAAATTCCATTTTTAATGCGATTAGCAAGAGGAATAAGCAGCAGGTTTGCCGCCGCCACGCCATAAACGGTCGCAACAAAGGCAATCGCAATGCCTTGCCCTAACATTTGCGGGTCAGCCAAATTAGACATCACTTGGATAAGGCCCAGCACCGCCCCTAAAATCCCCATGGTGGGCGCATAGCCACCCATGCTTTCTACCATTTTAACAGCGCGTAAATCCACTTGTTCGCTGGTCACTAGTTCGTTGTGTAAAACTGAACGAATTTCGGTGCCGTCTTTACCATCAATAAGCAGCTCCAGCCCCGTGCGAACAAAATCGTCCATCTCTATATCAAGTTGGTTGGGTGCGGCATCAAGATCTTTTTCCAACTCCAATAAGCCGTGACTGCGCACACGAAGGCTCCAGTTCATTAGCTGATCTAGTGCACCACGGCCGTTAGGGTGACGCTCTGCCATCGCCCCTTTCATTAACTTAAAGGCTTGCTTTGTATCTCGTGAACCCGTTTGGATAAACGCTGCCCCTAGGGTTCCACCAAATACGATGATCGCCGCTGGTAGGTTCAACAGCTGCCCTAACGCACCACCCTCTAAAAAATGGCCACCGAGTAGCGCAGCCGCGGCAAGCAACAGTCCCATCAACATCATGGTTAGTGCCCTCGTCCTTTTTGAGGCGACGCCAATACTTGGGTTATTTCATCCAAACTCAGTACCTCATCCGCACATTTGGCTTCTATCACTGATTTAGGCATGCCAAAAATTGTGGAACTCTCCTCATCTTGAGCCCAAACAGTGGCTCCGATGCGCTTTAACATCTGAGCCCCTTTGGTGCCATCGGACCCCATGCCCGTCAAAATAATTGCTAATACGCTTTTGCCAACCTCTTTTGCCGCCGACGCATAGGTAATATCTACACTGGGCTTAAAGGTTGTACGGTCATCCCCAGGAATTACTTTAAGAGACTGCTTACCACGGGAGCTTAAGGTCATCTGGCAGCCACCGGGTGCAAGATAGGCACACCCTGGTAATAGTGTGTCGTTATCCTCAGCTTCTTTAACATGTATACGACACTGCTGGTCTAATCGGGCTGCAAAAACGGGTGTAAACGACTTTGGCATGTGCTGTACCAATAAAATAGGACACGGAAAGTTCGCAGGTAATGCCGACAACAACTTCTGCAAAGCGGCTGGCCCCCCTGTGCTCGTCCCAATTACCAATAACTTACAGTTTGGCATTTCTGGCAAGCGAGGGCGCTGCTTCCGAGTTTTCGCTGGCGATGACACCTGTGCTCCCGAGCGAGAAGGCTCCACTGATGATTGACGTTGCAGGCCCGTCAATTGAATTTCTTTACGCCGTCCAAGTGACCGCGTCGGCGATATAGTAGGCGCTGCGGGAGGTGATGGCGCAGGCCTTGCCACCATAGCCGTACGCCCAGGGTAGCGCCTGGCTTGATCACTCAATGCCAATAGCTTGTCACAAAACTGCTTTTGCTTAGTATTTCGATCTGCCAGCCACTCCTTCATATCCTTGGGCATATAGTCGGCAGCGCCGGCATCCAAAGCCTTTAAGGTGGTGGTTGCCCCTTCTTGGGTCAAAGACGATAGCATCAAGATGGTGGTAGGTCGCGTACGCATAACCTCTTTCACCGCCTCAATGCCATTCATCCTTGGCATTTCTATGTCCATTGTTATGACGTCGGGCTTTAGGCTTTGATTTTTCTCGACGGCTTCCAAGCCGTCTGACGCAAAGCCTACCACTTCTAGCCGAGGGTCTGAGCCCAGAAACTCGGCGATACGGTGTCGAAAAAAACCCGAGTCATCTACTACCAGAACTCTAACCTTCATAGGTTAACTTCCGAATGGCTAGCCCGTTATGAAGCGTAGCGTTTTAACAGATGAGGAATATCGATAATTAACGCGATTCGCCCATCGCCTGTGATGGTGGCACCCGATAGCCCCGAAGTACCGTGCAAGATGGTACCCAATGGCTTAATCACCACCTCTTCTTGACCAATCAACTGGTCAACCACAAAGCCCACACGCTGAGTACCCACGGTCACAATAACCACGTGTCCTTGCTCTGGTAAGTCTTCGTAGGCTTTACCGTCAATTAACCAACGCTTGAGGTGGAAAAGCGGCAACGCTTGGTCACGCACAATAATCACCTGTTGGCCATCCACAACATTGGTTTTGGTAAGGTCGAGGTTGAAGATTTCGTTTACGTTTACCAAAGGCAACGCAAAGGCTTGCTCCTCTAGAATAACCATCAAGGTTGGCATAATTGCCAAAGTGAGAGGCACTTGAATGGCAATACGCGTGCCTTGGCCAATCACCGAGTCAATGCTCAAGGTACCGTTAAGCTGGGTGATTTTGGTTTTCACCACATCCATACCCACACCACGCCCCGATACATCCGAGATCTCGGTTTTTGTTGAGAAGCCCGCAGCAAAGATGAGGTTGAAACACTCTTGCTCAGTTAACCTGCCCGCAGCTTCGGCATCAAGTAACCCACGTTCAACAGCGAGGGCGCGAAGACGCTCAGCATCCATTCCGGCACCATCATCCTGGATCACAAGTAAAATATGGTCACCTTCTTGCTCAGCTGATAAAAGCACATTACCTTCACGAGGTTTACCGACCGCTGCTCGGTCGTCTGGCGACTCAATACCGTGGTCAACCGCATTTCGAACCAAGTGAATCAACGGATCAGCCAACGCCTCAACCAAGTTTTTATCTAGGTCCGTTTCTTCACCACGTAACTCAAGCTTCACTTCTTTTTTGAGGTTTCGTGACAAGTCGCGAATCAAGCGTGGGAATCGGCCAAAGACCTTCTTAACAGGCTGCATTCGGGTCTTCATCACCGACATTTGCAAGTCTGCCGTCACCATATCCAGTGTTGCCAGCGCTTTGCCCATATCTTCGTCTTCATGAGCTGCACCCAAGCGCACTAAACGGTTACGCACCAGTACTAACTCACCTACCATGTTCATGATCTTATCGAGAAGGCGTGTATCTACTCGGACGTTGTTTTCAGCCACAGGCTTGGCCTGCTGACCAGTGGGCGCCGGTGCGGGTGCCGGCTTAGGAGTAGGAACAGACACTACTGGCTCAATCGCTGCAGGCACCGGAGCGTTTGCAAACGCCCCTTTCCCTTCAGCTTGAAGGTCGTCAAGTAACGACTCAAACTCATCATCGGTAATCAGCTCATTTGAGCCACTAGCAGCAGAAGCTTGAGATTCCGGTGCAGACTCAGGAGCTGCAATAGCGCCAGAACCTGGGCCCTTTCCTGCACCGTGAAGCTCATCCAACAGGCTATCAAACTCATCTTCAGTGATTAAGTCAGAGCCCCCACCGGTTGAGCCTGAAGACACGTCAACAGAAGGTTTAGGAGCACTCAACGCCTGCTCGCTGACAAGGGCGTTGAAGTCTAAGTTTGACTTATCTGTCGACTGGGGAGCGGGAGTTTTTGTTTTTTCCTCAGCTTTGGCAGCTTCCGCCGCTGCCGGCTCAGGCGACGCGACTTCGGGCTTCGGAGCTGCAGGAGTCGACGTTGCCGATATTACCTCGCCACGGGTTGCAGCTTCCAAGCGCTTCATCAGTGCCGGATCTGCAGGCTGCGGCGAGTCGCCGTTACGTACAGTATTAAACATGAACATAACTGCATCGAGCGCTTGCAGAATTATATCCATTAGTTCGGATGTAATTTTGATCTCACCGTTACGCAACAAATCGAATAGGTTTTCGGCGACGTGGCAACACTCAACCATTGCTTCTAGCTGAAGAAAGCCCGCACCACCTTTAACGGTATGAAACCCTCGGAAAATCGCGTTGAGCAATTCTCGATCGTCCGGTTTCTGCTCCAAGTCGACTAACTGTTCTGATAGCAGCTCTAGAATCTCTCCGGCTTCAACCAAAAAGTCTTCAAGAATTTCCTGATCGACATCTAGACTCATCATACACCTCGCTTAAAAACCTAGGCTGGATAGCAACTCATCCACTTCATCTTGATCGCAGGCATCAGTCGTACCGTCTTTACGAACGATTTGAGGTCCTTCGGCCTGAACATTTGCTTTCGGCTTAGCCCCCAATATGACAGGCGCACCAGCCATTTTTTCAACCGTTGAAGCCATGTCCATTAGCTGAACGAGGGTATGTTCCACGCTGGTTACCAGCGTTGTTACTTTTTTAATCAGCTGCCCAGAAAGGTCTTGGTAGCTTTGGGCCACCAAAATTTCAGACATTTCAGCTCTAAGGTCAGTCACTAGATCTGCCGTATCGGGAGCTGTTGTTTCAGAAAGCTTATCGAGGATAACCATTGCACGGTCAAGCCGATCCATTGTGTTGTGAGCGTTTTTCTCTGTCATCTCAACAACATACTCCAAGCGCTCTGAGGCACCATTGAGATCGACCGCTCGGTTTGTCAAAGGGCCATCCATGTCAGCGCCGAAGGCTTTGATCGCCTCATGCAGGCTCCGAGTCAAAATACCTACCTCTTGGTAGAACATTTTGTGACGAAATTCGTAAAGCTCGTTGATAAGGTCCATCGCTTGCTCAAGGTCGCCACTGTTAAGTGTCTCAACAAGCGTAGTTACCTTAGCACGCAGACTACTCTCAAAGTTTTCTACGTGGCTGGTTAAGTTATCTGCTGTCATAGTGAACCCTTCGTGTTTATTCTTATTAGCCTTCGAGACGCTGGAAGATTTTGTCGATCTTCTCTTTCAGCACCACGGCAGTGAACGGTTTCACAACATAACCGTTTACTCCGGCCTGAGCTGCAGCAACGATTTGCTCTTTTTTAGCCTCTGCAGTGACCATCAACACAGGAATGTGTTTTAAGTTAGGATCAGATCGAACATGGCCAAGCAACTCGATGCCGGTCATGTTTGGCATGTTCCAGTCAGTAATTAAGAACTCAATGCCGCCTGATTTAAGAATAGGTAGTGCCGTTGCACCGTCGTCAGCCTCGACAACGTTGGTTAGCCCTAACTCACGAAGTAAATTTTTTATGATGCGTCGCATTGTGGAGAAATCATCAACCACAAGAATCTTGATGTCTTTTTTCAACATCCTTCTCCCGTCCGAAAAAGTACTCTATAGTTCAGAACACTTTTTTGTTTTGTGCAAATCGAAACGGAAAAAAAATTTCGATTAACAGCGATTAACGCCAGTCACTTAGACGAGAACGAAGACGCAGAGCGGCCTGACTATGAATCTGGCTCACTCGGGACTCACTCACCTCAAGTACCTGCCCTATTTCTTTCAGATTCAGTTCTTCATCGTAGTAAAGGGCTAACACAAGCTTTTCCCGCTCGGGGAGTTTTTCAATTTCTTGGGTCAAAGCTTCAACAAACGCGCCCTTTTCTACAGCGGCGGTTGGTGTTGGCTCGTCACCGGCAAATTGTTCGCCTGGTTGCTCGTCACGAGGATCAAGTAACTCATCTAAACTAAATAATCGGCTGTCTACAGAATCCTTGAGTAGAGAATGATATTCTTCGATAGAAATACCCATTTCTTCGGCCACTTCCGCGTCGGTCGCATCACGACCTGTGCGACTTTCAACCAATTTCATGGCTTCGGTTACACGGCGACCATTGCGATGCACAGAGCGCGGCGTCCAGTCGCCACGACGTACTTCATCGATAATGGAACCGCGAATACGAATACCCGCATAGGTTTCAAAGCTAGCGCCCTTAGATGGGTCATATTTTGACGCAGCCTCAAGCAAACCTACCATGCCTGATTGCAGGAGGTCGTCGAGGACAACAGAGGAGGGCAAGCGCCCCATAAGGTGGTGTGCAATGCGTTTGACCAGAGGCGTATACTGTTGGATCAACTCATCACTAGATTGTACTTGAAGCTGGTTATACATGCCGCCCCTTACTAACTGTTCGCACGTTGTGCGCTAATCAGCTGTTCAACAAAAAACTCAAGATGACCACGCGGTGCTTCACTCACTGGCCACGCATCTATTTTTGACGCCAACGCACGATAGGCTAGCGCCGCTTTACTCTTAGGAAAGGCTTCAAAAACAGCACTTTGGCGCTGAACGGCTTTCCTTACCGCTTCATCATAAGGGATTGAACCCACATATTGAAGTGTTACATCAAGAAACCTATCGGTTACGGTTTGTAACTTACTAAACATATTACGCCCTTCTTGCTCGCTACGCACCATGTTCGCTAAAACGCGAAAGCGCGTTGTGCGATAGTCACGGTTGAGCAGTTTCATCAGTGCGTAGGCATCAGTAATGGAGGTTGGCTCGTCACAAACCACGACTAAAACCTCCTGCGCTGCGCGAACAAAATTCACCACCGCTTCTGAGATCCCTGCTGCCGTATCTATCACCAAAACATCGACATCGTCGGCGATATCCGAGAAAGCATGAATTAACTCAGCATGCTCGTGCGCACTTAGCGCCGTCATTTCTTGAGTGCCAGAAGAGGCGGGTACAATAGATAAATTATCAGCGATTGGGATCATCACTTCGCGAAGTGAGCACTCACCAGCCAGCACATTAGAGATATTTTGCTTGGCTTTTACGCCCAACATAACATCCACATTGGCCAAGCCAAGGTCCGCATCCATCAACACCACACGTCGGCCCAACTGGGATAACCCATGAGATAGGTTCACCGATACATTGGTCTTGCCCACTCCGCCCTTGCCGCCGGTAACGGCAATTACTTTGATGGGCGCATGACTAGTCATCTAAGTATCTTCCTTATCTCAGGAGCCAAAGCGCGTTGGCTTAGTTGATGTTTCATGCTGCTCTCGCCTCATGCTCTGCTCCAGTTGTTCCAACTCGGCGCGCTTGGTCAAGGCACGACTGACGAGATCCTTTTTGCGAGCAGGGTAAATATCATCGGGCACTCGCTGACCATCAGTGACATAGTTGATAGTCAGGTTATGCTCAATCGAGAAGGACAACACACTCCCCAAATCCCCTGCCTCGTCTAGCTTAGTAATCAAGCAACCATTTAAACCCACGTCACGATAGGTCGCATAGGTTTTATCCATCACTGCACGCTGGCTGGATGCAGATACCACCAGCAGCTTTTTCATTCGTAACGGCACAGCGTTTAGCATACTCATTTGGTATTCGCTGTTGTCTTCACCCGAGTTTAAACCCGCGGTGTCTACTAACACCAAACGTTTATGCCGCAAACTGTGTAAAACATCGCTTAACGTCGTCGATTCATTAACAACTTTAACGGGCACATCCAGTATTCGACCGAAGGTCTTAAGCTGTTCATAGGCAGCAATGCGAAAGGTATCAGTAGTCACTAAAGCGACGCTAGCACTGCCGTGCTCTAGCACATACTTCGCTGCCAACTTGCCGATTGTGGTGGTTTTACCGACGCCGGTCGCGCCCAAAAATGCAATCATGCCACCACGACTAATAAGGTCGGCATGAGAAACGTCTAATGCATCAACCAAACGTCCCAACACTCGTTTACGCCGATGTTCAGGCGATAAATCAGGCTCAATTCCGGCAGAAAGCTGAGCGCTGAGCTGAGGACTCACTCCCAAAGACTCAAGCTCATAACTCACATCACTTGCCTGTGTTCGCGCGACAGGCCGACGGAAGTGGCCACCTTTACTATGGACTGGCGCGTAGCCATCAAAATCGTCAAAGATATCGTCAGTAGGCACAGGCTCGTGACGTGGGCGCTCGGGCACTTTTTTAGAAATAGGCCCTAAAATACCACCCAACCCTTCTTCAGGCGCGAGTTGTCGGTTGCGCTGCTGTAGCTCAACCTCAGCTCGGTTGGCTTTGAGGTGTGCTCCGGCAATGCGTTGGCTAGCCAGCTCCAGCTCTCGCGCAAGTTCACTAGACGGCGCACCCTGACGCTCACGCGCAGGCGCCTGAGCGCGAGGCCTTGATGCCTCTTGACGAGCAGGGCTAGGGCTATAACTAGACCTCGGCTCTGCTTTTGGCTTTGCTTGACCGGTAAGCAACGCAATTTGCTCTCGCCGACGTCGTTCAGCATCGTCTACGCTTTCGGCATCTACACCCACACGTGCTTGGCGACGACTGGCAACTTTTGCCTCGGCCGCTGCCCTCGCTTTACTCAACTCGTAATCACCCGACACGGTGGCGTAAATAACCACACCGCCTCCGGTGGTTTGTGTTTTGAGGATAACCGCATCTTCACCCAACTCGGCAACAACATCACGTCGGCCTTGGCGCATATCGGAAGCGTAAATACGATGTATTTTCATATATCCTTCCTTATCGGCCAGTTAGGTTGAATCTGCAGTAATCTCATCATTGGCCACCGACTGTCGCCACAATGGTTACTCGTTTGTTTTCAGGCACTTCTTGGTGCGAAAGCACGTGTATTAGGTTATCGCCATAGCGTACAAACTTAGCCATTAACGGCCTGACAGGTGCAGACACCATCAGGATTGAAGGTCGCCCGTTCATTTCCTGTCGCAATGCGGTTTCGGCCAAAGAGCTTTGTAAACGCTCAGCCATGCCCGGCTCTAACACTAAGCCGCTGTCACCGCCTTGCTGAACCGATGACAAGAGCAGCTTTTCGAGCGCTCCGTCTAGCGTAATCACCGGTAATTCTTCATCAGAGCCGTTGATGGTTTGAACAATCAGTCGCGACAGCGCAATACGCACCGCTGCGGTTAAACTTACAGGGTCCGCGCCTTGAGCCGCGACACTGGCCAGCGCCTCTGCGATGGTTCTAAAGTCCTTAAGCGGCACCTGCTCCATCAGCAAGTTTTGTAATACTTTCAACAAGACGCTGATACTGACCTTATTCGGCACCAGCTCTTCTACTAGTTTAGGCGAGCTTTTCGCCAACATATCAAGCAGTTGTTGAACTTCTTCGTGGCCGAGTAATTCGTGGGCATTGGTTTGCAGCAGCTGGTTTAGATGGGTCGCCACCACAGTGGAAGCATCTACAACGGTATAACCAAGAGACTGCGCATGCTCTCGCAACGAAGGATCAATCCATACAGCATCTAAGCCGAAGGCTGGGTCTTTAACCTTTACCCCATTCACATCGCCAAAAACCTGACCTGGATCGATTGCCAACTCTTTATCGTGATAAATCTCAGACTCACCCGCAATCACCCCCATCAGCGTGATGCGATAGGCGCTGGGTAACAAATCGAGGTTATCGCGAATATGTACGGCAGGCACCAAAAAGCCCAAATCTTGCGAAAGCTTTTTACGCACGCCTTTAATCCGCGCCAACAACTGGCCACCCTGCACTTTATCCACCAGCGGAATAAGGCGATACCCAACCTCTAAGCCCACCATATCCACGGGCATTACATCATTCCAATCGAGGTCTTTTTGGTCTTCACGAATGGCCGGGTCTTCGGCAGCCTCAGCCTGCGCCTGCTGCTCTTGTTGCACCTTGGTGGCGTTCGCTTCGGTTTGGCGTTTATAAATAAACCAAGCCGCACCACCTGCAACCGCAGCCAATGACAAGAACGCGAAGTGTGGCATGCCCGGCACAATACCCATAATCGCAATGACAGCTGCAGACACCCCTAAGGCCTTAGGCGACGCAAACAACTGATTGATAATTTGGCCACCCATATCAGCCGAGGTATTTTGACGGGTGACCATGATAGCGGCGGCGGTAGACAGCAATAGCGATGGAATTTGCGCCACAAGGCCGTCACCGATGGTTAACATCGAATAAAAGCGCATTGCGGTTTCAGCATCCAAGCCGTGCTGGAACATGCCAATCGCAAAGCCGCCGATAATGTTAATTACCAAGATAAGAATGCCTGCAACGGCATCACCACGAACAAACTTAGAAGCACCGTCCATCGAGCCATAAAAGTCTGCTTCTTGGGTGACTTCTTCACGACGACTACGGGCTTGCTCTTGGTCAATAAGGCCCGCATTTAAGTCCGCATCAATGGCCATCTGCTTACCAGGCATGGCGTCTAAGGTAAAGCGAGCACTTACTTCGGAGATACGCCCCGCACCCTTGGTAACTACCACAAAGTTGATAATAACCAAGATAAGGAAGACCACCAAACCAACAACATAGTTGCCGCCGATCACCACTTCACCAAAGGCCTCAATCACCTTACCTGCAGCATCGCCACCCTCGTGACCGTAAAGTAAGACTACCCGCGTGGATGCGACATTAAGTGCCAGTCGCATTAAGGTCGCGACCAAAAGAATACTAGGGAAAACAGCAAAATCGAGAGGGCGCAGTGCATAAACACTAACGAGAAGTACCACTAACGATAAGGCGATGTTGAAGGTAAATAACACGTCGAGCAAAAACGGCGGCATGGGCAAAGTGACCATGGCCATAATAATCAGTAGTAGGAACGGAACACCTAGGTTCCCCTGACTGACACCGCGAATGTTATTTAATATGACAGTTCTATCCAAAACCGCACGCCCATCGTCATTTTTTTGACTTTTTATTGTAGAAGATCGTCAAAATCCGTCGATCTACCAAAATCTTTTTTAACTGAATGAGCAGTTTAGAACAATTTTTTGACACTGCCCATAGAATTACCTAGATAAAAGCAAAAAATACGCCGCTATAAGATATTTATTCGCTAGGGCGTCAAGTTATCGACGATATTCTTCTGGAATTTCGATTTCAGTGTCATTTAAGCCGTCACTGGCGTTTTCCATATCGGCTTTTGTGCGCTTGAGTTGAAACACATAAGCCAACACATGGGCCACAGCTTTGAAAAGACCGGCAGGAATTTCTTCGTTAATTTCGGTGGAATGATAGAGGGCTCGAGCCAACGCCGGGGCAGACAACACAGGTACGTCATGTTCCTTAGCCACCTCACGTATTTTGAGGGCAACAAAATCCGCCCCTTTTGCCACCATTATTGGCGCATTGCGACCACCCTCCTCGTATTTTAGAGCAACGGCAAAGTGGGTCGGGTTGGTAATAACCACATCGGCATCGGGTAGGTTTTGCATCATTTGTCGCTGCGAGATTTCACGCTGCATTTGACGAATTCGACCTTTTACCTCTGGCTTACCTTCAGTGTTTTTATATTCGTCTTTTACCTCTTGCAGGGTCATTTTTAATTTTTGGCTATAGCTATAAATTTGAAACGGCACATCAATCGCCGCTATCAAAATCAAACTGGCGCACAACAACAAAAACACCCACATCAACAGCTCTGTGGCTTGCGCAATACTGCCGATAGGATCAGCCAATCCTAGCCTCAGTAAATCTTCACGAATAAACCACAAGGCTAACGCCGCCACAGTCCCCACCAAAAGCACCTTAGCAATGGCTTTAAACAACTCCATCGCAGCGTTTTTAGAAAACATGCGCTTAATCCCCGATAACGGATTAAGGCGACTGCCTTTAGGTGCAATAGCTTGCAAACTAAAGTTCCAACCACCTAAAGCGATAGGGCCGATTAATGCCGCTGCCAGCAACATAGCAAAAAAACCCAGCAAACCGTCAAGGGAGTCGAATAACGACATCCCTAGGTGTTCGAACATTTTGCTGGTATCAAATATGTCTTCGCGATCGAGCACAAAATTAGCCGAAAAGAGTGCCATCATTTTGACCGCCAATGCTTGGCCAAAAATAATGGCTGCGGCCGCAGATGCCAGTAACACCGTCATGGTGACTAGTTCGCGTGATCGGGGAATATCGCCCTTTTCTTTGGCGTCTCTTAAACGCTTGGCCGTGGGCTCTTCGGTTTTTTCTTGGCCTGTCTCTTCAGCCATCCACTGCCCTCTCAGCAATCAACAAACTGTTGATGTGGCTGAATACAAATTCAGACACACGCCAATACTGCTCTAAAAAGCCACTAAAGCTTGCCCATGCCACAAATAACCCCATGACCATGGTAAACGGAAAACCAATGGCAAAGATGTTCAACTGCGGCGCTGCGCGTGTCATTACGCCAAACGCAAAGTTAATGATCAACAAACCCGTAACCGCAGGCAGCGCCATTAACATAGCAGATGAAAAAAGCCAGGTGCCGGCTAAGCTAATGCGCCATAGGCTATCGAGGGCAAGCGAATTCCCCACAGGAATAATAAAGAAACTACGCGCCATCACTTCAATCATGACTAAATGACCATCCATCGCCAAAAACAGCAACATCACCATCATGAGGTAAAACTGGCCCAACATCGCCACCGAAACACCGTTAGCAGGGTCACTCATAGACGCAAAGCCCAAACCCATTTGCATGGCAATGATTTGTGCGCCCAATACAAACACTTGAAACAACACTTGAATAACAAACCCCATTAGGGTGCCAATCAAAATCTGTTCAACAATCACCGTCACCATTTGCAAGCTCAGCGCCTCAAAGTTAACGGTTACAGGCACTAAAGGTGCGATGAGAATGGCCACAATAATCGCGACACCCAAACGAATACGCATAGGCACCAGCTGCGAGCCAATCATCGGTACCACCATAAAAAAGGAGGCAACGCGAAATAGAGGGAGTAAGAAGCTAACCACCCACTGTTCAATTTCGAGAAAGCTCACATCAAACATGTGGCTAACCTATTAACAGCGGGATGTTTAAGAAAAGGTAATTAAAAAGGTCTGATAGCTTGGTCACAATCCAAGACCCTGCCCACATAATCATTAGCAGAGTAATGATCAAACGCGGCAAAAAGCTTAAGGTTTGTTCGTTAATTTGCGTCGCTGCCTGAAACGTCGAAATAACTAAACCCACCAGCAAACTGGGTACAACAATCACCGAGACAATGACCACGACGATAAAAAAGGCTTCACCAAATAAGTCGAGTACCACTTCGGGTGTCATGTTCGCCTCCTAGGTACCAAAACTAGCGGCTAAGGTACCCACAATCATTGCCCAGCCGTCTACCAAAACAAAGAGCATAATCTTAAAGGGCAAAGAGATAATCACGGGCGACAACATCATCATACCCATAGCCATCAATACACTGGCGACCACCAAGTCGATTACCAAAAAGGGAATAAACAGCATAAAACCTATCTGAAAGGCGGTTTTTAGCTCACTGGTTACAAATGCAGGCACGAGTACGGTAAAGGGAATCTGCTCAGGTGTTTCAACCGCAGGTGTACTCGATATCTTCATGAAAAGCGCCAAGTCCGACTCTCGGGTTTGGCGCATCATAAATTCACGAAACGGGCCACTGGCCTCTTCTAGCGCCTCGAGCGGCTGAATATCTTCAGCTAAATAAGGCTGCACGGCACGTGTGTTCACCTCTTCCAGCACAGGTGCCATGATAAAAAAGGTAAGAAAGAGCGAAAGCCCTAACAGCACTTGGTTAGACGGTGTTTGCTGCAAACCTAGCGCCTGTCGCAAAATTGCAAACACCACGATAATTCGAGTGAACGACGTCATCATCATGACCAACGCTGGCAAGAAAGTCAGCATGGTCATTAGCGCAAGAATTTGGATCGTCACACTGTAGTTAGTCGACCCGTCGGCGTTCTCAGTCAAGCTGAGCGCAGGAATACCCACTTCGGCCGATGCGGGTAACGCAAAAAACGCGGCCAAAGAGGCAACCAGTGTCGTCGCTAAGAATAAAGGCTTCACGAATCTTTTCCTCGGCGATTAAGCGCATCAACCAGTACCGTTGCAAACGCAGGTGTTGCCGCTTTCGCTTGGTTTTCTGCCACCACAGGCTGCTCAAAACGCTCAATGAGGTTTACGCGCCCCGGTGCAACGCCCACCAGCATTTGCTCTCCGCCTACCGAGATAAGCACCGCTTTTTCGCGCGCGCCGAGAGGAAGCGTAGCAATCACTTTTAAGTCACTTTGAGATTGGCTGAGCCCCGCATAGCGTTTGGTTATCCATGCAAGGCCAAAGATGAGAAGTAAAACAAAGCCCAGCCCTAAAACAAGGCGCAGAAGGCTAGCAGCATTTATAATTTCGGGAGCGGCGGGAACGCTTGCTTCACTCGCCCAAGCGGGCAGCGAGCAGACGAGGCTAAGGAGCAGCCCACGTAACACAGTTAGGTGTTTCACAACACGCCCCCTTCTTTTAATGGCTTATTTTAAACGGTTAATACGTTCTTGCGGGCTCACTACGTCAGTTAGACGCAGAGCGTAACGCTCGTTCACCACAACCACTTCGCCATGGGCAATAAGCGTACCGTTTACTTTCACGTCGAGGGGCTCGCCCGCTACTCGGTCAAGCTCAATCACTGAGCCTTGGTTAAGCTGCAATAAATTGCGAATAGGGATTTGAGTTTCGCCCACTTCCATAGACAGGGTAACAGAGACATCCTGAATAAAGTCGAGCTTAGGGTCTGTTACAGGAACAGACTCATCAACCAATGAGTTTAACGATACAGCTTCGGCAGCACCTGCAGCCTCGGCGGCCGCTTCTTCAGCATCGCCTTGCTCACTCATCGCCGCCGCCCACTCATCAGCTAGCGCTTGCTGGTCTAAATCTTCGTCACTCATTGCTACATCTCTTTATAAAATACTTATCGGCTTACTCAATACGCCGATCGCGGGGAATAACCTTAACAATCTTGGCGGCCACCTTTCCTCGGGACTCACCAAGCTCCGCTTCAAACACAGGCACGCGATTCACCTTGACCTTGACCTTTTCAGGAATCTCGATAGGGATAAGGTCACCTTTTTTAAGCTCTACCACGTCAGCCAAGCGCATCGGTACTTGTGAAAGGGTGATATCGATGCGCATTTTTGCCAGCATTATGTCGCGCTGCAGCGCTTCTTGCCAGCGAGTATTATGGTCATCTTGGCCTGTTTGCACCGAGGTCACCAATTTATCACGCAATGGCTCTACCATGGAATAAGGATATACGACGTAAAAATCGCCAGAGCCGGTTTCCAAATCCACCTGAAAGGTGCTCACCACCACCACATCAGTGCCATTAATGGCATTAGCCATGGACGGGTTCATTTCATGGCCAAGGTAAGCAAACTTGAGTGGGAAGGTCGACGCCCATGCTTCCGCCATATCGTCACAAAAGCTATCAACGACTTTTCTCACCAAGCGAATCTCAGTGCTGGTGAGCTCACGGCCCTCGATTTTGGCATGCCGACCATCGCCACCATAAAAACAGTCAACGATTTTATACACCAACTTGGCATCAAGGATATACATACCTGTGCCCCGGAGCGGAGGCACACGGACAAGGGTCATACTGGTTGGAACAAACAAGGTAGCAACAAAATCGCTATATTTTAGAATTTGCACGCCTGCAGAAGCCACATCAGCAGGTTTACGCAGCAAACTAAAAATACTTGAGCGCGCCTGACGAGCAAAGCGCTCGTTTATCATGTCGAGTGTTGGCATACGACCGCGAACAACGCGGTCGTTACTGGCTAGGTCATAGGGTTGGACACCACCGGGGTCTGAACTTTCGACCTCTTCTTCGGCACCATCGTCGCCACCGTCACCGCCGTGCAGTAGCGCATCGATTTCATCTTGAGATAGTAAATCTTTCACCCAAACCCACTCATATCTATTGCATCACAAAGTTGGTGAATAATATGGTTTCTATGCCGGGTTTACCAATTTTCTCGATCATAAACTCTCGAATATTATCCACTGAGTCCTGCCGGAGCTTATCTCGCCCCGCTTTTGTCTGCAGCGTTTCAAACTCTTGTGCTGCAAACAAACCATTTAACCTTGCCACAACCACTGGCATATGCAAAGTCAAGGTGTCGTGAACCAGCTGGTCTCTGCTTTTGGCCTCAACATACACCTGCATGTAATGGCCACGGCCTTTACCCAAAGTTTCTTGTGAGCGTAAGGGTACCACAAACATGGGACGCCCTTCTTTTGAACGAATTTTGGTATATACCGCCTCTTGGCGCTCCACCGGCGCGGCTTCTACAGCTTCAGCAACCTCTTCTTCACCTTCGGCGCTTTCATCGGGTGCTAAAAACATAAAATAAGCCGCTGCACCGCCGCCACCTAAAACCAAAAGGGCAACGACCGCAATGATGATTAGCTTAAGTTTCGACTTCTTTTTGCCGCCTTCTTCGCCTTCAACTGCGTCGTCTTTATCGTCCGCCATAGTTAACTCCTCCAAACATAAAAATACTTAACCGATGTATCGGCCATGTTGGCATATCTTAAATATGGCAAACCTGAGAAAAAACGCGAATAAATTCCTCTCTAACTTTAGGAGAAGCAAACGTAAAAGGTAAACCCTGCTAGCGCTCAACCCAAAAGCACTAAACAGGAAAGGGATTAAGCGTAGTCGTCGACCAAACCCTGTGGTGTGCTCACTTCTAGGGTGCGCTCACCCTCCTCTGCAGACTGGCCACCGCCCGCATAGCGCTCTTGCTGTTGACCATCTTGCTCCGAGCCGCCATCAGAGAAGTCTGTATCTGCAAGGTTTAGCCCCTGCGCCTCTAACATTTCGCGCAATCGTGGTAACTGAGCCTCTACCACATCACGCACGCCGGCATGAGGCGAGGTAAAGGTCAGGCTTACTTGCTGCTCAGCAGATACGTTGATCTTAACTTTTAACGCCCCCAGCTCTGGTGGGTCTAGCTGCAACTCTAAGCTATGGTTACCTTGAACGTTGGACATTACCGCTAGCTTTTCAGCAAAGGCTTGCCCCCAAGCAGCACTACCTAACACGCCTTTACCCGCCATAGACAGCTGCACAGGGTGGGTCATGCGATTAAGGCTTTCTACCCATTCAGTTGCATCTCCTTCAGCGACGCCAGCCAAAGCATCATCCACTGCTTGAGCAATATCGCTACTAGCCACCGCGCCCGATGCAAGAGACGCCTGCGTCGCACTTAGCACGGTATTAAGGGACTCTTTTAGTTGCGCCAAATTAGCCGTGCCGCCATTCATAAACGACGACATCATGGACGTGATATTTTGCACGGTGCTGCGATTGAACCCAAGCTCATCAAGACTCACCTCACCCGACTCATCAGCATTCGCCCACATAGACATATCGATTAAGCCAGACGAACGACTCGCTCCACTTTGCCCCAAAGACTCACGATTACCTTGAGTCGAATTTAAAGCTGCAAGTGAACCTTGAGCATTCAGGCTATCCGCCATCCCATCGCCACCCTCAGTAGCCATGCCTGAAACTGCCGCCACAAGCTGCTGCACTTGTGCGGTTAACGCCGTGTTCTGTGCTGCTCCGGTGCTATTTAACGCAGTAATCTGGCTCGCAGCATTAACAGAGGCGCCGTTAATTGCCGCCGCTTCTATCGCTGTACTGCCTGCTACTTGAGCCTGTAGTGCACCCATTGAGGCTCCGAGTGATGAAGCTGAAGCTGCGCCTCTCAAGGCATTAAGGGATGTTTGCTCATTTGTAGGTGTTAAGCCTGCCATAGACAACAAAGCTTGGTCAGCGCTTTGCGCTTGTGGCTGGCTAGCCATGGCGTGTGTGCCTTGGTTTGCAGAAGCAGTACCTTGCGGTAAGCCATCTGGCGATAGCACATCAAAGTGTTTTGTTTGCGACGCGCTAAGCGACTGCGCTTGGCTTGCCGCCAACCACTGACCAAAAGGCGCTTGAGCGGTACTTTCAGCGGCATTAGCCGCTTGAGTTATTTGAGCCCGACTCTCTGCAAGTGGTTCAAGTAAGGGTTTCCCCTCTGCAGATTGTGCGACCAAGGCTTGGTTAGCGGTTTCAGTTTGACCCGCAGCAACGTGTGCTTCACCGTTGAGTGAGCGCGCATCTAAGCCAGCCAGAAGGTCATTCTGGACTTCAACCTCAGGTAAAACAGTTGGGTTAGCAAGCTCCCCTGTCGGCGCCATAGCGACTAAGGCATCAGGGTCCAGCTCGCCTTGCAGGGCATCCATATTCAGGGCCGCTTCGGCATCTATTCCCTCCGTATGCGTTGCCGCCTCAGAGAGTGCAGCGGCGTTGGGCGGCAAAGAATTTCCGCTCACGTCCCTTTCAACATTGCCTTGTCCGTTAGCTGCTAGCTCGGCTTGCTGCTTCACTAATTCCGCAAAATTAGCCACGGGCAGTGGCCCGTTAGGCGAGGCTAAACCCGTTGAGTTTAAAGGCGTTAACGAGGAAACACCCGCAGGTGTGGTGGGCGCTAAATCTAGGAGAACCGATGACGTAGCTGGGGCCACTTGACTCATAAAATATCCTCAACAAGGGCAGGGCTCGCACATCAGAGGCCCACCTCATAACGTATTTTTAGTAGTATCAGCAAGATTAGGGCCAACCCTTTCTTTAGTGACTGTTTTTTATACAAAACCTCAAGGCGAGGGACATGAAGCCAACGATGGCTGTGAACAAATAACACAGAAGCGAAGTGCTATTTAAAGAAAAAGGGAACCAACAAAACGGTACATTGGGAGAGGAATCATGCCAGAGCGCAATTAAGAACGCGTTGGATAACCAGCTCGCTCATCGAAGGTCCGCTGCAGCGCCTTTTCTTCAGCAGTGGCCTCTTGGTTTAGGCTGTTTTGATGTCGTTTAGCAATAGCATTGCTTTGACCCAGAGACTTTGCCCAATGAGCTTCGACCACTGACAGCTCGTGCTGATGCATTTCAAGGGCTTTTTCTTGCTGTGCAATAGCGCCGTTTAGCTTATTGATAAAGCCAAGATAAATATTAATTTGCGCGATGGAGGCACCACTTCGGCCGGCCTCTTCATAACGCTGCTGGTACTCTGCCACAAATCCCTGAAGCTGCGCGAGCTGAGCTTTTGCATCCTCTACGCGCGCGCGACTCGCCATTAATAGCTGGTCGGCGTCCTTCTTCTTTTTTTCTGCAAGGCCCTTTAAAAAGCCGAGTTTATCTGAGCGCTTCACTCATCAACCTCCTTTCGCCACATTGGGGCGAGTAACACCCGCGGCAGGCCCTGCTGGGTTGGCTTGCCCTTGTGCGGCATTTCCTTGGCCCGGTATAGGCTCAAGGGTCATCAGCATATGCTGAATCGACACAGACAAGTTAAATGCCTCGTCCATGGGTTGCTGTAGTACAGCCTCAAGCACACTTTGACGCTCGATAGCGAAGTCCGTGGCAGGGTCTGAACCCTTCACATAGGCGCCCACCGCAATCATGTCTTCGTTTTGCTTGAGCTTAGACCAAAGCTGTTTAAATTTGAGCGCCTGTTTAAGGTGAGTCGGGTCGATGATTTGAGGCATAGCACGACTAATCGACGCCTCAATATCAATGGCAGGGTAATGGCCTTGCTCGGCTAAACGTCGAGAAAGCACCACGTGTCCATCCAAAATCGCCCTCGCTGCATCCGCCACTGGGTCTTGCTGGTCATCACCTTCGGCCAAAACAGTGTAAATAGCCGTAATAGAGCCACCACCGGGTAAACCATTACCGGCCCGCTCCACCAGCTTTGGCAACTTGGCAAACACCGAAGGTGGATAACCTCGCGTTGCGGGAGGCTCACCTACCGCCAATGCGATTTCACGCTGAGCTTGGGCGTATCGGGTCAGCGAGTCCATCAGCAACAACACACTTTTACCTTGGTCGCGAAAATATTCCGCAATACGGGTGGTTAACTGGGAGGCTCGTAAGCGCATCAGCGGGGAATCATCGGCTGGAGAAGCCACCACCACAGAGCGACGTAACCCCTGCTCGCCTAAACTATGGTCGATAAATTCTTTTACTTCGCGACCACGCTCACCAATTAGCCCGACCACTACGATATCTGCTTGAGTAAAGCGAGTCATCATACCCAGTAGTACGGACTTACCCACACCGGAGCCGGCAAAAAGCCCCAAACGCTGTCCTTTTCCGACGGTTAACAGGGAATTTACTGCGCGAATACCGACATCCAGTGGCTCTTTGATTGGCGCACGAGAAAGAGGGTTAATGATCTCACCCGCCAAAGACACATGCGCTTCGGCCTGAATATCGCCTTTGCCGTCGATGGGCTTGCCCGTTCCATTGATGATGCGCCCTAATAACCCTTCGCCCACTGCCACATCGCTACCTTCAAGCTGAGCTGAAACTCGGGTGCCGGGCTTTAGGCCCTCAATAGGGTAAAGGGGCATTAGATAAATCCGCTCGCCATCAAAGCCTACCACCTCGGCTTCAATCCACTGATCTGGGCCTCGCTCAACCAAGCAGCAATCGCCAATGGCCGCAGAAATACCCACAGCCTCAATAGTTAGCCCGACCATACGGACGATTTTTCCACATACTTGAGGAGTAGGTTTAGTAAGGGGCTGCCCAGAGAGGGCCTGAAAGCGTGTCACTAATGACATATTAGACACGCTCGTCGTCGCTTTCGTTTAGCAGCTCACCAAAGAGTTGCTGCGCATAATCGTCAAAGCGTTGATGATAAGACTGTAGGATTTCGGTGGCGCCGTTGCTGATTTCACAGCTGGCCAAATCAATATTCGGGTCGGACTTTAACTGAATATCAAAGTCAGGGTGACTAAACTGGCCGTCGATACGCGCCAAGTTGTCGGGATGCAGGCGTACTGTTACCGGAAGCTGCTTTGGCAAATGAGCCAGCGCATCTAAAAGTAACCGTTCAATGTGTTTACTGTCGTTTTGCAGCTCGGCCTCAAGGGTCGTACGCGCCAAACGATGAGCCAGCTTCGCCAAGGTTTTGGCGAGCTTTTCTTCTTGGTTCTGCAAAGGCTGTGCAAAAGACTCGGTGAGCTGAAGCAAGGTTTCGGCTGCAGCTTTCACCTCGGCCTGCCCTTGTTCTATGCCTTGCTGGCGACCTTCTTCTACCCCTTGCTCAATACCCTGTGCTTTGCCTTCAGCAAAACCTGCTGCTTTGGCAGCTTCGACTTCAGCAGCTAAAGCTTCTTGGCGAGCCTTTTCCTCGGCTTCGGCTTTTTTTTGGGCCTTTTGGGCTGCGACCTCTTCGGCAGTTGGCTTGCGTTCTTGCTCAAGCACTTGTGCCAAACGAGCAAACACATTCTGTTCGCTCTTTGGTCGACTAAGGGGAATAATATGGGTGCCTTGTAGCGCGGGTAGGGCCCACGACTGCACTTGAGCACCATCAGGAACAGAAAAAGCTTGAACGGTTCCGCGCCCTGCCTGCTTATTCATTTGTTACACCTGCCCAGGTTATGTCGTAAGGGATTAGATCATTGCCTCACCGCCACCACCGAGCATAATTTCGCCCGAGTCGGCCAAGCGACGCGCCACAGTAAGGATTTCGCGTTGTGCTTCTTCAACTTCACTTACACGTACTGGGCCTTTCGCTTCAAGGTCATCACGCAGCAGCTCTGCCGCTCGCTTAGACATATTGCGGAAGACTTTTTCTTGCAAGTCGGTTTCAGCGCCTTTAAGCGCCATCACCAATACATCGGTAGCCACTTCGCGCAAGATCGCTTGAATAGCACGGTCATCAACATCAATTAGGTTATCGAAGACGAACATCATGTCAGAGATCTGGTTCGCCATGTTTTCGTCAGCTTCTTTGATGCCTTCCATCACCTCGGCCTCAAGGGTGCTGTCGATGAAGTTCATAATGTTAGCTGCGGCCTCTATACCACCCAAGTTGGACACTTGGTTCATGCTGCCACCGCCGCTAAATTGACGTTCAAAGATATCGTTTAGCTCTTGTAGCGCTTGTGGCTGAATACGGTCGAGCGAAGCCACACGCAACATGACATCAAGGCGCACTTTGTCGTCAAACATTGAAAGTACGCCAGCAGCCACATCAGGCTCTAGGTAAGACACAATAACAGCTTGGATCTGGGGGTGCTCGAAACGAATAATTTCGGCGATTTGGTTGGGCTCCATCCAACGCAAGGTATCCAGACCCGAAGTATTGTTATTGATAAGAATACGGTCGATAAGGGTTTTTGCGCGCTCTTCACCTAATGCTTGATTCAACATTTCGCGAATGTAGGAGTCGTTATCAATACCGATACCGGTTTGGTCGACCATGCGCCCCATAAACTCAGACACCACCGCCTCAACTTTACTTTGAGGAATATTATTTAAGCGAGCCATGGCGGTACCGATCTGCTGCACCTCTTTTGGGTCCATGTACTTAAGCAGCTCGGCTGCATCCGACTCGCCCAGCGAGATCATCACTATGGCGGCTTTGTCTACGTCGGTTAAGTCGTCGGCAGAAACTTCTTCGTTATCAGGCATCGCTAGCTAGCCAACCCTTCATGGCTTGAGCCACCCTTGCAGGGTCTTCTGCAATGAGGCTACGGATGGTGTTCACTTGGTAATCGAAGCTCTCGTTCGGGCCACCAAGCAGGTCTTCATAGGCGTCAAAGGTCACTTCATCGTCATCAAAGCCAGCGGCTTCAAGACTATCAAGCTCTGCGGCAATTTCGCCCGCTGCGCCTAAACCCGCTACGCCACTTTCGCGGCTAGAGTCAGCAAGGTTACGCAGAATAGGCCTTAGTATGCCAAATACTAACAACAATACAAATAAGGCAGCCAACACTTGTTTGACGAGGTTCCATACCCAATCTTGCTTCCAAATAGGGATATCTTCGTCGTCGTATACTTCAGGTGGCGCAAAAGC
This sequence comes from Pontibacterium sp., assembly GCA_049603715.1. Classification (GTDB taxonomy): domain Bacteria; phylum Pseudomonadota; class Gammaproteobacteria; order Pseudomonadales; family Balneatricaceae; genus Pontibacterium. The sequence continues at coordinate 103,458 of JBMYSW010000009.1, read as the reverse complement.
GGTGTTGATCACATTAACCGAATCGCCACGACGAAGCGAGAAGCCCACGGCATCTTGCACCAATAAGCGAACGCGCTGCAGCTCTTGCTCTGTCCAAGGCGTGCGGGTGACCGCACCACTCTCGGGGTCCACTACCACGAGGTCGTCCACCGCCACAGCAACACTCAAGCGGCTCACATTACCGGTTGCTTTACGGGTGTAACTCAATGAGCGGTCGAGCTCGTAGTTCCGCGTGGCTTGGTTTCGGCTACTGCCCGGCTGTTGCGCACGGTTAACCACACCTTCGCCACCAACATCGACTTCCTCTGGTACAGACGAAGGGCCTGGTGGTTGGTTTGACAAAGCGCCCGGAATACCTACCGCAGCTTGTGCACCTACGCGAGTTTCCTCGCTGGTTTGCTCAGAGCGTAATGAAGGTAAGTCTGGGTTATAAATTTCGTCGGTTTGCTCAACCTGGGTAAAGTCGATTTCGGCCGAGACTTCGGCTCTGAAGCGCCCCATACCAACAATAGGTGTCAGAATACTGTTCACACGATTAAGCAGCTTATCTTCAACCGTTTGCGTGTACTCCAACTGTTTAGCAGCGAGCACAACGTCTTGGTCGACATTTCGACTGTTTAGTAAGCGTCCTCGTTGGTCAACAACGGTCACGTCTTCGTAGCTAAGTTCGGGAATACTTGAAGCCACTAGGTTCGCAATGGCTGCGACCTGATCTTGGCTGAGCTGACGCCCCGAAAACAGTTCCAAAAACACAGAAGCCGTGGGTTTACGCAAGTCGCGAACAAACACAGACTCTTTAGGAATCGCAAGGTGGACGCGGGCGTTGCGTATCGCCACCATGCTGGCGATGGTGCGAGAAAGCTCCCCCTCTAAACCACGGCGATATTGCGCAGTTTCCATAAACTGGCTTGTACCCAAGCTCTGGTCACGATCGAGCAATTCGAAACCGACGGTTTTATCTGAGGTAAAGCCTTCTGCGGCGAGTTTTAGGCGGGCTTGATGCAGGTTTTCTTCGGGAACAAGAATGGCCCGACCGGTGGCATCAAACTTATAAGGAATTTGCTCGACCTGGAGTTGATCGATGACTTGGTTTGCGTCTGCAAACTCAAGGTTTGAAAAAAGTATGCGATATTCAGGTGACTGTGACCAAAGCACCACACCAAAACCAATAGCAATAGAGGCAGCCAAACCCACCATCAGACCAATCTGACGGACAATGGTTAGCTTATTAAACCCGAGAACAGCGCTGCCGTTTCCTGAGAATGTTGCTCCATCAGCCATGTTTTATGCTCACCTATTATTGTTTTGGTCTTGGTTAGATTGGCATCTGCATAATATCTTCATAAGCCGAAACCAAGCGGTTACGCACTTGGGTCATGGCATCAAAAGATGTGGACGCTTTTTCCATGCTGATCATGACTTGGGGAAGGTCGACTGTTTTGTCGCCCATCTCGTAGGCTGTTGCCAGTTTTTTGGCGTACGCTTGCTGGTTGTTCACCTGATCAATCGCATGTTTAAACACTTCACCAAAGCCCGACTTTTCTACGGCGTTTTGCGGGTTGACAGGGTTAGTGGCACCTTGAACACTCGCCCCTTGAATGGCTCCGTCATTCATTTGTGACCGGATAGCGCGCATTTGCATTAGCACACCATTGATATCGGCACGATCTACCATCTTCATCTCCAAGGTTTGTGGCAGTTTCTTGACATTATAGTCATTACATTTCTATCGACAACGTAGAACACCCCTATAATGACAGTTTTTTGGCGAAATATTCAAATAAAAACTGCCATATCGGCATTCACAACAGAAAATTGCAAAAAACGGGCCAGTAAAACCACGGCAATTTTCTTCAAGCTAGATGAAGTATCGGCCTCAAAGGCGCAATATTTAAGGGATTTTTAAAAAAGTAGGCTTCAGGTGCCATATTTCTGACACCCGAGGCTCATTGAGAAAGGAAGTTTAGAGCTGAGGGCTTTCGCCAAATTTTAGACGCACATACATCAATGCCACGGTAATGGCATCACCTAGAGCTGTGTGACGCTCCAGAATCGGCACATCAAGTTTCGAAGCAATAGTATCAAAGCGCAGGTCGGTACTGCCCCCTACGGCTTTCCATTTAATAATGTCATGATAGACGTGAGAAAGCTCAATGCGCTTGTTCGGCAACCGAAAGCCATGGCTTTGTTGTAAAAACTTATCCAACACCTTCACATCGTAATCGACGTAGTAGCCCAGTATTGGGCGGTTACCTACAAAGGCTAACACCTGCTCAAGGGCTTCTTCTAAGGTCACCCCGTCGCTGAGGTCATGAGCCCTTATCTTGTGAATTTTGATGGATTCAGCCGTAAGGGACTCAGGCGGCAGCAGTTTAATGTCGAGGCGATCGCTGGTTTTAACGCGGTTTCCCTTAACGCGCACCGCGCCAATAGAGAGGATCTCTGCTTTTTTAACATCTAAACTGGTGGTTTCACAGTCCAGTGAGACTACCTCGTCACCGTCATAGTCTTGGAACAGGTAACCATAAGCACCGTCCTTGTGGTGCTTTTTGTCGCGAATCTTTCTTATTGTTCTGGGTAGTATCATAGATTATGCATCAAGTCGGTAGCGTAACGCCAAGGTCTTTTTAAAGCCTTTTACCACATGTAAGGCGTCACGAAGTAAGTCACGCTCCATTTTATCCAATTGGGTAAGCTCAACGATATTAGGCCTTAGGTCTACGCCCTCATCACTTTCGTCTAAGCGCTGAATTTGCTGCCCTAAACGCAGCGACACAAACACGCCGAGCGCTTCTATCAATTCACTCGCAGCCCCCTCTTTAATAACACCTGCTTCAACCAACGCCTCTAATCGTTTAAAGGTGTTGGTAGCCTTAACGCGATGCTCCAAGGCTAGTGTTCTTACGCCGTGAACAATGGGAAAGATCCCTCCTTTTTTAATATCTAACTCGCCTTTGTCCTTTAAGCTGCCAAAAAAGGTGAGTGGGGTTTGAAACTCGACCGCCGCACGGGCGAAGTGAGAGAAGAACACATCGTTATTTTTTAAGTAGCGGAAAAACCAGTTTCGGCCCGCTTTAAAAATCGCAGGGTTACCTGCAGCGGGTTTGGCATCAATCGCAATGGCGAGGTTCATCAACGCCTCACCGTCACATACCTCGGCCCAGCCTTGAAGCTTTTCGGTCCATTCGCTTAGGGAGTTCACCCAAAACGGGTTAGACACCATGATGTTGCCCGGACACGGCGGAAAACCAAAAGCGACGAGTTGATCTGAGAATGCTTGCATCACATCCATCATTTCAGGCCAATCTAACCCATCGCGATAGATAATGGCGTTGTCTTGGTCTGTTTTTAAGATCTGTTCACCACGCCCTTCAGACCCCATCACCACAAGACACACATGAGGCTGCATATCCGGCGGAATCATGAGGTCAAATAGCTTGGCGATAACGCGGCCATTCATGGCCGCCAGCAAATCCATCGCAAAGCGAGGTTTTACACCTTGCACAACCAAAGCCTTGGTCAAGGCATTGAGGTTCTCTGCGGCAGAACACAGGTCTTCTACCGTTTGCGCACGGTCTATGCGTACACCAATCACGTGAGTATGGCTCGAAAATGCACTGAGCACGTCGGTTAACTCCACCACACCCACCAGCTCCTCGCCACGCATAACCACCACACGTTCAATTTTTTGACGTGTCATGATGATTAAGGCGTTAAACAAGTAATCGTCGGGCTCAATCACGATTAATCGATAGCTGGCAATATCGGCCACATCGTCGGTTTGAGGGCGTTTATTAATAATCACCGCATCCAACAAGTCAGTCCCCGTTACCATGCCATAGCGATTGCCCCGCTTAACCAGCATGCAATCGGCGTGTTGTTCACGCATCAAGCTGGTCGCATCTTCAATAGAGGTGCCTTCTAACACGATAAGCGGGTCTCGGGTGATTTCGTCGTTGACTCGGGCCAACATAAACTCAGCCATATCCTGCGTTGCACTGTGCTGCGCTACGATCTCCGTTTTTGTGGACAAGTTTTGCTGGAAGTAGTCCGCAAACAAGCTGTTAGTGGACATCAAATCAAAAAGGTAAGGCGTGGGTAGGATATGACAAATAGTTTCTTCTTCGGCAATAAAGTCGTGAATGGCCTCACCCCGAAGTACCGACCAAGACCCAAAGTAATCTTCGTCGGTGTAGTTCACATAAATGTGGCTATCTTCGCCACCGCTTGACTCGCTCTCGGCAACGCGGCCTTTCAAAATAACAAAGATCCCTTCGGGCTTTTCACCGGCCTTTAAGATGACTTCGCCCTTTTGAAAATACGCTAAATCCAAGTGGCTTCGCAAAAAGCTCTGCTCGCTCTCCGTTAGTAAACTAAACGGCATGTTATCCATACGAAAAGTAGATGGCATATCTAAGCTCCTGTTTAAGCGCCTATTTAAGTACTTAGTTATGTAAGCAGCTTTTAAAACGGAAAAAGGCACACCCATCATGAGTGTGCCTTTTGCTTTAAGTGTTGATTTGCATCAACTTAGTGAGCGTGAGCTTCACCTGCACCGCGTGGGATACGTAGATCTTCAACAATGTCTTGGATCTCTTGCGGAGGTTCTGGCGTCATGTGAGCCACAACAACTGCAACGATGAAGTGCAAGATCATACCAACGGTACCGAAGCCACCAGGACCGATGCCCATGAAGTAGTCAGCAGAGTTGCCGCCGCCGAATACGAAGTACCACATGTAACCTACAGTGACTACCAAGCCAGTTAGCATACCTGCGATCGCACCTTGAGTGTTCATGCGCTTGTAGAAGATACCTAGCATGATGGTTGGGAATACCGACGCACAAGCGATACCAAACGCTAGGGCCACTACCTGTGCCACAAAGCCTGGAGGGTTAATACCGAAGTAACCAGCGATGATGATAGCGACAATCGCGGCACCACGAGCGTACATAAGCTCTTGCTTATCCGTGATGTTTGGATTGATGGTTTTCTTCATCAAGTCGTGAGAGATCGCAGTAGAGATTACAAGCAGTAGACCTGCCGCTGTTGAAAGTGCTGCCGCTACCGCACCTGCTGCAACCAATGCAATTACCCAAGCTGGAAGCTGAGCGATCTCTGGGTTTGCAAGTACCATGATGTCACGGTCAACATAAACTTCGTTAGCAAATGGCTGTTTAGCTGGGTCAAAGTTAGCGTCAGCTTTAGCATTTGAAGTTAGCTTCTCACCTAGCGCACCAGACTCACCAGTAAACGCAGGCTTACCGCCTTTACCTTCAAACGCAGCACCTGCAGCGTATTGCACTTTGCCATCGCCGTTACGGTCATTCCAGCCGATTAGGCCAGCTTTTTCCCAGTTTGCGAACCAGCTAGGCATTTGAGCGTACTCAGTACCTGTGTTGTCTGGGCCGTTAATGGTTTCGATAAGGTTTACACGACCGAAGCCAGCTACGCCAGGAACAGAAGTGTATAGAATCGCGATGAAGATCAACGCCCAACCTGCAGAAGTACGCGCATCTTTAACGCGAGGTACAGTGAAGAAGCGAACGATTACGTGCGGAAGACCAGCAGTACCACACATCAAAGCTACAGTTAAGCAGAAGATGTCGATGGTAGATTTAGTACCCGCCGTGTATTGCGCGAAGCCCAAGTCCATAGAAAGTTGGTCTAGGGTTGCCAAAACAGACTGACCGCTTTCAAGTGTCGCACCCAAACCGAATTGTGGTAGGAAGTGACCAGTTACTTGTGAAGACAAGAAGAAAGCTGGCACCGTGAACGCAAGGATAAGTACACAGTACTGTGCAACCTGAGTGTAGGTAATACCCTTCATACCGCCCAATACAGCGTAGAAGAATACAATCGCCATACCGATGATTACACCAGTGTTAATGTCTACGTGAAGGTAACGAGAGAATACGATACCTACACCACGCATTTGACCTGCCACGTAAGTGAAGGAAATAACGATGGTACAAATAACCGCGATGGTACGCGCTGTATTTGAGTAGTAACGATCGCCCACAAAGTCTGGCACGGTAAATTTGCCGAATTTACGTAGGTAAGGCGCAAGCAATAGAGCCAACAGTACGTAACCGCCTGTCCAGCCCATTAGGTAAGCAGAACCGTCGCGACCGATAAAGGACACAAGACCTGCAAGTGAGATGAAAGATGCAGCAGACATCCAGTCTGCAGCGGTCGCCATGCCGTTAGCAAGCGGAGGTACACCGCCACCAGCAACATAGAATTCTTTAGTAGACCCAGCACGCGCCCAAATCGCGATACCGATATAGAGTGCGAAAGATCCACCAATAAATAGATAGGTAAGTAAGTCTAAGCTCATAGCAATGCCGTCTCTTTTTTATAGTTATTCGTTAACGTCATACTTTTCATCAAGTTTGTTCATGCTAAATACATAAGCCCAAATCAAACCTGTGAATACGAAGATAGACCCTTGTTGACCAAACCAGAATCCTAGCGGAAAGCCAAAGAATTGGATTTCGTTAAGCTGGTCCACGAAAAGGATGCCACACCCGTAGGACGCGACAAACCAAATAGCGAGATAGGTCAAGATGATACGCAAGTTCTCACGCCAGTAAGCTTGCGCCTTTTCAGCACTGATTGACATGACACCATTCCTTATTTTTTTTATACAACGGTTGAGATTGAGTAAATTAGATTAGCACCAACCCAAAACCAGCCAAGCCCGACTTTAGTCAAAGCTGCAACGCACAAGAGCCAACCAAAAAAACAAAATCTAATAATTTCAATTAGTTACAAAAAACCATAAAAACTCACCCTAGTACTTCACCCCCTATACATTGGTCGTATAAACGAGTAATTTGGCCGCTAGACAATTAAAATAACTACAACCTCGATCATTTATCTAAGCCACTACGGGAGTCAATTCATGTTGTCAGGCTGGACGATTATTCTTATCTCCCTTGCCTATGTCGGCCTGTTGTTTGGCATCGCGTATTTTGGCGACAAAACCTCGGCAGCAAAGCGTTGGATTGGCCAACCCTTTATCTATTCTGCGTCACTTGCGGTTTATTGTTCGTCGTGGACATTTTATGGCGCCGTCGGTCGGGCCAATGCCAGTGGCTGGGAGTTTTTTGCCACCTATTTGGGGCCTATTTTGGTTTTTGGTTTTGGCTGGCGAGTGATCGAAAAAATCACGCTGATTTCAAAGCAGCAAAACATCACTTCTATCTCCGACTTTATTTCCTCTCGCTACGGTAAAAGCCAAGCCTTGGCCGTATTGGTTACCGTTATCGCGGTGTGCGGCACCGTGCCATATATCGCCATGCAGCTCAAAGCGGTGGCTATTAGCTACAGCGCTGTGACCGATTCCAATGATGCGCTGCTCGGCACAGGTAGCGATACAGCCCTGTTCGTCGCCTTACTTATGGCTATTTTTGCCGTACTCTTTGGTACTCGCCATATTGACGCCACTGAGCACCACGAGGGTTTGGTGTTAGCCGTAGCTTTTGAGTCTGTAGTCAAACTCACGGCCTTTATTGCGGTGGGCTTGTTTGTTTGTTTTCAGTTATTTGATGGTGTCGAAGGCACGCTCATTGCCACCGTAAAGCACCTAGAGTCGAGCCAGCGATTTGGCTCTATTTTGTCAGATAGCTTTTTAGTCGAAACGGTGCTCGCCTGTGCCGCCATTATTTGTTTGCCTCGCCAGTTTCACGTCACCATTGTTGAGGCGCACGACGCAAAAAGCATTCGCACTGCCCGCTGGGTATTCCCTGTTTACATGGCGCTTATGGCCCTATTCGTGTTGCCTATCGCTACAGGCGGTCATTACTTTTTGGGGCAAGACGCCGTAAACCCCGACACCTATGTGTTGATGTTGCCGCTATCTCAAGGCGCCGACAGCCTGGCTATTTTTGCTTTTATTGGTGGCCTTTCGGCCGCTACCAGTATGGTTATCGTAGCTTCCATTACGCTTGCGACCATGGTGTGTAACGATATTGTGATGCCGCTGTTGCTGCGTATTTCTTGGTTAAACCTCGCGGCGACAAAAGACTTGGGCGCACTGCTATTAAAAGTAAGACGAGTCACCATCGCTTGCCTCATGATCTTGGCCTACTTCTACTACCGTATCGCCGGCGAGCACGGTGCCTTGGCATCATTTGGCCTACTTGCCTTTGTCGCTGCACTGCAATTTTTGCCTGCCATTTTGGCGGGTATTTATTGGAAAAAAGTCTCTCGTCACGGCGTTCTTGTGGGTATGGCGGCTGGCTTTATTATTTGGCTGTACACGCTGATTTTCCCAACCCTTGTGGATGTAGATCTACTCCCAACCTCATTACTTGCCAGCTTGTCGATTAACTACCCGTGGCTAACCCCTACCGCCTTATTTAACATCAGCGGCCTAGATCCGCTCACCCATGGCGTACTTTGGAGCTTAAGCGCCAACACCCTCTGCTGTTTATTGTTCTCACGCTATGCCTCTCATCGAGTGGTAGACCGCATCCAAGCCAGTGCGTTTGTTGATGTTTACGATAAAAACTTGGCCGTGGCCGATAACCACATCGGCAACGTCACTGCTGGCGACCTACACGCCCTTGCCGAGCGCTTTTTGGGGCAAGCCCGCACCCAACACGCCTTTAGCGGTTTTGCGATTCAAAATGGCGACGATGAGCCGCCACTCTCTGGCGATAAGGCCACGCCTGAGATGGTGCAGTTTACCGAGCGTTTACTGGCGGGTGTCATTGGCGCGTCATCGGCACGCATTATTTTGGCCTCGACTTTGCGCGGCAAAGAAATGCAAATTGGCGACGTAGTCACCATTATTGATGAAGCCTCGCAAGCCCTGCGCTTTAACCGCTCTTTGCTGCAATCCACCATCGAAAATATCAGTTTGGGCATCAGTGTAGTAGACCAGCAAATGCGCTTGGTGGCGTGGAATAAGCCCTACACTGAAATGTTTAACTACCCCGACGGCCTTATTTGTGTTGGCCGCCCCATTACCGAAATCTTTCGCTATAACGCCCTAAACGGCGAATATGGGCCGGGCAATATCGACGAGCAGGTACAAAAGCGTTTAGCCATTTTGCGCTCCAGCGAGCCTCATAGTTACGAGCGTTTTCGCCCAGATGGCACCGTTGTCGACGTGCGTGGTAGCCCTATGCCCGACGGCGGTTATGTAAACACCTACATGGACGTCACTCAGTACAAACAAATTGAAGAAGCCTTGCGTGAAAGTGAGCAAAACATTCGTATCTACACTGATAATGTGCCGGTGCTGATTGCCTATCTCGACCCAGAGCAGCGTTACTTGTTTGTTAACAAGGCCTATGCCGACACCTTTGGCATCGACCGACATCATGTTTCGGGCATTCCTTGTTACAAAATTATGCCTGCCGATGAATATGCGTTTCGCGCACCCTTTATCCGTAACGCTTTGGAAGGTAAACGACAGCGCTTTGAGGCGAATATCGTTAGCCCATCAGGTGAAACTCGCTATGCCGAGGTCACCTATATTCCTCATATTGGCGACTATGGCGACGTGCTTGGGTACTTCTCGCTGTACCAAGATATTACCGAGCGCCGCAAAGCCGAAATCGCCTTACAAGAAACCAACGAAAACCTTGAGATGCGGGTTAACGAACGAACCCGTGCCTTGTCGGTGGTGAACAAAGAGCTGCGTAAAGAAAACACCATTCGCGCTCTGATTGAGGACGAGCTGCGCCAAGCCAAGTCCGACGCAGAAGCAGCAAACCTTGGTAAAACCCGCTTTTTGGCCGCTGCCAGCCACGACTTGCTACAGCCATTAAACGCAGCACGACTTTTCTCGTCCGCCTTGGCCCAACAAAGCCACAGTGACGAAACACGGCAACTAGTAGACAACCTTGATGGCTCGCTAAAAGCCGCCGAGGAACTTATCACCACCATCTTAGATATTTCTAAATTGGATGCAGGCTCCCTCGAGCCTACGCTGTCGCACTTTGCCATGGACGACCTGCTAACCAACCTCAAAGCCGAATTTACCGCTTTGGCAGCGGAGAAAGGCCTAAGGTTCCGTTGTGCGCCTTGTAACCTGATTGTCCATACAGACCAACAGTTACTGCGTCGAATTTTGCAGAACTTCTTATCCAATGCGATTCGCTACACCCAAGACGGTGGCGTGCTCTTGGGCTGCCGCCGCCGTGGCGACTACCTCAAGTTAGAAGTGTGGGACACGGGCGTAGGCATCACAGAAGACAAGCAGCAAGAAGTCTTTGAAGAGTTTCGTCGGATCGATAACCCCAAGCACTCTCAAGTGCAGGGCTTAGGGCTTGGGCTGGCCATTACGGAACGTATCGCCAAAATGCTCGACCACCCTATTGGTTTGCGCTCCTGGCCCTCCAAAGGCACCGTGTTTAGCGTGCTTGTGCCCATTGGCGACAGCAGCCTTGCGCAAACGCCTAAACCTGAAAAGCGCGGCTGGATTCGCTCAAAAGGCCTCGACGGTGTTCGTGTACTCATTATTGATAACGAGCCGAAAATCTTGGAAGGTATGTCTGCCTTGTTAAAAGGCTGGTCATGTGAGGTGTATACCGCCCTGAGCCCACAAGCGGCACAAGAGATTGTGCAAGGTGGCACTCAGCCCGACATTATTTTGGCGGACTATCACCTGTCCGAGAATGAAACCGGGGTGATGGCCGTAAAGCAAATTGACCCATGGCTGTTACCGAACACACCAGTGATCGTGATTACGGCCGACCGTACCGACGAGGTGAAGCAAGAAGTGGCCGACTTAGGATATCAGCTACTTAATAAGCCGGTTCGCCCAGCGGGCTTAAGAGCCATGATTAATAAGGTAGTTGCGACAGCAAGGGCAGCTGCCAAGTAGCTTAAGCGGGTTGTAGCGCCATGTGATTAGCGCCCCTTTTTATCAACGGCCACAAGCCAAAAACAACAACGCCCGCAATAGCGGGCGTTGTTTTTACTAACATAATGTCAGCTTACGCAAGATAGGCAAAGCAAGCCGATTAATCTTCGGTTTTAGGCGGCTCGACACCTAAGCGCTGAGCAGCAATTACCGCTTGCGTGCGACTATGCACACCCAGTTTGCGCAAAATAGCTGTTACGTGGGCTTTGATAGTCGCCTCAGAGACATTTAAGTCGTAGGCGATTTGCTTGTTTAGCAAACCCTCAGTAAGCATAGTTAAAACACGAAACTGCTGTGGCGTTAGCGAAGCAATGGCCGTAGCAAATTTTTGGTCTTCTTCGCTCACATCTTCGGCGTTATCCACCGCTTGCGGCAACCAAACCTCGCCCTCAAGCACGGTCACGATGGCTTCAGAAATCGTATCCAACGACGCCGATTTAGGGATAAAGCCAGATGCGCCGTATTCAATGGCGCGCTTCATCACCGACGCGGACTCACTGCCCGACACAACCACCACAGGGATACCCGGGTTTTGACCACGTAAAAACACGAGCCCCGAGAAACCATGAGCGCCGGGCATATGGATATCGAGTAATACAAGGTCGGCATCGCTGTGCTCATTAACCGTTTCTTCAACCGCTGCGAGGCTATCTGCCTCAACCGTCGTCACTCCCGGAATCGCCTGTGTCACCGCCTGCTTTAGCGCAGCACGAAACAACGGGTGATCATCGGCGATAATAATTTTTTGTGCTAGTTGCATGAACTTCACATCCTCTCGTATCCATTACGAACAAACGGGTGGCGACTTTATGGGCTTTTATTTGCTTTTATTTGCCTAACCACAACACTCATCACTGCACGTCAGCTCACCATAAGCTAAGTGATTGGGTGTATATCCTGAAACGTCGTTTGTTCTTTTTATTTATATTTTTATATTAACGTGTCTTTAGCAAAGCTCCACCGGATTTTTGGTGTTAGATCACGTTTTTGCTCACAAGTCTTACAATTAGCTGTGATTGACGAAGGACTCGCCAAAAACCAAAAAAGCCCCCTCGGTATCCGAGGGAGCCTTTGGTAAGTCAAAAACCAGTCAACATTAGCCTTTACGGTTCATGCGGTTTTCAATCAAGTCATCGACCACGCTTGGGTCAGCCAAGGTTGAGGTATCGCCCAATGAACCGAAATCGTCTTCTGCGATTTTACGCAAGATACGGCGCATGATTTTACCCGAACGGGTTTTTGGCAAGCCCGGTGCAAACTGAATCAAGTCTGGTGATGCGATAGGACCGATCTCAGAACGAACCCAGTTGCGTAGCGTTTTGCTTAGCTCGTCTGACGCTTCAACGCCTGACTGCAAGGTCACGTATACGTAGATACCTTGACCTTTGATATCGTGTGGGTAACCCACAACAGCCGCCTCTGCTACTGCTTCGTGTGCAACCAAGGCAGACTCAACTTCAGCCGTACCCATACGGTGGCCTGAAACGTTGATTACGTCATCTACACGGCCAGTGATCCAGTAGTAACCGTCTTCGTCGCGACGAGCACCGTCACCTGTGGTGTAGTAACCCTTGTAGGTAGAGAAGTAAGTTTGAGTAAAGCGGTCGTGGTCGCCCCAAATAGAGCGGCTCTGACCCGGCCAAGAATCTTTAATTACCAAGTTACCTTCGGTTGCACCTTCAAGCTCGTTACCGTCGGCATCAAGCAATGCTGGCTGTACACCAAAGAACGGACGCGTAGCCGAACCTGGCTTAGTCGCCGTAGCACCTGGTAGAGGAACGATCATGATGCCGCCCGTTTCAGTCTGCCACCAAGTGTCCACGATTGGGCAACGGCTTTGACCGATGATACGGTGGTACCAATCCCATGCTTCTGGGTTGATAGGCTCACCTACAGAACCCAACAAGCGCAAGCTTGAAAGGTCAGAGTCACCTAGTACGTCTTCGCCTTGCTGCATCAATGCACGAATAGCCGTTGGTGCAGTGTAGAACTGGTTAACTTTGTATTTTTCGATAACACGACCAAAGCGGCTGTTATCTGGGTAGCTAGGCACACCTTCAAACATAATGGTCGTCGCGCCGTTAGCCAGTGGGCCGTAAACAATGTAGCTGTGGCCGGTTACCCAACCTACGTCGGCTGTACACCAGTAGATGTCACCGTCTTTGTAGTCAAATACGTATTCGTGGGTCATGGATGCGTAAACCATGTAACCACCGGTGGTGTGTTTAAGGCCTTTTGGCGCACCGGTCGAACCCGACGTGTAAAGAATAAACAATGGCGCTTCTGCGTCCATTTGCGCTGGTGCACAGTCAGTTGATGCGTCAGCCATTAGCTCTTCGTACCAAACGTCGTGGGCATCGTTCCAAGCTACGTCTTGGTCTACACGCTTAACTACGATAACGCTAGAAACAGACTCAGCTGCCGCTGCGTGGTGCTCAAGTGCTGAATCTACGTTGGCTTTAAGTGGCACCACTTTACCGCCACGAAGCGAGTAGTTAGAGGTGATAACAACTTTAGAGTTTGCGCCTTCGATACGTGCAGCCAAAGCTTCAGGGGAGAAGCCGCCAAACACGATAGAGTGAACCGCACCAATACGTGCACACGCAAGCATCGCTACCGCTGCTTCTGGAATCATTGGAAGGTAAAGGGTAACCACGTCACCTGCTTCTACGCCACGTCCTTTCAGAACGTTTGCAAACTTACACACACGCTCGTGTAGGTCGCGGTAAGTGATTTCTTCGCTTTCACTTGGGTCGTCACCTTCCCAAATGATGGCTACTTGGTCGCCACGAGTGTCTAGGTGACGGTCAAGACAGTTGTAAGATGCGTTTAGCTTACCGTCTTCAAACCAACGGATGTCTACGCCTTCATCAGCGTTAAAGTTGGTCGACTTAACTTTGGTGTAGGGGGTAAACCAGTCGAGACGTTTGCCCTGCTCGCCCCAGAAACCTTCTGGGTCTGAAACAGACTGCTCGTACATGGCATGGTATTTATCGCTATTAATGTGCGCCAATTCAGCCATTTCTGGCGACACTGGATATACTTTTTCTTCACTCATGGTGATGCCCTTAGCTTTGTTTATATTATTCTTAGCGTTCACAAGGTTCTCGCATCGGTACAAACGAGATTCCGACGTGCTTTCCCGAGCTTGTGTCGTACTTTAAGGAAATTTATACCCGTCAGCGCCTATCTACCTGAATTAGACATTGGTCTACTCAATTTTGGGCGCCGTACAAAAAACCAGCAGAAAAGTAAGGGTTTAAACCAACCATACACCTAATAAAAAACAAAATATTAGACATAAACCACTGATTTAAAAGAATAAATTTTAAAAAACAAAAACTAAGACAAGGTCGCCACCCGTCAACTAGAACTACGACCTTGGTACACCCCTCGCTGACACCAATTATCTGCCTCATTGGTGACAAAACAACCAGTAGAAAGCTCCATTACAGCCAACAAGCTTGCCAAATGCTTAGGGGCCTTAGGCTTCTCTTTTCTAAAGATCGAAGCCTGCCTCACGCATTTTTGCCAATTTATAGCGCAAGGTACGCGGGCTAATACCCAACTTTTCAGCCGCGTCTTTTCGGCTGCCATCGGTTTCTTTTAGGGTGTCGATAATCATTTGAAACTCATGCTGCTGAACCCCTTCACCTAAAGCGGCAGCCGCTTTGGCAGGCTCTGCCACTGGGGCCGTATTGTCTTCGGCACTCAAGGCGATTTGGCCTAACTCGGCGGGGTTAAGCAGTAAGTCAGTTTCGTTAATTTCGCTGCCGGTTTGCAAAATAAGCGCTCGCTGAATGACGTTATCCAACTCTCGAACGTTACCACGCCAAGGGTGTGCTTTTAGGGCTGCTTGCGCCGCCAAGCTCAAGTTAGCGGGCGTACGACGCATCTTTTGGCAATGCTTTTGTAATAGTCGCTGCGCCAACGGAATGATATCCGCAGGGCGCTCGCGTAGGGCTCGCCACTGCAACGGAAACACATTCAGGCGATAATAAAGGTCTTCACGAAAACGGCCTTGAGCCACAAAGTCTTCAAGCTGGCGGTTACTGGTGGCGAGTATGCGTACATCAAGGTCGATTAACCTACGACCACCAATACGCTCCACTTGTTGCTCTTGCAACACTCGCAACAGCTTGGCCTGCAGCCCAAGCTCCATTTCGCTTATTTCGTCGAGTAATAGGGTACCACCATTAGCCTGCTCAAATTTACCTGGGCTGGCTGTGTATGCCCCAGTAAACGCGCCCTTCTCATAACCAAACAAGGTGGCTTCGAGCATATTTTCAGGAATCGCAGCGCAGTTAATGGCCACAAATGGTTGGCTAGCGCGGGCCGAGTGGTTGTGAATATATTGTGCGAGCACTTCTTTACCCGTACCAGACTCCCCCGTAATTAACACGGTAGAGTCGCTTTGAGCTACTCGTTGTGCCAGCTGCAGTAGCTGAATACTTGAGGCCTCTTGCGCCACTGGGCCTTCGTCGTCTTGTGGTGTGTAACCGGTGGCGTACTTTTTAACGATGTTAATTAATGCCTGCGCCTCAAAAGGCTTCATCAAATAATCCACGGCGCCAGCTTTAATAGCATCTACGGCTTTTTGAACCTGACCAAACGCAGTCATTAGCAGCACAGGTAATCCGGGGTAGTTTTTTTGCAGCTCATCAAGTAGCTCACGCCCGTCCATTTCGGGCATATTCACATCACTCACCACCATATCAATGGCGTGGTTTTGCAGGCAAGCAAGGGCCTCTTTGCCGTTTTCGGCCACTTGGTAGTCAAAGCCAGCTAAAGACAAGGTGTCGCACAAGGCCTCACGTAGGCCGTGATCATCTTCCACAACCAAAATTTGTGCTGTCATGAGGGTGTTCCTTCCGGTTTTTCATGGGTTAGGACAGGGATCGCTATTTCGGCACACGTGCCCTGCCCCAACGTCGACTCAATAGTAAATTCGCCGCCGTGCGCTTTGGTGACCACTTGCGCCACGGCTAAACCTAGCCCCGTACCATGGGACTTGGTGGTGTAAAAAGGTTCGGTAACTCGCTTAAGCTGCTCTGGCGACATGCCGGGGCCGTCATCACAAACACGAATCGCCAAGCCTTTGGGGTGAGGTTTGAGTGTAAGTACTAACTCAGCGCCTTTTCCACAGGCTTGTAGGGCGTTTTCGATCAGGTTAATCACCACGCCCAACAACGCATCTTTATTTATTTGCACCAAGATACCCGGTGCTTGGTTTTGACAATCACAGTCGGCATCAAACTGGGTAAGAGGCACATCGAGTAAGTCTTCGATGGCTGCCAGTAGTTCGTTACTGGTGAGCCGATCGTCTAGGCGTGTTTCGGCACGGGCAAAAATCAGCATATCTCGCACTTGATGCTCTAGCTGGCCAAGCCGAGTTTTTACCTTTTGAGCAAATTTCGAGCGCTGATCCGGCGCTAAATCGCCACGACTTAAGTGGTCGGCATATAAAAGCGCTGACGATAACGGCGTGCGGATTTGATGCGCTAAAGACGCCATCATCCGCCCCATCTCAGATAAGCGTTGATAGTGCGCCAAACGTGCTTGTAGCAAGCGGGTTTCGGTTAGGTTAGTGAGTAAGACCAGCTGCCCTGCACCATCGGCTAGCGCCCGTGTGGAGAGGCTAACGCGACGACCGTCACGTAACGAGACTTCGTGCCCGTCATCGTTTTTTGGCGAAAAGCTGCGCTTAATTACACGCAGCCACAGGTCGCCATTAATGTCAGACCCGAGTAACTCTTGAGCCGCTGGGTTACTATCAACAATGGTACCCTTGGCACCAATTAACACTACGCCTGCGGGAAGTAGGTCGAGTAAGTGACGCATACGAGAGGTCAGCTGCTCATTACTACCTGCCGATAACTTACGGGCGTCATCAAGCTCTAGCTGCTGTGCAGCTACTTTTGCTTCTAACTCGGCAATGCGAGCTTGCGCCTGTAATAATGCATCCGTCACTATTTTTTAATTCCGTACTTACGCATTTTTTCGACCAAGGTTGTACGGCGAATCGCCAATAAATCGGCGGCCCGTGCCACAACCCCTTGGCTGGCGGCCAAGGCTTGGCTAATCAAGGTTTGCTCTATGGTTTCGATGTGCTGCTTTAAGTTAATACCCTCAGCTGGCAGGTAACCCACCGCACTTGCTGGCTGAGAAGCTGCGGGCGACGTGTCTTCGTCCACCGCGTACTTTTCGGGGTGAGGTTCTGCCACCGTTTGAAAGCGCTCAGGCAGCTCTGACACACCCACAACCTGCGACGGATAGTTAATCGCTAGGCGATAAACCAAGTTAGATAACTCGCGAATATTTCCCTTCCACGGATATTGCTTTAACGACTCGATGGCACTGCTATGGAAACTCACCTGGCCTAAGCCGTCCTCTTTGTCACAGCGGCGGCTAATATCACTTAAGAGTGCAGGAATATCCTCTGCACGATCACGCAGGGCAGGTACCTCAATAGGAAACACATTTAGGCGAAAATAGAGGTCTTCGCGAAAGGCGTTGTCGGCAATCATGGCTTCGAGGTTTTTGTGGGTCGCTGCGATGACGCGGACATCTGCGGTAAGGGTCTTAGAGCCTCCCACTCGCTCAAACTGACGCTCTTGCAATACCCGTAGCAACTTAACTTGCATGTTAAGCGGCATATCGCCAATTTCATCTAAAAATAAAGTGCCGCCTTGAGCCACTTCAAACCGCCCAATACGGCGACTAATCGCCCCAGTAAAAGCGCCCTTTTCGTGGCCAAAGAGTTCGCTTTCGAGTAACTCAGGAGGAATAGCACCACAGTTCACCGGAACAAAGGGACCACTGGCGCGCGGTGATAGGCTGTGCAAGGCGCTTGCCACCAGCTCTTTGCCCGTACCCGACTCACCGGTAATTAATACGTTGACCTCACGGCTACCGACTTTGGCGACCATACGACGTACACTTTTGATCGCTTCGCTATCACCCACCATCAGCATATCGGGTAACTGCAAAGCAAGCGGGTCGGCCATTTCGCGGCGTTGTTTGGCCACATCTAAACAATGGGCCGCTTCTTGCCACTTGTCTAAATTAAAGGGCCAGCTCAGCTGTGTTATCCATGGGCATAGTGAAGACTCTACCGAAGGTGGGTTATCTCCCACAAAGATCACTGGGCATTGTTCGGCAAGCTCGGCAGCAAAAGACACATCGGCCAAGTTAAACAATAAGGCCCCGTAGGCGTCGTTGGCACTGGCATTTAATGAGGAGGCCTGCCACTGGGCAAGGCTATGCGCATCAACTTGAAACCCCAAAAAAGATAAGCGGGCTTTAACGTCTTCTGGCAGGGCTTGTTCATAAATCACTACCAAACGTTTCATGGGCTCTCTCCTCACACCGAACCGACATTGTGACCGCCTTGTGTGGCGTCAAAATTTTGTTACGTCAATTTTTTGTTGTTTCTAGCCTAGTCGCTTTCACTGATATGTCAATAAAATGGCGTTTTTTATTTAACCCATGAGCCATTTATAACAAGGCACAAAAAAGCCGCACCTTCCGTTACGAATCGTGCGGCTGATGGGCAATCACCTTGGTGCTTGCTTTAGCGGTCTTCTACGGGCACTTCATCCCAACCCAGCTTCACTTGCAGCAATAGGTCAATCACCTCTTGTGCAGCTTCTGGGCTGTTGTCGCGATTGGCACTAATCACTCGGCGAATCATGTAACCATACAGCGCATACAGGTTTTGGGCATACTCTCCGCCCTTTTCCACATCTAACATTGCTCGTAAGTGAACAAGAATATCGGAGGCTTTATTTAGCTGCTGTGTTCGCTCGGTTGTATTACCGCGCTCGGCTGCACCTTTTGCTTTTGCCATGGCTTTAAGCGCGCCTTCAAACAGCATTGCGATAAGTTTATGCGGAGATGCGGTTTCGACAGTGGCTCGAAGATCAACACTTTGGTACTGGCGTAAAGCGGCTGCATTGGCGTTCATAACTAAACCTCTAAATAACGGTATTGCCTGTGTGAATTAACTTATCGGCGATACGTCTCGAAGCTTGAGCAAGGTTTTTGCGACCTTTTAGGGTTTTAAAGCGCAAACTTATAACCAATTGGTTTTAAAAAAGGTCTAAAGTTTTTTGCCATAAATTAGATTCACCACACCAGACAGGCACAAAAAAGCGCGGTATAACCGCGCTTGAGAGAAGCAAACCAAACCTTAGTTGCTACTTGCTGTGAAGGGCAGAGTATCAAGAATACTATCGAGTGAATTGCTTGTCGTACTGAATGAACTGATGATCGCCTCCATCGCCGAAAACTGCGATAACAAACGTGTTTCTAAGCTCGCCATACGTTCATCAAGCTTTTCACGCGTTACCTCAATATCTTCTAATTGATCATTGAGGCTGTCTTCACGTGCCGTAATAGTGCCCGATGACGAAAGCATATCGTCAATTAGCAACGACAGTTCACCTGCCAGACCATGACTAAAGTTTAACGTGCTGGAGCCTAAAGCGCCCGGCTCAATGGTAAAGTTGAGGCCGTAAGGGTCAGAGTCCACATCTGGCAACAACACATTACCCGAACCAAAGCCCGCTACGCCGTCAATCGTACCGGCAACATCAACACCCGCAACACTGGTGGAGGATGTGGATAAACCTAGGGTTTCAAACGCAGTAGATGCACTCGAAAACTCCACAGTTGAGGTATCACCATAAGTGCGCGACGTAATTTCGAAACGGCCGTCTGTGCTGTTGTAAGCCACATCAACACCCACCAAATCACCTTTAATGGTTTCATCACCATTAATCAGTGATTGAAGGTCGGCGGCTAGTTCATCTTCATCGGCATAGGTTTTGTCGTTTGGTAATGTGATGGTTGCCGATTCAGAACCATCAACTGTAATGTTAAAGCTGTAAGCATCACCGGTTCCTGTATCTAATGGGAAACCAGCTGTTGGCGCATCGCCATTCAGATAACCCTTTGCAGGTTCGGTAGTGATTTCTATGTCGTATTGGCCGGAAGTTGCTTCGGCTACATAAGTACCATAGCCAACTTCAATGTAGGCATTATCGACGCTACCTTGGCGAGCGAACAAACCGCTAATTTCTTCAAAGTTATCTTCAAAGGCTGCGGTAAAATCGTCTTCGTTAATTTCTAAGGTGCCATCAATTTGAGTACGAATACCCACCAGGGTCAGCGAGTCAAACTCACCTGCGACACCGGCAACACTGCCCGTTAACATGTTTCGCAAGTTAGATACCAATGCACGCGCGCTACCATCGGTTGCTAAACTGCCTCCGGCTAGCTCTTCGGTTTCAGTCGCATCAGATGAAATTAAGCTATCCATGGTTTCGTAGAGCAAGTTGTAGGCTTCTACAAAATCACGCACGGCAGTTTCGGCCGTATCTTTATCTGCCGCAATCGAGATGTTAATGCTCTCGCCTTCGGCTGCTTTGTTGATGGTAAACGATAACCCATCAACAACATCATCCACGTCGTTGCTCGAACGGGTGATCTCTAAGCCGTTCATCTTAAGATGAGCGTCAGCAGCGGTTTGGGTTTGAGTGAGGTTGGCATCGCCTTCGGCAAATGAAAACTGAGAAAGGGCACCCGTGGCGGTAATTTCCATCGCGTGAGACTCACCGGTATCAGCTGTCAACAAGAGCTGGTATTGGCCATCAACCTGCAACACGGAGGCTTGGATGCCGGCCTCAGCGTCATTAATTTTATCTGCTAGGTCATTAAGCGAGTCGTCTGAATCCAGAGAAATCGTCAAAGAGTCTAAGTCGGCATTTTGAGTAAAACCAACGGGGCCACCACCTTCAGTGTAGCTATCCCATGCGCCAAAGCGAATAGTGATATCGCCTTCTCCCAAAGCAGCAGCGTCGTCCTCGATCGCGCCCGTTGCCAAGCTATGAGACTGGGCAACTTGAGTCACTTCTACTTGATAACTACCAATTTGAGCATCAGGGTCGATAGAGTTAGGGGTGATAATATCGGTGTCAGGGAATGACACAGCACGAGCAGTAAACAGGTCTGGATCAGCCAGAGGAGAAAGTACGTCTTGGAACTCAGAAAGCGCACTGCTGAGTTGACCATAGGCAGAAATTTGCGTTTCGAGCTTTTCTTGGCGCGTGTTTAAGCGGCTATCGGTGGGTGCGCGTTGTGCCTCGACCAATGATGAGGCCAAGCTGGATACATCAATCCCTGAGCCAGCACCGAGTGCACTGATAATTTCTGAAGACATAACCTAACCCTTCCTCGTTTGATGGCACAAGTGGTTAGGGGTAATTTACCGTGCTTACACGCCTTGCGCTACTGAAACCCCCATGCAGCCTCCTTGTTTTGGGAGTGCTTGGGCCATGTCTTGCCACCCACAGCGAGCAAGAACCTTTTTGAGCGTTTACGCCTTGTCGTTAAAGATAACGCCCATCATACCTTCAACGTGCTCTGCAAAGCGAAGGGCTTCTTCGTTAGGGATCTGGCGAATCACTTCGTCGGTGGTTTTATCCATGACTTTCACCACCACTTCTTCAGAGTCCGAATCGACACTAAACGCCAATGAGCGTTGCCCGTCTTTCATCAGTTCGTTGAGCTTGTCTACTGCTTTTTCAAGTTGCTCAGCGCTTACCGCTGTATCAGATGCCTTATCCGCTTTATCTGCCTGTGTTGCAGCTGTTGCCGTAGTCGCCTCAACGGCTTCAACCTTGCCTGCAGAGGCAGTGCTTGCGCTGGCGGCTTGAGCATTGCTCGCAGCATTCGCTGCAGCAGCACTGTTTGGGTTAGCTTGTACTGTTTCGATAGACATGATCTACCTCCTACGTAATACCAAAAAACTGCTCTGCCCATACAAGCAAAGCAGTTTTGATTTTAGCGAAGCGATTTAAGCAATTATTGTAGTAGAGACAATACTTGCTGTGGTGCAGCGTTAGCCTGAG
Organism: Pontibacterium sp.; assembly: GCA_049603715.1. GTDB lineage: Bacteria > Pseudomonadota > Gammaproteobacteria > Pseudomonadales > Balneatricaceae > Pontibacterium. The sequence goes on along the minus strand of JBMYSW010000009.1, from coordinate 81,664 downwards.
CCAACATGGCTGTACCTGCTTGCTGTAGTACCTGAGCTCGGCTCAAGTTCGCAGATTCTGCCGCGTAGTCCGCGTCTTCGATCTGAGATAGGGCCGCTGTTGCGTTCTCTGATACGTTAGACAAGTTGTTGATAGTGAAGTCTAGACGGTTATTCACCGCACCCAACTCACCACGTACTTCGTTAATGGTGTCTAGCGCATTGTCGATGACGTCAATCGCTTTGGTTGCACCGGCAGCGGTAGAGATGTCGATGCTATCAACAGAAGCGCCGTATTTACCGTCAGCCGCTGAGTTAGCATCTAGTAGACCAGATTTCGCTTCCGCCGCTGCGTTAGCATGCTTAACGCTAATAGCATTGCCGCTATCCGAGGTTAGCTTGATGCCACCTTCTGCTGTTTGGTCACTTGCTGCAGCCAACAAGGTGCCGTCAAATGTTGCCGCGGTTGTACCGTCGGTCAACGCTGCTTCCGGTTCGTCACCAGCCGCTGAGCCTGCAGTTAGAGAGATCGCAGATACATCACCCTCAAGTACTAACGTTGTTCCTAATACAGAAGCAGTAATGCCTGTTTCATCAGTAATTGAGTTAAACTCTGTTGCCAAGCCTTCCATTGTAGTTGCAGAAATGGTGAGGTCGACACCGTTTACCGCGATGTCACCACCTGTTAATGACCCAACATCAACAGATGAGAAGTCCAGTGTAGTTGAAGTAAACGCGTTAGCAGTTACACCCGTTTCGTCAGACACTGAATTAATGGCGTCCACTTTATCAGCTAGGCCACCAGTCTCACTCACACCTACATCAACACCGTTGATTTCCAAATCGCCGATAGCAAATTCGTTTGCGTCTACTGCGGCACCTTCAATGACACCTGATTTTTGGCTCTCACGGAAACCCATAGACTCCAAGTCAGCTAAGGTGCCGTTAACACCTCGTTCGATGGTAATTTCTTCACCGTTATCCGAGCTAAGAGCAATAGAAGCGGTTGCGGTGTTCATAGTACCTGAGGCCGATGTAACATCAGTGAAAGTAAAGCCTTCTACACCTTCTGCTGAGATAGTTAACTTGCCATCGTCGTCGATAGAGGCAGAAATAGTGCCATCACCTGCTTCATTTAGCTTATCAGCCAACTCTTGTAAGTTTTTGGTATCAGTAACCTGAATGTTTTTGGTTGTGTCATCTAAGTTGTTCACAGTAATCTGGAACACATCGCCTTCGGCAAGCACACCATCACCTACATCATCTGCAGTTGCACTCACTACAGTGGTCGCGGTTACGCCGTTGACGTTGTCGTTGATGGCCGTGATCAATTCATCCATATCGTCGGTGCCACCAGTCCAGGTGTCACCTGATGCAATGATCGATTGGCCATTAATCATTACGTCGTTGTGACCAAGCGCAGTTGTATCACCAACCAATGAGTTTTCACCACCAGTGATATCAAGGCTAGTAGAACCTAGACCCAATGTTTTTGAATCCATGTTTTGGATTTCGAAGTCGATGGTTTGACCAGACTCAGAACCTACTTGCAAAGACACTTCGCCAACGTCACCGCTTAGAATAGCCAAGCCGTTGTATTCTGTTGTTTCTGCGATACGGTCAAGCTCTTCTACTAGCTGTTCAACCTCTGCGTTTAGGGTTGCACGGTTACCTTCGGTGTAGGTGCCGTTGGCAGACTGTACAGACAGTTCACGCATACGTTGTAGAATGTTTGTACTTTCTTCTAGCGCACCTTCCGCCGTCTGGATCATTGAGATACCGTCGTTGGCGTTACGCACCGCTTGGTCTAGACCTTGGATTTGCGAAGTCATGCGGCTTGCGATTGCAAGGCCCGCAGCGTCGTCTGCTGCAGAGTTGATACGCTTACCACTGGTCAAGCGTTCCATGGTGTCATTTTGCTCGTTCACAGCAGACGCCAAGTTGCGCTGAGCTGTCATCGACATAACATTTGAGTTGATTACCATTGCCATGAGATTTACTCCTCATTTTCAGCTCTGACTGAGAGCTCTTTTGTTCGTCAGTGCAAATTTTGTTTGCGCTAGAAGTCTGTTGTTTTGAGTTATCGACCAATTCGGCCTGCCCTTTAACTCTTTCTTATGGGGCTCGTTCCTTCCGATGTAACGCCCCGTTGAATTGTTTATCGGCCATACACGTTTGGCCTTTAGGGCGATATGTGATTAAAAACTCACCAAGAAGGGATATGAGCACCAAGAGTTAGCTGACGAACGGCTACGAAGATAGTTTCAGTTTTTAAAACAATCACTTAGAAATAAACGTGCGTTTAAACCCATAACCTATGCAGCACTAAATTTTTTTTGTGGCAGCCGCTAAGCTCCCCGCAAGGGCGCGAACAAACCGTTTAAAGAGCCAAACTTTATATTGGTTTACCGATAGGATACGCCCGTGTTACTACTAACACTGACACCTCTTACACTGATCAAGGTAATACTCATGCACACCCTAATAGCCTCACTAGACGCGTTAACGCTGGACCTTGCCAAGGCAGTCGAAGCTCAAGACTGGCAACAAACACAAGCGCTACAGAAGTCGAGACAGAGCCTGCTAAACGAAATAGCTACACTCAGCCAGAGCCCCGACTCCCAGGGTTTACAACAAGAGGATTTTGATACGTTAGTGGCTATACGCCAGCAGGAAGAGACATTAAAAGAAGCGTTAGACCAAGCGGCGCTCGCGTTAAAGCAAGAACGAAAAAGCCTGACCAAAGGCCAGGCTATGAGAAAGGCGTACGGCGGTTAATGCCTTACAAAGGTCAGAAGCCGCTCTAAATAATTAGAGGCGGTTAAATGTAGTTAAACAAAGTTAACTGCTGCACCTGTGCGAAGGTTGCTTGCGCAGCTTGTAGCACGGTTTCTTCCAACGCAAACTCAGAGACTGCGGCCGCAAAGTCCACATCTTCTAGCGCCGAAATCGTTGTTTCGGTATACAGCCTAAAGTCTTCATTAGACTCATACAGGCTTTCTAGCGAGCTTAAGCGTGAACCTAGTGCAGTTCGCGCCTCCAAATTGCGCTCCGCAAGTGTATCCAGCTGATCGAGCGACAGGTCCATTAACTCTTCAAACTCATTTTCTGTGATAGTGTCATCAGCATACTGATCTAGAGCATCCGCTGCTTGAATAGCAACATCGAGTATATTGCGCTGCTCTGCTGAGGTATTAAAGGTAATGGAATTGGCATTTGTGATATCAGCCGGTACAGCCAAGTCAAACGTCAGGCCGTTAAAGTTAATTTCATCGCCGTCATTGAATACCGTTGGCCCTTCCACACTATTACCTGAGCTATCGGTAATTTCGTAACTGTATACAGACGAACCCGATGAGGTATCTTCAGTCACGGTCAGCGTTAGGTCACCTAACCCATCTACAGCCTCAAGATACTGAGCTTCGATATCTCGACTCGCAAAGTCTGTATCAAATGTGGACGATGCAGAAGGCACTGTCATAAAGGTGTCGCCATCGGCAATGGCTTGCCCACGTAACTCTACATCTAAACGATCAGTAGCGGCCTCGAAAAGGTATTCACCTGAGTCTGTTGCAGGCACATACAGTACAGGTGCTACTTGAATACTGCGTCGACCATCGTCGCCATGGTAGTCGTACTCGCCTTGTGCATTTTGCTGATAGGGCTGAGTAAAGCCTTGGTTCCCTGCGAACAGGTATTCACCTTGAGCATCTTGAGTGTTCATTAAGCCCGAGGTGTACTCGGCGAGCTCACGCAGCTCTGTGGCAATGGTTTTTCGATCGGCCGCTGTGAGGGTGTCGTTTCGGCCTTGAATAATCAGCTCTTGCATACGGTCGTTAGCCGTACCGACACTATCGAGCACGGTATCTTGAAGCTCCAAGCGGCGCTGAGTGATCTCGATGTTTTCTTGGTACTTTTCGGTTTGCGCTAGCTCACGGTTGAGTTTAACCAGCTGAGCTGCCGCTACGGGGTCGTCAGAGGGGTTATCGATTCGTTTGCCTGTAGAAATCTGGTTTTGCAAAGTCGCCAAGCGGTTTTGGCTGTTTTGCATATTCTGCACAGACTGTAAAAAGTTTTGGCGGGTAGAAACTCGCATATTAACCCCCTCTTATTTAAAAGCTGTTCAGTAAGGTATCAAACAAGGTTTGAGAGGTACTGATAAGCTGTGCAGACGCCTGGTAGGCCTGCTGAAACTGAATTAAGTTTGCGGCTTCTTCATCAAGGCTCACACCCGTGAGGGATGCTTTGCTTTCTTGACTTGCAGTAAGTACCGAAAGCGAAGCTTGGCTGTTGATGTTAGCAACACTTGTTTTGGTACCCACTCGCTCAATAAGGCTACCGTATATATCTTGGTAAGCCGCGTCGTCCATGGTGGCTGCCAGCTGTAAGTCAGACAAGGCGAGCGCATTTCGGTTATCGGACACACCATCGGTGTTGTAGCCAAAGTCAAACCGATCACCTGCTTCTGGCTCTCCTCTGAGCGTCACTTCAAAACCATCGAGCGTAATGGAGTCACCAGAAGTGTAGCTAAGCCCCTGCATCACTGTGCCGTCATTACGGGTAAAGACTGTTGGGTTGTTATCGTCCGACACGTCATAAACTGTATAGGTAATTGGGTCGCTGTTATCAAAAACGATCCGCAATGGTGGGTTAAGCGCACTCGCTTGGCCTTGGAACATCGGGTCAGTAATATCAGTAACCGTAACGCTCGCCTCCGCCGTACCGGCGTTGTCGGCGTCTGAATCCACACTCACTGGCGAGGCAAACGCCAGCCCACGGGCATCAGAAATCAATGTATCAATTTGCCCCGCTCCTTGGCGAACAGGCTGCAGTGTGTAGCGATCGCCTTTAGCGAGCTGCCCTGAAACATCAAGGGTCGTTTTAATTCCATCTAACACAAAGACCAGACGACCATTGGCAGAATCTAGGAAGTAAGCTTGGGTTTCGTCTGCAAGATCGGCTTCATCTGTCACTTGCGTCATTGCGGTCGAAGTAAACTTTTGCCCATCTTCTTGTCGCGTGACAGTGAACGATGAAGGGCCATCGATATGCAGCTCATAATCGCTGGCATAAAGAGAAGCCGTATCGGTAACTTGCACATAGGCCGTTTCGATGGTGTTGATATTTTCTTCGTTACTCAACACACGGCTGGTGATCGCAGCTGAAGAGTTAACATCCGAAAAGAGTAAACCACCCAGTTCATTATCAAGGTCCATACCCTGTTGGTGCTGGGTATTCATGGTTTCGGCAAACACTACAGCGATACGGCCCAGCTCGTTAATCGCTGGCGTGAGTACGTCGTCGCGGTACTCCAACAAACCACCAATTTTTCCGCCCTTAATCGTGCCTGTTAGATCAATTTGAGCATCAGCCACCTGCAAGGCGATTTCTTGCTGGCTAGGGTCTGGGTCGCCATCAATGGCGGTAAAGCTGTTATGACGACCACCAATAACAAGCGGCTCGCCGTGGGCAATGTAGACGTTAAACTCGCCTGAGCGCTGTTCGACCACACTCACATCCACCAGCTCTGACATTTTCTCGACAACAAGGTCGCGTTGGTCTTTTAACTCACTGGAGTCTTTGCCCTCAAGAGTGTCTAAGCTGATTTTTTCGTTGAGTGTAGCGATGTCTGCCGCATAGGCATTTACTTGGCTTGCGTAGCTGCTTAGGTCGCTATTAACCGCTTCGTTTTGGCGGTCAACGATATCGTAAAGGTCATTAAAACGACGAGTGAGCGCTTCCGCCTCGGCGATAAATAGCTCTCGATTCGGCAACGAAGTGGGGTCATCAACAGCGTTTTGTAACGCATTGAAGTACTCATCCATAGCACTGGTAATACTGGTGCTATCGGTCGCTAAACGATCGTCTAATTCAGAGGCATATTCAGCATAAACATCGGTACGACCATACGCCGCCGTATCGGCCCAAAGCTGCTTAGTTAAAAACCAGTCGGTCACCCGCTCAATGCTGGTAACTTCAACACCGTTGCGCTGCTCAACACTGTTAAAGTCGATAACCTGTCGGCTGTAACCTTCGGTGTTAACGTTGGCAATGTTTTGCCCCACCACCGACAAGGCAGCTTTATTTGCTTGTGCCGCCTGAATACCCAGTGATAACAAACCAAAACTAGACATGGTCACCTCCTATTAACGACACCTTTTGTAAACTAACGGGCTGTGAGCTGAGTGTAGATATAACCATTAGCTGTCCTCCGTTGTGTCGTTTGGCTCTACTTGAGCCTGTGCGGTATTAAGTATGCTGCTGTTAAAGATGCGGCTAATTTTGGCCGCATATTCAGGGTCGGTTGCGTAACCTGCTTGCTGTAAAGACCCTATGTAACCTTGTGGATCATGGGCTTGGTTCAGAGCATCGGCATAGCGAGGACTGGACTGAATAAAGCGCACATAGTCTCTAAAGCTTTCTTCATAGCTTTCGTAAGCTCGAAACTGAGCCACTTCTGCCACAGGTTGGCCATTTACAAACTCAGTGGTTTGAGCCGCCACGCGCTCGCCACTCCAACGAGAGTCGGCTTTGATGTTAAATAGGTTGTGGCTATTTTCGTCACTGCCCTGACCAATGACATAACGGCCCCAGCCGGTCTCAAGCGCGGCTTGCGCCAGTAACACCTTAGGGTCGACGCCAATTTCAGTGGCCACCTCAGTCGCAACAGGCATGAGTGACTGCACAAAGCCTTCAGGGCTATCAAAATTAACGGCCATGCCGCCTTGGCTGTTCTCGCCTGTGGTAGACGCTGTATTCGTTACCGTGCTCGGCTGGTTCGCTTCTAAAATGGCCTGCGCTGCGTTTACACCCGGCGGTAACTGCGGCAGTTTTTGAGCCTTGCCCAACACCGCAGAGGCGGCAAGCGAGGCTGTGGTATTCATGGTGCGATCCATCATTTGCTGCGCCAGTGCTGCGGGGTCGGTAGACGCACTCATGGGTGAGCCCATAGTTGGTGAGCTACTGGCGGCATCGCCATAGTCTCGGGTCAGCTGCTTCACCAGTACGTCTGACAAACCAATACCCGACTTACCGGCCAACTCTAGCGACATCTGCTCATCTAGCATGCCTTCGTAAAACTGTACTTGGCTGCTGTTTAAAAAGTTGTCTTCACCAAAGCTGCGATTGGCTTCGCGCATGGACTTCATGAGCATAGACAAAAAGATCTGCTCAAACTGCTCTGCAACTTTGCGCAAGGCCTCGGGGTTATCATCCTGCCCCATTTGGCGGATTTTGTTTAACTCCGAAAGCTCGGTGTAGAGTGATGGCTTATCGCCGAGTGGGCCCGTTGTCATTTAAATCACTATTAGGTCAGCTTTTAGGGCGCCTGTTTGCTTCAGCGCTTCGAGGATGGCCATCAAGTCGCCCGGTGCTGCACCGACTTGGTTAACCGCTTCAACAATGTCGCTCAAGTTAGTACCCGGCGAAAACTCAAACATGTGGCCAGAGTCGGCATCCACTTCGGTACCGATACGCGGTGTAACGATAGGGTCGGCTGCACCACCGGCAGGGTTTGCTGGCGCTTCGGCAATGGCCACTGTCAGGCCGCCGTGGGTAATCGCCACGGGCGATACACGCACATCTTCACCAATGATAATGGTGCCTGTACGGGAGTTAATAATGACCTTGGCTACCTCTTTTGCTGGCGTAACTTCTAGGTTTTCCAGCACAGAAACAAACGACACCCGTTGGCCTGGGTCACGCGGTGCACGCACACGAATAGAAGTCGCATCGACAGAGCTCGCCACACCTGGGCCAAGCAAGCCGTTAATTTGCTCAACCACACGGCGAGCCGTCGTAAAGTCTGGGTAATTTAGGTTAAGCACTAGGCTATCGCCTTGAGCAAAGGCGTTTGGCACAGAGCGCTCGACACTGGCACCGTTAGGAATACGGCCCACACTTGGTACGTTAAGCGACAAACGCGAACCGTCGGCACCTTGTACACCAAAACCCGAAACCACAAGGTTACCTTGCGCTACTGCGTAAACTTGGCCATCGGCACCTTTTAGGCCGGTCATTAGCAAAGTACCACCGCGTAAGCTTTTGGCGTCGCCCAACGACGACACGGTCACGTCAATCATTTGGCCTGGCTTAGCAAACGCTGGCAGGCTAGCATGAATGGCCACCGCTGCGATGTTTTTAGAGCTTGGATCAGTCCCTTCAGGCAACACCACACCAAAGTTATTCAGCATGTTACGGAAGGTCGTATTGGTAAAACTAGTTTTATCGCCCGTACCGTCTAGGCCGACCACTAAACCATAACCCACCAGCTGGTTTTCTCGTACACCGGCAATAGAGGTGATGTCTTTAATGCGCTCAGCCATCGCAAAAGGCGACAAGACCAGTAGGCTCATAAAAATAGCAATTGCTTTGATCATGGGGTTATCCTCCTAGCGCGCCAATTAAAATGGCCAAAGCGGGCTGATAAAGAACTTAGACGCCCAGCCCATCATATTTGAGTCGTTGAGCTCACCGGTACCCGAGTATTCCAAACGAGCATCTGCGAGCTTGGTCGACTCAATGGTGTTGGCTTGCGTAATGTCTTGCGGGCGAACACGACCCGTCACACGGATGTACTCTTGCCCTTGGTTTAGGGTCAGCCATTTTTCGCCACGTACCACCAGCGAGCCGTTAGGCAATACACGATGCACCGTCACTGTGATATTACCGGTTAGGCTGTTGTTCATGTTTGAGGCGCCTGCGCCTTCAAAAGCCGTGGTCGGGCCGTTTAGCGTCGCACTTAGTGGCTGGCCATTTAGGGTCACACCTTCACCCATAATGGTAGGCTGAGCCACGGACAAGCTGCTGGTTTTATCCACAGTTGTGGTGTTTGACTTAGAAGACTGTGTGCTTTCAGACAGCACTACGGTAAGGATATCTCCCACGCGCGTGGCACGGCCATCACTGTAAATATCGCGACTCACAGCGGCATCGTAGATGCTACCCGTCACTGGGCGCACTTGTGTAAGCTGCTGCGGCTCGATAGGCGCAAAATAAGGATCACCCGGCGTTGCAGGTGTGGTGACACAAGCTGTCAAACTCAAAGAAGCGACACTCGCAAGGCCAATTAACAGAGATTTCATCACGGTCTTCACCTGTCTAGTCAGTGATTAGAGCTGCTGCGTCACAAACGACAACATTTCATCGGCGGTAGAAATAACTTTGGAGTTCATTTCGTAAGCACGTTGAGTGGTGATCATCGACACCAATTCGTTTACCGCATTCACGTTAGAGGTCTCGAGTACCCCTTGCTGCATCACACCCGTACCGCCCGTGCCCGGGTTATTGATAATCGGCGCACCACTGGATGCGGTTTCCATAAACAGGTTTTGACCGATGGCTTGTAAACCGGCTGGGTTTACAAAGTCCGCCAATTCGATCTGACCGATTTCAACACTATCGGCACTGCCTGCCACGACCACAGATACGGTACCGTCATTTGCCACCGTAAAGGTTTCCACCTCAGCAGGAAGGGTGATCGCCGGCTCTAAAAGGTAACCTTCGGCAGTCACCACTTCACTGTTGCCGTTTAGGTGCAGCTGGCCGTTTCGGGTGTAGCCAATCTCACCATTTGGCATCGCCACTTGCATAAAACCACGACCATTAATCGCCACATCAAAGGCTTGGTCAGTGATTTCTAGGTCGCCGTTGGTAAACAGTTTTTGCGTACCAACTGTTTTAACACCCGAGCCCACTTGCAGGCCCGAAGGCAACTGAGACTCAGCAGCCGATTGAGCACCGGGCTGGCGACGCACTTGGTACAGCAAGTCTTCAAAGACCGCTCGGTCTTGCTTAAAACCAACGGTAGAAACGTTGGCCAAGTTGTTGGAGATCACTTGCAGTGAAGTGTCTTGAGCCGACAAGCCGGTTTTTGCAACAAATAACGCACCGTGCATGGATAATCGCTCCTAATCTCGTTAGCTTAATTGCAAGATGTTTGCCGCGGCGGAGTCATTTTCCTCAGCGGTTTTCATCAACTTAATTTGCATTTCAAACTGGCGTGACAAGCTAATCATGCTAGTCAACTCGTGTACGCCGTTTACATTGCTGGACTCGAGGTAACCTGAACGCACTTCCACGTTAAGGTCTGGCTCAAGGGGAATTTGGTTATCGGTACGCATTAAGCCATTGGTGCCTTTAAACGCCTGACCTTCGGGTAGGGTCACCAGCTTAATCGCATCAACGACAGCAAGCTCGGCAGCCGCTTCACCGGCAGGTCGAACTGTAATGGTGCCATCGTTGGCAATGGCAATGCCTTCAATCGCTGGCAGGACAATGGGTGCCCCGCCGTTGCCAATCACGCGCAAACCACTGCCTGTAACCAACTCACCCTGAGGATTAATCTGAAGCTCACCACCGCGGGTGTAACCTTCGGTGCCGTCGGGTGCTTGCACCGCCATCCAACCGTTACCTACCACCGCTAGATCTAGGTCGCGACCAGTTTCCATAAGGCTTCCGTTGGTTAAGTCCGTAGCAGGACGCTCAGACATGGCGTATACACGGGAGGCGTGCCCTTCGCCAAACACTTGCATTGAGCGAGCTTGCGCAAGGTCAGCTTTAAAGCCTGTGGTGGTGGCATTGGCTAAATTATTGGCATGGGCTTGCTGGGCGAGCATATTTTCTCGCGCGCCGGTCATTCCCACATATAACACTTTATCCATTGCAAACTCCGAAACTTAACTGGTACCCAAAAGGTCATATCTAATAGGAGTAATGCACACTATGTGCCAATGCATTTCTATAAATTTTAATTCTATAAAATCAATAACTTAAATAACAAATAAAACATTTAAAAGACAAAAAGGAACTGCATTGCCGACAGGCGGCAAAAGCGGCAAAGGGGAAAATGGCAAAGGCTTGCAGCCTAAAAAGAAGGGATAAATAAACGCGCCCCAACGAATATGGGGCGCGATCACCGTTAGATTTGCAAGATGGCTTGCGTTACGGTATTTAGGGTTTCAAGGGTTTTAGAGTTCGCCTGATAGTTACGCTGCGACTCAATCAGGTTAACCAACTCTTCTGATAGGTCCACGTTTGACTGTTCAAGCGCAGCCGACTGCAGCGACCCGTTCAAACCCGCACCCGGTGGGTTAAGAATCGCCTGTCCTGAGGTCAATGTTGCTGCCCACTCAGTATCACCGGCAGGCTGTAAGCCTGCTTGGTTTTCGAACGTAGCAACAGCAACCAAACCAAGATTTTGACGCTGACCGTTACTGAAGCTCGCCACCATTTCACCGGTCTCAGCGAAGGTTACACCCACAAGATCACCCTTGGTGTAGCCGTCTTGAGTCGATGATTTTACGATAGAGTCAGACGCAAACTGGCTCGCGCCTTCGATATCCATTTGGATACCTTTAAGGTTATCGGTATCTGACTCTAGAATATCGTCATTTGGGTTAGCGGGGTCGGCACCCAAAATAGTGATGCTCGGAACGGCACCGCCATTTAAAATCTCTTCACCATCAATGGAGTTGAGCACACCGGTACGGGTGTCAAACTTAATGATGATTGGACCTGGCTCAGGTGTTTCACCATTCGCAACATCAGATGTACGATCCATCGCCAGCTGCTCGGTGTCATTCAAATAAGCATAAACACGGTAAACACTCATCCAAGAGTTGTCACCCTCCTGAGCCGCAGGGTCAGAGCCCGCATTGGAGGTTAAAAAGACATCGTCTTCGTTCTCAGTCGCAATAGGGTCTACATCGCCGGACTCAGCGGTCCAGGTGATGTAAACCGTATTACTTGATGCGTTGTACTGAACACCCTGAATATCTGGGTTTTGGTCAATAATACGCTGAGATGAGGCTGTGATTGTTTCGCCTACTTCATCAGCTGTTAGGTTATCTGCAGCATCCAGAGTAATCGTTACACCACCAATCACAAGAGAAACGTCGTTAATGAGGTAACCCGTAGTCGCATCAAACTTAGTATTATCGTTTTCATCGATAATAAACGTTTGAACTTCGTTCGCTGTGCGTGTTTCTGGGTTATTCGAATCTGACAAGTTAGTTGGTGTTAAGTCAGTACCACTTTGCGAAACATCTGGTAATTCACCGTATTGGCTAAACTCAGACTTAAACTCAAAGGTTAGCGTTGCGGTTGTATCATCCCAACGAAAAGAATCTGTATCAATACGCGGATCAGCCGCTTCAATGTCAGCAGCGATATCGCTATCAAGTGTTACTAACTTAGTCGTTGAGTCCCAGTTATGGTCGCCAGTTACCGCAGACGTAGCTTCAATGTCGGTAATAGCAATGCCAGCAACCGTTACAGGAATCGTTGCACCTGAGTCATCCAAAGTAAAGTCATAGGTTTCGCGAACAGGGCGCTGTTCAGCGTAGTTGAACTTGATTGCTTGAGCGTTACCTAAGCTATCAAAAGTCTCAACAGTCGTGGTGTATGAAAACGAATTAGCATTCGTTTTATCGTATACCGTTGCAAGGTCGGCAGACTCAAGCGCTGCGTCGATGTTAAACGACAAGCCGATGTTTTCGGTGGCATGTGGCGCACTCTCTTTTTGAGTTACCGCTAGGTTGGTAATCGGCAATTGGTTACCTTGCTCATCAAGACCATAGCCCTGAAGATATTTGCCGGTCTTAGACACCACATAGCCGTCTTTGTCTAGCTCAAACGAGCCTGCGCGTGTGTAGGTCACACCCCCTTGACCATCGTCTAACTGAAAGAAGCCCGAGCCATCAATCGCCAAATCAAGGTTAGAGTTTGTAAATTCAATAGTACCCGCCTGAAAGTCTTGTGCGATATCACTCACGGTTACACCGGAGCCTGCAACGTTTGATGTACCCGCACCGACTACCGCGGTAGTGTAAATATCACCAAACTCGGTACGCGATGCTTTAAAGCCCACAGTACTGGCGTTAGCAATGTTGTTGCCTGTTACATCTAGGTCTGTTTGTGCGGCTTTGATGCCGGTGACTGCTGTATTAAAACCTGCCATGTTACTCTCCTAACCCTGACCTAGCTGTTTAACATCGCTCATGCTAATTGAGCCTGCTGTGGTATTTACTGTCATGCCGATACCGTTTTGACCGAGAGTCACACTGCTAATGGTATGACCAATATAACTTTCGGCAGTTTCGTAACCGTCATCCCCTTGGCCTTCGGCCACAAAGGTATAGTTGCCATCATCAAAGCCGTCTGACTGCCAAGTAAATTGATGATCGCCTGAGGCAAGCGGTCCGAGCTGAACGGTATCAACCAAATCGCCTGAGCTGTCATAGACCTTCACACGTGCGTCCGACACGCTAACGGGGATGCTCACCATACCGGATACATCACTGCCTTCAGACACTACGCCTTGGTCAGTTTTCACAAAAGCCGACTGACCCACCATGGACGACGCTTGCAGGGCCGCCTGACTCGTCATTAACGAAGAGCTCAAATTTTCCATGGTGTCATTAAGGCCAATAATGCTCTCAACCGTCGACATATTAGAAATTTGTTGCATAAAGTCAGCGGTATCTGCTGGACTCGTTGGGCTTTGGTTTTGCAGCTGTGCAATCATCAACTGCATAAACATCTCGCTCGTATCTTCTGCCTCAGACGTGGTTTCCGTCGATGAGTTAGACGCATTAATGGTTTCGTAGATTGAGCTAGAGGAGCCCACACCATTGATATCTGCCATTTGTTATCTCCTCTTAAATTACTGACCGAGGGTTAACGCACGTTGCATCATTTGCTTCGCCGTGTTCATGATTTCTGCGTTCACCTGAAACGAGCGCGATGCCGAGATCATGTCTGCCATTTCTTCGACTACGTTCACATTGGGGTAGTACACATAACCTGCTTCATCTGCCATTGGGTGGCTTGGGTTGTACACTGGTCGCAGTGGTGCATCGCTTTCGACAATGGCTTTGACCTCGACCCCTTGCCCCGGAGCAATATCGTGCTGTGACTGTTCGAGCAAACCCGTATCATCGGTTAACGCCTTAAGCGCAAACACTGGCTTACGTGCACGATAAGTTTCGTCCACACTTGAGCTAACACTTTCTGCGTTTGCCAAGTTACTGGCGGTGGTATTTAGGCGCACAGTTTGCGCGCTCATCGCCGAACCAGAAATACCGAACACGTTACTCAATGACATGATTATTCACCCTTAATGGCTTTTTCTAAGCCTTTAAACTTTCGGTCTAAAAAAGTAAACGAAGCTTGGAAGCCTACCGCGTTCTCTGTGTAGCGGGCCATTTCGCCCTGAGAATCTACGGTGTTTCCATCAACAGATGCCTGGATTGGTGTGCGGTACATCATTTCGGCCGCAAAACCTGGGTTAACAATCCCTTCCATATGGCCTGTATTCGTGGTGTTGAGCTGTACAGGCTTAAGGGTTGATTCTGTTGGTGACATGGCGTCTTCTAGCGCTTGGGCAAAATCAATATCGCGAGCCAAGTAATTTGGCGTATCGGCGTTTGCAATATTGTTAGCAATGATCTCTGCACGCTGCGTACGCAGTAGCATTGCGTCGTCGTGAATTCCTAGTGCTGAATCAAAGTTAATGGCCATGTCGGGAACCTCGCTTGTTATACACAGCAATAAGCAAATGCTATTCCAACTTAATAAAATACTTAAATATCAAATATTTAAATAAATATACAAGAATCAAAAGACCAGAAGCGGCAAGGCTTTACCGCTTGCCGCTTTGCCACTTTTGGCCGCTTGTCGCGGCTATTGCCGATAAGAAAAAACACTGGCGCACAAAAAAGGGCGGATAAACCGCCCCTTGTTAAATTGCTTTGTAGAGAATGCCCGGTCGGCAATGCACCATTTCGAAGAGATCGTCTAGACCTGACATGGACTCAGATGCGCCCAGAAACAAGTAACCATTAGGCTTCAGCTGTTTGTGCAGTTTGGTGATGATTTCGCGTTTTTTATCGGCCGAAAAGTAAATTAAAACGTTTCGGCAAAAAATCACATCAAACAGCCCCATCGCTTGAAAGCTGCCCATTAGGTTGAGGCTCTGAAAGTTGATGTTCGCTTTCATTTCTCGCTTAATTTGCCATCGCCCGTCGGGTAACTCGTCAAAGTACGCTGCTTGTCGCTCTGGGGATAAACCTCGTCCAATCGCGAGGTTTTCATAGGTACCGGATTTTGCTTGCGCCAAAATTTCACTCGAAATATCCGTCGCGACAATGTCTACACTGGATATACTCGAGCCCAAGTTCGCTTTTTTGTACTCATCAAATACCATGTTCAATGAGTAGGGTTCTTGACCACTAGAGCAAGCCGCTGACCAAACGCGAAGTCTACCGCCGCCTTGGCTTGCAAACTCTGGCAAAATTTGAGTGCGAAAAATTTCAAATGGGTGACCATCGCGAAACCAGAGCGTTTCATTAGTCGTCATTGCATCAATTACACGCTCCTTCAGACCGCGTGGAGCGTTATTCTTGAGCTTGACGATTAGCTCTTTGAGAGTCCCGCAAGATGCCTCAACCATAATTTTTGATAAGCGACTCTGAACGAGGTATTGCTTATGGCTGGCCAATACAATACCGCACCCCTCTTCGAGAAACTGACAAAAAAGCAAAAAGTCTTCGTCCGTAATGGTGAAGCTTTGGCTCGAAATTGCAGTTAAGGACATAAATACAGCCTCACACTCATCGCAAGCTATACCACTTGCTTATCCACCGCACGTAAACGAGATACTACCGCAGACGCCAAGTCGTCAGGGTTAAACTTCGCTAAGAAGCCGTCTGCGCCTACTTTTTTGACCATTGAAACGTTAAACCCACCCGAGAGGGAGGTGTGTAAGATGACATGCATGCCTTTGGTTCGCTCATCGCCGCGAACATGCGAGGTCAGAGTATATCCATCCATCTCTGGCATTTCGATGTCCGAAATCATCATTAAAAAGACTTCGTTGACGTCTAAACCTTTAGCGACAATATCCGACAACAACTCCCAAGCGATTCGACCGTTATTCGCAGCAGTTACTTTTAAACCAAGCCCTTCGAGACTTTTACGCATTTGCGTCCGAGCCACGGAAGAGTCGTCGACAATAAGCACATGGTGCTGGGTTGCTTGAGTTCTTACATTATCGTCAGCAACTTCCTTACTCACTTCTGTCGAAGGTGGGTAAAGGTCAGCGAGAATTTGCTCGACATCGATAATTTCAACCAACTCACCCTCATATTCAAAGATCGCGGTGAGGTAGTTCTCAACACCGATTTCTGCAGGGGGGGCAGTAATCTGATCCCACTGCGTATTAAGAATTCGATCGACTTGTCGTACCAAAAAAGCAAGCGTGCGTCGGTTGTACTCCACCACAATTAGAAAACACTTTGAGCGCTCCTCATTGGGAATGGCGTCCCGACCTACCGCCTCAGAAAGGTCTAATACAGGAATAGTTTCGCCGCGAATGTGGGCCATACCTTTAATGGCCGATGTTTGCCTAGGCACTTCGGTAAGTGAAGGGCATTGCAGCACTTCGCGCACCTTAAAAACGTTAATGCCAAATCGCTGAGAGGTTTCAAGACCAAACAACAATAGCTCCAAACGGTTTTGTCCAACCATCTGGGTACGTAGGTTTACACTATCTAGGATACCTGACATGATCTATCTATCCCGTACCTTATAATTATCTGAACCGAATCCTTACCACTACCGAGCACGCGATGAACAACCGAGGTTTTAAATCATCTTGTTATCGACTGCTAACCTCCGTCATCGGCGTCATGCTAGTCGTTGGTAGTAGCGAGGCCTATAGTGACGTCTCTCGCCAGTTTCAGCGCCAGCTCACTACAGAAGCGAGCCAGTTTTTACAGGCTCATCTACTCGAACTTTATCCAAGCGCTACCTTGAGTATAGACGTTAAGCCACCAAGTAAAGGGCTAAATCTAGAAAAATGTCGCTTACCCCTTATTTTTGAGCTTCCCAGCCGCATTCAAAGCCGCATTAGCTTGCGTGCGCACTGCGAAAACCCTGGCTGGAAAGTCTATTTGAGCACTCAAGTTAGCGTATGGCTTCCGGTTGTAACGGCCGCCAAGCCACTTTCTAAAGCACAAAGCCTTGGCGCGAACGACCTTTTACTGCAAAGCAAGGATGTACTCGCGCTTCGCGGTCAATACTTTGTCGACTTAAACTCACTGCAAGGTCAAAGCACCCGCCGCGCCATTCCCCGCGGACGCATTCTTAAGCCAAGCCATGTCGAGGCAGCAGAACTAATCAAAAAAGGAGATGCCGTGGTCATTGAGGCGCTAAGAGGCAGTGTATCTATTCGCAGCACTGGTACGGCATTAGACAACGGCAAACAAGGTGAGCAGATTGCCGTCAAGAACGATAAAAGTGGAAAAATAGTGAAAGCTTTTGTGGTTTCCAGCGGCTTAGTAAGGACTCCTGGATAGAATTCAGCCAACGGTTTTGGTATAATAAAAAAATTGTAAAAAGTTCCTAAAGGTCTGCTAAAGACTGCCGTTAAACAGTACAAGACCTTAAAAACTGAGGATTAAACAATGGCCATAGAATTTACGAGTCTGTCTACGTCACAGACACTTAATCGTGGTCGTACAACAGATGCTAATTCTGCTTCTTCGACTAAGCCAACGCCAAACGCCACTGCACAAGCGACTGCTAGTGCTCCGGCCGCGAAAGGTGATGTCGTAAGTTTTAGTGACGCTGCAGTGGCTCTTCAAAAAGCCGAAAAGCAGCTGGCGAGCACGCCTGATGTCGACCTAGAGCGCGTAGCTGAAATCAAGGCAAAAATTGCCGATGGCAGCTATGAAATTAATGCACGCAATATTGCAGAAGGCATGTTGCAGCACGAAGCATTACTTAACTAACGTCGAGTAGACGATGAGCCAACTATTGCACGAGAAGTTTGTTGAACAGTTGACGCAAAGCAGCACGCTCCTTAATCAGCTCATCGCCCTACTCGAAACTGAGCACCTGGCCCTCACCCATCGCGACCATGATGCGATTGCAAAACTAACAACCGAAAAAACCGGTTTGCTTCAGTCTTTTGTTCAAGCTAATCATGCCCGTTGCGAGTTAATGCGAGAATTTGAGTTCACCCCTGACACTCAAGGAGTCACCGCATTAATGGAATCAGCTCCAAGTAAGTTGCAACCCGTCATTAAAAAAGCATGGCAAACCCTAGAACAGCAGCTTGAAACCCTTAAAGAAAAGAATTCAGTTAACGGACAAATTGCGGCACGCAATCAAAAAACCGTCGAACGTATTCTCGCCATTGTTAGCGGCCGAGACGGCAACGAAAAGATTTACAATGGTAAAGGTAGTGCCACTCCCTATCGCGCTCAAAGCCGTATCGGTAAAGCTTAAGCTACTGTTATCATCAGCACCGCGACGTCAAGGGCTTATTCACCTGCTATCACTTATAACGCCTTAAGCACTCCGCACCTCATATAACACCGTATTGTCACTTATGCCGACTTGTACATCACGCTGGCGTGACTATTGGTAGTAGTTTGTATACAATCCGCCCCCGTGCCTCCCCGTAGTTCAACCGGATAGAATAGGGCCCTCCTAAGGCTTAGATCGGGGTTCGAGTCCTCGCGGGGAGGCCAGACACTTCTTCGAGCAGGCGTTTTATATTGCTTTACAGCAGCCGACACTTCGTCTCACCTCCCACCAGCCAACGTCTATGCTTAAGTAGACGAAAGTAATCACCCTACTCATTGGCTCAATCATCCAGTACCAAAAACGGCTTAGTATCATCACTCGGCAGCGCAGTCGTATTCGTCTGAGCGCTGAGCTGAAGCGGAATATAGAGGGTAAAACAGGCACCGCCATGTTTAGGGGAGTTAAAGGTGATACTGCCTTGTAGCGCTTTCGTCACCCATTGATGCACAAAATGGAGGCCAAGGCCTGTATTGCCCGACGCACGCTTCGTAGTGACAAATGGATCGAACAACGAAGCGAGGAGCTCTTCGGGAATACCACAGCCGTTATCCAATACGGATATTTCGACCATACTCTGCTCAAAGCGCTTTGCCGATATAATGATACAAGCACCTTCTCGGCCGCTAAGGCCGTGGGTTAAAGCATTTACGGCGAGGTTTTGTAACACTTGCGACAAGATACCTGGCTGACCCGTCATGTGAATCTGCTCATCAACATCTACCACCATTTCGACGCCACTTTTACGTAAAGCAGGCTTCAGCGACAGGCTTAGGTCGGTTACCACATCAATTAAAGAGAAGCTTGCTTGGTCTTCACTGTTACGCTCAATAGCCAAGCGTTTAAAGCGCTTCACTATATCCGCCGAGCGTTCAAGATTAGACTGTGCCAGCGTTGCACTTTCAGTCGAGTCGGCAATAAAGGCATCCAGCTCGCTTTTGGTTAAGCCATTTTCCACCGCCGTTTTAAATGCCGATAACCGTTGAGACACAGTAGAGATAGAGATTAGCGCACCACCTATGGGTGTATTCAGCTCATGGGCAACACCCGCTACCATCATCCCAAGGGCAGAGAGCTTTCTGCTTTCAGCCAAATCTGTTTGTAAAGCATGCTGCTGTTTTAGAGCATTGTCTAAGGCGCGATTGGCGGTTTCTAATTCATGCTTTTCTTCTATTAGTGACCGGTTTAAGCGATTCAGTCGACCCGACGCTCGGTAATCATAGACAACAAACAATACGCCAATAAACAAAAATACGGCAAACACCCCGGCGCTTGCAAAAGCGGCATGCTGGTATGTCGCTGATAAGACCGCCGGAGAAACGTAACTCATAAAAAAGATATCGCGCCCGACATGACCATCCGTGAGCCCACCCAAGTTAACTTTGCGATAACTCGCTAATAGCCCATCAAAACGCGCCCCTAAAACGAAACGTTCAAGAGTCATGGCCTCCCATAAGCTGGGATACATCGTCTGCACGCGATATTCATAGGCGCCAATATCTTGGCCCCACTGTAAGGATTCATCTGGGTGAAGAACCCAATAGCCCTCTTCGTTAACCAAAGTAAGCAACACGTTTTGATCTTTTTGGTTCAGATCAGCTAGACCTTTGAGTAATGCAGTAAGATCAAAGTTTAAAATAAGCAGCCCTTTGGCTTGAAAGCCATCCTCTCCGGTTCGAATAGCGACACGAATAGTTGGCTGATAGGGTCGGACAACTTGCTGGTTTTCGACATTTAAATCTAATCGAGAAAAATAGATGCTAGGCGCTGAAACACGCATGGCGTCTGTGACGTAATAGCGATTACTTTTATCTTGCAATGCAGTGTTGCGAACCCATACTCGCTCGCCGCCACTGGCTTGCACCGAGTCTAGCCTTACCCGCTCAATTCCCTGCTCATCTAACCAACGAAACTGAAGAAAACTATCGGTTGCTCCGGCATACTCTGCAAAAAGGGCTTCCACCGCCTCTGCATTAACCGCGTTGAGCCGAGTTGCATCTTTAAATGCTTTTGAGCTAGACAGCAGCTGGATGACCGTCGCCATATCCCCTAATTTACGAGCAAGCAACTCAGTACCGGCTAATATTCGCTCGTTTTGTTGTGCTTTGAGGTAACTGGTGTTGATGCGCTCTATGTATTCAAAAACAAGTGCCGCCGATACGACTGAAAAAAACAGCGTTGCAGCCCCTTGGTACAACCAGCGGCTACGCAATATACCTAGCAAACGCCTAATCACCCTCAATTTCCTGATGACGCTTTGCCCAGCCAACCGCCTGCGCAACCGGCATAGGCTTGGCAAAATAATACCCCTGACCAAAATGGCAGCCTTTTGCTTTTAGCAAGGCAAGTTGCTCTTCGGTCTCAATCCCTTCTGCGATTACATCCAAATTAAAACGACGCCCAAGACTGAGGATCATATCGATAATCGCCTCACATCGACCGTCAGGGTTGCTTAATCCATCAACAAAGGACTTATCGATCTTCAACGCAGAAGCCTCTATATGAGCCACATGGGAGAGTGAGGAATAACCTGTGCCAAAGTCATCAATGCTGACCCTTACTCCCTTCGCTAACAGCTGAGACAGGCAACTCTTAATAACTTCGTAGTCTGAAACCGACTGAGTCTCGGTAATTTCAAGCTCAAATAAGTTAGGTCGGCCATTTTCTTGAGCCAGCATTTTATCTAGGCACTGCAAGTAGCCCTCATGAACCAGATCAAGATTTGAGGCATTAAAAGCAATAGGCATAAAAAGCTGCGCCTCATCTAAAACTTGTCGTGCCTCTTGGGTCATCGAAAGCACATGCATATCCAGCTGACTAATAAGCCCGGACGCTTCGGCGATTGGAATAAATTCATCGGGCGGCACCCAATTCCCATCTTCGTTTTGCCAACGCACCAGTGCCTCAAAGCCCACTAACGCATTATTTTGAATATTAACCTTGGGCTGCAGCGCAATAGATAGGCTTTTACTTTCAACAGCTACCGCTAAGCTGCTTAACAGCTGATAACGCTCTGTAACCGCTTTTTTATGGTCTGGATTAAAGTGCTGTACCGGTTGGTTACTCTCAAGGCCGCGATAAATCAACGACCTCGCCAACTGCAACACCTTACTTGGACTGTCGCCTTTAAGGTAACCAAGCTCGAGACACGCAACAATAGTACGCAAACTGTGTTTAACGCCCATCACCTCTACCTCTTGGCTACACAGTGTTTCAAGGTCATCAGGCAAGGTGGCGCGATTAAATAGTAAAGCAAAGGCATCATTGCCCGTACGAGCGACACCCCTCGCATGCGCGCCCCATTGACGTAACCGCTTATACACTTCGGTCAGCAGCATTTGCGAGTAGCCACTACCAAAGCTGATTTCAATCGCATTAAAGTCACAAATATCAACGTAGATCAAAAAACTTTGGCTGCGCTCAGCAACAGGCATGAGGAAAAGCTCACGCTTAAGCCACGTAGTGTTTAATACATTGAGCTCTTGATCATAATAAGCGAGGTGGTTGAGGCGGTTAATAAGAGCGATATTCGAAAAGCCAGTTTGAATATTTTCGCTGTAGGCCTGAAGTAAATACACCAAGTCTTCTTTATCTTTCAGGCTGGCCTCGACCACAACCAAATACTGACCGGAATCTAAGTCTTGATTATCAAAGTAAAGCACGCTGAGGTCAGTACCAAAACGATGGCCTTTTCTAAGCAGCGCCTCCTCCATCGCTTCGTTTACTTCATCTGACACCATCGCCAGAAGTCCTGCTGTTAGTCGACTATTTTTGCCGACGTAACCTGAGTACTCGCGACTTGCTGCGACAACTTGAGATTGCGAAAGCGATTCTTGCTCACCTAAGCTCAGGCAAATCAATTTTGCATCTACTGATATCAGTTTACCGATATGCTCCAGCACACTATTTGAAAAGCGCTTAAGATCTCGTTTATCGGTCAGGGCACGCGAGGCATCCACCAGCATCTGTAAGCCTTTGCGTGCGGCCTGTAAGTCACTCACAAGACGGTAAGTGCGCAAATTACTGGCGACCACTGACGACAGCTTCTCACCCGTTAAATCGGCTTTGTTCCAGTATTCATTGATATCATATTGCGCCATAACATCACGCTGAGGCGCCATGCCAGGCTGCCCTGTCAACAACACGATACGAATCGCCGCATTACCAATAACGTCGCGCACGACATTCACTAGGCGTAAGCCTGCATCATCATCTTCCATAACAACATCGAGCAAGACTAGGCAAATATCGTTATCTGACGACAGCAAATAAGAGGCTTCAAGCGCTGTTGTCGCCGTAAGCACCTCGACAGGCAAGCCATCGTAAGAAAACCCTTTTAAGCTATTCACCAAGCTCGCTTGATAGTGAGGATCATCTTCAACTGATAAAACCTTCCAGCGTTTAGCCGCGACCATGGGCTCATCGTTGGCCGCCTTTTCATCAGTAAATACAAAAAGATCGTTATTTGGCATTCCATATCCTCGATATGTTTAGACGGAACGACTCTCTTTCTGTTCCTAACGCAACATTTGACCTACAGGACCACTAGGTAGTGCTTCTAAACCACCTTCCCATAAATCAGCTAAGGCATCATATTTTCGTTTTTGATCTTCGCTCGATGGCAGTGTCGCCATTTTATCCATGGCGTTAGCCAAGTGGTCTAAGTACTGCTGGCGACCTTTTTCTTCGTCACGAGCCAACTCTAAGTAGAGCTGAGCTAAGTTAAGCAAGGCTGCAAAATAGTTTGGGTCCTGCTTAACCGCCATTTTAAAGAATTTAAGCGCATGCAGACGCTCGTGGCTGGCGTACAACTTAACGCCTTGGCGGTTTGCTTGCCGGCTTTTTTCTTGCGCCTCTTTGCTCAACTTAGGCTTAGTGCCCGGCTTGAGTGTAATCGACGCTGGCGTTGTTTTTGGATTCGCTGCTGGGTTATTCGCAACAGAAGGAGTAAAGGGTGACTGAGGGCGCGCACCATTAAGACCTGACATCAACTCGGCAAAGTTAACCGGCTCATCCAATAGCGCATTAAGCTCCGCCGCCTCATTTGCGAGGCGCTTACTTTCCTCATCACGCCCTATATCTCTTTGCAGCTCACTCGAAAACATCGCGGTTTTTACCTTAAGCTGCTTATCATTCACAAATGCTCTGTTGGCGGCGGCGAGGATATCACCAATGATTTTTTGTCGTTGGCGACCTAACGCATCATCCGTCACTCCCTTTAGGCGTACCACATTCGCAAGACTTAAAAAAGGCTCATAAGAATGATGACAACTGTGCTGACCGTGCACGATTGAGCGTTTGTACGCAAATTCGGCCACATCCAGCTCGGATATACTGGTCGCTAAGCGGCCTAATTCGCGCTGGCGAAGTACCGCCATGGGCGACTTTTTTGTGGCTGACTTCATCACCTCAAGGGCCGAAGAGACGTCGCCTTTAAGGTCAAAGATCATGGCAAGTAAGTCATAGGGGGCAAGGTAAAGCGGGTTTTTCTGAATCAGCTTTTGGAGCAACTCAAACGCCTCGTCTAACTGCCCCAGATGTAATAATGCACGGGCCAGCAATAAACCCGGCTCTTTGCGCTCGGCACGCCAGTAAAGGCGCTCGGCGATTTGCTTAACCTGCGCGTATTCGCCCATATCTAAAAAATATTCACAGGCACGCAGCTCAGCCTCTTCACGATAAGGACTGTGAATAGAAAATCGTGTGAGGCACAGCTTAGCGGCTTCGATGATATCGCCATTATCAGCCGCTTGGGTCACCGCCTTAAAAGCTTCTTGTCGCAGCCACAAGGCATCCATTCGCTTTTTTAGGTCGGCAACACTAAACGGCTTACTGAGCATGGCATCAGGCTCATTATCAATCGCATGTAATACCGTCTCCTGCGAGGCATTACCTGTAAGCAAGATCCAGTCTGTGCCTGGCCCAGTCCAGCGCTTCAAGCGTGCTTCTTCCAGAACTTGCAGACCCGACACCTTATCGCTTTCGTTGTGTGCGATCAGGATAAAGTCGAAACGCTCGTACTCAAGCCGTGCGCCAATTTCACGGTAGTTACCTGTCGCTTGAAGGTTATGGACACCTAGCGTACGCAACATCTGAGAAATAGCCGAGCGCAGCGTCGAGCTACTCTCAACAAGTAGCACGCGCTTGCGGCTGTAGTCCACAGGTTTATTTGCTGATGCCATTAACTGCTAACCTCACCCTTGGCAGACAACTCACTGCTCCTTGCCATCTAAGTCCACCTTCTAGTATAGGTAAGCTTTAACGCATGTATAGCTGCCATTTTAAATAATTTGCCACCCTCAAACGCAAAAAAGCCACCCGAGGGTGGCTTTTAAAAAGGTGTTACAGTCGCTTAGCTCACGAATTTAATCATGACACCCGCAGCAACCGCTGAACCAATAACACCTGCTACGTTCGGACCCATGGCATGCATCAACAAGAAGTTTTGAGAGTTAGCCTCTAAACCTAGCTTGTTCGAAACACGCGCCGCCATTGGTACCGCAGATACACCTGCAGAACCAATCAGTGGGTTGATGGAGTTACCACCAGCAAGTTTGTTCATAAACTTCGCCATTAGTACACCACACGCAGTACCGATACCAAATGCCACGATACCCAGTGCCAAGATACCCAACGTAGTGATATCTAGGAACTTATCAGCAGATAGCTTAGAACCTACTGACAAGCCCAAGAAGATAGTCACGATGTTGATCAACGCGTTTTGAGCAGTATCGCTCAGACGATCAACCACGCCACTTTCACGCATTAGGTTACCGAAACAGAACATGCCCAGCAGCGGCGCTGCATCTGGAAGCAACAAAGCAACCAAAATTAGCAATGCAATTGGGAACATGATTTTTTCTAGGCGAGAAACCGGGCGCAACTGGTGCATCGCAATTTTACGCTCGGCTTCAGTGGTTAGCGCACGCATAATAGGCGGTTGAATCAACGGAACCAACGCCATGTAAGAGTATGCTGCTACTGCGATTGCACCCAATAGGTGAGGCGCTAGCAGGCTCGTTACGTAAATAGCTGTTGGGCCGTCGGCACCACCGATGATACCAATTGCAGCAGCTTCTTGAACATTAAAGTCCATGATGCCTAGCGCGCTCATACCCACAGCACCTAGTACGGTAGCAAAGATACCGAACTGAGCAGCCGCACCCAAGAATAGGGTTTTAGGGTTTGCTAGCAATGGACCAAAGTCAGTCATTGCACCTACACCCATAAAGATAAGCAGAGGTGCCACACCAGAAGCAATCGCAACAGAGTAGAAGTTGTACAACATACCGTTGTTGTATCCACCGTCTAATGCAACGTTGATTGCTGCCGCATGCTCGCTAGCTGTAGAGCTATGGTATGCATGCAGAACGTCGTGTGGGTCTGTGCTTGCAATGTTAAGCGCCGACGCAAGACCTTGCATGACCTCTGGCACCGCAAAATGCACTGCATTTTCAACCGCAGAGTAGGCTAGGCCTGCTTCTGGGATGTTTGCCATAATGCCGCCAAAGCCGATTGGCACAAGCAACAAAGGCTCAAAGTTTTTCGCAATCGCGAGGTACAACAATAGCATGCCGACCACGATCATCACGAATTGGCCCGACGTCAGGTTGTAAATACCTGATGCCGTCCAGAGTTGAAGTAACTGTTCCATGTGGCTGTCCTACTTATGCAAGCGTGAGCAGGCTGTCGCCAACTTGCACAGCATCACCTGGTGCAACGTCAACGCTTGTAACAGTACCAGCATGTGCAGCACGCACTTCTGTTTCCATCTTCATCGCTTCAAGGATAACGAGAACGTCACCCGCTTGAACCGCCTGGCCTGGGCTAACTTCTACTTTCCAAATGTTACCGGCAAGTGGAGCAGCTACTGGCTCACCACCGCTAGCCGCAGGTGCAGCAGCGGCAGGCGCTGCAGCCGGCGCAACAGCAGAAATGTCGCCACCTTCAGTGACTTGAACAACGTAGTTTTGGCCGTTAACAGCGATAGTGTAAACCTGTGGACCTGTATTTTTTGGAGCAGACATAGCTAAAGCATCCTCTAAAGTCGGCGCAGGCTCAAAGGCCTCTGGATTGCCGCGATTTTCTAAGAATTTCAAACCCACTTGTGGGAACAAAGCGTAAGTAAGTACATCGTCGATTTCGTCTTCGCCTTGGGCCAAGCTAATGCCAGACTCTTTAGCGATATCACGAAGTTCAGTCAGTAGTTTGTCCATTTCTGGAGCAAGCTGATCTGCTGGGCGACAGGTGATTGCTTCACCACCGTCAAGTACACGCGCTTGTAGTTCTGCGTTGTAGCTTGAAGGAGCCGAGCCATACTCACCCTTGAGGATGCCTTGCACTTCTTTAGAAATAGTTTTGTAACGCTCACCCATCAGCACGTTAATAACGGCTTGGGTACCTACGATTTGAGATGTAGGCGTTACTAGAGGGATCCAACCGAGGTCTTCGCGCACACGTGGAATCTCAGCCAATACTTCATCAAACTTGTCTGAAGCATTTTGTTCGCGAAGCTGGTTTTCCATGTTAGTCAACATGCCGCCTGGTACTTGAGCGACCAAGATACGTGAGTCTGTACCACGTAACGAGCCTTCAAACTTCGCGTACTTTTTACGTACTTCACGGAAGTAACCAGCAATTTCTTCTAGCTTGTTAATATCCAAGCCAGTGTCGCGATCAGTACCTGCCAACGCAGCAACAACTGACTCAGTTGAGGTGTGGCCGTAGGTCATGGACATAGAAGAGATTGCAGTGTCTACGCGGTCAATACCCGCTTCCGCGGCTTTAAGAATTGTCATATCAGACAAACCAGACGTTGCGTGCGCGTGTAGTTGCACTTCAAGGTCTGTTTGCGACTTAAGACGAGACACCAAGTCAAACGCGTCGTAAGGCGTCAAAATACCGGACATGTCTTTGATAGCGATAGACTCTGCACCCGCGTCTTCAAGGGTTTTAGCGTAGTCTACCCACATATCAATGCTGTGTACGGGGCTCTTGGTGTAAGAAATAGTACCCTGCGCATGCTTACCTGTCGCTTTAACAGCCTTGATAGCTGTTTCAAGGTTACGCGGATCGTTCATTGCATCAAAAATACGGAACACGTCTACGCCATTTTTAGCGGCGCGTTCAACAAACTTTTCTACAACATCATCAGCATAATGACGGTAGCCCAAAAGGTTTTGGCCACGTAATAGCATTTGCTGACGGGTGTTTGGCATTGCTTCTTTAAGAAGGCGAATACGCTCCCAAGGGTCTTCACCAATGAAACGAATACACGAATCAAAGGTTGCACCACCCCAGCTTTCAAGAGACCAAAAACCAACTTCATCTAATTTTTGGGCAATTGGCAACATGTCGTCTAAGCGCATACGTGTTGCGAACAAGGATTGGTGCGCATCACGTAATACTACGTCTGTGATGCCTAAAGGTTTTTTTGTGTCGGACATAAAAAGGCCTTTAATATCGGTTAGATACTACTTTTAGTTTTAATAAATTATTTAGAACGATATTGATGCACAGCAGCAGATATCACCGCTACTAGCTGGTCATCGTTGGCCGATTTGGTTGGTGCTGGTGCTGCTTTTTTAGCGGGCACAGGTGCTGGAGCCGGAAAGAAACGGCTGACAAAAGCAGACATTCCTGTGGTTACGAACACGAGTAGCGTTAAAAAAACAAACACAAAGCCCATACCAAAGACCATGAGGTTAAGGCCTTCAGAGACTATGTTATCCATCTACGGGGATCTCCTATGATTATAATCAGTACCCTGACTCACAAAGAAAACGGCTTTTGGCCTCGACTGGCACAAGTCGCCAGCCCTCGTTGCGAGCTTCTTCTTATTGCAAATGGCCCCCAATTAAAGCCGAAAACAAACATTCAGGCAATAAATGAATCGAATAAAGGATATAAGCGATCCGAATACCAAATCTTAGGAGAGGTGTCTATTAGACATAGTTATGACGTAAGCAAAACGTTTTTGCACTTGCGTCAGCCTCCCTGCTGTACTGTCCTTTAACGAATGCCGTTAGGCATCTAGTTCGGGCCGAAACACTTTAATGTTAGAGCGACCTTGGTTTGCCGCTTGAGACGCCTGCAGTTGGCTCATAACACCTTTTTCACAGTAGAGCAGATATTCCTTCTCTGGGTCAAATGAATCCAGCTCAGCACCTAGCTTATAAAAAGGAACACACAAAATATTACACCCTGGCATATTCAGTGGTCGCTTCTCTTGTTCGTGAGGTGCGCGAATATCCACAATCACCTGATGTGGCTCAACTTTTGACAGCGACTCAACATCTGCATGAGCATTCACGTTTTTAACAATGTCATCGATTGAGATCACTTCACAGCGCTCTAGGGCGCGATCAAGCACTTCAAAGTCAAAGTTATCCTCTTCTTCTTTGATGCGCTCAGGGCGAGCTTGGGTCGTGGGTTTATCTGAAATCACACCACAGTACTCTGGAATCGCTTTCGCAAAGTCGGCCGCACCAATCTCTTCTGCGACATTCACAATGTCCTGCTTATCCGATACCACCAAAGGACGCAGGATGAGCTTTTCTGTCACTTGGTCAATCAACTGCAGGTTTTGTAAGGTTTGACTCGATACCTGCGCAACACTCTCGCCCGTTACCAAAGCCTCTGCTTTAGCAATAGGCGCCACTCGCTCTGCGGCACGCATCATCATACGCTTAAGAATCACGCCCATATGAGCGTTGTCTACGCTCTGAATGATCTCACCGACTACTTCATCAAAAGGTACCGAAATAAACTTTACGCGGGCGCTAGAGCCGTATTTTTCCCACAGGTATAAAGACACTTGCTTAACACCGATTTCGTGCGCTGCGCCACCCAGGTTAAAAAACAAGAAATGGGTTTTGCAGCCACGACGCATGGTCATGTAACTGGCCACAATAGAATCAAAACCACCCGATATTAGAGAAAGCACCGCAGGTTGAGTGCCTAGAGGATAACCACCCAAGCCTTTCACGATATTGCTTACAATAAAGACCTTATCGTGTTTAACCTCAACATCCACCCACACATCAGGGTTTTTAAGGTTTACGCCCACCGCTTCGGTATGCTCAAGCAAACCACCACCAATGTAGCGAGCCAGATCAGGTGATTCAAAGTCATGGTGACCCGCACGCTTAACACGCACTTTAAAGGTTTTACCGGCTAACCGGCTTTCGTAGCTTGCTTTAGTGAGCTGAAACACTTCTTCGAAGCTACCCAACGGATATTCGTCTACTTCCAAAAAGTGCGCGATACCTGGCATACGGCTCAAGGCATCCACGATAGCTGATTTGATATCGCCATCGCTATCTTCGCCGTTGAACCAAACCTCAATTTTGTCCCAGTAGGCTTTTACCTTTATCTCTTCATCAATACGACGAGTCACAATAGAGATATTGGTTTGAAGGCGGCCAATCATGCGCTTACGCACAGGGCGGCTTTTAATGGTGATTTCGGGAAATAGCTTGACGATAAACTTCATGGGAGGACTGCTCAGTGTTCAAAAAACGCGCATTATACCGACTTGGCACCCTAAGGAAAAATCTTTGTATGCAGAGTGATCCAAATAGCACAAAGCTTTTCGAAAAGAGCAGATCAGCTCATAGAGAGGGCTAAAATCCAACAGAAGGCCAACTAAGTATCGAATGAGATAGTAGCAAAGGCAGCAAGTGCTAGCGGGTTATAGAAGCTGCCATGAAAAGGAATAGCAAAATCGACAATAAAGGCGAATGTTCTAGCGCTGATGAACAACAGCAGAAACGTGAAGCAAATGAGAAAAAAAGAGGGAAAAGAAAGCATGAGGAAGATGGCGCGCCCGAGAGGATTCGAACCTCTGACCGCCTGGTTCGTAGCCAGGTACTCTATCCAGCTGAGCTACGGGCGCGCTGTTTGCCTAATGGCAAGATGTTTTTAAAGTGGCGCGCCCGAGAGGATTCGAACCTCTGACCGCCTGGTTCGTAGCCAGGTACTCTATCCAGCTGAGCTACGGGCGCTTACTTTAAAAGGCGTTAATACTTTACGATGTGCTTGGTATTAACTACACGCTTAACTGGGTAAGTTAACCGTGTTTGTTGCTTAGTGATATTTTAAAATCTAAGCCGCTTTCTACTCTGCGTCTACTCTCTACTGGTAAATACCGAGTTAGAAAGTTGCATTTAGAAAGTGGCGCGCCCGAGAGGATTCGAACCTCTGACCGCCTGGTTCGTAGCCAGGTACTCTATCCAGCTGAGCTACGGGCGCACTTTAAAATGGCGGTGAGCGAGGGATTCGAACCCTCGATAGAATTTCTCCTATACGCCCTTAGCAGGGGCGCGCCTTCAGCCACTCGGCCAGCTCACCTAAACAACGGCGCGAACTATACTTTATTGATTTTAAAAAAGAAAGCCCTACGCCGAAAAAAATTTAATCTTGTTGTTCTTCAGCGATTTTTTCGCGCTGAATGCGAAGATAAATCTCTTCACGGTGAACAGAAACGTCTTTTGGTGCGTTAACACCGATACGTACTTGGTTGCCTTTGACGCCCAATACGGTCACGGTAACGTCGTCACCAACCATTAGAGTTTCGCCAACACGACGGGTTAAAATTAGCATGATAGATTCTCCTATTTCGTCCTGATAAGCCCACTAATGTGGGGCTTCCGTAGCAAGGCACATCACATATCCTCGATCAGCGCCCTACTAAATCTGGGAGCTTGGTAGTTAATATAGACCAAGCTTTAATTATGCGTTAATTTTTGTTTCATCATCCAAGTCGAAGCTTGTGTGTAAGGCTCGTACGGCCAGCTCCAAATACTTTTCTGCTAAAACAACTGATATCTTTATCTCTGACGTTGATATCATCTGAATGTTGACACTTTCTTGAGCCAACGACTCAAACATTTTACTCGCCACACCTGCATGAGAGCGCATACCAACGCCCACAAGCGATACTTTTGCGATGGTATCGTCGCCAACCACTGACTTAGCACCCAGCTCCTCAGCCACTCGCTGTAAGATGCTTAGTGCCTTAGGGTAATCACCGCGTGCAACCGTAAAGGTAAAATCAGTGGTTTGGTTTGTTCCTATGTTTTGAACAATGATATCCACTTCGATATTGGCATCACTGATAGGCGACAAAATTTTTGACGCCACACCCGGTGTATCGGGTACACCCACCATAGTCAGCTTGGCTTCGTCGCGACTAAAAGCAATTCCTGAAATAACCGGCTTTTCCACAGTATCCTCACTGTCTATGGTAATTAAGGTACCCGGCCCTTCGGTAAACGAAGAGAGCACACGCAGCGGCACCTTATACTTCCCGGCGAACTCTACAGCGCGAATTTGCAGCACTTTTGAACCTAAGCTCGCCATTTCTAACATTTCTTCGAAGGTAATTTCTTCGAGACGTTTGGCCTGTTTAACCACACGCGGGTCTGTTGTGTATACGCCGTCAACATCGGTGTAGATTTGACACTCAGCCGCGCCTAGCGCCGCTGCAAGCGCAACACCGGTGGTATCTGAACCACCACGCCCTAGGGTTGTAATGTTGCCATTGGCGTCGACACCCTGAAAGCCTGCCACCACAACAATATTACCTTCAGCCAAGTCTGCCTCGATATTGGCAGTATCAATAGACTGAATACGTGCCTTTGAGTGAGCATCGTCGGTTTGAATCTTAACCTGACTGCCGGTGTAAGACTTGGCTTTAAGGCCTCGCTTGTGCAGCGCCATTGATAACAAAGCAATGGTCACCTGCTCACCGGTAGAGACAAGGACATCCATCTCACGAGGGCTAGGGCTGTCGGTCACTTCTTTGGCCAAAGCAATCAAGCGATTGGTTTCGCCGCTCATGGCGGACACAGCAACCACAAGATCATGCCCTTGGCGCTTGAAGCGTGCAAGGCGATCTGCAACCGCCTCTATGCGCTCAGGGCTTCCAACCGAAGTACCACCGTATTTTTGTACATACAACGCCATGGCGCGACAACCTTAAAGCTTACCTTCAACAAGACCTACAACGCTGGACAGTGCCGCTGGCAATGCTGCCTCGTCACTACCACCGCCCTGTGCAAAGTCAGGACGACCGCCACCTTTACCGCCAAGCTGTGCAGTCAGCTCGCGAATCAAGTCGCCCGCTTTTACTGTTTTGCTTAGCGCTTTAGTCACGCCTGCGGCGATGGCAATCTTACCATCAGAAACCGTCGCCAAAACGACAATCGCATTACCCAGCTTGTTTTTGAGCTGATCAATTGTATCTCTTAATGCTTTCGGCTCAATTCCGTCAAGTTTTGCTGCCAAAACTTGTACGTCACCAACAGTCACAGCTTCGTTCACCAAGTCTGCACTTTTTGCCGAAGCCAACTGCGCCTTAAGGGCATCCAGTTGTTTTTCTAGCTGACGAGCACGATCGCTTAGGTCTTCAACCTTAGCAACGATCCCTTCACGAGAGCCTTTTAACATCGCCACTAGTGCGGTTACCGCCGCATCAGATTCAGACACCCAGTCAAACGCTGCTTGACCAGTCACCGCTTCGATACGGCGTACACCTGAAGCGATACCACCTTCAGAAACGATTTTAACCAAACCGATATCACCGGTGCGCTTAGCGTGAGTACCACCACACAGTTCAACCGAGAAGTCACCACCCATGGACAAAACGCGAACTTCGTCGCCGTACTTTTCGCCAAAGAGTGCCATTGCACCTTTTTCTTTAGCCGACTCAATGTCCATCACTTGTGTATCAACATCTGTGTTCATACGCACTTGTTGGTTTACTAGCGCTTCAATTTGCGCAAGCTCAGAGCTTGTTACAGCTTCAAAGTGAGAGAAGTCAAAACGCAAACGCTCTGGGTTTACCAAAGAGCCTTTTTGCTGAACGTGCTCACCCAATATCTGACGCAGTGCTGCGTGTAGCAAGTGGGTTGCCGAGTGGTTTAGAGCGGTTGCTGCACGCGCTGCTTGGTCTACATAACCTTTAACTTCGTCACCAATCGACAAGCTGCCTGAGGTTAGCTTACCTTGGTGCAAGTGGTTAGCCGCTTCTTTACGACATGCTGCCACGTCAAAGCGCGCTTCACCTTGCGCCAGGTAACCGGTATCCCCCACTTGGCCACCAGACTCAGCGTAGAACGCTGTATGGTCAAGCACGACGATACCTTCGTCACCGGCTTCCAAAGAATCTACTGGCTCACCCTCTTTAAACAAAGCGACAACTTTAGAGGTATCTTCTAGCTGTTCGTAGCCAGTAAATTCAGTTTCGCCGTCTAGCGCCAGTTTGTCGTTGTAATCAACATCAAAGGCACCCGCCGCACGTGCACGCGCACGTTGCTCGTTCATTGCCGCTTCAAACCCTTCCTCATCGATGGTCAGGTTATTTTCACGCGCTACGTCGCCCGTTAAATCAACTGGGAAACCGTAAGTATCGTAAAGCTTAAATACAGCGTCGCCCGGAATCACAGTACCTTCAAGTGATGCCATCACATCACCTAACAGCTTCATACCTTTATCAAGGGTAATGGCAAATTGCGCTTCTTCTTTTTCAAGTACACGTTCAATTTGCTCTTGCGCCTTCACTAGTTCAGGGTAAGCCTCACCCATTTCTTCAACGAGTGCAGAAACTAAAGTGCTAAAGAATGGACCTTGTGCACCTAGTTTGTTTCCGTAACGCAAAGCACGACGGATGATGCGACGTAAAACATAACCGCGACCTTCGTTAGAAGGCACAACACCATCCGCGATGAGGAATGAACAAGAACGAATGTGGTCTGCGATAACACGCAACGCCTTGTTGTCTTTCTCTTCGCTACCCACAGCAGCCGCGGCAGCTTTTAGTAGGTTTTGGAACAAGTCGATTTCGTAGTTTGAATGTACGTGCTGCATCACTGCGGCTACACGCTCAAGGCCCATGCCCGTATCAACAGAAGGCTTAGGTAGCGGTGTCATTTCGCCGTCAGCTGAGCGGTTGTACTGCATAAATACGACGTTCCAAATTTCAATGTAACGGTCGCCATCTTCATCTGGGCTGCCTGGAGGGCCACCGAACACGTCTTCGCCGTGGTCAAAAAAGATCTCAGTACATGGACCACATGGACCGGTATCGCCCATTGACCAGAAGTTGTCTTCGTCTAGCTTTGAGAAACGCTCTGGGTCTACACCGATTTCTTCTTTCCAGATTTTTTCGGCTTCGCTGTCTGAATGGTGCACTGTTACCCACAAGCGCTCTTTAGGTAAGCCCAACACTTCAGTCAAAAAGGTCCATGCAAAGCGAATCGCCTCAGGCTTGAAGTAATCGCCAAAGCTGAAGTTACCTAGCATTTCGAAGAAGGTGTGGTGACGAGCGGTGTAACCCACGTTTTCAAGGTCGTTGTGCTTACCACCTGCACGCACACAACGTTGAGAGGTTGTTGCACGTGAGTAGCTACGTTTATCGTCACCTAAGAACACGTCTTTAAACTGCACCATACCAGCGTTTGTAAACATGAGGGTTGGGTCATTACCCGGAATCAGTGGGCTAGAACTCACGACCTGATGGCCTTGGGATGCAAAGTAGTCTAAAAAGGCTTTGCGAATTTCCGAACTCGTCATGTATTTCATTTAAAAACCTGCGTTTCGTGTCAAACACCAATAAAAAATTAATTACCTACGCCTACCCGGCTATCGTTCACTAAAACAATACAAGGTAGAGGCGTTCGGCCACCCGGGAGTTTTCTTTCAGGAAGCCGGTAGAGATTCTATAAGACGCTTTTTCGCCACCGTGCCATTCAAAAGCACCAAACAAAAAGCGTCAACATGCCACCAGCCGGTGTTACCAGAGCTTCGCGTACATGTTTATTTGCTAAGGAAGGTAAATGTTTATGCCTGCAATCACTGCGTAAAGGCTATCGCCTGCATATTTTAACGGCATAAAGCGGTGAGTTTCCCCATGCATAAGGGGCGTAAGTATATAACGTGTTTGATATTTGTACGATAGTTTTTAGGGGCTATAGCGACTCAGAAAGGCTCGGAGAGAGCGGTTTCACCCACTTCCATTGCATATTTAGCCTGTTCGAAGCTAAAGCCTCGATTCACTAAAAATTGGGTGCGTTTGTTACGTTGCTTAAAGTCGTTATCGATAGGCTGTTTATACTTGCGCTGATATACCTCAGCTGCTCTCTCAAACCAGTCCAAGATTTCTTGGTTCAGCGCCTCTTCTACCCAACTTTCGGCTACGCCTTTTTGCTTTAGGTTCATACGAATACGGTAGGCACCATAGCCTTGATCGTATTTGCTACGTACAAAACTAAACGCAAAACGCTCATCGCTTTGATAACCTTGTGCCTGCGCTTTATGTACGCCAAAGCTAATGGCCTCTGAGTTAACATGAGGCTTTAACTTATCCACCAGCTCTTTTTCACTGTAATCACGCCGCGCTAACAACGCGATTACCTTGTTATAAGCCAGCTTATTTTGCTCCTCTTGCGGCAAAGGTTCAGCGGTTTGGGTAGACGACATGTTTCAAACTCCTAATTTCTCTGCTCGCTTAAGCCAACAGAGCGTATGACGGTTTGCCCTTAAAACAGAAAAGGGAGCCGAGGCTCCCTTACATTCAATATGCGACAAACCTACTCTAGGTTTGTATCAAGCCAACTTTATGAAAGGTCTAGCTGGCCTGCGTCTGCGTCTTCGCCCTTACCTTCTTCTGCTGGTTTAGGCAAGTTAAGCAATCGGCTACGAATCTCAGTTTCGATTTCGTTTAGCACTTCTGGGTGCTCTTCTAGGTATTTAGAAGCGTTTGCTTTACCTTGGCCAATTTTATCGCCGTTGTAAGCATACCAAGCCCCCGCTTTGTCGATGAGCTTTTCTTGTACACCTAGGTCGATTAGCTCGCCATTTTTGTAAATACCTGCGCCGTACATAATTTGGAACTCAGCTTGCCTAAAGGGCGGCGACACCTTGTTCTTAACGACTTTAACTCGGGTTTCGTTACCCACCACCTCGTCGCCTTGCTTCACCGCTCCGGTACGACGAATATCCAAACGTACAGAAGAGTAGAACTTAAGGGCGTTACCACCGGTAGTGGTTTCTGGGTTACCAAACATCACACCAATTTTCATACGAATTTGGTTGATGAAAATCAGCAAACAGTTGGCGCTTTTTACGTTACCGGTTAGCTTACGAAGCGCTTGCGACATCAAACGTGCTTGCAAGCCAACGTGAGCATCACCCATGTCACCTTCAATTTCCGCTTTTGGCGTTAGCGCTGCAACAGAGTCGACAACAATCACATCAACCGCATTAGAGCGCACCAACATGTCAGTAATTTCGAGGGCTTGCTCACCCGTATCTGGCTGAGAAACAAGAAGGTTATCTACGTCTACACCTAGCTTTTCAGCATAGTTAGGGTCTAGGGCGTGCTCCGCATCAACGAAGGCACAAACTTTACCCATTTTTTGCGCTTGCGCGATGGTTTGCAGCGTTAGGGTTGTTTTACCTGACGACTCTGGACCGTAGATTTCTACGATACGACCCATTGGCAAGCCGCCAATACCCAAAGCAATATCGAGGCCTAGCGAGCCTGTTGAAACAGCGGGGATAGCCTCACGTGGCTGATCACCCATACGCATTACTGCGCCTTTACCAAACTGACGTTCAATTTGAGAAACTGCTGCATCTAGCGCTTTTTTTCTGTTTGCATCCATCGTATCGATAACCTGTAAAAAATACTGTATGTCTGAACAGTATTATTTCACATGTTTGCGGATTTGCAAGTCATCAGCACAATTTATTTTGTGATTCTTTGCAGTACGCCATCCAGCGCTTTTTCGATGGTTTGTGCACGCACTTGCTCTCGATCGCCACTAAACAAAAACCGCTCGACACTTACTTTGCCATCAACAAACCAACCAATACATACGGTACCTACGGGCTTTTCGGCTGAGCCACCGCCCGGGCCCGCAATACCTGTGACTGATACCGTCACCTTTGCCCCCGCTAGTCGCGCCACACCCACGGCCATTTCTTGTGCGACTGGCTCACTCACCGCACCGTATTGCTCAAGCGTAGAAGGCTCGACCCCAAGAATTTTTTCTTTGGCCGTGTTGCTGTAACTCACCACACTGTAGCTGTACCAAGCTGACGAACCTGCTAACGACGTAATCAGTTGAGCGATACCCCCGCCCGTACACGACTCTGCCGTCGCTAACATCCGACCGTCTTTCACAAGAATTTCTGCTATTTGCTCTAATGTTTGTACACCCATGACCCATCCTATTTTATTCGTTGCTTGCTACTCATAGCGGCCTTATCACGCAAGTCCTAATAGATCGGATATAAGCACGCAAAATGGTAGTTTACCAGCCAATTTGCTAACCTTTACGGCCCGCTATTTTGCGACCTGTTTACTCGGCAAAGCGCCGAAAAAACAAGCAAACTCAGTGACCACTTAACCTTTCATCCAATTAGAGCCGTAAACGTGACGAAAAGTACCGCCAAGCCTCAGCATACCCCTATGATGCAGCAATACCTCGCGATTAAAGCAGAGCACCCACACCAGCTTGTTTTTTATCGTATGGGCGACTTTTATGAGCTCTTTTTTGACGATGCTAAAAAAGCAGCGCGCTTACTCGATATTTCTTTAACGGCACGTGGTAAATCCGGTGGCGAACCTATCCCTATGGCTGGCGTGCCTTTTCATGCCGCTGAAGGCTATATCGCTAAGTTAGTTAAGCTGGGCGAGTCGGTGGTTATTTGTGAACAAATTGGTGACCCAGCCACCAGCAAAGGCCCTGTCGAGCGCGCCGTTTCACGCATTGTCACGCCAGGCACACTGAGTGATGAAGCCTTTTTGGACGAGCGCCGTGACAACCTACTGGTCGCCATTGACCAAAGCGGCGAGCACTTTGGTCTCGCCATTCTCGATATTAGCGGCGGTCGCTTTAACTTAATTGAAGTAAAAGGCGAACAAGCGCTTATGGCAGAGCTTGCCCGCTTATCGCCGGCAGAAACTCTTTACAACGAAGCCAGCGAACTCAACCAGCTTCTCACAGGTTTAAAAGGCCTACGCCCATTACCACCATGGCAGTTTGAGCTAGAGCACTCGAAAACGTTACTTTGCAAACAGTTTAGCGTGCAAAACCTTAATGCCTTTGGCTGCGACGAGCTTAGCCTCGCCCTTTCGGCTGCAGGCTGCCTACTGCAATATGCGCAAGATACTCAGCGTGGCCATTTACCTCATATTCGCGGCATTAGTGTGGATACAGGCGACGACGCTGTCACCCTCGATGCAGCTACCCGTAAAAACTTAGAATTAGACCAGAACCTTTCTGGCGGTAAAGAAAACACCCTTGCCTCAGTCATTGATGGCTGTCAAACCCCTATGGGTAGCCGCATGTTGCGTCGTTGGCTACACCGCCCTCTGCGCCAACGCACAGTGCTTGAGGCTCGACTTGATAGCATTCGTTACTTTCACCAGTTTCATAACTTCGACGAGTGCGGCGAACTACTTAAGCAAGTCGGCGACGTAGAGCGGATTCTATCTCGTGTGGCGCTAGGCTCGGCTCGCCCAAGAGACCTAGAGCGTTTGCGCCAATCCTTGGCGGTACTACCTGAAATTCAGCAGCTGCTTGCAACAACAGACGCCCAACACCTCAAAACGTTATTGTCTGACATTAGCTCTTTCCCAGATGTGAGCGCCCTATTGGATCGCGCTATTATCGATAACCCTCCGGTGGTCATACGCGACGGTGGAGTCATAAAAAGCGGTTACGACAGTGAGCTAGATGAGTTGCGCGCCCTGTCTGAAAATGCCGGCGACTACCTCGTTCAACTAGAAACCAAAGAGCGCGAGCGTACCGGTGTTAGTACCCTAAAGGTGGGTTACAACCGTGTTCATGGTTACTTTATCGAGCTAAGCAAAGCCCAGTCAGAAGCCGCTGATATTCCAGCAGAATATGTTCGTCGACAAACGCTTAAAAATGCCGAGCGCTTTATCACCCCCGAGCTAAAAGCCTTTGAGGATAAAGCGCTCTCGGCGAAGAGCCGCGCATTGGTGCGTGAAAAACTGCTTTATGACCAGCTTATTGCGAAGCTCAACGAAGTACTTGGCCCTCTACAAATGAGTGCCAGCGCCGTTGCTCAGCTCGATGTGCTGTGTAATTTGGCTGAGCGCGCTTACGCCCTCGACTACTGCTCACCACAACTTGTAGACACCCGCACCGTTGATATTGAAGGAGGCCGTCACCCAGTCGTCGAAGAAGTGCTGGACTCGCCGTTTGTTGCCAACAACCTTGATTTGAGCGACCAGCGCCATATGCTCGTGATTACTGGCCCCAACATGGGTGGTAAGTCTACCTATATGCGCCAAACGGCTCTTATTTGTTTGCTTGCTCACATTGGTAGTTATGTACCCGCTAAGCAAGCTACTATTGGCATCTTAGATCGTATCTTTACCCGTATGGGCTCGTCTGATGACCTTGCTGGCGGTCGCTCTACCTTTATGGTTGAGATGACTGAAACGGCGAATATTCTTCGTAATGCCAGCCCAAAAAGCTTGGTGTTAATGGATGAGGTCGGGCGAGGCACCAGTACCTTTGACGGCTTATCTTTGGCTTACAGTGCCGCACACTTTTTGGCAGACCAAGTTGGTGCCTTAACCCTGTTCGCCACCCACTATTTTGAGCTAACTCAGCTGTGCGACACGCTAACAGGTGTTTATAACGTGCATTTAACCGCTGTCGAGCATCAAGATCACATTGTGTTTATGCACGAAGTACAAGAAGGCCCCGCAAGCCAAAGCTATGGCTTACAAGTCGCCAAACTCGCTGGTGTGCCTATGGCGGTGATCGAACAAGCCAATATCAAATTGCGCGAGCTCGAAACGCAAAGCCACACACCGGCTCACACTCAAGCACCACCACCTCCGATTCAAAATGACTTGTTTGCAGCACCCGAAAGCCCAGTGGTGGCAAAACTTAAAGACACAGACCCAGATAGCCTAACGCCAAGGCAAGCATTGGACTTAATTTATCAATTAAAAGGGGCGCTATAGGTACCATGACCTATCTCGTAGACGACCAGTGCATTCGCTGCAAATACAC
Source organism: Pontibacterium sp. (assembly GCA_049603715.1). GTDB lineage: Bacteria > Pseudomonadota > Gammaproteobacteria > Pseudomonadales > Balneatricaceae > Pontibacterium. The sequence continues at coordinate 41,253 of JBMYSW010000009.1, read as the reverse complement.
CGACTGTGTGGACGTTTGCCCTGCGGACTGTTTTTACGAAGGGGAAAGTATGCTCGTCATTCACCCTGACGAGTGTATTGACTGTGGCTATTGCGAGCCTGTGTGTCCTGCGCAAGCCATTCGCCATGAAGACGAAACCCGCACAAACTTTGATTGGTATGCTTATAACTTGGCCAAAGCAGAAATTTGGCCGAGGATACGCGACGCCAAAGCGCCCTTAGCGGACGCCGACGCGTGGCTCAACAACGCCGATAAGTTGGCGTTTATTGAGCCATAAACCCTAGCGAGGTAGTTCCGGCAACCTCGCGGGTTTAGCGTAGCAAGTCTTCGCCACTCAGGCCGTTTTTCTCAACGATTTCACGCAACTTACGCAACGCTTCTACCTGAATTTGACGTACTCGTTCACGGGTTAAACCAATTTCTACACCCACTTCTTCTAGGGTGCTCATCTCGTAACCACGAAGACCAAAGCGACGCGCCAACACTTCTGAATGTTTTTCAGGAAGCGCGTCCATCCACTTATCAAGATTACCCGAGATATTGGTGTTTTGAAGCAGTGTTGCAGGGTCAGATGACTCGTTATCTGGAATCGTATCCAGTACAGACTTGTCGCCATCTTGGCTGATGGGGCGGTCTACCGAGCTAATACGCTCGTTAAGGCCCAACATGCGTTCAACTTGCTCAACAGGCTTATCTACCAATTCAGCAATTTCTTCTGCCGTTGGCTCGTGGTCCAACTTTTGAGTGAGTTCACGTGCGGCACGCAGGTAAACATTTAATTCTTTTACCACATGAATCGGCAAACGAATGGTACGCGTTTGGTTCATAATGGCACGCTCGATGGTTTGTCGAATCCACCATGTCGCGTAAGTAGAGAAGCGGAAACCACGTTCGGGGTCAAACTTTTCAACCGCGCGAATCAAACCAAGGTTACCTTCTTCAATAAGGTCTAGCAGGGTCAAACCACGGTTAATGTAGCGACGAGAAATCTTCACCACCAAACGGAGGTTACTTACAATCATTCGCGATCGCGCTGCTTCGTCACCTTTGAGCGCCAAACGAGAGAAGTAAACTTCTTCTTCAGCGCTAAGCAGTGGCGAAAAGCCAATTTCGTTTAAGTAGAGCTGTGTCGCATCCAGATTTTTTGCATTCATTAAATCTTTGTGTGCAACACTACCCTTACCGCGGGCTCCCGAGAAAAGTGATTCATCATCACTGTCCTCATCATTACTGGAAGAATCGTTAGCTTCAGTGAGCGCTTCGTCCTTGTCATCAAGCGCTTGTTCGTCAATCAAAGCAGCTAACTCTGGGTTCATATCTACGTTATCCATCGCTAAGGCTCCGTTCATTTGCTTCACCTGCTATAGTTAATATTTGCCGGGTACATTTACCTTATCGGCAGATATCGCAAAGGATTAACAGGAATTCCATCTCTTCGTATCTCAAAGTGCAACATCACTCGCTCAGCGTCGCTACTACCCATTTCCGCGATTTTCTGACCCGCTTTTACGGTCGCTTTTTCCTTTACCAAAAGGCGACTGTTATGCGCATAGGCACTCAAAAAACGTGCATTGTGATCAATAATGACAAGGTTTCCATATCCTTGAAGTCCACTGCCGACAAAAACCACTGTGCCGTCAGCAGCCGAGAAGACTGGATCACCTTTATTGCCGGCTATATTAAGCCCCTTATTGATATCTCCCTTCAAATTAAATTTTTTAATCACAGGCCCTGTAGAAGGCCACTGCCATTTAACAGCCACCAGCGCAGGTGCTTTATTCACAGGTGTCGTTGACTTTGGCTTAGTCGGTGTGGGGTTAGCTTTAGTTACAGTACTCGGAGCAGATTTAGTTGCGGGTTTGGTCGCAACATTTGTCGAGGCTATGTTTGGCCTTTGGCTGCGGTTTGACGCTCGGGTTTGAGCTGCTGTGCTGCTTTTTACCACTGGCGTGCTTTTTGACGATGACAGCTCTCGAGTAATTTGCGTGTCGCTATTGGCTGAGCGCACCACGATCACTGGCGCGCGCTGCTTTGACACAGACTTATCCTGAGTCCATTCACTGGATGATGAGCCACTGGATGAAGCCGTCACCGATACTGGGCTGTTGGTCAGTTTAAGACGCTGCCCAGGATAAATAACAAAGTCATCACCAATATTATTTGCGGCGGCAAGTCGGCGGTAATCTAAGTCATAGGCCAGGGCAATGGCGTAAAGCGTGTCGCCAGGCCTTACATGGTAGGTCTGTCCGGGGCTAAGTTTAGCAAGGGATTGGTCGGCAATGGGGACTCGCCCCGACGGAACCGAACAGGCCGCAAGCGAGGCAAGTACAAGCAAACCGATGCATGTCTTTAAGGCCTCGCTCATTCGCTCTCCTGCGGTCGTTCAAATTAGGGCTTTTTGCTCTCAAACACAGCCAAGGCAGCAATAATGGCCATACCAAAGATCATTAATGCAATGGCACCATAGGTGACAGGGTCGTTACCCGTCAAACCTAGGTACTCAGAAGGTAAAACATTGCTCTGTACTACGGGCACTTGCTCACCATGGCGGTCGATCACATAAGCCGAGGTAAACTTCCAAGGCCATACTTTATTTAACGACCCTAACAAAAAGCCTGAGAGCAACGCCATGGTAGCTGCTTGATAACGCTCAAACATCCAATGCAATACCCGCGAAAAGCTCATTAAGCCCACAGCACAGCCCGCAGCAAACAAACCTAGCGTGGTCACTTCAAAGGCTTTAACAGCTCCCATAATGGGGGCGTACATACCTAAAATTAGCAGTAAAAAACTGCCCGAGATACCCGGTAAAATCATCGCACAAATGGCGATCATTCCCGCTAAAAACACAAACAGCGGCGAAGTAGGTAACTGTGTGGGTGCGATGGAGGTAATTAAAAACGCAAGCACGGCGCCCAGCACGAAGGTAGGCAGCGCAGCGCGAATACCTCCGGGCACATGCCTCAACATATAAAGGCTAGAGGCGAAAATCAATCCAAAAAACCACGACCAAAGTAGCTCTGGGTAGGTTTCTAGCAGATAAATAACACCACGGGCGAACAGCGCCAAACTCACCAACACACCCGAAAACAACGCCAACAAAAAGTTACCGTTAATAAACTGCCAAGCCGGTTTGATACCCTCTTTAAAGAGCACCTTAAGGGCCTCTGGGCCACATTTACTTAACGACCCAAGTAACTCGGCGTAAATACCGGTCATAAATGCGACGGTGCCGCCCGACACACCGGGCACCGCATCGGCAGCACCCATTAACCCGCCTTTCAGTGAAATAACTAAATAGTCCTTTATCGCACGTGCACTGTGCATGGATTTACCTTCCTTACTGCGTTACGATTTTAGTTGATCAAGCCAGACACCAAAGGAACAAATTTGGCTTCTTCAAGTGTGTGAGTTTGATAGCTAGATTCGTCGGTTTTAACGATGCGTTGTAACTGCTGAGTATCGCCGCCAACCGGAATAACCAAGCACCCGCCCACCACGAGCTGCTCTAAAAGGCTTTCGGGCACTTCTTCTGGCGCAGCCGTTACGATGATGGCATCAAACGGCGCTAGCTCAGGCAAGCCCATACCACCATCGGTGTGGGTTAGATGGATGTTTTTAAGACCCAGCGCTTCAAGAATACCCGCAGCCTTTCGCTGTAAAGGCTCGATGCGCTCAACACTGAACACCTCGTTTACCATTTGTGCCAAAATGGCCGTTTGGTAACCCGACCCTGTGCCAACCTCAAGCACGCGATTTGGCGTGCCGTCTTGCAACAATAGTTCGGTCATACGCGCCACGGTGTAGGGCTGCGAAATGGTCTGGTTATGGCCGATGGGCAGTGGTGTGTCTTCGTAGACGCGATGAGCAATTGCCTCATCTACAAACCAGTGGCGCGGGGTATCCACAATGACATCTAAAACACTTTCGTTTTTAATACCCTGCTCACGCAAGCGCTGAATCAGACGCTCGCGCGTGCGGCGAGAGGTCATGCCAACGCCGTCCCGTTTAATTTGATTCAAACTTGCTTCTCCAACCATCCTTCTAAAATATCCAACTCAGCGCTGCGGGTCATATCTGCATGCAGCGGCGTAATAGAAACATAGTTATGTTCAACTGCGTAAAAGTCGGTACCTGGGGTATTATCCAAAACCTCGCCAACGCCAGCAATCCAGAATCGCTCTTTTCCGCGCGGGTCTACGGATTTTTCGGGTTCACCAGCAAATGAACGGTGGCCACAACGTGTAACTTGCTGGCCTTTTAACTCGGCATAAGGGATATCAGGCACATTAACGTTCAGCACCGTCCGAGGGCTAATGCTGAGCTGGTCTATTTCGTCGAGCAACTTCACCACCACCTGCGCGGCCGTATCGAAATGCTCTGGCATGTAACTGGTTGCCGAAACGGCGATAGGCGGGTAAGCCAAATGACGCCCTTCCATCGCGGCAGCGACGGTACCCGAGTACAAAACATCGTCGCCTAAATTGGCACCCGCATTAATACCGGACACAACAATATCTGGCTCAAAGTCGAGCAAACCCGCCACACCTAAATGCACACAGTCTGTCGGCGTACCATTTACGCCATTAAAGCCGTTGGCGTGGGTGTGAATTTCTAATGGGCGATCTAATGTCAGTGCGTTGCTTGCGCCGCTCTTATTGCGGTCGGGGGCAATCACTACGACGTTGTGTGCTTTGCTTAGGTGTTTGTAAAGGGTCGCTATTCCGGGCGCCAAAACACCATCATCGTTTGATACTAGAATATTCATCGTGATTTAATTCTCGTTATTATCCGATGCGTCACATAACTCTCTTAGTACGCTGGTAGCAAAGCAGCCTGCTGGTAAAAAGAAGCTCAGGCGCACCGTCTCGTTATCTAGTTTTTCAGCTTTAAGGCCCTTGGGCACCAAACGCAAACTTCGGCGTTCTTGGTTCATACCCACTTTTTCAAGGCCGTCACATAAATCCGGTTGGCGCTGATACAGCGCTGATTCCCACTGGGCCACTTCTCCTTGGGTCAGTAAGCGTCCGCGCCCCCATAAAGGGCCAGTGAGGTGCACTTCGCCTTTATCAAGGCGCTGCTGTGCTTCATCTCGGCTCGCTTCCACAACAAAGCAACTTTGACTACCGTCGAGCATTAAGGCATCGCCTAAGGCCACTCGACCCCATGTTTGTTGGGTTAAACGCTCACTAATCAGCAGATTAAACAAATGTGAGCGTACTGCCGATAGGTAAAGGCCACGTTTGTTGCGATTTTTTTCTCGGTACTCTTGTCGTAACAGGCGCTCGCCTTTTTCAAGGTTTGCGCCGTTTATACCAAACCGTTGGGGGCCAAAGTAGTTAGGCACACCTCGTGCCACAATGGGCGCGCGCTCTATTATGTCATCGGCATGAGTCACGTTTCTTAAAGTTAGCTGAAACTGATTACCCTCAAGCACACCTAGCTTAAGTTTGCGGCTGTGGCGTGTGACTTCAAGCACTTTAATCGTTTCGGTTTCAAACGCTTGCCAATCACGGCTTTGGTTGCCCGGCAGCCAAACACTAAACCACTGCTCAGTCACCGCGTGACGATCTTTTTTGCCGGCATACGCCACATCGTGCGGTCTTACATCAGCGAATTTAGCCAACTGTTTGGCCACCCAGTCAGTGTTTTCGCCGGTTTTTTGGATTCGTAAGAAGACATGCTCCCCCTCTCCTGAGGGCGCAAAGCCGAGCTGCTCTGTCACGCAAAAGTCATCAGGCTGGGTACGAATCTGCGCACTGGCGCTCGGTTTGGGGTATAGGTAGGCTAAAGCATTAAGCACGCTAACGGGTCTCATCTTGAGCATTTGGCTCAATTAGTTGAAAAAACGTTTCGCCTTTTTTAACAAGGCCCAACTCGCTCCGCGCACGTTCCTCAACGGCCGAAAGCCCTGACTTTAAGTCTCGAACCTCAGCATCAAGTGCCGCATTGCGCTCTTTGGCGATGGCGTTTTTTTCAGTTTGTTGTTCAATCTTTTGCGCTAACTCTCGAGAATCGGCCGGATTTAAATCGCCAAACCACAGGCGATAGTTCAGCAATAAAATAATGAGAATTAATACAAAAGACAGCCAACGGTTCATGCTGTTTTCTCCTAAAAAAAAGGGGGCCAACGCCCCCTTTTTACAATCAAGCTTGCGAGTATTTTATACTAGCAGAATTAACCTTGACCTTTGATTTCTTTAAGGCCGTTGTAGATAGCACCTTCGCCCAATGCTTCTTCGATGCGAAGCAAACGGTTGTACTTAGCTACACGGTCAGAACGGCACAAAGAACCGGTTTTGATTTGACCCGCTGCAGTACCTACCGCTAGATCTGCAATCGTGGTGTCTTCGGTTTCGCCAGAACGGTGAGAGATAACCGCTGTGAAACCAGCGTCTTTCGCCATTTTGATCGCGTCTAGTGTTTCAGACAAAGAACCGATTTGGTTGAACTTGATAAGGATCGAGTTACCAATACCGTTTTCAATACCGCGCGTTAGGATCTTAGTGTTGGTTACGAACAAGTCGTCACCCACTAGCTGAACACGGTCACCGATTTTCTTAGTTAGGCTCGCCCAACCATCCCAGTCTGACTCGTCAAGACCGTCTTCGATCGAAACGATTGGGTAGTTTGCGCTAAGGTCAGCAAGGTAATCGCCAAAACCTTCAGAGTCAAACACTTTACCTTCACCAGAAAGGTCGTATTTGCCGTCTTTGTAGAATTCAGACGCTGCACAGTCAAGCGCTAGCGTTACGTCTTTGCCTAGCTCGTAGCCTGCTTTGTCGATCGCTTCTTTGATAACAACCAATGCTTCTTCGTTAGAAGCTAGGTTAGGTGCAAAACCACCTTCGTCACCAACCGCTGTGCTCAAGCCACGTGCTTGAAGAACGGCTTTAAGTGCGTGGAAGATCTCAGTACCACAACGCAAAGCGTCAGAGAAGCTAGAGAAGTTTACTGGCTGAACCATGAACTCTTGGATATCAACGTTGTTATCCGCGTGCTCACCACCGTTCAAGATGTTCATCATAGGAACAGGCAAAGAGAACTGGCCCGCTGTGCCGTTAAGTTCTGCAATGTGTTCGTATAGGGCTACGCCTTTTTCAGCGGCAGCTGCTTTAGCAGCAGCCAAAGACACGGCCAAGATTGCATTGGCGCCAAAGTTTGCTTTGTTTTCAGTACCGTCCAAAGCAATCATTTTGTCGTCAAGTGCGCGCTGGTCGTTTACGTCCATGCCTACGAGGTTGTCGCGAATTGTGCCGTTTACCGCTGCAACTGCTTTAAGTACACCTTTACCTAGGTAACGTGACTTATCGCCGTCACGTAGCTCAAGCGCTTCGCGTGAACCCGTTGATGCACCAGAAGGGGCACAAGCAGTAGCTACAACACCAGATTCAAGGATGACATCCGCTTCTACAGTTGGGTTGCCACGCGAGTCCAGTACTTCGCGACCTTTGATATCAGCAATCTTTGCCATTTTTCTACTCTCTCCGAGAATTTTTAAGTAATTATTCGAATTATTTTTGAGCCTGCTTATCAAGGGCTGCTTGGATAAATCCAGAGAACAGACCATGGCCATCGCGAGGTGTTGAGGTAAACTCTGGGTGGAACTGACAAGCAACAAACCAAGGGTGATCTGCAACTTCTACCACTTCTACCAGTTCGCCATCAACGGAGCGCCCAGCAATACGAAGGCCTGCGGCTTCTAGTTGTTCAACATAGTTGTTATTCACTTCAAAACGGTGACGGTGACGTTCCGTAATTTCGGTGCTGCCATAACACTTATGCGCCAACGACCCTTCTTGTAGGTGACATACTTGTGCTCCCAAGCGCATCGTGCCACCAAGGTCGTCTTTTTCACCGCGGGTTTCAACTTCACCTTCCGAAGTTGTCCACTCGGTGATTAAACCAATAACAGGGTGCTCGGCATTCGCATCAAACTCAGATGAGGTTGCGCCTTCAATGCCAGCTACGTGACGAGCAAACTCCATGACCGCCACTTGCATACCTAGACAGATGCCAAGGTAAGGTACTTTGTTTTCACGGGCGTAACGCACCGCTTGAATCTTGCCATCTACACCACGCTCACCAAAGCCGCCAGGTACAAGAATCGCGCTCGCGTTTTCTAAGATGCCCACACCTTCGGTTTCAACACGTTCAGCGTCGATGTATTCAATGCGAACTTTTTTGCGCAAGGCGATACCAGCGTGGCTGATCGCTTCAATCAACGACTTGTAAGCATCTAGAAGTTCCATGTACTTACCCACCATGGCAATCACTACTTCGCCTTCTGGGTTAAGGTGCGCTTCGGCTACACGGTTCCACTCGCTAAGGTCTGCTGGCGCTGCTTCTAAACCGAAGCGCTCAACAACAATGTCGTCCAAGTGCTGGTCAGCCAACATCTGCGGGATATCGTAAATGGTGCTCGCATCTGGCAATGAGATAACCGCGCGCTCTTCAACGTTGGTAAACAGCGATAGTTTACGGCGAGAAGAGTCTGCAATCGGCTGCTCTGAGCGACAAACCAAAATATCTGGCTGAATACCAATAGAGCGAAGCTCTTTAACCGAGTGCTGAGTCGGCTTGGTTTTGGTTTCGCCTGCAACGGCAATGTAAGGCACAAAAGAAAGGTGCATAAACATTGCGCGCGAGAAGCCTAGCTCAGCTTTAAGCTGACGAACGGCTTCAAGGAAAGGTTGTGACTCGATATCACCCACGGTGCCACCGATCTCGACCAATGCGACATCAGCATCGCCCGCACCTTCGATAACGCGACGCTTAATTTCGTCAGTGATGTGTGGAATAACCTGAACCGTACCACCGAGGTAGTCACCGCGACGTTCTTTTTGCAAAACGTGCTGGTAAATACGACCAGATGTGAAGTTATTGCGCTTAGACATGGTCGTACGAATAAAACGCTCGTAGTGACCTAAGTCGAGATCCGTTTCGGCGCCATCTTCCGTAACAAATACCTCACCATGCTGAAATGGGCTCATTGTGCCAGGATCGACGTTGATGTACGGATCCAATTTCAGCATCGTTACTTTTAAGCCTCTGGCTTCGAGAATTGCAGCCAAAGACGCGGATGCGATGCCTTTGCCCAATGAGGACACAACACCACCGGTGACGAAAATATATCGCGTCATGAAGTACCTGTTAATAGAGATTAAAACGGGGAAAAACGTGTTCAAAGATGGGGCTACAGGATAGCAAAACACTCGCCATCAGACAATGAAGAAGATTGCCAAGACACCTGAAAACCGCCCTTTTGAACACACCATGGCGATGCTATCCCTACACCGGGTACAGCGACTGTGATTTCATCCTGATTTATCACAGGCCAATTGTCTCTGACCCATGCTGGCAAGTTTAGTTTTTGCAGCGACTTTTTGATTTTTTTGTTGCGACCCTGCTCATCTAACAGCGTCTCTCCACCTTGGCGACGCAACAGAGAAAGCGAAGCATCTAAGCGAAGCCCAACACCCGTTGGCGAGGGGGATACAGTCAGCCAGCCGTCGCCCAAAAAGTGCCGCCCCGGCGTAATAACCGCCAAGTTTTGTGGCGCAGCTAGAGGTAAAACCGTGAGGTACAGCCAGTGTTTGTGACGGCGAAGAAGGTGAGCGCCTAACCTTACCTCGGGCTGGCGATCGGCCTCGGCTTGTAATACGGCCCGTTGAATTTCGAGTAACTGGGCGTGACTTACGCCACACTGCGCTCGTTCGAGCCAACGATAAAGTAAACTTTGTTGCACAGACTGAGGTAACGCGCCCCAGCCTTTGGTGGATAACCGAAAGTGACCATCGATTGAGTCTGTACAACCTTTAAGTTGCTGATCTAAAAAGTAATGATGAGAGACTTGCGAAGCGGCTACGAGCTCAGCCGAGCTTGCCCACTGTTGAGCGTAATCTGGCCAGCGCTTTTCAATGGCGGGCAACACCTCATGTCGCAAATAATTACGGTCATAGTGGCTCTGTAGGTTACTTGGGTCGTCTATCCATTCAAGCTTGTGCGCATTGGCATACTCTTCTAGGCTCGCTCCTGACACTTGCAGCAGCGGTCGTAACAGCTGTCCTTTTGCAAGTGGCCTTTGGGCGGGAATGCCCGTTAACCCTTGCGGTCCAGCCGCCCTGAGCCAGCGAAACATTAGGGTTTCGGCTTGGTCGTTAAGATGATGCCCCATCAGCAATACATCCGCAGGGCCTAATAAGCGCTCAAACACTTGATACCGCGCACGGCGCGCCGCTTCTTCGCTGGCCGTTGAGCAGGCTACCTGCTCCCCTACAAAGGTAACTCCCAGCGCTTTGGCTTGCTGCTCGCAAAAGTGTAGCCATTGGTCAGCCTCAGCCTGTAAGCCATGATGAACATGAACAGCGGTTATGGAATCAATAGGAAGATAATGTGCCGCAAGGTGCAACAAAACACTGGAGTCTAAGCCACCACTGTAGGCAACAAAGATTCTAGGTAAAGGCTCAGTGTTTACAGAAAGGGTGTCAGCGTGCGTAAAGCGAGGTGGTTTCGACGCTAACTCGTCATAAACGAAAGCACCGTTAAGGTGTGAGTCAAAAAAGCGAGACAGGGCGCTCGCGAAAGCAAGCGCCGCAGGCTGCGAGACCAAATTAGGCCTCGCTGTTTAGACCGTAAGCCATCAAGCGGTCGTAACGACGCTCGAGGAGTGCATCGGTTTCTAGCTCGTCTAGCTTTTCTAGCTCAGCGAGCAGGTGCTGCTTAAGGTTAGCTGCCATAAGCTCTGGGTTGCGGTGTGCGCCACCCAATGGCTCTTTAACGATTTCGTCAACAAGGCCTAGCTCGTGCAAACGGTCAGAGGTTAGGCCCATGGCTTTTGCTGCGTCAGGGGCTTTGTCTGCACTTTTCCACAGGATAGATGCACAACCTTCAGGCGAGATAACCGAGTAAGTTGAGTACTGTAGCATCATTAGCTTGTCACATACGCCAATCGCCAAGGCACCACCTGAACCACCTTCACCGATAACGGTAGAGATGATAGGTGTTTTTAGTTGCGACATTTTAGCCAAGTTAAAGGCAATCGCTTCAGACTGACCTCGCTCTTCAGCGTCGATACCTGGGTAAGCCCCAGGGGTGTCGATAAAGGTCAATACAGGCATATCAAAACGTTCTGCCATTTCCATTAGACGAAGGGCCTTGCGGTAACCTTCTGGACGCGGCATACCAAAGTTACGAGCAACTTTGCTTTTGATATCACGGCCTTTTTGGTGGCCAATCACCATCACTGGGCGACCTGCTAGACGCGCAGTACCGCCTACAATAGCCAAATCGTCAGCAAAGTGACGGTCACCGTGAATTTCATCAAAGTCGTCAAAGACGTGTTCGATGTAATCAAAGGTGTAAGGACGCTGCGGGTGACGTGAAAGCTGAGAAACCTGCCATGCACTAAGGTCAGAGAAGATGTTTTCAGTCAGGGACTTACTCTTATCTTGTAGCTTTTCTAGCTCGTCAGAGATGTTTAGGCCAGCGTTATCATCGCTAACCGAACGCAATTCTTCGATTTTTGCCTGAAGTTCGGCAATCGGCTGTTCAAAATCCAGGTAGTTCGGATTCATGTGATTATGATCTACTTAATTCTGAGTTAAAAATTTGTACAAGTGTACCTGTTTGCTTTTGCCACGGCCAGTAGCATGCCACCTTCTGTCGTTTAAGACTACGCCATTAGGCGCAAAGGGGCATCTCGTCGTAGCGCAGATACACTCGCTCTGAACCGAGCAGTTCGCTCAGCTCAATCAATAATTCGTCTGTGGCCACCACGCGCCAAGTCTGTGGAAAACGAATACGCGCAGCCGCGTTAGCATCGTTAAACCGCAAGGTCACTTGGGTGCCATTGTCGTCTTTTACCTTACTCAAACACTCGTGCAGCAGTTTTAAGCGCTGGCTCGTCAAGGTATCCGGTGATACATCTAGCTCCAAACTGAGCGCCGTATCGGCACGGGCTTGTTCAAGGCTCTTCACGTGATTCACGCGAATACGAATACTATTATTGTAACGATCTTCAGACACTTCACCGTCTAAAATAACCACAGTATCCTTCACCAGTAGGTCCCGATAGGCCTCAAGGGTTTCGCCCATCACCGCCACTTCAATACGTGCAGTTTTGTCATCCAGCATCAGGTAGCAAATGGCTTTACCCGCTTTGGTGGTTTTAAACTGCGCATCCAAAATAAGGCCGGCAAACTTTTGGTCGACACGGCTTTGTGGGCTTAAGGTGTTGAGCTTTTTGCGCACCATAAACTTAAGCTCGGCTTCGTATTGGTCGATGGGGTGACCAGATAAATACAAGCCGAGGGTGTGTTTTTCGCCCCCCAAGCGCTCTTTATCTGTCCACAAACGCACATAACGGTAAGGCTCATATACGTCTTTTTCGGTTTCGGCTTCAATAGCACCAAACAAGTCCATCATACCCGACATGGTGTTTTGGTGACTTTGTGAGGCGTGCTTCAAAGAATCTGGAATGGCTTCCATCAAAATCGCACGCTCTTCGCTAAAGCTATCAAGTGCACCACTGCGCACCAGTGCCTCAAGCACTCGTTTGTTAATCTTTTTCGCACCGACTCTCTCAACAAAGTCGAACAGGTCTTTAAACTCGCCGCCTTGCGCGCGGGCTTCGACGATGGCATCAATAGGGCCTTCACCTACGCCTTTAATCGCACCCAAGCCAAAAATAATCGCCTTGGTATCGTGGTCAACGCTAAAGTAATAGCCACCTCGGTTTACATCGGGCGGCAGTACTTCGAGCTTAAGGTCACGGGCTTCTTGAATGTAGGAAACGATTTTTTCCGTCACCTGCATATCGAGAGACATTACCGCGGCCATAAATTCCGCAGGAAAGTGCACTTTTAGCCAAGCGGTTTGGTAAGACACCAAAGCATAAGCAGCCGAGTGGGATTTGTTAAAGCCGTAACCCGCAAACTTTTCCACAAGGTCAAAGATACCGGCTGCCAGCTTGGCATCAATACCGTTAGCGACACTGCCATCCACAAAGCCTTTCTTTTGCTTGGCCATTTCTTCGGGTTTCTTTTTACCCATGGCACGACGGAGCATGTCGGCACCGCCCAAGCTGTAACCCGCCATTACCTGCGCAATCTGCATAACCTGCTCTTGGTACAGAATTACGCCGTATGTTGGCTCCAATACAGGTTGTAGCGACTCTAGCTGACAGTCTTCTTGCGGCCAAGCCAGTGGCGCCTCGCCGTGCTTACGGCGAATAAAGTCATCCACCATACCTGAGCCCAACGGGCCCGGACGGTACAAGGCCACCATCGCAACAATATCCTCAAAGCGCGATGGTTTGAGTCGTTTGATCAGCTCCTTCATGCCGGTGGATTCCAGCTGGAACACCGCCGAGGTAATGCCCGCTTGTAGCAGTTCAAAGGTTGGCTGATCTTCGAGGCTAATATCCTCGATCACGACAGCATCCTCTGGGCTGCGCACTTCATTGATAAGTTTTACCGCAAAGTCGATAACCGTCAGAGTTTTAAGGCCCAAGAAGTCGAACTTAACAAGGCCCGCTTCCTCTACATCGCCCTTATCGAATTGAGTTACAAGCCCCTCACCCAACTCGTCACAGTAGGTCGCACTAAAGTCAGTAAGTTTGGTAGGCGCGATTACCACACCACCAGCGTGCTTACCTACGTTTCGGGTAATACCCTCAAGGCGCAACGCCATTTCGATAATTTCTTGCGCTTCTTCGCTGTCTTTGATGAAGGCATCGAGGGCAGGCTCTTCTTGAAACGCCTCGTTTAGTGAAATACCCGGCGTGCTAGGAATCAGCTTTGACAGCTTATCGGCCAAACCAAAGGCTTTACCCTGCACTCGCGCTACGTCTCGCACCACCGCTTTTGCCGCCATGGTACCGAAGGTTACGATTTGAGATACGGCATCTTTACCGTACTTTCGCGATACGTAATCAATGACCTTATCGCGGTTTTCCTGACAGAAGTCGATATCAAAGTCAGGCATCGATACCCGCTCTGGGTTTAGGAATCGTTCGAACAGTAAGTCGTATTCCAGAGGGTCTAGGTCGGTGATTTTTAATGAGTAGGCCACCAACGAGCCTGCACCAGAACCCCGACCTGGGCCAACCGGTACGCCGTTGTTTTTACCCCACTGGATAAAGTCCATTACGATGAGGAAGTAACCGGGGAAACCCATTTGAATGATGATATCGAGCTCAAACTCCAAGCGGTCTTCGTACTCTTTTCGCTTGGCTTGATACTCTGGGTCGTTAGGGTCGAGGAGTTTTTCTAAACGCTCTTCAAGGCCTTTGAAGGACACTTCGCGAAAGAAGTCCTCCATGTACATACCCTCAGGAATAGGGTAGCGCGGCAAGTAATAAGTACCGATCTCAATTTCGATATTACAGCGCTTGGCAATTTCGATGGTATTTTGTAGCGCCGAAGGAATATCCGCAAACAGCTCAACCATGTCCGCTTCGCTGCGAAAATACTGCTCGGGGCTGTAATCCCGTGGGCGTTTTGGGTCTTCAATGGTGCGGCTTTGGTTAATGCACACACGCGCTTCGTGGGCCTCAAAGTCATCTGCTTTGATAAACATGACTTCGTTGGTAGCGACCAAAGGACACTGGTGATCATGTGCCAACTGAACACTGCCGTGGACGAGTAGCTCATCACCTTCGCGCCCTGTGCGCTGAATCTCTAGGTAAAAGCGCCCCGGAAAAATCGCCATCCAGTCTTTTAAGCAATCGGCGGCTTCGTCTTTTCCAGCTAGCAACGCACGGCCAATATCACCTTGTCGATGACCCGACATAGCAATAAGGCCTTCGGATTTTTCTTTTAGCCAAGACAGCTCAACAATGGCTTTTTCTTTAACCGTGTTTTGGCCTTTTTCATACGCCAATGAAATCAATTCCGTTAGGTTGCGATAACCCTCGGCATTCATAACCAACAAGGTAAGACGTGACGCCGGCAACTGTGGTCGGGCAGAGTCAACAATCCACACATCAGAGCCACTAATCGGCTTAACCCCTTTGCCCAGCGCCGCCTTATAAAACTTAATTAGGCCGTACAGATTGACCTCGTCTGTTAGGGCAACTGCGGGCATACCGTCGGCTGCCGCCGCACCCACAAGGTCTTTTACACGAATAAGCCCGTCGATGAGGGAAAACTCACTGTGAACACGCAAATGAACAAATTGTGGAGCAGAAGGCGTATTTGACACGATAAACCTATGTAACCTAACTATTTAGCGACAAGGCCGAGGGCCTTACGCACTGGCGAGAAGCTGCGACGGTGATCATCTAACACACCGTGGGCCTCAATCGCCGATAAATGTTGCTTTGTTGGGTAGCCTTTATGTGAGGCAAAACCGTATTCAGGGTGCGAAGCGTCCAACGCTAACATTTCGTTGTCGCGATCCACCTTAGCCAAAATGGAGGCAGCAGATATAGCGGGCACAAGGCTGTCACCTTTTACCACTGGCTCACTCGGGCAAGAAATTTCAGGGCACCGATTTCCATCTATATAAGCATAATCTGGCGATACGCCCAAGCCTTCGACCGCTCGTTTCATCGCCAACATGGTGGCATGCAAAATATTAAGCTCGTCGATCTCCGCAGGTGTTGCATGGGCCACACACCAATAAAGCGCTTTTTCTTTAATTTCGAGGTAAAGCTGCTCTCGGCGTTTAGCCGAGAGCTTTTTGGAGTCCGCCAGACCTTCTATTGGCTTAGCAGGGTTTAGGATGACGGCAGCCGCAACCACGTTACCGATCAAAGGGCCTCGCCCTACTTCATCTACACCGGCCACAAGGCCCGGCGCGCTAAAATCAAACGCTAGGGTTTCCATTGGCGTGTCCATCCGTTAAGGGTGAGCTGAAATGAGCTGGGCGACGGCTTGTGCCGCTTTAAGGTCAGCGTTTTGATCAAGGTCTTGGTAAATAGCCGTAAACCGCTCGGCTAACTTCGCACGGGTGTCTGCATCCTCTAAGGCACTTAGCACCAGCGGGCCTAACACCTCAGGTGTCACATCGTTTTGCAGCACTTCTGGCACCATTTCTTGGTCGGCCAACAAGTTCGGCAAGGAGATGTAAGGGCTTTTGACCATGCGTCGCAAAATAAAGAAGCTAATGGGCGAAAGCTTGTAGGCTACGACCATGGGTCGCTTGAGCAAAGTCGCTTCTAAGGTCGCCGTGCCTGACGCGATAAGAATGGCATCACTGGCCGCCATCGCCGTGCGAGACTGCCCCAGAACCACCTTAATAGGAAGAGACTGCTCGACGAGTAAGGCCTCAAGTTGTTCGAGCCGCGCCTCGTTTGCAGCCGGTAAAATAAACTGCAAATCTGGCTTTTTAGCCAGCAGCCACTTCGCCGTAGCGATAAACTCTGGCGCTAGCAACGCCACCTCTGCACGACGACTACCCGGTAACAGCGCCACTAAGGTTGCATCTTGTGCTAGTGACAAGCTTTCTCGTGCTTGCGCTTGGCTTTCGGCACCCGAAATAATGCCTACTAACGGGTGCCCCACAAACGTAACTGGGTGGTTTTGTTCTTGGTAAAAGCGCGCTTCAAATGGAAACAAGGTGAGCATCAAGTCAGTAGCGGCTTTGATTTTGTGCACGCGTTTACGACGCCACGCCCAAACCGACGGACTAACATAATGAACCGTTTTAACACCAGCATCCTTTAACATTTGCTCTAAGCCAATATTAAAGTCAGGCGCATCAATACCAATAAACACGTCGGGCTGACAGTCAATTAACTGCTTTGCTAACTGCTTGCGCATTTTAAGCAGCTCACGTAACCGTCCTAGCACCTCAACTAAACCCATGACACTCAAGCGCTCCATGGGGTAAAGACTCTCACAGCCTTGTGCTTGCATGAGTGGGCCAGCGATGCCTATAAAACGCACTTGTCGGTTAGGGAATTGTTGGCGCAGCTGCTCGATTAAGCCAGCTCCAAGAATATCGCCCGATGCTTCGCCAGCCACCATCGCAACAGTGATTGGAGGTAACGAAGCATTCGGGACAGGTGTGGCGCCATCTGCCGACAAGTTATCGACTGATGCCACGGGTAGATGCCTTAACAGAGTCAATCAGCAAAGCGACCGCAGGGGTATCTTCTTGCAGCGCTTCGAGCGCTTCGATGGACTGTTCTACAGTTAAGTTTTCGCGATACAACAAACGGTAAGCACGCTTTAGCACAGCAATCGTTTCGGCGCTAAAGCCACGACGCTTAAGGCCTTCGGCATTAATGGTGCGGGGTTTGAAAGGGTTACCGCCGCCTTTTACATAGGCAGGAACGTCTTTAAAAATCACACTGTTAACGCCTGTCATCACATGCTCGCCTACTTGGCAGAACTGGTGAATGGCAGTAAAGCCACCCAAAATTGCCCAGTCTGCGACACGAACATGGCCAGCGAGAGAGGTGTTGTTGGCTAAGATAACGTGATTACCAACCACACAGTCATGGGCCACATGAACGTAAGCCATTAGCAAGTTATGACTGCCAATACTGGTCAGGCTGTTGTCTTGAATCGTACCACGGTGAATGGTTACGCCTTCGCGAATGGTGTTGTAGTCACCAATCACGAGCTCGGTTGGCTCACCGTTGTACTTAAGGTCTTGGCACTCTTCACCAATCGACGAAAACTGAAAGATGCGGTTGCCTTTGCCGATACGTGTTGGTCCCTTGATGACTACATGAGACTCAATAACAGTGCCTTCATCAATAGTGACGTTAGGGCCAATGTAAGTCCAAGGCCCAATTTTTACGTCATCTGCAATGTTAGCCGTTGGATCGACAATCGCTTGAGGATGAATCAAAACTTATACTTTCCGGTCTGCACACAAAATGGTTGCTGAGCTGACCATATCACCATCTACCGATGCTTTCACGTCAAACTTCCAAATACCGCGACGCTCAGATTTCACTTCGGCTTCAAGTTTTACTTGGTCACCCGGCACAACTGGGCGCTTAAAGCGCAAGTTATCTGCACCTACAAAGTAGTAGATTGAACCGTCTTGAGGCTTTTTGTCCATGGTTTTAAAACCTAGGATACCTGCCGCTTGTGCCATCGCTTCTACCAAAAGAACGCCAGGCATAACAGGGTGATCAGGAAAGTGGCCATTAAAGAAAGGCTCGTTAACTGTCACATTTTTAATCGCAACAATGGATTTACCCGGGTCTAGTTCGAGTACTCGGTCCACAAGCAAAAAAGGATAACGGTGTGGTAAGTATTCCCGAATTTCATTTACATCCATCATGGAGTTATTGGCCCTTAGAGAGTTCTGATAATTTTGATTCAAGTTGTTTAACGCGCTTACTCAGCTTATCGAGCTGTTTAAAGTGAGCGACGCTTTTTTTCCATTTGCTGAGTAGCTGCATACCTGTGCCCGATGCATACGCGCCAGGTGCAGTAATCGACTTAGTCACAAGAGTCATTGCAGCAACATGGGTGCCATCAGCGATGGTTAAATGCCCAACAATGCCGCAGTGGCCAGCAATGGTACAATTGCGGCCAATTTTAGTGCTTCCCGCCACCGCAGTACAGCCCGCAATTGCAGTATGGTCACCAATTTCAACGTTGTGGGCAATTTGAATAAGGTTGTCTAGCTTTACACCATTACCAATCTGGGTATCCGTCACGGCGCCTCGGTCGATGGTGGTATTCGCCCCCACTTCAACATCATCACCTAAGACGACACCTGCAAGCTGATAAATCTTTTGCCAGCCGAGTTTTTTGGGCGCAAAACCAAAACCGTCTGCTCCAATCACACAGCCACTGTGAAAGATACCACGCTCGCCAACAGTGACATCGGCATAAAAGGTAGCGTTACTGTGGATAAAGGTATTTGCACCAATACTACAGTTTGGGCCAATCACGGTGCCTGCCGACACTACAACGCCCTCGCCTAGCTCAACATTCTCGCCAATCACCACATTTGCACCCAAGGTTACGTTTTGACCTAAGCGCGCAGAGGCAGCGACTTTGGCACTGGTATCCTGTTGCGCCGTGGTGGCATTACGATAAAGGCTGTCAAAGCATGCACTTAGTTTGGCGTAGGCAAGGTAAACATCGTCTACCAAAATAGCTCGTGCCGGCGCTAATGCTTTTAAGTTGCGGGGAATCAGCAACACACCCACCGCGTCACTATCTGCGAGGGCGGCTAGCTTGCTTTCGCTCACAGCAAAGCTCAGCCCTGTAGGGTGAGGCTGATCGAGGGGAGATACACGGTCAATGGTGTAATCAGGTTCACCAACAAGGTCACCATTAACCTCAGCAGCGAGCTGTGAAAGCGAATAAAACATGAATTATTTCTGAGTATTTAGTATTTCAATCAATCGAGCCGTGACATCTAAAGACGCGCTAGCATAGGCCGCTGCTTCGCGATTAAGAATTAAGTCGAGCTTTTTTTCTTCAGCAATTTGAATCACCGCAGCACGGATCACAGGGCGAACTTGCTTAAGAAACGCCTGTTCGCGTTTTACTTGCTCTTGATTCAGCGCTTGACGGCGTACTTGAAAGCTCTGCACCATTTGGCGGTACTTGTCGTCTTCAGCACGTAACTGCTCTTGAGAAAGCAGGTCTTGGTTTTGACGAAGTTCGTTTTGCTTTGCCTTAATTTGCCCTTCAAGGGCTACAAGCTCAGCGCGTGCAGACTCTAAGTCCGCTTTTAGCTGTGCATCAAAGGCTTTGGCGGCATTAGAGGCCCGTAGCGCCGCTTGCGCGTCTACGATGCCAATGTTGGCTGCCAAGGCGTTCGCCGATAGCATCAATGCCGCCAGCAAAGTAATAATGTTGTGCGCTTTATGTTTAATTAATGTCATGTTAACCATCCTAGGTGTTAAAAGGTTTGACCAATCGAGAACTGGAACGACTGAGTCTCATCATCTTCGTCTGCATTCAGCGCTTTTGCTAACACAAAGGAAAGTGGCCCAATCGGCGTTAGCCAGCTCAAGCCAATACCGGTAGAGAAGCGAACATCGTCTGGGTTAACGTCATCTTCTGAGTTAAATACGTTACCGCCATCCAAGAACAAAATGGTTCGGGTTTTACCCGACTCGCCGGTGATATCAAACGGAAGTACCAACTCTAGGCCACCCGTAACCAGTAAGTCACCACCAAAAGGTTCAGCGTCGTAGCCACTTTGTGGCGTATCTTTTGGACCTAATGAATTTGACGCATAGCCCCGTACCGAGCGTAAACCACCGGCGTAAAAGTTACGATAGAAGGGGTAGTCGTTCTCACCATAGGCCGCTGCGTACCCTAGGCGACCCCAGCCACCCAATACCCAACGATCGTTATCGTCTAATGGAATGTAACGCTTACCTGTGTAGTTCAAGCGGAAGTAAGTCAGGTCTGACCCCGGCAGTGCCACCTCGGCAGAAATTGTGTTTGAGTAACCATCCGTTGGGAAGAAGCCTCGGTTTAGGTGGTTATCAGACCAAGTACCCTCGGCGACAATGTTGAGGTACTGGTCGCCTTCAACATTAATAAAGTCGACGATTTCTTGCGGCGTTTGCGCAGCGGTTTTGATTTGCACGCCTTCTAGGTTGGTACCAAAGGTTAGACGCTGGTACTCATCAATGGGGTAACCAAAGTTAACGCCCGCACCAATCTCGTCAGTTTGGTATGAGCTGACATCGTCTTCGTCAAAGTCTTGCTCACGGAAGTAGACCTTGTAGCCACGGCTCACACCGTCAACTGTGTAGTAAGGGTCGTTTTCGCTAAAGCTGTACTCTCGAGTAGAGTCTGAATCAGTGACTGCAAACTTAACCTCTTTACCTGTACCCAAGAAGTTGTCTTGCTTAACACTCAAGCCCAGCATCATACCTGAGCCTTGCGCGTAACCCACGGTTGCAGAAAAGCTACCTGACTGCTGCTCGGTGACATTAAAGTTTAGGTCAACTTGGTCATCAGCGCCTTCAACCGGCACGGTTTCAACCTGAACAGTACCAAAGTAACCAATTCGGTCTAGACGCTGCTTCGATAGCTGAATCTTTTCACGGGAAGCAGGTGCCGCTTCCATTTGACGCATCTCACGGCGAACAATTTCGTCACCTGTGCGGGTGTTGCCCTGAATATTGATACGGCGGACGTAGCTCTTTTTACCAGATGCCACAAGGTAACGCAGAGTAACCGTTTGGTCGTCATGCACTTCGGGTTGAGCTGAAACATTGGCAAAAAGGTAACCATGGTTGCCGAGCACGTCGGTAATGGCGCTGCGATCAGAGGTCATCACTTTACGAGAAAAAATGTCGCCCGCTTGCGCTGTTACTGCTTGGTTTAGCTCATCGTCCAGGTCGTTTAGCTCGCCCAGAACTTTGATTTCACGTACAGCGTAACGCTCACCTTCGGTGATGTTAACCGTAATGTAGACGTCTTTATTAATCGGCCCTAGGGACACTTGGGTAGAGTCCACATTAAAGTCAATGTAGCCTCGGTCCATGTAGTAGTCACGAAGGCGTTCTAAGTCTGCGTTCAGCTTTTCACGTGCGTACTTGTCTCGGTCGCTAAAAAACGCCCAAAAGCTAGGTAAACCTAAGTCAAACTGGTCAAGTAGCGTCTCATCATCAAACACCTTGTTACCAATAATGTTGATATGAGAGATAGAGGATACTTTACCTTCGTCCACCGTAATATTTACGGCCACGCGGTTGTTAGGCAGAGGCTCGACGCTGGTTTCGACTTTTGCGCCATAGCGACCCTGCGCAGCGTATAGCTTCACAAGGTCTTGATTAATTTGGTCTAACACGGAGCGCTTAAAGATATCGCCCTCTTTTAGGCCTGCATGCTCAAGGCCTTGACGCAGTGCTTCATCCTTAATGGCTTTGTTACCTTCAAGGCGAATAATCGCAATGGCTGGGCGCTCTAAAACCTTTACCACCAACTGTGACTGGTCGCGAAACACAGCAACGTCGTCAAAGTAGCCCGTACCAAACAAAGAACGGATTGCCTGTGCAATTTTGGCGTCATCGACGGTATCACCACGTTCGATAGGCAAAAAGTCAAACACCGCCTGCGTTGAAACTTGGTTAATCCCTTCTATACGTACATCCTCAACAACAAACCCTTGATCAGAAAAAGCCACAGTCCATGGGCCCAAGAAGCAAGTTGCGACTACTAAACGAAGAAACTTTTTCATTAACTCATCTACACAAGAAGGATTACAAACGCGCTCTAATCAACACTAGAGCCGTAAAATATCATTAAACATAGCCAAGCCCATTAATGAAAACAGCAAGGCCATGCCGACACGCTGAAAGCCCGCCTGAATCGATTCAGGCAACGGCTTACCTCGCAGCATCTCGGCGAGATAAAACATAAGGTGTCCGCCATCCAACATCGGGATAGGTAAAAGGTTTAATACACCCAGGCTAATACTTAAATAAGCCATAAAGGATACAAACGAAATCAGCCCAGACTCAGCCGAAGCACCGGCCACTTTAGCAATGGTAATAGGGCCACTCAAGTTTTTTACCGAGATAACCCCTTCGATCATTTTCCAAATCGAGTCGAGGATCATTAAAGCGGTATCGTAGGTTTTTACTGCCGCTTGGCCAATCGACTCAAAAACACCGTAGTTGATATCGCGTTGCATTGACTCAGGCCACGCATAAGGTTGCACGCCTGCGCCAATGTAACCCATGGGAACGGTTTGGCCATCACGACTGACTTCCCGTTGTTTGGGGGTAATGAAGAGCGATTGGCGCATACCCTCTCGCTCAACCTCAAGCGTCAGGCGTTGTTGCGGACTCTGCTGAATACGAGTGACAAAGCCAATCCAATCGGCAATCGGTTCACCGTCAATCGCAAGTAAGCGGTCACCTACTTGCAGCCCCGCTTGCTCGGCGCGCTCGCCTGCAACCACTTGTCCAATAATAGGCTCAATTTCTGGCTGCCAAGGAATAACACCCAAGGCAGAAACAGGCGACTGAGTTTCAATATCAAACTGCCACTCGTTAACTGGAATCGTCACTTGTTGAGACAAGCTACTGTTTAGCGGCTGAACAGTGAGAATAATATTGGTGGTTTCACCGATGTAGGCGGTTAGCTGGGTATTTACATCACCCCACGACAAAGAGTTTTGGCCATTAATCGCAAGAATTTCGACATTGTTTGGCAAGCCCGACTGCGCCGCAGGAGAGTTAGGAATAAGCTCACCAACAACAGGGCGAACCACAGTTACTCCCGAAGTGAAAATAAAAGCATATGCCAGTACGGCAAAGATAAGGTTAACCGCTGGCCCAGCCGCAACAATTGCAAAGCGCTGAAACACCGACTTGTTATTAAACGCCTGAGACTTGAGCTCGCTCGGCACAGGGCCTTCACGCTCATCAAGCATACGTACATAGCCACCCAAAGGAATCGCTGACAGCACAAAACGCGTGCCCTGCTTACCGGTACGCCCAACAAGTTGTTTGCCAAAGCCAACCGAAAAGGTAAGCACCTTAACACCACACAAGCGCGCCACAATAAAGTGGCCCCACTCGTGCACCGACACCAAAACACCCAGTGCGATAATGGTTGCGAAGATAGTGTTAAGAAAATCCACAGTGCACTTCCATTCAGTGAACGCTAAGCGACGAGCGCGGAGCGGAATTTAAAAAATTAAAAACTGAGTGCCCAAAACATAAATGGGCGCTGCGGCAACAAGGCTATCAATACGATCTAAAATGCCACCGTGGCCAGGTAGAAGCTGGCTACTGTCTTTCATCCCCTGATGACGCTTAAGCATACTTTCAAACAAGTCGCCCATAACCGAAACTAGGCCACAAAAGGCCACAAGGGCCACAAGGGCGAGCTGTTTTGCGAAGCTCAGCTCAAAGAAAAATGAAAAAACAAAACCCACAATTGCACAAGACACTAAACCACCGTACAAACCCTCTCGGGTTTTACCCGGGCTGACATGTGGCGCGAGCTTATTTTTACCAAAGTTTTTACCTGCCGCATACGCACCAATATCCGCCGACCATACAATAAACAGCAGCAGCAATATTTGTAGGTCGCTATTGGCCGCTTTGAGCTGAAAGAAGGCCACCCATGTGGGTATCAGTACGCAAATGCCCAGTAATAGGCGAACAAATGACGACGCCCATGGCTGGGTGTTGGGGTAACGGACCACACAGATACTTGCAAACAGCCAAAACGCGCTGGCTAACACTAGGCCAACGTCAGTATAGGCGTGGTGTAAGCCTAAATGCAGGCCACATAACAAGAGTAAGGTGAAAGCAACGTAGCCAATTTGGGCCGTCCAGGTTTTAAGGCCAGACAAGCGTGACCATTCCCAAGCGGCAAGTAACAAGATGCCATCAAGGGCAATCATAAACCCTTCTAGTGCTAGGCCAAACAACATCCATAACGCTAAGGGAGCTAACACCAGCGCCGTAATGACTCTGGCTTTAAGCATTACGTTCTGCCTCTAACTGCTCGCTGGTTTTGCCAAAACGGCGCTCACGATACATAAACGACTCCAGCGCCAGCTTAAATTCATTTTTATCAAAGTCAGGCCAAAAACACTTGGCGTAATAAAACTCAGTGTAAGCACACTGCCAAATTAAAAAGTTACTAATGCGCTGCTCACCTGCGGTACGAATACACAAATCAGGGTCAGGTAAATCAGCCAAAGACAGGTGTGCCGAAATGGTTTCTTCAGTAATATCACTCACTTTCAGCTCACCATCTACGCACTTTTGCGCAATCGCTTGGGTCGCTGTCATTACATCCCAGCGACCGCCATAGTTAGCTGCAACATTAAGCTGTAACCCAGTACATTCTTGGGTGAGCTCTTCAGCAGCGGCGATTTTTTGTTGTAACTTTTCGCTAAAACCACGCTTTTCGCCAATGATACGCAGGCGAACATTGTGTTTTTTAAGCTTTTTGACTTCGCGTTCAAGTGCCCAAACAAACAGCTCCATTAAGCCATTTACTTCGACAGGGGGACGCTTCCAGTTTTCAGAACTGAAGGCGAAAAGAGTAAGGGCACCAACTTCTTGCTCTACACATGCTTCAATAACTGCACGTACAGAACCGACGCCTGCTTTATGGCCAGCCAAGCTTGGTAACATGCGCTGCTTTGCCCAGCGGTTATTGCCGTCCATGATAATCGCGACATGCCGAGGTGGCGCGTTTAGAGGGGTATTTTTGCTTTTCATTTTATTATGACACGCGCGTGAACGGGCTGAAGTCCTTCAGCCCGTGCGGGAAAGGTTAGATTTCCATCAAATCGACTTCTTTTTGCTCAAGCAGCTTATCTACTTCTGCTACGAACTTATCAGTCAACTTCTGAATTTGATCTTCGCCACGGCGCAAATCGTCTTCAGTAATTTCTTTCTCTTTTAATAGGTCTTTAAAGTCGCCATTAGCATCACGACGAATATTGCGAAGTGCAATACGTGCGTTTTCTGCTTCAGAGCGAGCTTGACGAGTGTAGCCCTTACGGGTCTCTTCCGTCAGTGCTGGCATAGGTACGCGAATCAAGTCACCTGTTGTCGCTGGGTTTAGGCCTAAGTCAGACTTCATGATTGCTTTTTCGATTGCCGGTACAAGCTGCTTCTCCCAAGGGGAAATAGTCAATGTACGCGCGTCTTCAACCGATACGTTAGCCACTTGTGAAAGAGGTGTATCTGCGCCGTAGTAAGGCACAAGAATACCGTCCAGAATGCTTGGGTGTGCACGACCTGTACGGATTTTTGAAAAGTTAGTCACCAAAGCCTCAATGGTTTTGGTCATACGTTCGCTTGCGTCTTGAGTAATCTCATTCAGCATATTCTTCTCCATTGGTAGGAACAGAATCAATCAAAGTGCCTTCTTCGCCACCTGTCACTAGGTTGGCAAGCGCACCCGGCTTGTTCATATTAAACACACGAATTGGCATATTGTGATCGCGTGTTAAGCAGATAGCCGTTAAATCCATGACACCTAGTTGCTTTTCAATCGCTTCATCAAACGACAAATGACGATATTGCTTAGCAGATGGGTCTTTCATTGGGTCGGCAGTAAATACACCGTCTACTTTGGTGGCTTTAAGCACCACGTCAACTTCGACTTCAATGCCGCGTAAACAAGCAGCAGAGTCCGTCGTAAAGAAGGGGTTGCCGGTACCCGCAGCAAAGATAACTACGTCACCTTGGCTTAAGAAACGCATGGCATTACGGCGATCGTAGTGATCAACCACACCACTCATCGGAATCGCAGACATTACGCGTGTTGCGATGTTGCTGCCTTCTAGGGCGTCGCGCATCGCCAGCGCATTCATTACTGTCGCTAGCATACCCATATGGTCGCCGGTTACGCGATCCATACCGGCTTTGCTTAGCGCTTCACCGCGAAACAAGTTACCACCACCGATAACCATACCGACCTGAACACCAATACCCACTAGCTGGCCAATTTCTAGCGCCATTCGGTTAAGTACTTTGGGGTCGATACCAAAACTCTCATCACCCATCAGCGCTTCGCCGCTGAGTTTAAGAAGTATCCTTTTGTATTTTGACTGTTTTTCTTTCGCAGGCATCTGTGCAATCTCCGAGGGAAACGAGGTTACAAGAGTGTATCAGGAATGTAAGAGGTTGCGCACACTAATCTAGGTGCGCGCAACCCAAGAAGCGCTTTGCTTAGCCTTTAAGCTGAGCAGCAACTTCTGCAGCGAAGTCTACTTCTTCTTTCTCGATACCTTCGCCCACTTCGATACGAGTGAAAGAAGTTACAACGCCGCCAGCAGCCTTAACGAAAGCACCCACTTTTTGCTCTGGGTTCTTAACGAAAGCTTGCTCTACTAGGCTGTTTTCAGCCAAGTACTTGTTGATACGACCAACAACCATTTTTTCAGCGATTTCAGCTGGCTTGCTCGCCATATCTGGTTGCGCCAAGATGATTTCTTTCTCTTTAGCAACCAAGTCTTCTGGCATGTCTTCTTTGTTAACAACGCGTGGGTTAACCGCTGTAACGTGCATCGCAACATCTTTAGCAGTAGCAGCGTCGCCGCCGTCTAGTGCAACGATTGCTGCAATTTTAGCGTTGCTGTGAACGTAAGCGTCAACGATGCCGCCTTCAACAACGAATAGACGACGTACAGAAATGTTTTCGCCGATTTTTTGTACTAGTGCTTCACGTGCAGTTTCTAGTTCGCCAGCCATTAGCTCAGCAACGTCAGTTGCTTTTGCTTCAAGTGCTTTTTCAGCTACTGTGTTTACGAATGCTAGGAAGCCGTCGTCACGTGCTACGAAATCTGTTTCAGAGTTTACTTCAACCGCTACTGCGTAGCTGTTGTCTGCTGCAACTTTAACCGCAACAACACCGTCTGCCGCTGTACGAGATGCTTTTTTAGCTGCTTTCATACCAGACGCTTTACGCAGATCTTCAATCGCTTTTTCGATATCACCACCTGCTTCAGTAAGTGCTTTTTTACACTCCATCATGCCTAGGCCAGTACGGTCGCGCAGTTCTTTTACATCCTTAGCAGAGAATGCCATTTTGAATACCTCTATTGAGAAAATTTTGTATAACTGAATTCAAGATCGAAAAAGGGGAGCCTAAGCGCTCCCCTCCTTCGCGCCCGATAAACTCAAGAGCCTACCAAGCTTCGTTGACAGATGGATTACTCAGCAGCAGCTGCGTCTTCAACAACTTCAACAAACTCGCTCTGAGCAGCAGCGTCGCCATTAGCAACAGCGCCTTCTAGGCAAGCATCAGCAGCAGACTGCACGTAGATTTGGATCGCGCGCAACGCATCGTCGTTACCAGGGATAACGTAGTCGATGCCGTCTGGGTTGCTGTTAGTATCTACGATACCGATAACTGGAATACCAAGCTTGTTCGCTTCGTTTACAGCAATACGCTCGTGATCAACGTCGATTACGAACAACGCATCAGGAAGACCGCCCATTTCTTTGATACCGCCGATAGAGCGCTCTAACTTGTCCATTTCACGTTGACGCATCAACGCTTCTTTCTTAGTTAGTTGCTCGAAAGTACCATCTTGGCTTTGCGCTTCTAGATCGCGAAGACGACGGATAGATTGACGAATAGTTTTGTAGTTCGTCAACATACCACCCAACCAACGGTGGTTTACGTAAGGCATGTTAGCGCGAACCGCTTCTTCCTTAACGATTTTGCCTGCAGCACGCTTAGTACCAACGAACAAGATTTTGTTCTTTTTAGCCGATAGGCCTTGAACAACGTCTAGCGCGTCGTTAAGAGCAGGTAGCGTGTGCTCTAGGTTGATGATATGGATCTTGTTGCGAGAACCAAAGATGAACTTGTTCATTTTTGGGTTCCAGTAACGAGTTTGGTGTCCGAAGTGAACGCCTGCTTTAAGCAGGTCACGCATGCTAATTCTAGCCATTATAAAGTCCTCAAAGTGGGTTAGACCTCCATACACCCCAGCTACCAACCCATTAAGGGCACCCTGACAACTGTGACGATGTATGTGTGGATTTAACCAGCCAGCCGCAATACAACTGACCAGTGATTTTTTGGAGCGCGTTTTATACCACAACAGCAACTTTTTTAAAAGGCACCTTTAGCCATTAAGCCCTGCGCATCTTTGGCAATAGCGACCAGTAATTGATACAATCAGGCACATTCATTATTGCGCGACATCCTAAGGCCTTTACCCCTGCGAGCGCCGATCCAGCGCCATCGCTAAGCTGCCTAACGCTCTTGTTACAGGCGAGCGAGCAAACAACACAGCCTTACATTCAGCGCCACAACGGAAAAACACCATGTCAGTTGTTATCAAAACACCCGAGCAAATCGAAAAAATGCGCGTTGCTGGTCGTCTCGCGGCCGAAGTGCTAGAAATGATCGCCCCGCACGTGAAGCCGGGCGTAACCACTAACGAGCTAAACCAAATTTGCCACGACTACATCGTCAACGAGCAGGACGCGGTGCCAGCGCCTCTTAACTACCATGGTTTTCCAAAAAGCATTTGCACCTCGGTAAACCAAGTGGTGTGTCACGGTATTCCTAACGACAAGCCGTTAAAAAATGGCGATATCATCAATATCGACATCACCGTTATCAAAGACGGCTACCACGGCGACACCAGCAAAATGTTTTGCGTAGGTAAAGTTGCCCCGCACGCACAACGCCTCATCGACACCACCCTCGAGTGCATGTACAAAGGAATTCGCATGGTTAAGCCCGGCACAACATTGGGTGATATCGGCCACGTTATTCAAACCCATGCTGAACAAAACCATTACACCGTTGTCCGCGAATACTGTGGCCACGGCATTGGCGAAGGCTTCCATGAAGAGCCACAAATTTTGCACTACGGCAAGCCTGGTGTGGGCGAAGCCTTACAAGAAGGCATGATCTTCACCATTGAACCAATGATTAATGCCGGCAAGCGCAATGTAAAACTCAACAAAAAAGACGGCTGGACTGTAGAAACCGTAGATCGCCGTTTATCTGCACAATGGGAGCACACCATACTTTGTACCGCTGACGGTTATGAAGTACTGACCTTGCGCCCTGGAGAAGTCATCTAAATATGCAAACGCCCATGGTTTACTCGGCGCATCATCAGGTAGCAGACAAAGCGCTATTTGATGCCGACGCCTTTTTTGCACGCATCAAAGACGAAGTTAAGCCCATTCCATACCTCAAAGAGGTGCTCGCGACGACACAAGCACGCCTCAACGAGCGCTTTCACCAAGGTGACGACATTCGCACCTTGGTTTATGGCCGGGCTTGGATTCTAGACTGCATTTTGGCGGGTATTTGGCAGCGCTTTGATTGGCCCGATGCCAAGATATCGCTGATCGCCGTGGGCGGCTTTGGCCGAGGTGAGCTACACCCCTACTCCGACATCGACATCCTTATTTTGATGGACGGCATTACGCCAGAGAGCTTTGGCGACACCATCAGTGAGTTTTTAACTTTACTGTGGGACATCAACCTCGATATCGGCTCTAGCGTTCGCACCTTAGAAGAGTGCTATAACGAGGGCAAAACTGATATCACCATCGCCACCAACCTTGTTGAGTCACGCACCATTGTTGGCCCTATTTCGCTACAAGCCGACCTTTATGTGCAAGTCACCTCGGAAGGGGCATGGACCGATAAAGAGTTCTTTTTAGCAAAAGTCAGCGAACAAAAAGCCCGCCACAAAAAAACCAACAATACCGAATACAACCTAGAGCCTAACCTTAAAAACTCCCCCGGAGGCTTGCGCGACCTGCAAACCATCGGTTGGGTGGCCAAGCGCCATTTTGGCTCTACCTATATTCGCGACTTAGTGGACGACGGCTTTTTAACCGAAAGCGAGCTCGATACCCTCGACAAGAGCGAACTCTACTTGTGGAAAATTCGCTACGCGCTGCACATGATCACAGGCCGACACGAAGACCGCCTTCTATTCGACCACCAGCGCTCACTGGCTCCGCTATTTGGTTACGAAGATAGCGAAGGCAAGCTAGCTGTTGAGCAGTTTATGGGCCAGTACTATCGCACCGTCAAAACCCTTTCAGAATTTAACAGCATGTTGCTGCAGCATTTTGAAGAAGCGATTTTGAACGACGAAAGCGAGCAAGTCATTACCCCGCTCAACAAGCGCTTTCAAATCAACAACGGCTTAATCGAAGTCGTCAACGACAAAGTCTTTAGCCACAGCCCCTTCGCACTCATGGAAATGTTTGTGCTTTTGGCGCAAAACAGCAATATCCAAGGTGTCCGCGCCTCTACGATTCGCCTCATCCGAAACCAGCGTGTAGAGCTTGTTGACGACGACTTCCGCAACGACATTCGCAACACCTCCTTATTTTTGGAGCTGCTGCGCTCTCCTGACGGCGTCACCACCGAGCTAATGCGCATGAACCGCCTTGGCATTTTGGGTTTGTACCTACCTGAGTTCGGCAAAATTATTGGCCAAATGCAGCACGACCTGTTCCACATTTACACCGTCGATGCGCACACCCTTGAGCTAATTCGCCTAACACGTCAGTTTAGACACAACGACATGCGCGAAGTCTTCCCCATTGCTCACCGCATTGTTCGTTCGCTACCAAAAATTGAATTACTTTACATCGCCGCACTTTATCACGATGTCGCCAAAGGCCGTGGCGGCGACCACTCAGAGCTCGGTGCCGAAGACGTTTTAGAGTTTTGTAAACGCCACCGCATGGGCGAGTGGGATTCGCACATGGTGTCTTGGCTGGTACGCAACCACCTGCTGATGTCGATGACAGCACAACGCAAAGACCTCTCAGACCCTGATGTCATCAAAGCCTTTGCTCAAAAAGTACAAGACACCACTCACCTCGACTATTTGTGTGCGCTCACCATTGGCGACATAAATGCCACCAACCACACTTTGTGGAATACATGGCGCGCCACGCTTATGCGTACGCTTTATACCCAAACACGTCGTTTGCTGCGCAGTGGTCACGAAAACCCCACAGACCAAAAGAAACTGGTTGAGCAGGTTCAGGCCGAAGCTCGTACCTTTTTAAGCAAGTACGGTATCGACCCCATTCAAATTAACGCTTTTTGGGACCGTATTGGCAACGAATACTTTATTCGCGAATCAGCCCAAAACATTAGCTGGCACACCAAGGCAATCTTGGAGCACCGCGACCCAGACGTGCCCCTTGTGCTCATTCAGCAAACGTCGATGCGCCTACACGAAGGTGCCACCGAAATTTTTGTGTATACCCACGACCAAAAGAACCTCTTTGCGGCCTCGGTATCCACACTTGACCAGTTAGGCCTGAGTATTCAGGATGCCCGTATCATCCTCACCGATGATGGCAAGGCGCTGAACACCTTTACCGTGCTAACGGAAGACAACGAGCCACTCTCCGAGAACCCTGATTACTTGCTCAACATTGAAGCGCGCCTAATCGAAGAGCTTGATGATCCCGAGGACTACCCTGACATCATTGAGCGACGCGTTCCACGCCTTATGAAGTTGTTTGCGAAACCCGCCAGCGTGATTATTAGCAACGACGCCAATACCCACACCACAGTCTTAGAGGTCAACGCCCCCGATCGCCCAGGCCTACTGGCACGTATTGGTGCTATTTTTGCCGACTTTAATTTGAGCGTTCGCAACGCACGTATAACCTCTATTGGCGAAAGCGTCGAAGACTTTTTTTACGTTACCGACGCCAATGGCCGCCCCATCTCGGACCCAGAGCTGTGCCAAGCACTGCAAAAGGCCATTTGTGACGAACTAGACGCCCACGCCAACGGATAACCATAGGAATTCTCATGGATAAAAACACTCAAAACGCGATTGAAGCCGCCGCGTTTCGCAAACTATTGGCCCACCTTGATAGCCGCAAAGACGCGCAAAATATCGACCTGATGATTTTGGCTGGCTTTTGCCGTAACTGCTTATCTAAATGGTACAAAGCCGCAGCAGAAGACGAAGGCGTCGAGGTTAGCTACGACGAAGCACGCGAATACGTTTACGGTGAGCCTTTTAGCGAATGGAAAGAAAAATACCAAGCGCCAGCCACACCCGAGCAGCTTGCAGCTTTTGAGGCGCTGAGCAAAAAGAAAGACTAAATAGCTCTGCAACATTCCATAAAAAAGGCCCAAACTGTTTCTATTCACAGTTTGGGCCTTTTTTGTTTTGGCCTTTAAGCGTTGATCGAATAGGGCTACGGAGCAACTTTACTGGGTAAAAATATAGGCGCGCTCAACACGATTAATATCCAGTTCCAACACGGTCGCGTAAACATCCTCGTTGATTGGGTAGCTCTTTACTACTCGCGCGCCTCGAATAATACCCGCCACAGCGGTTCGAAACTGCTCGTTTTGCAGCACCATTTCCTCTACACGGGTTTGGCCAAAAACATACTGACCATGCACAATAGCGGCGAGCTCTTGATACGCATTTAAGCGAGATACTCGCATCGCCTGTAGCATTTTATGCTCGCTGTTTTGCCCGGGCTGTAAACTAATAGGGGCATAACCTGTTGCCCGCACATAGTTTGGCTCCAGCGCAGGATTGACCTCTGGCTCAGGCACCTCGGCCACAGTATTAGCCGCTTTATACTCAGCAGCGCTCTTAGTTAAGGTATCGCAACCGAGTAATAAGCCAAAGCTTATTACGACGGCAAACATTTTGGCGTATGACAAAAACGCGGCTCGCTTCATTGGTTCATTCCTGCTGGACCCAGCTCATTTTCAATGATCATACCCTTTTCTAAAGCCAAAAGGGGATTATATCCCGGCAAAGCCCCCTCTAAACGCACATCAGGAATATGTGTCTGTGCCGACGCCAATACTTGTCGTGTCGTGGTATCCAACACGCGTGCATTCACCACTAACCCGTCGGGGTAGCGACTGTAGGTGCCCGTTAATAAAAAGTACACGCGGCTGCTGTTGCGCAACGCCGACATATTTTGTCGGTTAATCGGGTCTTTAAAGGTCGTTAGCAAACTCACCGCACGGTAGTCCAACATGTTAAAGCCGGTTTGCTGCATCTGGTAGATAAAGCTTTCAGACAGGCGCTCACCCATTGGGCCAGCATACCGCTCAGACGAGCGCTCTAAGGCGACAAAGGGGGATATCGCCATGGGGAAGCGCTGCACGCGATGATGTTTGAGGCCAAGAGTTAACTGCTGAACCATTTGCTCTACCGCCTCACTGACGGGATCAAAGTGCACTCGCGTTGCGTTCACCGCCAAGAGTTGAGCAGAAGCGCTCTCAACCTGAGACTCAGACGCACTGATCTTTCCTGTCGCTCTGGCTTTTTGATTATTAGCTTCTTGATTACTGCCTTGTGAGCCTTCGGCCGCTGCGGCTTGAGCCGCGTCCAGCTCGGCTTGAGTTTTAGAAAATATCACTGCCTGCGCTTGCGCGAGGGTAGGTGGCTGTTGGCTGCAACCAGCACTCACCAGCAACATAAGCCCAAGGCTCAACCAAGCAAACTTAACCTTTTTCATTTTAGGGTCCTTTGGGGTTATCCAAGGATGGGCCTGCAGAGCAGATGAGGTGCCGCCAGATCGTTTTGCGTCATCCAAACCATTTGCACACCATGACTTTTTTTATCGGTCAGTTGATTTACACTATAGACAAAGAAAGTTCGTATTAGCCAATGTCATTACCACCCTGACTCAATGTATGGTTAGTTTGTCGGTCAACCTTATAAAATGTTTAATGCTATGCCTGCTTACCTTATGAATATTACCCAAGGCCTGTACGCCGCTTGCGCCTTTATTTTTGTGACCTGCGCGGCACTCTTTAGTCTGCCCGCGGCTGCCGTCACCGTGCAAGCCGAAGGCTATGCGACCATTTACAACAACGACATTGGCGACGCGCGGGTACGCGCTATTCGTGCCGCCTCTGAACAGGCCATGTTGCAATCGAGTGTGTATGTATCCACCTCCACCCATGTACAAAACAATATTCTTACCCTTGATAACAGCGGCATTGCCACCCTTGGCCGCCTAGACAACATCAAAGTACTTAAAGAAACCATTAACGGGCAGCAATTACAGGTCGTTATACAAGCCGATGTTGAAACCGACCAAGGTTGCGAAAACGGCGTCACCAATCAATATCAAAAAAGCGTGACAATCACCGCCTTCCCTATGCTACACCCGGGCCAAAGTAATTTAGGCGGCATTGGCGACATTACGTGGGAGCTACCCAACGCCCTAGCCAGCCGCCTGCAGCGCGACCAAAAGGTACTGCCTTACAAGGCCACCAAGCTAAACTTGTACCCTTCTATTGTGACCGCAGCCAGCCGCCAACTTGACGATGGCACCCTCACCTCTGTGGCCCAAAACGCCCACCAGCTTGGCAGCCAATTTATTATCTCGGGCGTGATTCGCGACCTTTCGATGATCGACCCCAACATTCACAACGAAAAGAACTACTTTAAGCACCTGTACAACAAGTTGAACTTCAAGAGCGATCGATACCAGCGCCAGCTGTCATTGGATGTGTTTTTACACGATGGCTATTCCGGCGCTTTGCTCAAAGAAACCCGCTACGAAACCACTGGCATGTGGAACCTAAACACCAGCACCAAAACGGGTTTTAATAGCGCGACCTTTCGCGAGCAAGGCTACGGACAAAAAATAGCGGCGTTAGTTGAGCAAATGGCAGCCGACCTAGAAGCCGACTTGGGCTGCCGCCCCTTTACTGCGCCCATTATTTACGCACAAGGGCATCACATTTGGTTTGATGCGGGCGATACCAGCGGTATTTCAGTGGGTGACCGCTTTACCGTGATGCACCGCTCAGAAATGTACCAAGGGTACAGCCAGTTTAGTCAGCAAGTTGCCAACACCCAGCGCACCCTAGTAGTAGATGAAGTGCAGCCCAACGCCATCCGTGGCACGCTGAGCAACGTAGTGAATCAACAAAACATACTTCCTGGTGACATTGTCACCGCACACTAACCCGCAGGTTGCACGCTAATATCGCCAGATTGAGTCTCACCAATAATGGTGAGCTCTACCCTGCGGTTTTGTTCACGCCCCTCTGCGGTGTCGTTAGACGCAATAGGAAAACGCTCGCCATGACCGCTCACGCCCAAACGTGTGCGACTCACACCGTAGCGAGTTAAAAAGTTTGCCACGGCTTGGGCGCGGCGCTCGGACAACGCTTGGTTGTAGGCATCATCACCGCGACTGTCCGTAAAACCTTCTACTGCCAGCTGGTTAGCAGGGTATTGGTTGAGTACGTCTACAACCACTCGCAGCGAGTCAGCCATTTCGGGCTTAATCGCCACACTGTCAAAGTCAAAAGTGACAGAGCCCGGCATCACCAGCTTAATCGCGTTGTCTTGTCGCTCAATGGTTACTTCGCTCTCAGCCAGCTGCTCACGAAGCTCTGCTTCTTGTCGATCTAAACGATGGCCCACACCTGCCCCCACCGCACCGCCAAGAGCTGCGCCGGTTAATACCCCTTTAATTCGGTCATCGTCATTGGATACAGCTGCACCCAAAATAGCACCCGCTAAAGCGCCAATACCTGCACCCTGTGTTTGGTTTTTGCCGGCTTTAGGCTCAACACTGCTACACGCAGCCAGTGTTAATGCGAGTGCCGATACCGCCGCTAATGTTTTTACTTGTTTCATCCTAATTTACCTTTTACTTATACTTTAAAGGCTACGGGCAGCTTTAACCGATACAACAAGCAGCCTGCTCATTACCTTTTGAATGACTGCAAAACTAGCTCACCAAAACTGAACTCAACCTTAAGCTGCATTTTGGACTTTTCTACAAACATCTAGTGCTTAGTTTCTCTAAGCGAAAGCCAGCGCCTTCAAGGTCATTTTTAGCCAACTTCTTACCCGCTTTTTATCAAGCTTTTTATCAAGCTTTTGCCGACTATGGCACGATAATGCCACTTTCGCTGATTTATGCCTCTTTAGTCAGCCCCTTGGACTATATTTTTACATAGAGACTGAAATTAACCTTACTTTCGGTGCGACAAGGAAGCGAAACAGCCGTAAGACTTATTAACAACTTCGCTAGTAAGCATCGGTAACAATCTATAAAATGGGCGATAAATTTTGTTCAGCCTCTTGCGCCTAACCAAGCCTTACTTCGTATTTTTTGTCTTGTATTGATGGGTTATTTGGCTTGTTTATGCTCAGATTAAGGAGTCCCCTCTTGTCACAGCTTCCTCTTATTGTCGGGTTTGGTGGTATTAATCCAGCAGGTAGGACCTCTTTTCACCATGGCTATCGCCGTTTAATTATCGATACCCTAGACGAAGCGAGCCGCAAAGAAACGCTGCTAGGCCTTGCCACACTTACAGGCCTTGCTTCCTACAGCGACAGCCAATACCGCAACCAAGCGGGCGAAGCCGTTGACGTAAGTGAGCTACTTAAAGAGCTTGAGCCACAGCTGCTAAACAACACCCTGATTCGCCAAATTGAACCTGAGTGCTTTGACACCCAAAAGGTGATGCAAAATACCCAAGCATCATTAAAGCCTGTGGATGGCATTCTTAAGTTCACATTGCGCAAGCGCCAAATGCCAAAAGCTGTTCCCGAAAACTGGGAAGTTGAAACCCTTGAAGGCGGTCAGTTTGCCGTGACTGTACACGGTCAGCTCGACGTTATTTTGCCCGACACTAAAGTGGCGCAAGTTCAAGCCGCAGGCCAACTGCCAACAGGTTTTGAGCCCGATAGCCTTTATCAGTCGCGCAACCACCCACGCAATTTACAAATGAGCATTTTTGCCGCATCCGATGCGTTGCGCTCGTCCGGTATTCCGTTTTCGTTAATTGCTGATAAGGTTGCACCCGATGAAATTGGCGTTTACGCCAGTAACTCTATTGGTCAGCTCGATGACTTTGGGTTTGGTGGTTTAGGTAAATACCCAGCACTAGGTAAGCGTACTACATCAAAGCAAATGCCTTTGGGTTATGCACAAATGCCAGCCGACTTTGTTAATGCCTACGTATTAGGCAGCGTTGGTGTGACTGGTGGTGCATTAGGTGCCTGTGCAACCTTCTTGTACAACCTTAAAAACGCTGTTCACGATATTCGTAGCGGTGCCCGTAAGGTTGTTTGGGTAGGCGGCAGTGATGCCCCTGTGATTCCAGAAATCATCGAAGGCTTCCGTGTCATGGGCGCCTTGGCAGAAGACAAAGACCTACTCGCCCTTAACCAAGTAAGCGAGCTAGTCGCTGAGCACTACCGCTCGGCGTGTCGTCCTTTCGGCGAAAACTGTGGTTTTACCATTGGTGAGTCGAGCCAGTTTGTGATGTTAATGGCCGACGACCTAGCGCTTGAGCTAGGCGCACAAGTCTTTGGTTCTGTGCCTGACGTTTTTGTAAACGCCGACGGCCATAAAAAATCGATCTCAGCACCGGGTGTGGGTAACTACATTACGCTAACCAAAGCCGCCTCACTTGTGCGTTCAATGCTGGGCGATAAAGCTCTAAAAGAGCGTAGCTTTGTACAGGCTCACGGCACCAGCACTCCGCAAAACCGTGTGACTGAATCACATGTGATTAACGAAACAGCCAAAGCCTTTGGTATCAGCCAATGGCCAGTGGCGGCTATTAAAGCCTACATCGGTCACTCACAAGGCACTGCCGGTGGCGACCAACTTGCAGCCTCGTTAGGTACATGGAAATACGGCTACATTCCGGGCATCACCACTACTCCAAGCTTTGCAGACGATGTTTACCAATCGAACTTATTGCTAAGTAAAGAGCACCTAGACGTAGGCACGCAAGGTATGGACGCGGTACTACTTAACTCTAAAGGCTTTGGCGGTAACAACGCCTCGGCACCTGTGCTAAGCCCAAGTGTGACGCTTGAAATGCTGAAAAAGCGCCACGGTGAAGCCGCGATGACCGAGTACGCCAACAAGCTTGAGCTAGTAGAAGCAAATGCCGCACGTTACGACGCGGAAGCAATTAAAGGTAACCTGACGCCAATTTATCATTACGACCATGATGTATTGGGCGGTGAGCACCTTGAAATTACTGACCAAGAGATTCGCCTACCGGGTTACCACAACCCTGTGAACCTTAAGATCAGCAACCCGTTTGACGATATGTGTTAAGCACCTAGCTAACACGCACTAAGGTGCCACCTTCGGGTGGCATTTTTGCTTTTAGCTCAAATCTAAGACAAGCCGCCCACTCCAAACACCTGCCTCGCATTTTCACTCGATACCTTAATCACCTCACTCACACTCACTTGGCGAATCTCAGCTACCTGTTCTGCAACGTCAGCCACATAGGCTGGGCGATTAAGCTCACCTGCCTTGCCACACAGCGGCATATCGGGCGCATCCGTCTCTAACACCCAACCTTCGTTTGGCAAACGCGCCAACATGCCACGCAGCTTGATCGCTCTTGGGTAAGTAATCGCGCCACCAAAACCAAGCTTAAAACCCAAAGCTATGTATTGCGCTGCCTGCTGTTCACTCCCCGAATAGGCATGGACGACACCACCTCGGGGTAGCTTTACTTGGCGTAAGCGCTTAAGCACCTGATCATGGGCTTTACGAACATGCAAAATAACAGGCAAGTCGAATTGTTTTGCTATGGCAAGCTGAGCTTCAAACAGCTCGATTTGCATCGCTTTATCTAACTCAGGTAGAAAAAAATCGAGGCCGATTTCGCCTACAGCCACCAGCGGCTCGTTTGCACTTTGCGCTTGCTTAATTGCGGCCTCAAGCACAGCAACATGGCCCATCTGGTGTTCTGCTAAAAAGTAAGGATGCAAACCCAAGGCATAATAGACCTTTGGCAGAGTACCGTGTTGCTGCTCTAGCGCACTTGCTTGCAAAGGCAACTGCCGAACTTTTTCAAAGTTATCCACTGACACAGCAGGAACGACTAAGGCCGAAACCCCAGCATCCTTTGCGGCATTTAACTCATCAAAAAAAGCAGTGGGAGAGGAATGGAAGACATCAAAGTCGAGGTGGCAATGGCTGTCGATTAACATTTACCACCTCGCTTTGATTAAAGACTAGATGTGAGCTTAGTGCTCACGGGTTGCGCGGAACTGTACATCAGGCCAGCGCTCTTGTGCCAAGCTTAGGTTAACGCGAGTCGGTGCTAAGTAAGTCAGCAAGCCGCCGCCATCGATACCCAAGTTGTCGTGGTTTTTACGGATAAAGTCGTCGAGCATTTTCTGATCGTCACACTCTACCCAGCGTGCAGTGTTCACGGTCACGGCTTCGTACAAGCAATCCACCTTGTACTCGTCTTTAAGACGATACATAACCACATCAAACTGCAGCTGACCTACCGCGCCCAATACCAAGTCATTGTTACGCTTCGGCATAAACAACTGCACCGCACCTTCTTCAGATAACTGCTGCAGGCCTTTTTGCAACTGCTTCATTTTAAGTGGGTCAGTTGGACGAACACGACGGAAAATTTCCGGTGCAAAGTGAGGAATACCAGTAAACTTCAGCGCCTCGCCTTCGGTAAAGGTATCGCCGATTTGAATCGTGCCGTGGTTGTGCAGGCCGATAATATCGCCAGACCAAGCCTCTTCAAGGTTTTCACGATCACCCGCCAAGAAGGTCACCGCATCGGCAATCTTAACGTCTTTGTTGATACGGGTATGCTTCATCTTCATACCCTTGGTGTACTTACCCGAACAGATTCGCATAAAGGCAATACGGTCGCGGTGCTTCGGATCCATATTCGCCTGAATCTTAAAGATAAAGCCCGAGAACTTCTCTTCATCGGCCTCAACCGTACGGGTTAGCGTATTACGCTGTGAAGGCGCAGGTGCCATTTCACAAAAGCCCTCAAGCATCTCGCGCACACCAAAGTTAGATAAAGCCGTACCAAAGTAAACAGGTGTTAGCTTACCTGCTTTAAACTCTTCGGCATCAAACTCATGGGTTGCGCCACGTACTAGCTCAATCTCTTCGATAAAGTCATCGTACAAGTCGCCTAACAAGGCTTTCGCTTCGTCCGACTCTAGGCCTTCAATACGGACATCATCGGGAATGGTTAAACCCTTACCCGGCTGGAATACGTGGATGGTATCTGTGTAAAGGTTGTACACACCTTTAAAGAAGGTACTCATACCAATCGGCCAAGTGATTGGCGCAGCGGCAATATCCAGTACTTCTTCGATTTCGTCCAACAACTCGATTGGGTCGCGAATATCGCGGTCAAGCTTGTTCACAAACGAGAAGATCGGCGTATCACGCAAGCGACACACTTCCATCAGCTTGATGGTGCGATCCTCGACACCTTTCGCACCGTCAACCACCATCAACGCACTGTCTACCGCAGTTAGGGTACGGTAAGTATCTTCCGAGAAGTCTTCGTGCCCCGGGGTATCCAGCAAGTTAACAATGCGATCGTTATACGGAAACTGCATCACAGACGAGGTAATGGAAATACCACGCTCTTGCTCCATGCTCATCCAGTCAGACGTCGCTTGTTTTGTGCCTTTTTTACCTTTTACCGTACCGGCGTTTTGGATCAACTTTCCGAACAACAAAAGCTTCTCGGTAATGGTGGTTTTACCCGCATCCGGGTGCGAGATAATAGCAAAGGTCCTTCGCTTATTGATTTCATTAAGAAAATCTTGGTTTGCCATGTATAAATTCTTTTAGTTTGTACACGGATTTGTACACACTTTTGGAAGTACTCTCTTTTCAGTTCTTCGCTTGTCAAATCCGTCGTGTTAATCGTAATTGGTCGCTATTTTCGCTGATCTTGACTTTATAAACAATCAATGGTTATCTAATCAGTTACCATTTACTCTCAGCGTGCGCCAATGCTCAGTTGTAGCTGTTTGCAATCGTTGCTTCTTCAGCTCATGAACAACTGTGGCTAAACCACAAATTCCTTCGCTACC
>JBMYSW010000008.1:0-136493 GCA_049603715.1 Pontibacterium sp. | reverse complement strand
CAACCTCGTTATCGGAAATATCATTTGCAATAACGAGGCGGACCATACATTTTTGTTTAAGTCGTATATGTAAGTGCGATTGTAAGAGAAAGTGACATGTTAAAGCAGTTGGTCGTGTCTCGTCGGCCTGAGCCTGAGGCGAGCTTACCTATATTTAGCCAAGTTCCGTCTGTACTTGCCAAGGTTTATGCCTCGCGGGGTATTCATACTCTTGAAGAGGTGGGGCGTAACCTAGCGGAGCTTTTGCCTGATAGCACAATGTTAGGTGTGGATGCTGCGGTGGAACGCTTGGTTAAAGCGTTGGAGCAAGGTCAGCATATTCTAATTGTGGGTGACTTTGACTGCGATGGCGCCACCAGTACGGCTTTGAGCATCTTGGCGCTGCGCGAGATGGGCGCGGCTAACGTTTCATACCTTGTTCCTAATCGCTTTGAGTATGGTTATGGCCTGAGTGCTGAAATCGTTGATGAGGCTCGCAAGCTAGCACCTGACGTCATCATGACGGTGGACAATGGTGTGTCGAGTATTGAAGGTGTCGCACGTGCCAAGCAGTTGGGCATTGATGTCATTGTGACAGATCATCACTTACCGGGCGCCTCGTTACCTGATGCTTATGCGATTGTGAACCCTAACCAAACCGGGTGTGGCTTTTCGGCCAAGTCGACGTGTGGTGTGGGGGTGGTGTTTTATGTGCTTATCGCGCTGCGTCGGGCGTTATCACAAAAAGGTTGGTTTGCTGCGCGAGGTTTGGCAACACCCAACCTAGGTCATTATTTAGATTTGGTGGCCCTCGGTACAGTCGCTGATGTTGTGCCACTTGAGCAAAACAATCGCATTTTGGTACATCAAGGTTTGCAGCGCATGCGCGCAGGGCGAGCACGCCCTGGCATTGCTGCTTTGTTAGAGGTCGCAGGGCGCCAGCCTCAACGGTTGGTGGCGAGTGATTTGGGCTTTGCTGTCGCTCCTCGCCTTAACGCTGCAGGCCGCCTTGAAGATATGTCGATCGGTATTGAGTGTCTACTGACTGAAGATGCCGAGCAGGCGAAAGAGCTGGCTCAAACATTAGATAGCCTCAACCATGAACGCCGAGCTATTGAAGGCGAAATGCAGCAGCAAGCGATTGCTTTGCTTGACCACCTCGATGTGGCCAAAAGTGACCCAAGGTATGGTGTGGCTCTGTATGACGAAACCTGGCACCAAGGTGTGATTGGTATTCTTGCCTCGCGTATTAAAGAAAGAATGCATCGTCCTGTGGTCGCCTTTGCACCGGGGGATGAGGGAGAGCTGAAAGGCTCAGCGCGTTCGATCCCTGGGTTCCATATCAGGGATGGCTTAGATGCTATTGCATCAAAACACCCTTCGTTGCTGCGCAAGTTTGGCGGCCATGCCATGGCTGCAGGTTTGACCATTGCAGTGGATGATTTAGCTCAGTTTACTGAAGCTTTTGATCAAGAAGCTAAGCGTCAATTAGATGAGGCTGACTTGGCGGAGACGGTGCTTACAGATGGGGCGCTCTTACCAGCAGAGATCACGCTGGCAACTGCCGAGTTATTGCGCGAAGCGGGACCTTGGGGGCAGCAGTTTCCAGAGCCTTGCTTTGATGGCTCTTTTACCTTGGTCCAGCAGCGTATTGTCGGTCAAAAGCATTTGAAAATGGTATTGATGACACAATCAGGCGAACTTTTTGACGCCATCGCATTTAACGTCGATACTGAGCTTTGGCCAAACCTAGAGATTACTCGCCTTGATATCGTGTATCGCTTGGATATTAATGAGTTTCGAGGGCAGCGTAGTTTGCAATTGCTGGTGAGCCACTTTGAGTCAGAAGGCGCTTCGGCTTAATGTATTTACACCGAACTTATTGAAATCACCCTATTTTTTTAGAACACAGAGTATTAGATGAACGAATTTACCCTAGACGAGCTAAACACCCTTATCGCAGTATTTGAAAAAGCGGGCGTAACTGAGGACAGCTCTACTGCGGGCGACTTATTAACACGTGCAAAAGCGGCCCATGAAGTACGTGCTGAGCTGGAGTCGATGGACTTTGATGACTGCTTAGGTGGTGCTTGTAAGCTTTAATGTCTTATCAATCTAAATTTAGCCAGTTTGGGGCAAAGGTATGCTCGATCTGGCGAATATTTAACCAATGGAAAGAGCAAGGAATGGAAGCGTTAATTACCCAGTTTTTATCGAGCCCACGGCGTACAAAGCGTGTGGTTAGCTTAGCAATAGACTTTTTTATGCTGTCGTTTGCTTGTTGGCTAGCTTTAGCGCTCAGGATGGGCAGCTTTGATGGCTTAACTCAGCATTGGTTGGTTTTTGTATTGGCACCTGTTTGCGCAATACCAGTGATGATTCGAATGGGGCTCTATCGCGCTGTTATTCGTTATGTGGGTTACCGTGTGCTATGGACAACGGTGCAGTCGGTGACTTATGGCGTAATTCTATGGGCCTTAGCAGTTACTTTATTTGATTTGTTTTTCCCTCGTTCATCAATTTTGATCTATTGGATGGCCGCAGTTGTATGTGTAGGTGGGACTCGGTTAGTCGGTCGTTGGTGCTTTAGGCAATTTACACCAGTGGGTGGGAGTTATAAGAATCGTTTTGCTAGTCGAGCGCTAATTTACGGTGCTGGCGCATCAGGCCAGCAAATGGCTCAAAGCTTTTTGGCGAGTCCAGAGGTGAGTCCTATAGGCTTTATTGATGACGATAATAGCCTGCATGGCTCTGAAATTCTGGGGCTTAGGGTATATTCGCTTGAGGATTTAGAGTTGCTTGTTCGGCAATATGGCGTCGATACCTTACTCTTGTCGACACGGAAAATGTCATCATTACGTAAACGAGAAGTGCTTCAATACTCTCAAAACTACCCAGTCTCGCTTAAAACACTTCCGAGTTTGCCAGATGTTGCGAGTGGGAGGTTTACTGTCTCGGATATCGCAAAC
Organism: Pontibacterium sp.; assembly: GCA_049603715.1. Lineage (GTDB taxonomy): Bacteria > Pseudomonadota > Gammaproteobacteria > Pseudomonadales > Balneatricaceae > Pontibacterium. The sequence continues at coordinate 133,545 of JBMYSW010000008.1, read as the reverse complement.
ATAGACGTCGCGGACTTGTTGGGGCGTGACACAGTTGCCCCTAAAAAGGCGCTTCTGCAGGCCTGTATCCGCGATAAAGCTGTGATGGTCACAGGGGCAGGGGGGTCTATAGGCTCCGAACTTTGCCGCCAAATTCTCGCTCAAGGCCCTAGTCGGCTAGTGCTATTTGAGATGTCTGAGGTCGCGCTATATCAGATTGACTCTGAACTTAACGATTTAGTTCGCTCAAAAGGGTATGATATTGAAGTAGTGAATATCCTTGGGGATGTGAAAGATCGGTACCACATTGAGCGTGCATTAAAGCATTACCAAATAGAAACCCTCTACCATGCGGCCGCCTATAAACATGTGCCTATTGTCGAGAATAATATGGTATCGGGTATCCGAAATAATGTATTTGGTACACAAGCTACCGCTGAGGCTGCTATTCGCGCGGGGATTTCCCATTTTGTTTTGGTGTCTACGGATAAAGCGGTTCGCCCAACCAATGTAATGGGTGCCTCAAAGCGCTTAGCGGAAATGGTGCTACAAGCATTAAGTGAGCGGGAGCGCGAGTTAGGTAACGACAGTATTCGTTTTTCGATGGTGCGCTTTGGTAATGTGCTTGGCTCTTCTGGGTCAGTTATTCCGTTATTTAGAAAGCAGATTCGCCAAGGTGGGCCAGTCACGGTCACCCACCCAGAAATCACGCGCTACTTTATGACGATCCCTGAAGCTGCAAGCTTGGTGATTCAAGCGGGAGCGATGGGGCACTCCGGTGACGTGTTTGTATTACACATGGGTGAGCCCGTTAAAATTATCGATTTAGCCAAGGATATGATTAAACTGGCAGGGTTCTCAGTTAAAAGCGCTGAGAACCTCGACGGTGATATTGAAATTCAGTTTAGTGGATTGCGCGCAGGTGAAAAACTCTACGAAGAGTTACTGATTGGTGACGATGTTCAGGGCACTGAACATGCTATGATCATGCGCTCTAGTGAAGAATACTTGTCGTGGGATATGCTGAGCAGCTTTTTAGTTCAGCTCGACGAAGCCATGCGGATGACTGACTACAATACGCTCCGAACCTTGCTACTACGTTTAGTCGCAGGGTTTGAGCCAAACTGTAGTATCCAAGACTTCTTGCATTGCGAATCGGAATTGGCCCCAACCCCAGATCAGGCTTCAATAAAGCATTAGCCAACACCCTGCTTCTTGTGTTGGTGAGCGTATTTGGTAAGTGATGAGCAATGGACTGTCTCAGACATAGGTAACAAGCAAAGCCAATTAAAGGTGTGCGGGTGGATATTCAAATGGATCAGTGTGTATCCCAAGGGTGTGCGGCGAAGCTTAAAACCTTGGTAGAAGAGAAAGATATTTCGGTTAATTTTCAACCCATCTTTCGCCTCGCGTTGGGCGAGGTAATGGCTTACGAGGGCTTGATTAGAGGTCCTCAAAATACCTTGTTTACCGCACCAGAAAAGCTGTTTGAATGTGCCGGTGCAACCAACCTTGTTGATGACTTAGAACTTTGTTGTATACAAAGTATTACCCAAAGCTTCTCATCCCTCGATACGCCTTCGTTGCTGTTTCTCAATATTTGTAGCCCGGCTTGGCTTACTGCTATCCCTGCTGGTAACCTTGATTATGAGCATATGGGACAGCGCCTTATAGCTTTACTTGAGCAAGCCCAAATCCCTCCTCAAAACCTTGTGCTTGAGCTCTCTGAACGCCTTGATATGCGCTCGTACGATTTGATAGACACCCCTCTCGGTTACTGTCGAGCAAAAGGCATTCGTATAGCTGTTGATGATTTTGGAACGGGCTACTCAGGGTTAGAGCGCTGCTTTGCGTTACAGCCTGAATTTATCAAACTCGATAAGTGTTTGTTGGACGGGGTTGATCAGCGACCAGAAAAGCAGGCTTGCTTAAAGGGCTTGCTCGATATGGCTCGTGAAATGCACGCCGAAGTCATCGCCGAAGGTGTCGAAACCCAGGCGCAACTAGACCTTTTACACGAATATCACGCACCCTATGCACAGGGCTATTTTTTAGGACGCCCTCATACCACTGAAGCATTTCAAGCCTATTCCATTGGCCCATGTGAAGCACAAACGACGGAAGTCGCAATAGCGGATACAGGAAACGCTGGAAGCTTGGTGGTGGGCTCGCCCCAAGTTCCTCCTGAAATGCCTATGGCGCAGGTACTAGAAGTGTTTAGTCGGCTACCCAAGCTACTGAGTTTACCTGTAGTGGCATCTGGAAAACTATTGGGTGTCGCCCATCGGTCGGACGTTATGGAGCGCTTGGCGCTGCCTTTTGGTCGCTCACTTTACGAAAGTAAACCTATTTCTGAATTTACTGCCCCGTATGCTCTGGTTGTGGAGGCGTCATTGTCATTAGACCGCGTTTCCAAGTTGGTGACGAGTATGGACTCTGATGCGCTCTTAAATGAGCTGGTGATTGTGGAAGGCGATACCTATATCGGCATTGGGCGAGTGAAAGACTTGCTGGAACAAATCACCAACGCACGGCTATTGCACGCGCGCCATGCTAATCCGCTGACACTGCTACCGGGCAACTTACCGCTGCACAGACATATTGATCAGCTGATTGACCAGCAAGCTGAGTTTGCTGTGGCGTATTTTGATTTAAATAACTTTAAGCCTTTTAACGACTTTTTGGGGTACTCCAAAGGTGATGAGGTTATTTGCTTAGTCGCACAACTGATTGAAAAGTACGTTAAACCTAATGCTGGCTTTATTAGCCATATCGGTGGCGATGATTTTATGGTGGTGTTTAATAGCACCGATTGGATGAGCATGTGCTGTGCGATTCTAGAAGACTTTGACTTTCAGGTGAGGCGCTTCTTCCCTCAAGAAGCGTTAGCTGATGGTGGCTTCTATAGTAAAGACCGCCAAGGAAATCGCTGTTTCCATCGAATCACCAGCCTATCTATTGGTGTTGTGGAGCCTCAAAAAGGCGAGTGCACCGATCATCACAAAGTCTCCGAACTTGCCGCGAAAGCAAAAAAACGAGCAAAAGCGTCAGACGGTAGCTCTATCTACTGCTTACCTCCGCGATAGTTGCCCTTTTCTCTCTTCATCCTTTAAAAGCGCATTCGTGCTAAACTTTCCTTTTAACTTCTTGTCTTTTCATTGTCCAAGCACAGATATTTGGGCGTGTTAGCGGGCGAGTCGTTGATATACTAGAACCCGATAATGCACAGATGGATGCCCCTATGACCAAGGTGCTAACGCAATGGCAGCCTCGCTTTGACACAAGCGCGGTGAAGGTACTTAAGCGAGAACCCCTGTCGGATGGCTTTTTAAAGCTGAACGCCTACGACATCGAACACGCTTGTTTTGATCGTGCGCCTATTCAAGTGAAACGTGAGTTACTTGAACGAGGTCGCGCTGTTGCTGTGTTAATGTATGACCCGCACCTGGATGCCGTAGTGCTGGTGGAGCAGTTTCGCATTGGTGCTTTGTCAGAGCCCAAAGGGCCATGGTTACTTGAGCTGGTGGCCGGTATAGCGGAAGAAGGTGAAACCTCTGAAGAGGTTGCACACCGAGAAGTACAAGAAGAAGCGGGAGCTACTTTACTATCGCTGATGCCGATTACCCAGTACATGGTTAGCCCTGGCGGGGTGCAAGAAAGCATTGAGCTATTTTTTGCTCGGGTTGACGCGCAAGGCTTAGGAGGCGTGCATGGTCTTGAAAGTGAGGGCGAAGACATTGCCGTTCATGTAATTGACCGCAACGCGGCGCTTGCCATGGTGGTTAATGGTGAGATCAACAATGCCTCAACGATTATTGCGCTCCAGTGGTTAGCCCTAAACCACGCCAACATGCCGCCGTGTTAAAGGCGAGCAGGCTATAGAAGGCGGGGGAGATTTTTTTGAATATAAACCCAGATACCAAGGCCTACAAAAAGTATGTGCCAGATTTAAATGCGTTATCGCAGCGCTGCCAGCTGAATTATGCACAGTTGCTCAAGCTGATGCCTCAGTGGGAGGCAGAGGACTACTTTGCCTACGATGTTGAATTAGAGCACCCCTTTACTTCAATGGCGCTGACGGTCGAGGAGCGCTTTCAGTTCACCATGAGTGTCAGAGTGTCTGTTACCCAGACAGGCCTGTCGATGGCGGCAAACCCTCAGTTATTGGTGCGTTTATATCACGATGCTCGTATGGCTGAGGTGGTTGAGGAAGTGAACGGCCAGCCAAAAATGTATCTAGGTCGCTACCCTTACCCCAACGAAGGCATGTATCAGCCGGACGAAAAGATGCAGCTCAACCTCTACTTGGGCGAATGGCTATCTACGGTGCTTAAGCATGGCTTAGCCAAGCCTGATCAATTGCCTCACGCAACCTCTTAACCTTCATGTTGTATCAGCTATCTGACCTACACCTGTTTGACGACCCACAAGCGAGCTATCGAGGGGCTAACGTTCAAGCCAACCTTGACCGATGCCTCGCTTATTTAAAAGCTCGCCTTAAGGCCGAAGATACGCTGATCGTTACCGGTGACTTATGTCAACACGATAACGAAACCGCCTACATGCGCTTAGCGCAGCAGTTGTCGCAGTTAACGGCGCAGGTAGCGTGGATTCCGGGTAACCACGATGCAACCGAACCGATGTTAGCCGCGGGCGAAGCTTTTGGCATTGTTACCCAAGCGAATGCAGAGTTGGTGGTAGATGAGCATTGGCGAGTGATTTTGTTACACACCAATGACTTACCTGATGGTCGTGGTGGTAGTGGTATTAAACCGTGCCATTTAGCCAAGCTGCAAGCACAGCTCGCATCGCCGTCTCCGTTACATACCCTGATTGCGCTTCACCACCCCTTTTTGCCAGTAGGTAGCCCTTGGCAAGATGACATGATGTTAAGTAATGCCGAGGCGTTACTAAATTGTCTTGGGCAAACAGACCAACCAATTAAGCTTATCGCAGGCCATGTTCACGGCTATCATCGCATTGAGCATAAGCATTTAGAGTTGATTACCAGCCCTGCTACCTCCGTTCAGTTTGATCCAAACGCTGCCACACTTACTGTGCGTGAGCAGGGGCCTTTGGCCTTACCTGGACTTATGGCGTATCAGTTAGATTCCTTGGGTGGGTGGCACCCGCAATACATTGCCATTGATGAAGATGCCCAAGGGTGGCCGCAGCCGCTAGAGGCCTTGTGACGATTGGCAATCAACGCCTTAATAAACGCTTATAGTACAAAGGTTTGCACAAGGTAGCTCAGTCATTTAGGCTGTATCCTACACTTGCTTTACCCACTTATTATAAAAGTGAAAAGCTGCATAAACTTTGCTCATAGGCCGTTATGCTACCCCATATTCTTTACATCCATGGCTTCAATAGCTCGCCTGACTCCTTCAAAGCATCACAGCTGGTAAGCTACTATGCCCAAAAGGGGCAAGAGGAGCGTATCACCGTTCCCGAGTTGTCTTATGAACCGGCTAAGGCAATGGCTACGTTAGAGTCGTTGGTGCAACAACATCAACAGCAAACAAATGCGCCTTTGTTACTGCTCGGCAGCTCCCTTGGAGGCTTTTATGCCACCTATTTGGTCGAGCACTATAATCAGCTCAAAGCCGTGTTAGTGAACCCTGCGGTTAAGCCCTATGAGCTGCTTGCAGATTGGCTGGGAGATAATGAAAACATCTACACGGCCGAAACCTATTGTTTAACCCGTGAACACTTACAGCAACTTATCTCACTAGACTGTAGTGTGCTAAAGGATGTGTCACGGTACTTTGTATTGTTACAAACCTTGGATGAAACCCTCGACTATCGCCAAGCAGCGGCTAAATTTAAACAGGCACGTTTAGTGGTAGAGCAGGGTGGTAACCACAGTTTTGATGGGTTTGAGCGTTATTATGGCGAGATATTTGCTTTTATTGATGACGCGCCTTAATGGACTAGATAAGCCAGTTTAAAAATGAATTTTGCGCGGTCAACTCCGTGCCCAATATAGTTTGATGTCGCGCCTTGGTGCGGCTTGCCTTAGGAAGATTGCAATGAGTAAGCAATATACCGCAGATGCCATTGAGGTATTAAGTGGCTTAGAGCCGGTTCAACGCCGGCCGGGTATGTACACCGAAACCGATCGCCCTAACCACCTCGCACAAGAGGTCATCGATAACTCGGTTGATGAAGCATTGGCAGGGCACGCCACGCAGATACAGGTGACTTTGCACAAAGATCAATCCATTAGCGTGCAAGATAACGGCCGCGGTATGCCGGTGGATATTCACCCAGAAGAAGGCGTCAGTGGCGTTGAGCTGATTTTAACGCGACTGCATGCCGGCGGTAAGTTTAATAGCGACAACTACGCTTTTTCGGGTGGTTTGCACGGTGTGGGTGTCTCTGTTGTTAACGCCCTTTCTAAGCTGCTTGAAGTCGAAATTAAGCGCGATGGCATCGTCCATAAAATTGTTTTTGCCGATGGTGAAAAGGTATCCGACTTAGAACAAATTGGTACCTGTGGTAAGCGCAATACCGGCACCTTGGTGCGATTTTTAGCAGACCCTAAATACTTTGATACCCACAAGTACAGTGTCAGCCGCATGATTCACGTGTTGCGTGCTAAAGCGGTACTCTGCCCCGGGCTTAAAGTTATCTTTACCGACGAAACCGGTGCCAAGCCAGAAAAGCACGAGTGGTTTTACGATGACGGCATTGTTGCCTATCTAAAAGGCACCACCCAAGTGTTCGAAACTTACCCCGCTGCGCCTATTTATGGCGAGTTTAAAGGTGAGCAAGATGCAGTTGAGTGGGCCGTACAATGGCTACCCGAAGGCGGCGAGTTGACCTGCGAAAGCTACGTTAACCTGATTCCAACAGCACAAGGTGGTACCCACGTGAATGGGCTGCGTTCGGGTTTGCTGGATGCCATGCGTGAGTTTTGTGACTTCCGCAACTTGCTGCCACGAGGTGTAAAACTGAGTGCGGACGATATTTGGGAGCGTTGTGCTTATGTGCTCTCAGCAAAAATGCATGATCCGCAATTTGCCGGTCAGGTTAAAGAGCGCCTATCGTCGCGCCATATCGCCAGCTTTATTTCGAGCGCGGTAAAAGATGCCTTTTCGCTGTGGTTAAACAAACACGTTGAAGAAGGCGAGCAAATTGCCCATTGGGTGATTGCCAACGCACAGCGTCGACAGCGCAACAGCAAAAAAGTTGTGCGCAAAAAAGTGACCCAAGGCCCGGCCTTACCGGGCAAGTTAGCCGACTGTTCAGGCTCTGATGTGTTAGCAGGCGAGTTGTTCCTGGTGGAAGGGGACTCGGCGGGTGGTTCGGCAAAACAGGCGCGCGACCGTGAATGCCAAGCGATCATGCCGTTGCGCGGTAAAATCCTAAACACATGGGAAGTCGACTCAGCAGACATTTTGGCCTCACAAGAAATCCACGATATCTCCGTGGCTATTGGTGTTGAACCCGGCTCGGATGATTTAACCGGCCTGCGTTACGGCAAAGTATGTATCTTGGCCGATGCTGACTCCGACGGTTTGCACATTGCTACCTTGCTTTGTGCCTTGTTTGTTCGCCACTTTAGGCCGCTGGTGGCCGCAGGGCATGTATTTGTGGCGATGCCTCCGCTGTATCGGATCGACGTGGCAAAAGAAGTGTTTTATGCACTGGATGACCCAGAAAAAGACGCCATTGTGGCGCGCGCTCAAAGTGAGCGTAAAAACGCCAAGATTAATGTTCAGCGCTTTAAGGGCTTGGGTGAGATGAACCCACTGCAGCTTCGCGAAACCACCATGGCGAAAGACACCCGCCGCCTTGTACAACTCATGGTAGATGATGGCGATGGCACCCATGAGGCCATGGATATGCTGCTAGCGAAAAAGCGCGCTTCTGACCGCAAAGCATGGTTAGAAGACAAAGGTAACTTGGCAGACATTGGTTAAGTTAGTCACCCTGTTTTGAAAAGAGAAGAACGTCGATGACGAATCAAACGCCAGTAGTTGAAGGAACAGAGCGTCTAGCCTTAAAAACCTTTACAGAAAAGGCTTACCTCGACTACTCCATGTACGTAATTTTGGACCGCGCGCTACCGCACATTGGTGACGGTATGAAGCCGGTACAGCGCCGTATCGTTTACGCTATGTCTGAGCTAGGGCTGAGTGCCACGGCTAAGTTTAAAAAGTCGGCTCGTACCGTGGGTGACGTGCTTGGTAAGTTCCACCCCCATGGCGATTCTGCCTGTTACGAAGCCATGGTGCTCATGGCACAGCCATTTAGTTATCGCTACCCGTTAGTTGATGGTCAAGGTAACTGGGGTTCTTCGGACGACCCGAAATCCTTCGCCGCTATGCGTTACACCGAGGCGCGTCTTGCTGCTTATTCACAGGTGTTATTGCGTGAAGTCAGCCAAGGTACTGTCGAGTGGATTCCCAACTTTGACGGCACCATTAATGAGCCTGCGGTGTTGCCTGCGCGCTTACCTAACGTATTACTTAACGGCGGTACCGGTATTGCCGTAGGTATGGCGACGGATATTTTGCCCCACAACTTGGTTGAAGTTGGTCAAGCGTGTGTTGCTTTGCTGGATAACTACAAAACGGTGGATGCCGTTGATGTGATGGAGTTTATCCAAGGCCCAGACTTACCCACATCGGCAGAAGTGATTACGCCTAAATCCGATATCAAAAAAATGTACGAAACGGGCAAAGGCTCGATTCGTATGCGTGCGGTCTATGAAATGCAAGACGGCGATATCGTGATTACGGCACTGCCGTACCATACCTCGGGTGCAAAAATTCTGGAGCAAATTGCTCAGCAAATGCAGCAGAAAAAGCTGCCGATGGTCACTGACTTACGTGACGAGTCTGACCACGAAAACCCAACACGCCTTGTCATTATTCCTCGTTCAAATCGAGTAGATGTTGAGCAGTTAATGGCGCACTTGTTCGCCTCGACTGACTTAGAGCGCACCTATCGCGTGAACTTCAACATGATTGGCGTGGATGGTCGCCCGCAAGTTAAGGCGCTAAAACAGATCTTGATGGAATGGTTAGAGTGGCGAACAGAGATTGTGCGCAAGCGCTTGCAGTTCCGTTTAGATAAAGTGCTTGATCGTTTGCATATTTTAGAAGGCTTAATGACAGCCTATCTGAATATCGACGAAGTGATTGCGATTATTCGTGAAGAAGACGACCCTAAACAAGAGCTGATGAATCGCTTTGGTTTAACGGATATTCAAGCCAATGCCATTCTTGACCTTAAATTGCGCCACTTGGCGAAGCTCGAAGAGTTTAAAATTAAAGGCGAGCAAGATGAGCTAGAAGCCGAGCGCAAACGCCTAGAAAAAACTCTGGGTAGCCCAGCGCAAATGCGTAAGCTGATTAAGCAAGAAATCACCGAAGACATGGAGAAGTTTGGTGATGAGCGTCGTTCACCGATTGTTGAGCGTGGCGAAGCGCAGGCCTTTAGCGAAAAAGACTTACTCACATCTGACCCAGTGACTGTGGTGATTTCTAAGCAAGGTTGGATTCGTGCGGCCAAGGGCCATGATATTGATCCAGAAGGTTTAAACTACAAGTCGGGCGATGCTTTTAAGTTGGCTTGTAAGGGTAAAAATAATCAGCCAACGCTGGTGTTTGATACTCAAGGTCGAGGTTATACCATCGAAACACACCTGTTGCCGTCGGCGCGAGGTCAAGGTGAGCCTATTACCGGCCGAATTACCTTACCGAAAGGCGCCACAATCGATGCGGTCACCACAGGTAAAGACAGCCAACAAGTGTTGCTAGCGAGTGATGCTGGCTATGGTTTTGTTACTAAAATTGCCGATCTTTGTTCCAAAACCAAAAACGGTAAAGCCGTTCTAACCTTGCCTAGAAATGCCAAAATGCTCACGCCTTTACCTATCTCGGTAGAAGAAAGCAGCTACTTAGCCGTGGTTTCTTCGCAAGGTCGATTGCTTATTTTTGCAACCCAAGACTTACCGCAGCTAGCACGAGGTAAAGGCAATAAGATGCTTAATATTCCTGCCGATGTCGCAGCAGCAAGGGATGAAGTGGTGATTGCCATGGCCTGCTTGTCTGCATCGGACACCCTTGTGGTTAACTCAGGTAAGCAGCATTTGAAGCTCAAAGGTGCTGATTTAGAGCATTACATGGGTGAACGAGGCCGCCGGGGTGGTAAGTTGCCACGTGGTTATCAGCGCGTTGATAGCCTAGAAGTGCTGAGCAGCGAGGCGGGTTAACCTTAGTTTGCCCTTGATCAGGCATTATAGGTTTATGTAGTGAGCCGCCTGCGGGCGGCTGATATATTATTTGTGGTACTAAGGGATTAGCAGTAACGTTAAAAGTAAATCGCGACTTATCAACTGCCCGAGCGGCAGGCCCCTAAGGGCATTACTGAGAGCTGTACATGGAAGAGCAGTTAATCAATCAGCGCTACAAGCGGCGAGCATTTATTGGCGGGGGCTTGCTGCTGTTTTTGTGTATTCTCTGGTGGAGCAGTGTGTTCTACCAAATCGTTACCCTTCAGCAAGGCAATCAGCGTTTAGCGCAACAGCAATTTGCAAGTCGTCAACTTCACGAGCAACTCAACGGCCTTGCCCAGGTTTCCCCTGTTAGTTCTACATATCCTAAGCCTAGCGATTCAGCGCCTGCTCGTTCTGTGAGAGGTGAACGGGTTTATGAGGTTTTTTATAACGCTGCGGCACAGGTCAGTGTCTCTATCACGGCCTATCAAGCCTACGATCTTATTCAGGAAGAGCGTTCCGCGTTAGCCCATCTAAACGGTGCCATAGATCAGATGCTGCTCCATCGAGCCTCAGAGCAACTCAGTCAGCGTTTAACTATCCGAGAAGTTTTATCGTTAGCCCAAAGCTATCAGCAGCAGTCCGAGGCTTTTTTCGTAAAGCAGTCGGAGTTGCGTCAGTTAGCACTTGGGAGTGCACTGCGGCAAATAAGTACTTCTCTCTGGCTGGTTGTGATACTGGTTCCTCTCTTTCTACTGCTTGCTTTACGCCAAGTGGCCCTGTGCGATCGTTTAGTCACCTTGTTTTTAAAACACCGCGCTAGCCAGCAAAAGCTCGACGAAGTGAAAAAAGCGCGAGGTTCTATCGCGGCCGAAAAAGCAGAGTATCAAAAGCTAGCGACCACTTGCCCAATGACGCAAATTTACAACCGAAAAGGCGTCTTTGATATCACTGAGCCGGTGTTTGACCGAGTGCGCTCTGGGCGAGAGCATGTGGTGGTGTTATTTGTTGATGTGGACGACTTTAAACAAGTGAACGACACCTATGGCCATGAGGTAGGCGATAAGGTACTCGTTGAAGTGGCGAGGCGGATGGCCGCTTGCTTACGGGAAGGGGATTTTATTGGTCGTTTAGGTGGCGACGAGTTTGTGATTGTCACCGTGGGCATTGTGGCGCAAACTGTCGCGGATATCTTGGCAGCAAGGCTTACCCAAGCGCTCAATGAGCCCTTTGAGGTGGCCGGAACAGCGCTGCGTTTAAGTTGCTCGGTAGGTGGGGCATTAGGGCCTCAGCATGGTGATAACCTCAACGCGCTTCTGCGCAAGGCGGACCAGCAGATGTATCACGTTAAAAAACAGGGCAAAGGCGCGGTACGAATATAGCGCCTTTGTTTTTATCCCTCCGAGATTACCTAATGGTGCAAAGCTGTTGGGCTTGCGCTTCAAATAGAGCTTGCTTCTTAGCCTCAATACCTAAAATTTCTACCTTATCTTCTTCGGCTCGGCGAAGCTTGGCGCCGGTTAATACCGTGTCTTGAATAAAAGGCACCTCGGTCAATGCGGTATGGCTAATCAGCTCGTTACTTTCGGTATGGCGAGTGAGGTATTTAGCCTCATCCAGTAGCGATTTTGGCCTTGCCTCAGTGCCACGAACAAGCGCGATACGCACATTTAAAACAGGCGACATTTTAGAGATGAGCGCTTTGTTAACTGCCTTCATGGTGAGGGTGAAAGTAAGTGCCGCACAAATGGCGTCAATACCTTGAGTGCCCTTTTCATTGGCTTTAAACGCCATCACAAAACCACCTTCTTCAAGGGTGTTTAGCTGTGTTTGATAAGACTGAGCTACTTTTTGAGCGATACCTTGGTAATTGCTCAAGCGTTGTTCGCGCTCATCGTCTTCTAGGTAGTTAGCATGACCTGAGAGCGGATCGATATACAGCAAATACAAGGCTTGTTCTTCGGGGAGTATTTGATCCATTTGCGCATCAAAGCTATAACCCGACAGGCTTTCTTGTGGTCGATCTGTATCGCTTTGTGGCAGATCAGTGGCAGGGGCGTTGTTATTTTGCGAAGCAGCTGTGGTGATATCTTCACCAGCTGCCTCTTCGCTTAATGGACCTAAGAGTTCATCCGGTGAAAGCTCGGTTAAGCTCTGAAGCTCAGCTGGGCTCTCGGTGCTCATACTATGTTGAGCTTGAATAGTCTCAGTGTGCTGGCGAGCGGGCGCAGGAGTCTGCGGGGCGACTGGCTCGGCATATGGAGGGCTACTTTGTAACACATCGTCTAACTGATTTTGTAACGACTGCAAGGCTATGGACTGCTTTCGCGATGCTAAGGCTGCGACATAAAGCAGTGCCGCTAGGGCGGCTAGCGTCATTGCCATGGCGAGCATTAATAACCGCAATAGCTGTTTTTGGCTGTATTGGGTGTCAATCGAAAGCGCAAGTGTGCCTAAGGGCTGCGATTGGAACGACAGTGGCAGCTGGTATTGGGTATCGCTTACTGAGTTACCTGCCTTTACGAGTGAGTCACCTGCGGGAGAGAGTAGCTCAATACCCGATAAAAAAGGGCTCGAAATCAGGTCATTAAAAATCACACTGATACTGGTCCAGTCTTTTGCTGCGACCATGGGCCGAATAACCAGTGCTGAGTGCCGAGCGGAGTCTACTGCCAAAAAGGTCGCATCGCGTTTGGCTTGGGTTGTTACGGCAAAGTAAAAGGTCACCATAGCGATTAGCAAAAACGCAATAATGACCATCAGTAGGGTCGCAACCAGTGAATGGGTTTTACGAAATCGTTTAATTGAAGTCACAGCAGGGCTCGATACACAACAAGAACTATTAAAAGGCCAAAACAGCGTTGATAAAAGGCTCTTACATCCGGTGTTGAGCAATGTTACGAATAGGCAGGGTGCATGGTATCAGGCAAACGTGTTGGCTTCATCTCAGCATAGTACAAATCTAGCCAATGTGAGCACTCGGTTAGGTATTCGTGCAGGGAGTTGAGCCAACGTAAGTGACTAACACCACTCAGTTAAACGTTCATAGAGGGTTTCATTACCGTTACGGGTGCACCATAGGGTATAATGCCCGTCCTTATCGCTCATCAATTAGGGTATGTCATGACGGTTGTAGAATATATGGCGGCATTGGGCCAAAAGGCACGTGCAGCCTCTCGGCTTATTGCAAAAGCCGATACTAAACAAAAAAACAAAGCCTTGCTGGCAATGGCCGAAGCCATTGATAGCGCGCGTGATGAATTAAAAGCGGCTAACGAGCAAGATTTAGCTGCAGCACGTGAGCGTGGTTTAGAGCCCGCTATGGTTGACCGTCTGGCCCTAACCCCCAAACAAATCGACACTATGATCGAAGGCTTGCGTCAAGTGGCGAGCTTGCCTGACCCTGTGGCCGAAATTACCGACATGAAGTACCTACCTTCGGGCATTCAGGTGGGTAAAATGCGCGTGCCGCTTGGTGTAATTGGCATTATCTACGAGTCGCGTCCAAATGTGACGGTTGAGGCTGCTAGCCTTTGCCTTAAATCAGGTAATGCGACCATTTTACGCGGTGGTTCAGAGGCGATTCACTCTAACCAAGCGGTGGCCAAGTGTATTCTTCAAGGTCTTAAAGCGGCTGGTTTGCCTACAGACGCAGTACAGGTGGTCGAAACCACAGATCGTGCAGCGGTAGGTGAGCTTATTACCATGCCAGAATACGTTGATGTGATTGTGCCTCGTGGCGGCAAAGGGTTGATTGAGCGAATCAGCCGCGATGCCAAAGTGACGGTGATTAAACACCTAGACGGTATTTGTCATGTATTTATCGATAAGTACGCCGACACGGTTAAAGCTGTAAATGTGGCAGTTAACGCCAAAACTCATCGCTACGGCACTTGTAATACGATGGAGACCTTACTGATTCACGCTGAAAAAGCAGAAGAAGTATTGCCGCAACTCGTTTCTGCCTACTCAGCTAAAGGGGTTGAACTACGTGCCTGTGAGCGAACTCTAGCTTTGATCCCCGATGATGCAATTGCTGCAACCGATGAAGATTGGTCAACAGAGTACCTTGCACCTGTGTTGGCGGTAAAAATTGTTGATACCATGGATGATGCAATTGCACATATCAACCAGTATGGCTCTCATCATACTGACAGCATCATTACCGAGAACTACACTCGCGCACGTGCTTTCTTGCGCGAAGTGGACTCTTCGTCGGTGATGGTTAACGCGTCGACTCGCTTTGCTGACGGTTTTGAATACGGTTTGGGTGCCGAAATTGGTATCTCTACCGACAAAATTCATGCCCGTGGCCCAGTAGGGCTTGATGGCCTTACATCACAAAAATATGTGGTGTTGGGTGATGGGCACATTCGTCAGTGATTCTTGCTGAAACCCAAGGTTATGCGTTTTTAGGTGGCACTTTTGACCCGATTCATAAGGGCCACCTCGCCATGGCCGAGCATGCTCGGCACACTTTGGGCTTTGAGCAGGTTGCGTTGATGCCATCCGGGCAGCCGGTTCATCGCAAGGTGGCGGGGCGAACTGCTCAGCAACGTTTAGCCATGGTTGAGTTGGCGTTAGCCGATCAAAGCAAACTGCTAGTCGATGCATCTGAAGTGCTCTCATCGGAGCCATCCTACACTCTTACTTCGCTTAAGCGTCTGCGACAACAAGTGGGCGCCCAAGTGCCTTTGGTGATGGTGATGGGCATGGATTCGTTGATGACACTGCACACTTGGCGTGGCTGGCAAGAGTTTTTGGGGTATTGCCATTTATTTGTGTGTGCCCGCCCCCACTATAGTGGCAGCCTGCCGGAGGCGTCTGCTGAGTGGTTTAACCACCATGTGTGCGACAACGTTGAGGCCTTGCAAAGCCTGCCGTGCGGCAAGGTTTACGTGAGTGCCGACACTGCACAAGACATTTCGGCAACGAGTATTCGCCAGGCCTTGGCGGCGGCAAGTCAAGGTGATGAAGCCGCGAATGAGCAGTTAAAAAAGTGGCTGCCATCGCCGGTTATTAACTATATTTATACACACCAACTGTATGGTGTGTCCCCAGCGTAAAGGGCGAGCTGATTACCCTTGGCTGAAATCAACACAGATTAGAGCATATGCAAACAAAAGAATTACTTGAGTTAGTCCAACTTACCCTAGAAGACATGAAAGCCCGTGACCTAACGGTGCTGGACGTGGCGCAAAAATCCACTGTGACCGATTACATGGTGATTGCGACAGGTACGTCACGTCGTCACGTGGCTTCAGTGGCACAAGAAATCATCGAAAAAGTAAAAGAAGCAGGCCTACAACCGATTGGTGTTGAAGGACAAAAGTCGGCTGATTGGGTACTTGTGGATATCGGTGATGTGGTCGTGCATGTGATGATGCAAGACGCGCGTACCTTCTACGACTTAGAGCGTTTGTGGTCTATGGATACTGAGTCTGGGTACAGCGCTTGAAGATCCGCTTAATTGCCGTCGGCAGTAAGATGCCCGCATGGGTGACCGACGGATTCAACGAATACAAAAAGCGCCTTCCAAGTGATATGGCGCTGGAGCTTGTTGAAATTCCTTTGGGCCATCGTGGTAAAAATGCCGATACGGCTCGTGCCATGGCGCAAGAAGGCGATGCGATGCTTGCTGCCATTGGCAAAGGTGACCGAGTGATTGCGCTTGAGGTGTTGGGTAAGTCTTGGTCCACTGAAAAGTTGGCCGATACCTTGGCTGACTGGCGCATGGATGGTCATAACGTGAGTTTGCTGGTGGGCGGCCCTGATGGCTTAGACCCGCGATGCAGCGCACAGGCTGATGTGAAGTGGTCGTTGTCGGCCTTAACATTGCCGCACCCGTTTGTTCGCGTTATTTTGGCCGAACAGCTTTACCGTGCTCATACCATCTTGGCAGGGCATCCGTACCATAAGTAATAGGTAGTGAATGAATTCGGCCGATTTTAAGCCACACTCACAAGAGCAACGCACGTTTGTGGCCCGTTCATTGGTCGCGGGAGCACTGGTTTTTGTGGTGCTCGCGCTGATTTTTGCGCGCTACTATTACTTGCAAGTGGTCGAGCATGACCGCTATGCAGCCCTTTCTGAAGATAACCGCATTCAATATCAGCCAGTGGCCCCCACACGGGGTCTCCTGTTTGACCGCAACGGCCAACTGCTGGCCGACAACCAGCCGACTTTTCGTTTGACCCTGCTTAAAGAAGAAGCGGGTAACATCGATGAAGCCCTCGCTGAAATTGGTCAACTGATCGAGCTAAGCGAGAGTGATATCGAACGTTTTTACAAACGTCTCGATCAGCGTCGTCGCCCCCACTCAACGGTACCGCTAAAGTTTAGACTCACCGACGAAGAAATTGCCCTGCTGTCTGTAAACTACCACCGTTTACCGGGTGTCTCTGTCGAGGCTGACTTAACCCGTTATTACCCTCATGGCGAAACCTTGGTGCATGCCTTGGGTTATGTGGGTCGTATAAACGACAGCGAAGCGCAACGCCTTGATAAAGACGAGTATGCGGCAACTCACTATGTCGGCAAGCTTGGCGTCGAAAAGTACTTTGAAAGCCAACTACACGGAAAAGTGGGTTATCAAAAGGTGGAGGTGAATGCACGTGGTCGCGTAATGCGAGTGCTTGAAAGTAAGCAGCCAGAGCCGGGAAAAAACCTGCAGCTCACCTTAGATATGGACTTGCAGCGCGCCTCTGAGAAATTACTCGAAGGCCGCCGTGCTTCTATCGTGGCTATCGACCCAAAAGACGGTGGTATTTTGGCGTTAGTATCGACCCCAGGGTATGACCCCAACCAGTTTGTGACGGGTATCTCCTCTAAAGACTACAACGCCTTAAAAGACTCACCAGACTTACCTTTGTTTAACCGAGCCTTGCGAGGACGTTATCCTCCGGGCTCAACCATTAAACCGATAGTGGCTTTGGCCGCCATTGATAGTGGTACGGTTAAGCCGAGCTTTAAGGTGCGCGACCCAGGTTGGTTTACCTTGACCGAAGGTGGGCGAAAGTATCGTGACTGGAAACGAACTGGCCATGGCACCGTAGGCCTTAACCTTGCCCTTGCACAGTCCTGTGATACTTGGTTTTACAATGTGGCCAACCGCATGGGGCCAGACCCAATGGCCGACTATCTCGGTCGTTTTGGCTTTGGTAAAGACCCAAGTATCGGACTACCTGAAGCTACCCGAGGCATTCTTCCATCTAAGGAGTGGAAGCGTAATGTCCGTGGGCGCTCTTGGTACCCCGGCGATTCACTCAATATGAGCATTGGTCAGGGCTTTATGGTGACCACTCCATTGCAGTTGGCCACTGCCACTGCGGTGATTGCTAATCGCGGTAAGTGGGTGCAGCCACATATGGTTACGGGTGAGGTGGTTACTCACCAAGACTCCGAAAACCCAGCATTGGCCGCGACCTCAGAGCTTAAGCCTATTGATATTGAATACGCTTACGAGAAGCCAAAAGACGTTGAGCTAAACCACCCAGAATATTGGGATATTATTATCAAAGGTATGGTCGATGTGGTCCACGGCCCTCAAGGGACGGCACGTAAAGTCGGCCTAAGTGCGCCTTATCAAATTGCTGGTAAAACAGGTACGGCGCAGGTTGTGGGTATTAAGCAGGACGAAGAATACGACGCCGAGGCTTTGGATGAGCGTCACCGCGACCACGCCTTATTTGTCGCCTTTGCGCCAGTGGATGATCCACAAATTGCCGTAGCAGTGATTGTTGAAAACGGCGGTGGTGGTTCGTCTACGGCAGCACCGATTGCCCGCCAAGTGATGGATGCTTACCTACTGGGAGTAGAGCCAACCATCGAAGAAACACCACTGTTGGCAGCCGTGACAGATAGCAATACGAGACACCACCATGACTGAATATCAACGGAGTATGCCCAGCGCCGTTGAGGCCTTTCGTCGCAAGCCAAGTTTGTGGAGCTATACCCACCTCGACGCTCCGCTGCTATTGCTACTGCTTTTGCTGTGTGGTTTTGGTTTATTCGTGCAATTTAGTGCATCTGGCCAAGATATGGGGGCGGTGGTGCGTCAGGGCATCCGAATTTCTGTCGGCTTTGTCGCATTAATCATTTTGGCGCAGTTTAGGCCGGCGTTCATTGGTCGCTGGATTCCGCTGGTGTATGTGGGCATGCTGGTGATGTTGGCTTGTGTGCTGCTATTTGGCGTCGGTGCAAAGGGTGCGACGCGTTGGCTGCAGTTACCTGGTTTTCGGATTCAGCCATCTGAGTTTATGAAGTTGGCACTTCCTATCATGGTGGCCTTTTATCTGGCTCGAAAACCCTTGCCACCTCGCCTAGTGGATATTGCCGTTGCCCTCGTTCTTGTGGCCATTCCTACCTTAATGATTAAGCAACAGCCGGACTTGGGTACCTCGCTACTGATTGGCGCGTCCGGTATTTTTGTACTGCTCTTTTCGGGCATTCAGTGGCGATGGATTTTTATGTCATTGGGGGCTGCGTTAGCGGCCTTGCCATTACTTTGGATGACCATGGCAGAATATCAAAAACAGCGGGTACTGACGTTCCTTGAGCCAGAAAAAGACCCACTGGGTAGCGGTTGGAATATTATTCAGTCAAAAACCGCCATTGGCTCGGGTGGCGTG
The DNA here is from genome assembly GCA_049603715.1 of Pontibacterium sp. Classification (GTDB taxonomy): domain Bacteria; phylum Pseudomonadota; class Gammaproteobacteria; order Pseudomonadales; family Balneatricaceae; genus Pontibacterium. Next base: position 114,705 of record JBMYSW010000008.1, on the reverse strand, counting down.
TCAGGTAAAGGCTGGTTAACCGGGACTCAGTCGCAGCTCGACTTTTTGCCCGAGTCCCATACGGACTTTATTATCGCCGTCATTGCAGAAGAACTCGGCTTGTTGGGTGTGCTCTTTTTGATGTTACTTTATGCCTGCATTATTGGCCGTGGCCTTTACTTGGCCGCGAGCACACGCCATAGTTTTGGTCGATTAGCCTCTGGCTCCATTATCCTTACCTTTTTTGTTTACGTGGTCGTCAACATGGGCATGGTGAGTGGCGTACTACCCGTTGTAGGCGTGCCTCTACCTATGGTGAGTTATGGCGGTACATCGGTGGTTACCTTGCTTGCGGGCTTTGGGGTAATGATGGCTATGAGTGCCGACAAAACCATGGCGGCGAAATAGCGATGACAATAATAACTGAGCGCAACAAAGGGACGAAAATCATGAAGAAACCAAGGTTACTACAATGGTTTGCCTGCCTATCGGCAACGGCTTTGATGGGCTTTAATGCTTCGCTTGTGTTGGCTGATGATAAGTCACCCTTGAAGGCGAGCGCAGATTATACAAGCCACCCCAATGCAAAAGCCTTTATCGCTCAAATGGTGGCCGAAGGTTATGACGAAGCCATGCTCACAGGTTTAATTGCTGAGGCAAAGCCGCAACAACGCATTTTAGATCTCATGTCGAAACCGGCCGAAAAGCGCCTGAACTGGGGTGAGTATCGTCAAATTTTTATGACGCCCAAGCGTATTGAGCGGGGTGTTAATTTTTGGAATGAAAACCAAGTCGCACTAGAAAAAGCACAGGCCGAGTTTGGTGTGCCGGCCGAAATGATCGTGGCAATTATTGGGGTAGAAACCCACTATGGTCGCATTATGGGGGGCTTTAGGGTCGTAGATGCATTGGCGACCTTGGGTTTTGACTACCCACGGCGCAGTGAGTTTTTTACCAAGCAGCTGGCCGAATACGTTCGCATGACCCAAGAAGAGGGTATCGCACCTTTCTCTCTGAAAGGCTCTTACGCAGGGGCCATGGGCTACGGCCAGTTTATACCATCTAGCTTTCGAGCTTATGCGGTGGACTTTGATGGCGACGGAAAACGCAACTTGTGGGAAAGTAAAACCGACGCCATTGCCAGCGTAGCTAACTATTTTAAACAGCATGGTTGGGTGCTTAATCAACCAGTCGTCAGCCCAGTGTCTGCAAAAGTAGAGATTTCTGATGAGTGGGTGAATCAAAGCTTAAAGCCGAGTGTGACACTTAAAGAGTGGCGACAGCGTGGTGTGCTTGCCAGTGCTCCACTGAGTGGCGATCAGCCCGCGACACTGATGGCCTTAACCCGTGATGACCAAGTTCATCATGTTTTTGGTTTGCCTAATTTTTATGTGATTACTCGTTATAACCGCAGCCGACTTTACGCCATGGCCGTGTACGAATTGAGTCAGGCCATTGCTGAGGCAAAAAAAGGACTTTAACCGATGGCAGGTATTCAGCTTACCCAACCCATTCAGTGGCTCAGTCTGTTATTTTGCGTTGCATTGCTTGCTGGGTGTAGTAGCAGTGGCTCTAATTCTTCTCGCTACGCCATTAAGCACGACCACGGGCCAAGTGCACCGGTGGATGTATCCCATGTGAAAGATGCCGTGCCCAAAGTCGAACCAAAGAGTCGTGGAGGCAACAAAAGCCGCTACACAGTGTTGGGAAAAACCTATTCGGTCATGGCCTCTTCGTTAGGTTACAAAGAGCGAGGCGGTGCTTCTTGGTACGGTAAAAAGTTTCATGGTCACAAAACCTCAAACGGCGAGGTGTACGATATGTATGGTATGACAGCGGCTCACAAGTCGTTGCCGCTACCAACCTACGTGCAAGTGACTAACCTATCGAATGGAAAAAAAGTGATTGTGCGTGTAAACGATCGCGGCCCTTTTCATCCGGGGCGTATCATCGACTTATCCTACGCCGCGGCCGCTAAGCTAGATATGCTTAAAAGCGGTACAGCGCAGGTAGAAGTCGAAGCGATTGATCCGCGTACATGGAATAAAACCAGCACAGCCGTAACAGCGACACAAAGTCGTGTTCCGGTACAAGATCGCAGTGGTGCTGCTCAATATATTCAAGTGGGCGCCTACTCCAGCGAAGCAGTGGCTCGCCAAGTGGCCGTCTCGACAGTGAACTTAACGGGCCTGAATGGGGTGATTCGTGAATATTACCTCAACAGTAAAAAGGTCTACCGTGTCCAGCTTGGGCCATTGAATAGCTCAACGGACAGCAGCGCGCTTATTCGTCAGCTCAGCCAAGCGGGCTTTGGTGGCGCCCGAGTGGTGGACTTGTCGAGCCAGCCTCAGTAAAGTCTTACCACTTAAGTCGTGTGTGCGATAAACCCTGATTTAAAATTAAGCATTTGGAACCTTAGCCTGACTATGAGAACAAAATACTTATCACGCCTATTTTCTGCCTTTATGGTCCTACTAACCCTTATGGCGCCAAGTATCCAAGCCTCGGCAGCAGCCTTGATTCCTGCACCGCCTCGGGTAGCGGCAACGGCCTACGTTATTATGGATGCCGATACCGGTGAAATTATTGCTGAGCACAAAGCCAGCGAACGCTTTCCTCCGGCAAGCTTAACTAAGCTAATGACCAGCTATGTGGTGGCTTACGAGCTAAACAAAGGCAACATTAGCGAACAAGACTTGGTGCTCGTCAGCGAAAAAGCGTGGCGTACACCGGGCTCTCGTATGTTTATTCAAGAAGGCACGCAGGTAAAAGTGGCCGACCTTGTAAAAGGCATGATTATCCAGTCGGGCAACGATGCTTCAGTGGCACTGGCTGAGCATGTGGCCGGTAGCGAAGCGGCGTTTGCGGGTTTGATGAACCAACACGCACGTGAGTTGGGTATGATGGAAACCAACTTCGAAAATGCCACTGGCTTGCCTCACGAAGGTCATGTGTCTTCTGCCCTTGATATGGCAATTTTGGCGCGTGCGATTATTCAAAACTACCCAGACCGCTACAAAACCTATTCTGAAAAGTACTTTACCTACAACGATATTCGCCAACCAAACCGTAACAAGTTGTTATGGCGCGACAAAACTGTCGACGGTATGAAAACCGGCCACACTGATGCGGCCGGTTACTGTCTAGTGGCTTCGGCTGTGCGCGATGGTATGCGTGTTATTTCGGTGGTTTTAGGTACACGTAGCGAAGAAGCTCGTGCTCAAGAAAGCCAAAAGCTATTGGCTTACGCATTCCGTTACTTCCGTACGCACAAGCTCTATGACGCTGGCGTTAGCCTTACCGAAAGCAAAGTATGGGCGGGCACTGCCGATGGTATTCAGCTTGGTCTAGCAGAGCCGCTGGCAGTGACTATTCCTCGTGGTCAGGCAGAGCAAATGGAAGCGGTAATGGATATTGACCGCGTGATTAAAGCACCGGTTCAAAAAGGCCAAGAATACGGTAAAGTGCGCATCCAGCTGGGTGGCGAGCTCGTTAAAGAAGTACCGCTCGTGGCGCTAGAAAGCGTCGAACCCGCAGGGCTATTTAAGCGCCTATGGCACGCAGTGCTACTGTTTTTCACCAACCTAATTAGTTAATACGGCAAGACCTAATGACAGAGAACACCCCACAAGACCCACCTAAAATTGAGTTTCCATGTGAAAACTACCCAATCAAAGTGGTGGGTCGAAAATCCGATGGCTTTAAAGGTCTTGTAATTGAAGTGGTGCAACAGTTTGCACCTGACCTAGACCTTGCCACCGTCTCCGTGCAAGACAGCAGCAAAGGCACCTTTCAGTCGGTGCGTTTTGCGATTACCGCTACGGGTGAAGCTCAGTTAAAGGATATTCATGAAGCCCTTAAAGCAACGGGCCAAGTGAATATGGTGATTTAATGCTAGACCTCAGCCAAGTCGTGGTACGTGACCTAGGTTGCGTACCTTACGACTCGACGTGGCAGCGGATGAAAGACTTCACCCAAAGTCGCGATGAAAATACCCCAGACGAAATATGGCTTCTTCAGCATGAGCCCGTGTTTACCCAAGGCCAAGCAGGTAAAGAAGAACACCTGCTAATGCCCGGTGATATTCCTGTCGTACAAGTCGACCGCGGTGGCCAAGTCACTTACCACGGCCCCGGCCAATTAGTGGTGTATCTATTAATTGATATTCGTCGTAAAAAGCTGGGCGTGCGCGAAATGGTCAGCATTATGGAAGACAGCATCGTCGAGTTACTAAAGGCAAGGGGCATTGATGCCTATGCTAAACCCGACGCACCCGGTGTTTATGTTGGGGATGCTAAAGTCGCTTCGCTTGGCCTGCGCGTTCGTCGTGGCTGCACTTTCCATGGTTTGGCGTTAAACGTTGATATGGACTTAACGCCGTTTTTGCGCATTAACCCCTGTGGTTATGCCGGTATGCCGATGGTCGATGTTCACACCCTCGATAGCAGTGCTACTTTTGAAGTAACCCAGTGGGACCTATTAGCCCACTTAAAGACAAAAATCGGTTATACTTCGCACTCTTTGTTACATTCGTTGGAAGACTAAAAACATGTCAAATTCAGTAGAATCTCCAAAACGCGCCAAACAAGGCGAAAAGCTTCGCGGTGCTGATAAAGTGGCCCGAATCCCGATTAAGGTGATTCCTACTGAAAAAGACGAAATGCCACGTAAGCCCGATTGGCTACGGGTTAAAATGGGCTCCAGCGCCGAAGTAACACGCATTAAAGATAAACTGCGTAAGCACAAGCTGGCTTCTGTATGTGAAGAAGCAAGCTGCCCTAACCTTGGCGAGTGTTTCAGCCACGGTACCGCCACCTTTATGATCATGGGCGAAATCTGTACTCGTCGTTGTCCTTTCTGTGATGTGGCGCACGGTCGTCCAAACCCGTTAGATGAAAATGAGCCGCGTGAGCTCGCAGAAGCGATTGCGGATATGGGCCTCAAGTACGTTGTTATCACGTCGGTTGACCGTGATGACCTTCGCGACGGTGGTGCTGAGCACTTTGTAAACTGTGTTCGCGAAACCCGTGAATTGTCGCCAACCGTGCAAATCGAAACCCTGGTTCCTGACTTCCGTGGACGTATGGACATCGCCCTAGAGGTGCTAAACACTTGTCCTCCTGATGTGCTTAACCACAACATGGAAACAGTGCCTCGCCTATATAAGCAAGCGCGTCCAGGTTCTGACTACCAGTGGTCATTGGATCTGTTGAAAAAATTCAAAGAGCAAAACCCTGAGGTTCGTACCAAGTCGGGTTTGATGGTTGGCTTGGGTGAAACTAACGAAGAAATCATTGAAGTAATGAAAGACCTTCGTGCCCACAACGTCGATATGTTGACTATTGGTCAGTACCTACAGCCGAGCCGTAACCACCTTAAGGTAGAGCGCTTTGTAACCCCTGCTGAGTTTGATGAGTTTACTCGTATTGCTAAAGAGCTTGGCTTTAAGCACGCTGCTTGTGGCCCGCTTGTACGCTCTTCTTACCATGCCGACCTACAAGCAAAAGGCGAAGAGGTTAAGTAATCCCTCTTCGCAAATTTTTGCTTTTGTTGCCCCCAATGTTTGTGCCTTGGGGGCGTGTCTTATGTTACATCCCCTCGTTCAATAACGAATATTTGCCTTTCGGCTTCTGGTGCTTGCATGCGGATGTGGTGCACGATGGGTAAGTTATTGAATGCCTGAAAGAGCCCCCTTGCCCCCAACTCTTGTTCTAAGCTTTGCTCTGCTAAGGCTATTACGGCATTTTCTTTCACCTCTAGCTCACAGTTAACTAAGCCTAGTTGTGCACTTAGCTTCTTAAGTGGTGAGGTTGGGCTTTGATAAAACACCTTAACCAAAGCGTCAACGCTTAAAGGCTCGAGAGTGATTATTTGACCGATTCGGCCTCGGAGTTCGGCGGGCAGTTCAAAGTCTTTTAGTTGACTTTGGTTTAACTCCTCTTTTACTTTCGGCTGTTCAATAAAGCCGATTGACTTTGTGCGTTGGCGCTCAAAGTGAATGCCAAACGAGCCGCTGAGAATAAACAGCATATTCCGTGTATCAAGCTCTGTGGGATACCGGTAGCTATCGTTTTTATCGGGTTCGATTCTCAGCGGCACGTTGCCCTCTAGTAGTATCAAGAATTCGTTGAGAACACCGCTTAATCCGGACTCTTTGAGCAGCAACTTATCAAACTCATCGAGGTGCACCACTGCATGTTCGGCCAGCTCCTGATTTCTGCCGACGCGATCATAGATCATTCGACCGATATCTGAAATCGTGGTGCCAACAATGCCGCTGGGCACGACCGTTGATGCGTCTACTGTGATGACAGTATCGATGTCTGCAGCTTTTGCCGCGCTTTTGACTAAGTGTGATTTCCCTGTACCTGTAGGGCCTGCCATTAAAATAGGTTCTTCTCTCAGCATTAGATGCTCAGAGTTCTCTGGATCGGTTAATAAACGGTTCCGTGCCCGCAATTTGTAATACAAAACTGAAGCCAAGCGCTTTTTAGCTTCTTGCTGCCCTATTACGGTCGTATTAAGTTCTTCGATAATCTCATAAGGCGTTCTGACGAGGCCCTCAAGTGTTAGCTGTAGGGCTCTGGGCTCTTGGCTCTCTTTCTCCTCGTCTTCATCTGAGGGCGAGGACAGTGATCTGGCTAATCGATAATTATCACGGTCGACTTGTTCTTCGTTTGAGACACCACATTCTTTTCTTGGATTGAGGCATTCAGAAGAGCCGTCGCCTAGCTCGGGTATTTCAAATTCCTGTGCAACTATTTGCCATTCAGACGCAGCCTTTTGAGATAAATATTCGAGGTCTGCGGCGTGCTTTGGTGCTAGATTTTTAAATTTATCTCGCTCCTCGCCAAATACGTCGCAGAGTCCTGAGACTTGCTCGGGTGAAAGAGTTGGCATTTTGTGCAACACCTCTGCTTTCTCTTTAATCGATAAAGAAAGTGAGTGTCTTAAAAGCTTGAAAAAAAGTACTTCATCGAGGGCGATGGCATCGGAAAATTTAGGTGTTTTAGGCATCTTCTAATCACTCCTTGTAATTAGTTTTTAGGAGAGGCTTACCGAAAAGTTCGAGCGTTTACTATCGGAAATGAAAATAACAGTGAGGGAGAGTTTCAATTAATCGAGTCCCCTTCTCTGAGCTCCCATCGGCGCTGTGTGTTGAAGAAGAGTGCTTAACCCAGAAGGCTAGTTGATGGTGGAGCTGCGTTGGTGGTTGAACATAAGCGCTCCTTTGCTACGTTAAGTATGAAAAACCTTGTTGCAATATATCTAAGTTTTTTAGGCCAATCTACCTGCCTGTATAAAATTTATTTAGGAGTTTGAGGGTGGTTGGTTAGAGCCATGAGTTCTTTTCCTTTTTTATCCCGCTACCGGCGTTCACAAAGCGAGTTGCTTTAAACTAATGAGCTTTGCGGCGAGCTAGGCGGTTTATCCTTTGAGTTAACCGTTAAAAAGTTGAAGATAGATGTTGACACTTTTGGCTTTAGTAAATTGAGCATTCAATAAGTGTATAAGTTCACCGGTTTGTCATGAGTGTTTGGTTAAAAAATAGACTTTAATACGCATTCTTGCTGTTGGCTTAGCCTTTTAAACTTAGAAAGGCAAGACTTTGTTATAAACAAAAACTGTGGATAATTTTGTTTATAATATATTTATATATTGATGAATTATATTTAAGCTATTGATATATAAGGGTTTTATTTGATAGTGTTAATTTTAAACAGGGGATAAAATTTATCAAAATAATTTGTAGTCAAGCACTTTTTAAAATTATATTCAAAACCTAAAGCGAGTGTACACTCACCATGGTTTTTAACTTATTCACGAATAGTGTGGATAAAGTTGTGGGTATTAATTGTAAAGTTTTTTGATAATCACGCCCTGCTTAGGTTTTCGCGGGGTTTTTATGGTTGGTTATTAATTGATCAGTTGTGGCTTTGTTGTAGCAACTGAGGGAGCGCAAAAACGCAGGGGCTTTCGAGCCAGGTGTAGAGAGCATCCGTGCACGCCGGTGACAACAGGTCATCGCAACAAGTGAAAGTATTCAGGTTTAGTGCTCAGTGAATACCTGAATGAAGGCGAGACGCAGTGCAAAGACGGCTTTGAATGGGGATGTATGTGTTCAGAGTGGAACGGGGGTGGCTAACGCGGTAGGCAAGGGTAGCCAGAGAGGGTAAGAGCGATGGTGGACAACTGTAACCAAGGGCTACCTTGCTGTTGGCCTTTAATCATTAAATCGGCTTGTTCACAGGCGGCTAGCAAAGCTTGTAGCTGTGGTAACGAAAAGCGCTGTTGTGCACGGGCCAATAGGTTTTTACGCTTGCCCCAAACGCGATATTGGCTAAACACGCTGTCGCTACTTTGACCAGTTTCTTGTGCAAAACACAAACCGTACAACGTGCGCACTTCACGGGAGAGCGACCAGAGTAAAACACTGGGCTCGGTGCCGTCTTCGGCTAACACGCTAAGAATCTTTTGGCAGCGTTTGGGGTTGCCCTGAATGGCAGCATCAACAAGGCCAAAGACATCGTAACGGGAGCTGTCGGACACGGCATTTAACACGTCGTCAGCGTCGACCTTTTGGTTGTCGGCAATAAGAGCTAGCTTTTCAATTTCTTGTGCAGCGGCGAGTAGGTTACCCTCAATGCGATCTTTTAATACCTCGATGGCATCACTGCTGAGGTTGAGTTGTCGACTTTGAGCGCGGCGTTTAATCCAAGGGCCCAACGCGTTTACTTCAATTGGCCAAGTTTCAATAAAGGGGCCGTTCTTTTCAATCGCTTTAAACCATGCCGACTTTTTGTGCTTTGACTCTAGTTTGGTGGCACTAATGAGCAAGATATTGTCGGGCGAGGGGTTGGATAAGTACTCGATTAAAATGGCACTCGCCTGTTTGTCTGGGCGACTGTTTTCGAGGCGTAGTTCGATGATTTTTTTATCGCCAAATAGCGATAGTGCTTGGCTGGACTCCAAGAGGTAAGCCCAGCTAAAGCTGGCATCGACGTTCAGTACTTCACGCTCGGTAAAGCCTTTGGCTTTAAAGTGAGCACGCAGCTGGTCTATGGCTTCGAGACACAGTAAGGGCTCGTCGCCAGCGACTAAGTAGACGGGGCTGAGTTTGTCCGTAAGGACTTGGTTAATTTGGTCGGGGCGTAAACTCATTGCTTAGGTGCAAAACGAACGTAGGAGCTGTAAATCCGATTAACAACGGCGTCGTAGAGCTCTTGGCGTAACAGTTCTGCTTGCTCGTCTTTGGCGGTTTGATCGTCAGCGTCGTAGCTGTAGATACGCTCTGCTTGTGCAACAAAGCGGTCAGTAGACTTGTCGCTATTGCGCATCAGTGTGAAGGCTACGCGCAAGCTTAGGGTGTATTCGCCTACGCGAGCGTCGCTGGTAAAGGTGACAGATTCCCGTTTGTTTTCAACCGACTCGATGAGAATGCGGTAATTACCGTCATTAGCCAAGTCGATGTTTCCCTGCTGCAAGCGCTGACGCAGTTTGTAGTCTAACAAGCCGTCGCTTACGTCTTTATCGTAGCTCAGCTGTAATGACTGTTTGGCTGGGTCTAAGTCCACAGCGCCTCTCAAATGGAAGCCACCGCAAGCCACAAGGGTTAGTGACAAAAGGCAGACGGTCCAAAGTGAGCACAGCTTTTTAAGGGGAAACAATGGCGTCATAGCTGACATCTCTTTACGCAGAAAAACAAACGGCGACCCTTGTGGGAGTCGCCGCGATGAGGCTGCTTAGCTAACTACAATGTTAACGAGGCGACCAGGTACCACAATTTTTTTGCGGATGGTTTTGCCGTCCATGTGCTTTTGAATATTTTCATCAGCTAGGGCGGTGTGCAAAATCATATCTTGGTCTGCATCAGCAGGCACTTCGATTTGTGCACGAACTTTACCGTTCACCTGAACCACCAAGCTCAACGACGCACGAGTAAGTGCGCTTTCGTCGTGGGTTGGCCAAGGTGCATTTAGCAATGCGCTTTCTTGGCCAAGCGCTTGCCACATTTCGTGGGTTACGTGAGGAATGATTGGCGACAGTAGGTGTACCGTTGCAACCAATGCTTCTTGCGTAATCGCACGGCCTTGTGGGCTTGCGTCTACAAACTTAGACGTGGCATTGGTCAGTTCCATCAATGCAGCAATAGCTGTGTTAAAGGTTTGGCGGCGCTCAATGTCGTCGGTAACCTTTTTGATGGTTTCATGTGTCTTACGGCGAAGGTCTTCCTGCTCTTTGGTCAGTGAAGAGGTATCAATCGCTGGGATCGCATCGCTGTTTTGGCTGTGGTCGAATACCAGCTTCCACAAACGACGAATGTAGCGCAAAGTACCTTCAATGGCAGAGTCAGACCACTCAAGTGACTGCTCTGGTGGCGCTGCAAACATCATAAACAAACGGACAGTATCGGCACCGTAGCGGTCGATCATTTGTTGTGGGTCAATGCCGTTGGCTTTTGACTTAGACATTTTGATCACGCCGCCGGCTTGTACTGGCTGGCCATCAGACTTGAGCTTAGCCGAGATCACACGGCCTTTGTCGTCTGTTTCAGTTTCGACTTCGCTCGGCGCAATCCAAATTTCTTTGCCGTTTTCGCCGGTGCGGTAGTAAGACTCAGCCAATACCATGCCCTGACACAACAAACGCTTGAACGGCTCGTCTGAGCTTACCAAACCTTCGTCGCGCATCAGCTTGTGGAAGAAGCGTGCGTAAAGCAAGTGCATGGTCGCGTGTTCAACACCACCAATGTATTGGTCTACTGGCAACCAGTGGTTAGCTGCTTCTGGGTCAAGCATTGCGTCTTTAGCGAAGCGGCTCGCATAACGTGCGTAGTACCAGCTTGATTCAAAGAAGGTATCAAAGGTATCGGTTTCGCGCTTAGCGTCTTTACCACAGCTTGGGCAGCTACAGTTTACAAAGTCTTCAACCGCTTCAAGTGGCGAGCCGCTACCAGTGAATTCAACGTTATCAGGCAGAACCACTGGAAGTTGGTCGTCTGGTACAGGCACAGTGCCACAGTCTTCACAGTAGATAACAGGGATAGGTGTACCCCAGTAACGTTGACGAGAAACACCCCAATCGCGCAAGCGGAAGTTAGTGGTGAACTGGCCAAGGCCACGTTTTTCAATTTCGTTACCGATGGCTTGGAACGCAAGTTCAAACTCTAGGTCGTCAAATTGACCCGAGTTAACGAGCACGCCTTTTTCGGTGTAGGCTTCTTTGCTCAAGTCGCAGCTTTCGCGCTCATCGACAGGGCGAATAACTTGCTTAATTTCTAGACCGTATTTAGTTGCAAACTCCCAGTCGCGTTGGTCGTGGCCAGGAACGGCCATCACAGCACCCGAGCCGTAATCCATTAATACGAAGTTGGCGCTCCATACCGGTACTTTTTCGCCAGTGATGGGGTGTGTTGCTTCAATACCTAGCGCAACACCTTTTTTCTCCATCTTCGCCATATCGGCTTCGGCGACTTTGATGTTTTTACACGCATCAATAAACTCAGCCACGGCTGGGTTAGTTTCGGCGGCTTTTTGCGCCAATGGGTGACCGGCCGCAACAGCAACATAGGTCACACCCATTAGGGTATCTGGACGAGTAGTGTAAACCTCAAGTGGGCCGTAACCTTCAACGTCGAAGTTAAGCTCTAAACCTTGTGAGCGACCAATCCAGTTGGTTTGCATGGTACGCACAGTTGAAGGCCAGTCTTCGAGGGTGTCGATGCCGTCGAGTAACTCTTCAGAGTAGTCAGAGGTGCGAAGGAACCATTGGGCGATTTTCTTACGCTCAATCGGTACGCCTGAACGCCAGCCTTTGCCATCAATAACCTGCTCGTTTGCAAGGATGGTTTGGTCAACCGGGTCCCAGTTAACTTCAGACATTTTTTTGTAAGCGATGCCCTTCTTCAGTAGGCGGGTAAACAGCCATTGCTCCCAGCGGTAGTACTCTGGGTGACAGGTTGCAAGCTCACGCTCCCAATCGTAGCCAAAGCCCATTTGCTTAAGCTGATTACGCATGTAAGCGATGTTTTCGTAGGTCCATTTACCCGGTGCTACACCGTTATCAATCGCCGCGTTTTCGGCAGGTAGACCAAACGCGTCCCAACCCATTGGCTGAAGAACGTTTTTACCTTGCATGCGTTGGTAGCGAGAAATTACGTCACCAATGGTGTAGTTACGCACGTGACCCATGTGCAAACGACCACTGGGGTAAGGGAACATAGAGAGGCAGTAAAACTTTTCTTTACTGGCGTCTTCTGTCGCTTTAAAGCTGTTGTTTGTTTCCCAATACTTCTGGACCTGAGATTCAATGTCTTGTGGCTGATACTGTTCGTTCATGATGGTTTGTACGTAACCTTGATACCAAATTCTGTCGCATCATCGCGAGTGTATTAAAAGCCCTCATCGCTGCTTAACGATAGCTGGTTTAACCTGTGGCGAATGATAAACAAACGCAGGGAAGCAGCGATTAAAGGCAGCGGTGACGCTTTTTACAAAGACGCATAGCATACCTCAAGTCAACACTGGCAGGTAAGGCCTAGCGGGTATGCTTTCGTAGTTTTTAGTGCGTGGATGACAGGCCCGCCGCCTTTGCGATGTTTTGTAAGCCTTTGAGGGCAGGCTTTGGGTGTCCGTTTTTATCAACGACACCAAAAAAGGCCTCAGCGTCGCCAAAGTAGCCCTGATGGTGGGGGATATCTGTGTAATGAAACGCTGAGAAACCAATGAGACCCGCTTCGTTTTGGAAGCGGCTTAATCGGTCAGCAAAGCCCTGAAATACCTCCCCTTGGCGAGCTAAGCCATTGGGGCCCATGCTCGAAATCGCAAGGTAAGTGAGGTAGGTGGGTTTTTGATAGGTTTGGTGGAGGTGGCGTGCAAAAGCCAAGGTGCGCTCTGGTGTGAGGCGAATATCGCTATCTGAGTTACGAGTAATCGCGCGCATTTCTTGAAAGCTAATAAAGTCTGCGACCTTGGCCGCACGACGAATACTTGTGTCAAAGGTCGAAAAGTTGTGAGTGTCGTTAACGGTGGAGTAAACGCCAAAGTCACCAACACAAAAGCTCACTTGGGTGTCTTTGACGGCTTTAGCACGACGCATATTTTCGATTAAAAAGTCGTTGTACTCGGGCCAAGACTCGATTCCTTGTTGATTAAATTCAGGATCAAAAATCACTTTTTTAGGGCCGGGAATGCCTTCAAGGTAGCGAAGAAATCGCGTGAGGTCTTTGCGGTATGCATCTGTGTTGGCAGTGACGAACTCAGGTGAAATATCGTCGGCAAACCAATAAAACAAAAACACAGGCTCAATGTCTTTGTTGATATATTCGGTTTGAATAACGGCAGGGTCGTACCAGTCGGCCTGCCAGTCTCGAGTAATCCACAAGGTAACACTATTGGCTTGCGGAAGGTGGCTATCGAGGGCTTGGCGCATAGGAATGCGCTGGCCGTTACACGCAGGTGGAAAAATCGACACCCCTTGTGAGTGTTGGCAAAGCTCGTAACCACCTACTCCCAGTAAAAACGGCGACTTAGCCCAAGTGCTAGGGCTTATGAGCAGCAAGGTGAGCGTGAAGCTAGAAAGTGCCAGTAACCTTGGGCCTAAACGTTGAGTCTTCATTTTTTACTTCCTAGGTTACGGGCTAAAGTGGGTCGCAATGTTTGGTTCAACGACTGTTTACTGATAGGCCAAAATCATGGTTAACGTAGAACGAGGCGATACCTTGGAAAGACTAATATCGCTGTAACCGCGAAGCGGGTTGTGTTTTACACCCGGCGTAAAGTGCATAATTTCTGACGAAATATCTTTTAACTCTGCACCTTGGGACCAATAGGCGCGAAAATTTAAGTCTCTAATTTGTCGGTCGCTGTTGTTAATGACTTTCACGATATAGTTTTGGCTGGTTTTGCTTATTTGATAGCGAATCGCAGATAGGTCTTTCACTCGCTCAATGATGTCACCACCTGAGAGTGGCGTAAGGTCTGGGCGTGAGTTGACATAGTCAAAGTAGTTTTCGATAACGGCGATATTGCCTTTGTAAGACATCAAATGTGTGTGGACACTCAGCCCATAAACACCATTAAGCATGGTAATAAGCTGGGTTTCGGCTTTCATACGTTCCAATATCTTATCCGGCCCCCAATCGAGCATCACGAGGTACTGGTAATCGTCGGTGGCGTTTCGCGGAATGGTATAGAGGCCATGTACGCTATTTTCGATGGTGGGGTACTGAAAGTCCTTTCGTTTTTCAAACACGTATTGGTGGCCCGAGTTACTCAAGTCTTGCAACATGCGGTCGTTGAGCTCTTCTCGTGGTGGTCGAAACCCGAGTACCTGTTTGTCGGCGGTCAGTGAGTTGATAAGGTCTTTTGCGCCGGCGGTTTCTTTGCGAATGTTGTCATCGCTGGTGCCAACAATTTTTTTATGGGTGTAGCTGTGCGAGCCAAGCTCGATATAGGGGCTGCGTTCGGCTTCGTTAACAAGGTGTGGGTTTTGCTCTGATAGGTCTGCCACCAAAAAAGCGGTCACAGGCATTTTGTATTGGTTTGCTGCGGCAATAAAACGGCTAAAAGACTCGTAGCGGTATTCTGTATCTTGCGACACAAAGGTTACTTTGTCGGCGTCTTTATAAGGGTAATTGGCCACAACTAAGGGTTGTGTGGCGTAATCTAAAATACCGTTAAGTAGTTGATCTAACTGGGTTTGTGCGTCGTTACTGCTGAGTAAGCTATAAGACGGCAAGTTAGTATAGACCCAGTTGCCTTTGCCAAAGCGACCGTACCACAAGCCGCCAGCTTCAGAAGGCAGCAGCTGACGTTGTCCTAGCTCTGTGTTTACTTTCAGTCCACTGGTTACAGCCCAGTTTGTGAGTAGGCCCGAAGGCTCAAGGGAGCTGGAGGTGAAAACAGGGACTGGGTCATAGAGCTCTAGGTCGAGTTTATAGCCTTTGGGGTAGACTCGCTGGCTAATTGGCGAGAGTAGCTTAGGGGTGAGGTAAATGGGCCCATCGGGAGTGATGTGGGTGATGTCACTTGGAGGGGCGAGTGTGGTGATGTCGGTAATGACATGGTGATCGCGATAGCGCTCGCCACCGTGGTAGGCAAAGTGGTAGTTAAACATCAAAAAGCCACCACGAGCCATAAAACGTTGGATATTGGCGACGCTTTGGTCGCTTAAACCAATGGCGTCAAAGGCAAAGAGTGCCGTCTGTTGAGGTAGATCGCGTAGCTGTTCTTCGCTAATCACTTCGGGTGTTGCACCGAGTGCTATCAGAGTTTGTTTGGCTTTATCGAGACGCTCTAGGTAACTGGCTTCGCTCATGCCAAAGTCCCGAAGGGTACGAATGGTATGCTCGGAGCGCAAAATATACACCTCGGGCGTACGCGCCTGTTCGCCGCCTATGCCCAATATGCCGTCGTCAGTGGTAGGAAAGTAGTTGGTAAATAACTGATAAGACACACCCACGCTGGCGCCAGTAATCGCAATAAAGAAAAAGGCGATAAAGACACCGTACAGGCGTTGGCCCCAACTACGCTGATTTGCTTTGGCCATGAGGTTACTTCTCGAAGAAGATGAAATCGCGATCGAGCTCACTTAACTTCTCCTCGTAGGTCACCCGATGTTGCGACTTCTTTTTACGCTCGCGCATTTTATAAAGCGAGTAGGCAAATACACCAAAGAGTAAGGTTAAAACGGTTATCACTAAGATAACCATAGACATCAATGCAATTAGATCCATCAGATTCCTCCCGTGCGATCGAGTTTGCCCCATTCCATGCCTACTTTGAGCCACTCTTCAACGGTGGCGAACAACTTGGCAATGTTGATGATACCAATGAAGTAAAGTCGATAAAAAATTGCGTAAAACACCAATGAGAGCTTTTCTTTGGTGGTGACGACGCAGTAAAGAGCACCCGCAATATCTAGCAAGGTAAAGAGTACCCACCAATAGGCCAAAAACGAGCTGGTCCCAGACGTGGCAGATACGTATAAAAAAAATAATGTGGCTGAAATGTCCATGATGGGCCAGAAAATCGACTCAAACAGCATGTACCACATTACAAACGAAATAGAGGGGTTGCTCCGTACATGTAACAGCGTTTTTTTGTGTTTCGATATGGACTGCAAAATGCCTCGCGTCCAACGATAACGCTGTTTTAGTAAGTCGAGTAGTTTGTCTGGGGCCTCGGTATAGGCGTATGCCTCAGGCTCGAATTCAATGCGATAGCCTTTGGTGATGAGCTTCATTGTTAAGTCTGCATCTTCAGCGAAAGTATCTGAGTCATAGCCGCCGCACTCTAAAATAGCGTCCTTTCTAAAAACGCCAATTGGGCCGGGAATAATATTCACCAGACGAAAAAAAGCTTGCCCATTCCTCACCATGTTTAGGCCTTGAATATATTCTAGCGCTTGCAACTTGGTGAGTGTGTTGGTTCGGTTGCTCACATAAACACTTCCCGCAACGGCGGCGATTTTATCGTCGATAAAGTACTTTACCATGCGCTCAATTGCATCGGGCGAGAGCTTCGAGTCGGCATCAACCACCATGATGAGATCGCCAGTGGCGTATTCTATTCCGTAATTTAATGCATTGGCTTTGCCGCCATTGGGTTTACGTAGCACCTTGATGGCAGCGTGGCCGAAGTGGTTTTCTAAGCGTTTGGCTTCTTGATATGTCCGGTCGCTGGAGCCGTCATCTACCACAACAATTTCGAGGTTGCTGTAGGTTTGTTCCATAATGGAAAGCACCGAGCGCTCTATCACCACCTCTTCGTTGTAGGCAGGAACAATCACCGAAACGCGGTATAAGGGGCCGTAATTGGGGTATTCGGCCACGCTGCGTTGTACGTTTTTTAAAATCGAAAATAACATTAAAGCGAGGTAGCGCAGGGTAATGACCAAGGTAAAAAGCAAAATCAGCGTGGCCGCGATTTGCACCAAGATGTTTTCGATGGTTACTACCAGCGTATAAAGGCTGTTAATCGAAAAAATTGCGGTCACACCTAAGACGATGAGTAACATCAAAAAGGCCAAGACTTGCTTCACCAGAGCACCTCCCATTCGGCCCGACAGCCTTGTTTACGGCCATCGTCTTCATTGCGTTGTGCTCCGGCCCTACCCGGTGCGGCGGGGCTACTGTTAGTTGCTACCGCTTGAGACATCTCGCATGAGGCGAGCAATTGCGATTGCTCACCCAGTTGGTAGCTGACACCAACGTTCATTAAATAAAACCATTCCTCCTCTTTGAGCGAGGCGCCAAGGTGGCTTTTGGTGGTCAATGCGAGGGTGTCTGAGAGGGGGTAATGAGCGTCAACGCCTGCGTAACTGGCGTCGTAAAAGTTCGGGCTAAAGTAGTCGTCAGTGCGCTTTGTGCTGGTGATGTACCAGCCATTGGCAGAAAGCTGGTAGTCCCATTCTAACCACTCTCCCTGATAAAACTCATACCAAAATTGCCCCGTGGCTTGTAGGTTACCGTCGGTAATTTTATCGAGGCTGGCGGCGTACCAAAGCTGGTCACCGTCAGGTTGTTGCTGGTACTTTTCGATGGTTGCGCGGTAAAGGTCGAGGTCAGAAACCAAGGTTCGACAATTGGGGCGATCGTGAAATAAGCGACGACCACTGAAGGTGAGCTGAAAGTCATTGCTTGTGTATAAGCTTGCGTAAGGCAAAAGGTAGGGGCTGTTATTTACATAGCCAAGGTTGCCACCGTACTCCCAGCTTTCGGGGTTATCCAGTGCTTGCAGTGTAAATCGAGCGCTCACCGAGTTTTCGCTGCAATTGTCATGGCTAAAGCGTTGAGGACGTATTGATGCCCGATAAAAGTATTGCTGCCATGGCTGGTGGCTAAACAGTCTAACGCCAGCGTGTCCTCGTCGATCAAAGCTGCCTGCATAAGCTCTAAAGCCGTTTTCTGGATCTTGGGGCTTGGCGTTGCTGCTATTGAGCAAGGCGTAGGTGTCTTGCTGCATAAAGGTGACTTGTGGGTCACTCAGGCGTTGACCTGTCCCATATAGCTCAGACAAGACCAACGCCTCAGACTCGTCTATTTTGCTGACACCTGGGCTAAAAAACATCGACTTGATCACTGTGTCGGTTTGTTTGGGTTGGTGCACCGACAGGTTTAGCTTTTCTAGCGCCTCGTTTACTAAGACTAAAAGGGACTGACGCTGTTCTGTTTGAGCTTGGCTGGCGTTAGCGTTGTAGGCTGTGTTCTGGTTTCCTTTTTGCCAGCGTTCGTCATTGATGAGGCAGCCTTCACGGTCACAGCTGATGTCGAGGGTTTTAACACCGATGTCGCGCAACGTATCAGCGCGGTAGTGCTGTAAAAAGCTCACCTGATAGTGGTGAGTATTGGTTGGGCTTGATAAAGCCGAGGCATGAACTTGAGAGATATCTACTTTTATACGCTGCGTCTGACTAAACACACCTTGTTTGTGTTGTTGCCAAGCCGCGTTTTGGCGAATAGCCTCACTGTAGTGGCTGGCGTAACGGTTAAAGTCTCGGCTTTGCCAGTCGCTTTGCCATTGGCTCAAAAAGCGCTCGACCTCCGGTGGAATATGGTCGTTGGCAAGCAGGTCTTCCAGCGTTTGCTTAAGGGGCAACAGCACCTTTTGAGCGGCAATGGGGCTCTCGTTTAATGCAAGGTTGTAGCCGTATTGATATTGAATACGCAGGCTATTACGAGGCGTTTGCATTAAAAAGTAATATTCAGGTGCCGCCAGCTCGCTGACGCCGGTAAAACTTAGGCTGTCGGCATAGCGCTCTCGTGCTAAGAGCTGCGTAGGGTTGCGGGATAAATAATCGGCATAGAGTGGTCGTGCGGCTTCAAAGTCATTATCGGCATATAGGGCATTTGCGCGCTCAAGCAAGGCTTGGTCGCCGGAGTGGGCGTGGTCGGTTAGGCGGTTACCCTGAGCCAGTGCTTTTTCTTGTAGTGCCAAGAGCGGCTTATCCTCTGGGAATTGGGCCAAGCCTGTTTGTGTGGTGCGTAAGGCGTCTTGGGTGCGTTGAGCCCATAAATAGTTTTGCGCCAGTTCGGCGAGGGCGTCGGCGGTGTAGGTTTTGTAGGCATAGGTCGCAAATTGCTGTAGCCCTTTATCTAACCTATTAAGCTTAATATTGATGTAAGCCAGCTGCTTCAGCGCACTTAAGTCATTAGGCTCTTTGGCGAGATAGGCATCGTAGGCTGTGGCCGCAGCGGCAAAGTTTTTGGATTGTTGCTGCTGTTGCGCTGCACGCAGTAATGCTTGGTGCTTTTGTTGTGTTATTTGAGTAATACTGGCTGGAGGTGCGGCAGTACTGAGGCCCTCGGTGCGACCGCTGCGAGCACGTGCTAATGCTCGATCGACCTCGTTTAGATTGAGGCCCGGTGTTGGACTTTGCTGTAACGGCGTTAAAACTTCGATGGCACGCGTGGGGTTGTTTTTCCAAAGGTAAATATTGCCAAGTAGCAGCTGGGCTTGCCCTCGTAATGCTAAGTCTTCAGCAAAGAGTAGCGGCTTAAGGGCTTCTTGTGCGCTATCCACGTCGCCCTGCCAAGCTAATACTTGGCAGTATAACAAGAGAGCTTCGCGACTGGGGGCGTTTAGCCGTTGGTATGTGCGAATGGCTTGGGGGTATTTTTCGTCCCAGGCGTAAAACTGCATCAGGCGAAAGCGTAAGCTATCGTCGTTAGGGGATACAGAGAGGTAAGTCACTAATACTTCAAAGGCTTGGTTGCGGTCGCCTGTGTTGTAGAGTAAAGCAGAAAGCGACTGCGCGACCTCTGCAGTGGGGTTTTGATCAAAGGATTGGCGCTGAACACTGACTTGCTGGTCACGTTGCTTGTCAAAGGCGGCCTGTGCGGCATCAAAGCGCTGAATGTCCAAGTCCACAAGTGATTGAGCTTGCTGTAACAGCTGGTGTGCGGCAAATAGTTTGTTTTGCGCGAGATATACATCAAAAAGCGCCATGGCGTGACGAAAGTTAGGCTGTGCTTTCCATGCTGTTTTTAACAGCGGCTCGGCACAGGCGTAATTACCTAACTCAGTACAGGCCTGCCCCGCTGTAGCGTAAACTGCTTGCCCACCGAGACATCGAGTGTGTTTAAAAAAGCGAGAACTGCCGCGGCTTGATTACGACGGAGCAAAGAGTCGACATAAAGTCCAAAAGCGTCTTCACCCACCGTAAATTGATGCTCGAAGGCAAAGTCCAGTAATGGGTCAAGTACCTCGGGCTGTTCTGCGTTTTTTAAAATAGCCGCCGTGAGCGTTTGACGATTAAAAGGATTACTCACGCCGAGGCTTGCTAACCAGCTTG
Organism: Pontibacterium sp.; assembly: GCA_049603715.1. GTDB lineage: Bacteria > Pseudomonadota > Gammaproteobacteria > Pseudomonadales > Balneatricaceae > Pontibacterium. The sequence continues at coordinate 94,431 of JBMYSW010000008.1, read as the reverse complement.
CTCGCGATTGTGTCGCTTGAATTTGCTCTAATGCGAGCTGTGCGCGGCTGTTTTGAGGCGCTTGTGTTATTACCTGTTGATATTGCGCCTTGGCCTTTTCCAACTCGCCAAGTGCAAGGTAACGTTTGCCGAGTATGAGTCGGTAAGCCAAGTTATTTGGCTGCTCAGCCACAACTGACTCAAGTGCCTTAAGGTCCTGTTCAACAGCGGCGACGCTGGTAATGGTAGTTAGCGCGCACGCCAGTACTAGCCATGCTCCGAGCATCGCTTGGTAAAGACTTGTGCTATCTCTACGCCCATTGAGCAAAGTCGGTCGCCTCCTTAACAGAGAGTAGTTGGCTGTTAGGGAGCTGGTGAAGCACCTTAGACTCAATGACCTCGCGGTTATGGCTAAGGATATCCGCAGCAAAAACAAAGAGCTTTTGTTGCTCTGGGTTGTACCAGCAAGCGTCACTTTGTCTTTGGGGTTGGTAGCTCTGTGCAACCTCGATAGTGGTTGAGTCACATGTAGCGAGGTCAAACTCAAATACCGCAAACCCTTTGTGTAGGGTGAGGTAACGTTGGATTAATGCTTCGATCAGCTCACCGCCCGGTAGCGCTTGGGTTGAAGGCATCTTCACTTGGGTAGTGTAAAAGCTCAGCCCAATGGCTTGTTCAATGGCAATCACTAAATCTTCGATAAAGTAGTGATGTGCAAATACATCAAAACACCCTTGCTGTAATGCGGCGAGCTTATCGGCCTTTCGCAGGTGAGTCTGGCTGCTAAGCTCAATCACTTTAATTTGGTTGCTTTTTGCGACTTGGTAAAGGTCTAGGTTGAGTACATATTCGTCATCTGCATCGTAAATCACCAAGTCTGGCTTTTTGAGCAAGGCCGACACCACTTCACTCATTTCTCCAGCGCAGACATGAAAGCTCAGTTGTTCGTGACTAAGCAGATAGCTCAAACGAGCAATGGTCTCCTCACTGGTGGATATAACGAGCACATGCTTTGGATTAGGCCCGCCTTCTTGTTGATTGTCATACCCCGAGAGCGTAAGGCCGTTGCGACCATGAGCAAGGTGAAAGCGGGTTGCATCCACAGGGACCGCGGCATACTTAATGGCCAGTTCGCGATCGTTCGACAAAGCATTTTTGCGTGTCAGCGTGAGCTCTAAGTCGAGATAACGCTCGACCTCTGCTTGAAAGAGCGACTCTTCAGGTAAGCCAAGTAATAACGAAAAGTAGAGTCGCTTTTCATAGCGCTTAGCGGTTTCGGTGAGGTACTTAAAAAACTGACTAATAAAACGACGGTCTTGAATCGCAAAGTACTCGTCGATGCGATGGAAATAGACCACATCGGCTGGGCTTGCTTCGACAATGCGAATAAAGTCTTGTAGTAAAAAATCAAAACCATAAACCGCTTTAAGCGTTGTAAAAGTATCGGTGGCGGTGAGTGGTGGGATAAGAGAAAAGTGCTCCCAGTGGGTGACAGCCGACTGAGCATCTTGGAGCTTTTTATCGGTGAGCGCTTTATTAAAGGGGCTAACCAGTTGGATCGACCGAGCGCCAGCTCGTTCTGCCAGTAAGCTGGCAAGGGCGATTTTGCCACCATGCCGCTCGCCTAAAATCAGACAGCTGTTCGCAGATTGTAATGCGCATTGGAAGGCGATCATTCGTGCTATGTCCAGTTAGTAAGCGTAAATATGCTATGCCTAACTCACGCAGATGGACTGTCCTCACCGGTGGGCCCCTTCCTTAGGGGCTCATAGACGAACTACAAACCAATACATGCCGACTGCCAGAGTGCTTAGGTAGATAAAGCGCTGAATTCTAATATATGAATTCGATCTAAGTCTTGCTAAAAATAGGAATAAAATGAAAAGAAATGCGACGAATAGCTGAGCAATTTCAATTCCTACGTTAAAACTCGTAACAAAACCTAGCTTAGTTAGCGGCGAAAACTCTAATAAGCTTAGGCTCGTAGCGAAACCAAAGCCGTGTAACAAGCCAAAAATAAAGGTTATTGTAGGCTTGGGTGTTCGATTAAACCTCAAGTGATAGCTTGCTGATAAGCAGATAGAGAGCGCAATACCTAACTCTATCCAGTAGCTCGGCGGGTTAATTGCCAGAAACGTATTTGCAAGCAGTGAAGCACCGTGGCCTAGGCTAAAAAAGGTGACTAGCCATGCTGTTTGGCGAACGATCGAGCGCCAGCTGGGTAAGGTCGAGCTGGAATGGCGCGGCGTATCTTTTGGCTGGTTAAACACCAGAGCCGTGGTCAAAACGAGTAAAAATACCCCGTGATCTAACCCCAAAAACATGTGTTCAAAACCTAATTTAAACAAAGACCAAACACTGGCCCACCACCACGTGTTTTGACTGAGTGTTGCTTGGGGCTGGCTTGCGGTCACGGTGGTGACGCTTTCAAGTAGGCTTTCGTTATGGGTTTTGATTAGCAGTAAGTGGCTTGGGTCAAGGTCAAAAAAAGGCGAGTAGGCGACGGTGAGACCATCACGCCAGGATAAGACTTCGGTGTCGAGAGTGAGTTGGGTGCTGAGGTAAGTGCCTTGATCAATTTCTTGTATTTTGAGTGGGCTTAACGAAAAGCTAATTGGTTGCTGGGCTTCGTTTTTTAGCTGCAAATTACGGCTTAAAAAGGATTCGATCTGAGACAATGCTGCACGATACTCTGGCCAGCTGACGATGCCGTTTTGACTTGTATCAAGGTCCAATACGTCATCAAAAAGGCGTGCTTCGACATCCCAATGGAGACTGTTTTGGGTGTAGTCAATAAACAGGTAGGACTCGCCCATGCGATGCGCCAATGCGCTTTGGCTCATGCCTTGACCAATCAGTACACAAAGAATGAGTAGCCAGCGGGTAAGGCGAGTAAGGTAAGGCGCTTGTGTGAGCACGGGTTAGCGTCGCCCTTTGGTTGTGCGATAGAGCTTACGCCCGATGAGCCAAGCTAACCAAAGTAAGCAGGGAATAATGGCACCAAGGCCGTTGAGCTGTTGAAAGGGCGTTTGCCCTTGCATGGCTGTCACTCTAACTTGGCCGGCTTCGGCGCTAAAGCGCGGCAGCGTGAGGTAACTTTGCCCGAGAGGGTCAATAACGCCCGAAATTCCATTATTGGTGGCTCGTACCAAGGCTCGGCCGTTTTCCAAGGCACGCATGCGCGCGATTTGATAGTGCTGGTCGGGTGCGATGGAGCGGCCAAACCAAGTATCGTTAGAAACCGTGAGTAACCAGTCCGCTTCTTTCGCGAGACGTTGTGTAAGCTGAGGGTAAGCGATTTCGTAGCAAATACTGGCGGCGATGTGGTGCCCTTTAACCACCAGTGTTGTTTGCGGTGCATTGGGCAGCCTAAAGCTAGACATGGGTAACTCAAAAAAGCTGATCAGGCCGTGTAGGTATTGGCGTAGCGGCAAATACTCGCCAAAGGGGACTAATCGCTGTTTGTGATACAAGCCAAAACCGCTACTTAAAACACCAATGCTGTTGTAATCGGCATAGCCGCCACTTGCTTGGCGAACACGTGTTGGCAAGCCGCTAACGAGGGCGATGTTTTGCTGGTCCAGTCGGTCTAACAGCGGAGAGAGTGGCACCAAGGCCCGAGAAAACAGTGCCGGTATAGCGGTTTCGGGCCAAATAATCACATCGGGTTTAATCTGCGCCGACTCAATGGCGCTTTCGGTCAGGGCTTCGTAGTGCTGTAAAATTGGGCGCAGCGCTTCGGGTTGCCATTTGATGTTTTGGTCGATATTGGCCTGAATGAGTGCGACTTCGAGGGTTTTGGGCTGGCCGTCTTCGAGCACAGGTTCAGTCCAAAGTGCAGGCAATGCTAATGGGCCGAGTAATAGCCCTGTAAGCAATAGGGCAAGGGGCGCGCGCTTTTGGGGGGCAGGCATGGCAAGGCCTTGCTCAAAGGCGCGAACTACACCGCACACAAGATAGTAGGCCATCAGGCCAACGGCTAAAACCCAAGCGCTGGCGAGCCAAACACCGCCAATGGGCGCTAATCGCTGCCACGGTGTATCTACAAGGCTGTAGCCAAGGTAGAGCCAAGGAAAACCGGTTAAAACAAAGCTTTTAAGCCATTCAAAAACAACCCATACCACCAAAAAGGTCAGAGCTTGAACACTGTGGTAGGCCCAGTCTTTATGTTCTGGGTGTTTATAAACTCGTAATCGCTGAAAGGCGCTGGCTTGGAGTGCAAAACACAGGGCGAGGGCTGCGACAAAACCCGCGGTCATTAATGTGGCGAGTCCAGCAGAGGTATTGCTGTGCTCCGTCATGCTCACATAGACCCATGAGGCACCCGAGCCATAAACCCCAAGACCGTAAAACCAACCCAACCCAAAAGGGCGTGCCTTGTGAGTTTTTGTGCGAGGGTTGCGCTGTGCTTCGCCGGGACTTGGGTATTGCGTCAGTAAGTGATAAAGCAGCACGGGTGAAAGTGCGGCGAGGGGCATCCAGTCGAAGGGAGCGAGGCTGAGTGTGATCCCTACGCCTGCCAATGCGGCGATAAGCAGGCGAGGGAAGCTGCGCATTAGTGTGCGCTGTCTTGGTCGATTGGGGTTACTTGTAGTAACCGCAAACGACGGTTGTCGGCAGACAATACCTTAAAGTTGAAGCGACCAAAGGTGACGCTTTCATCTTTTTGAGGCAAGTGGCCAAAGTGTTGGGTCACTAAGCCGCCAATGGTGTCAAAGTCTTGGTCTGACATGCCGGTATCAAAAAACTCGTTAAAGTCTTCAATCGGTGTCAGTGCTTTGACAATAAAGCCATTCTTAGAAAATGGGCGAATATTGCCTTCATCTTCTTCGATATCGTGCTCGTCTTCAATTTCACCTACGATCTGCTCTAACACATCTTCGATGGTGACAAGGCCTGCAATACCGCCAAATTCATCCACAACAATCGCCATGTGGTGACGGTTTACTCGAAACTCTTTAAGCAAAACGTTTAGGCGCTTTGATTCGGGAATCAGGGTAGGCTCGCGGACATTGCTGCGAATATCAAAATGCTCGCGGTTTTCTTCCAAAATCAGCGAAAGCAGGTCTTTGGCGAGCAGAATGCCAATGACTTCGTTGTGGTTTTCGCCCATGACAGGGAAGCGGCTGTGGGCACTGGAAATAACCAGTGGTAAAAACTCACGTGGGGTTTGGTCGGCTTCGACTACCACCATTTGTGAGCGAGGAATCATGACATCACGAACTTGCTTGTCAGAAACTTGGAGGGCGCCCTCGATAATGCTCAGTGCGTCGTTATCGAGTAAGCCTTCATCGACCGAGTTACGTAGATCGGTGATTAAATCATCGCGGGTACGCGGGTCGTCGCTAAAGGCTTCGGCTATTTTGCCTAACCAGCCTTTCGACTGTTCCGGGCCATCCTCACTCATGGGGGGTGTCTTCCTGTAATGTATAAGGGTCTGAAATATTAAGCGACGCAAGTAACTCGGTTTCGAGAGACTCCATGACTTGCGCGTCTTCGTCATTTATATGGTCGTAGCCCAGTAAATGCAAGGTGCCATGCAACACCATATGGGTCCAATGGTCGAACAGCGGTTTACCTTGCTCACTGGCTTCGGTTTCTACCACCTCGGCACAAATCACCAAATCGCCCAGTAGCTTAACTGGAAGGTCGTCTGGTGCTTCGATATCGAAGGACAAAACATTGGTGGGTTTGTCTTTGCCGCGGTATTCGTTGTTAAGGCTTTGGCTTTCGCTAGGGTCGCAAATACGAACACACATTTCGCATGGCTTATCTACACGGCCTGCAAGGGCTGTGAGTACCCACTGCTCAATTTGCTCTTCGCTTGGCAAGGTATGCCCTTCAACAGCAACTTGAATGTCGAGGTCTAGCTCGATGTTAGCAGCGTCGTTCATGCGCTCTTACCTTTGTTTTGCTTTTGTTCAAAGCGATCGTAGGCGCGAACAATATGCTGAACAAGCGGATGGCGCACTACGTCTTTAGCGCTAAAGTGGGTAAAGCCAATGCCTTCTACGTCAGAAAGTACTTCGAGCGCGTGTTTTAACCCCGAAGCAGTACCCTTAGGTAAGTCGACCTGAGTAATGTCCCCCGTGACCACGGCGGTGGTGCCAAAACCAATACGGGTTAAGAACATTTTCATTTGTTCGCGAGTGGTGTTTTGGCTTTCGTCCAAAATAACAAAGGCGTTGTTGAGGGTACGGCCACGCATGTAAGCCAAAGGCGCGACTTCAATCACGTTCTTTTCAATCAGCTTAGTTACGCGCTCAAAGCCGAGCATCTCAAACAGCGCATCGTAAAGAGGGCGAAGGTAAGGGTCGACTTTTTGGCTTAAATCACCCGGTAAAAAGCCTAGCTTTTCGCCAGCTTCTACCGCTGGGCGAACCAACAAAATGCGCTCCACTTCTTCACGCTCTAAGGCATCAACTGCACAAGCAACCGCAAGGTAAGTTTTACCCGTACCCGCGGGGCCAATGCCAAAGTTAATGTCTTGGCGAAGAATGGAGTGAACGTACTTTTGCTGGTTTAAGCCGCGAGGCTTAACGAGCTTTTTGCGGGTACGAATACTGAGGTCGTAAGCTGCTTCTGGATCGTCGCTCAGTTGTGCAACGCCAGATTGCTGTAAGCAGAGGTGAACATAGTCGCTGGTCAATTCAGTGCCGGCAATGGCCTCTGCGTACAGGTTTTGGATGAGCTGGCAGGCTGCCGTGGTGGCATCTGTATCGCCTTCCACCTGAAACTGATTACCACGATTAAGTACGCTAACGCCAAGGCGCTCTTCAATCAGTTTGAGGTTTTCATTTAGCTGGCCACACAGGGCAGCCAGCAATTGTGGGTCGTTTGGCTCTAATTGCAAACGCGAAGCGGTATGGTCGCTCAAGTCAGGTCCTTTAAATTAGTTAATCGTCTTGGCATCAAGCTCGGAGCTTACCAATTCGCCCAACAGCGAGTTGGCGTAAGCTTCGGCAATGTGCACATCCGCAAAGTGGCCAATTAGGTCTGGGTTACTACAACGGAAGTTAACCACGCGGTTATTTTCAGTACGGCCGCTAAGCATGCCTGGGTCTTTTTTGGAGTAACCGTTGACCAAAATGCGCTGGGTGCTGCCCACCATGCGACGGCTGATGGCCATGGCTTGCTGGGTGATGCGTGTTTGCAAAATGCTCAAGCGCTTTTTCTTTTCTTCTTCGCTTACCGTATCTGGTAGGTCCGACGCTGGTGTGCCCGGACGGCGGCTGTAGATAAAGCTAAAGGAGTTATCAAAGCCGATGTCTTGGATAAGCTTCATTGTTGCTTCAAAGTCCGCTTCCGACTCGTTCGGGAAGCCGATAATAAAGTCAGACGAGATGCAGATGTCTGGGCGAATTTTGCGAAGCGCACGAATTTTAGACTTGTACTCAATCGCCGTGTGGCCACGCTTCATCGCCATCAAAATGCGGTCAGAGCCGCTTTGTACTGGCAAGTGCAAAAAGTTAACAAGCTCAGGTACGTCGGCGTAGGCTTCGATCAGCGAGTCTGAGAACTCCACTGGGTGCGACGTGGTGAAACGAATACGGTCGATACCGTCAATGGCAGCAACGCCGCGAATCAGTTCAGCCAAGTCGGCGGTATCGCCATCAAAGGTGGCACCGCGGTAGGCGTTTACGTTTTGACCTAGCAAGTTCACTTCGCGCACGCCTTGCTCAGCAAGCTCGACACACTCGGTGATAACGTCGTCGTAAGGACGGCTAACTTCTTCGCCACGGGTGTAAGGTACAACACAGAAGGTACAGTACTTAGAGCAACCTTCCATCACCGATACAAAGGCTTCAGCGCCTTCAACCTTAGGTGCAGGAAGGTGGTCGAATTTTTCGATCTCAGGGAAGGACACATCAACGATGCCCACTGTGCCTTTTTTGCTTTCGTCAATCATCTCTGGCAAACGGTGCAAGGTTTGCGGGCCAAAAATCATATCAACGTAGGGGGCACGGTCGCGAATGGCGCTGCCTTCTTGGCTGGCTACACAGCCGCCCACACCAATAACGAGCTTGGGGTTAGACTCTTTAAGCTTGCGCCAACGGCCGAGTTGATGAAAAACCTTTTCTTGCGCTTTTTCGCGAATCGAACAGGTGTTGAGAAGCAATACATCGGCTTCGTCTTGGTTTTCGGTTAGCTCTAGCTCATGGCTTTCGCCAAGTAAGTCAGCCATGCGAGATGAATCGTATTCGTTCATCTGGCAACCGTGTGTTTTGATAAATAGCTTTTTGGCCATTATTCACCTGTGTTCTTCGTATGCGATAAGCGGGGTGTAGGCTGTGGTTGCACAATGTCGCAAACCGGCAGCAAAATTCTTTGTTCTTTGGTGAAACTGCAGCGAAAACGCTCAATAAAGCGCTTGGCTGAGTGCGCTAAAACAGGCGCAAAATTATCACTCAAAAATAATGAACCGCGCATTATACGTGATGCCACACACAGTGCATAGCTACCCAAGGTGAAGATTGTTTGTTTTTTGTGCGCTGCAAGCCGTTGCAAACCTGTGTGGCTTTATCCCTTGTTTTGTTTAAAGCCGCCCATAAATAGCTGCCAAGACTGTTTTTACATGGGGAAAGCGCTATGACGTCCAAAACAACTGATAACTCGCCAATTTATCGCATTCTTTTTATTAACCAAGACGAGCTGTATGAAATGTATGCCCGTCATGTTTACCAAAGCGATTTGTGGGGCTTTATTCAGGTAGAGGCGTTTGTGTTTGGTAACCGAAGTGAGTTATTGGTCGACCCAGGTGAAGAGAAACTCAAGCAAGAGTTTGCTGATGTAAAGTGCTCTTACATTCCGATGCAGTCGATTGTGCGCATCGATGAAGTTAAGCGCGAAGGGGTATCAAAAGTGGCAAAAGCCAAAGCGGTGGTGACACCGTTACCGCCTACTCAGGGGCCTAAGCCTTAAGTTATACCTTCTAATATACTCCCTAAGCGCTCACCAAAGCTGCGTGCCCCCGCCCAACAAAAGTACTTCTTGGTTTTTGGGGGCAGCACTGGCTTGTTCTAAGTAAGTTTTATGAAGACTTTACGCTGAGCGCGACATCAATATTGCCACGGGTCGCGTTGGAGTATGGGCAAACCTTGTGGGCTTTCTCCACCAGTGTTTGCGCTAGCTCGGCGTCGATACCGGGTAGCGATACCTCAAGGGCCACGGCGATTCCAAAGCCTTGGGTAACAGGGCCAATATCCACACTCGCATCAATGGCCACATCTTTTGGTAAGGCTACTTTGGCTTGCTGTGCAACCAAACCCAGTGCACCAATAAAGCAAGCGGCATAGCCCGCTGCGAACAGTTGTTCAGGGTTGGTGCCGGGGCCATCGGTGCCGCCTAGGGCCTTAGGCGTAGAAAGGGTGATATCTAAGCGACCATCGTCTGAGGTAGCGGCGCCCTCACGGCCTCCGGTCACATTTGCACGAGCGGTATAAAGTGTTTTTTCAAGGCTTGCCATCATTAAGCTCCTGTATTTGTATATTGGAGAGCACTAGGATGATTAGTGCTTTAATTTACTTTGTATGCAAATTAATTTATAGGCTTACGCGCATTCTTGCAAGTACTTTGTGTGCAAATTATTATGTGTTGATAATATCAGTGAGCGAAGAGGCATCGGTGAGTTGGTTATCGGGCCTCGTTTTTAAGTTTTGCGGTGAGTTATGAGCTACGATCAACTTCAATTAAAAAACCAGCTTTGTCATCGTTTATACAAAGCCTCGAATGGCGTGGTGCGTAGTTACCGCGAGCATTTGAAGGTACTGGATGTGACTTACCCTCAGTATGTGGTGCTTATGGCGCTGTGGGAAAAAGACGATGTGGCGGTGGCTGAGCTTTTGTTAGCGACAGCAGTAGATGGCGGTGCGTTAACGCAAATTCTTAAAAAGATGGCGCAAAAGCAGTTGTTAGAGGTGGTGCGCGACCCCAGCGATGGTCGTCAGCGTCGGGTGCGCTTATTAGCAAAAGGCCAGGCACTGCAAGCCCAAGCGGTGGGCATCCCCGAAGCCCTTCGTTGTCGCGTGCCTCACATGAGTGACGAAGAGCTTCATCAGCTAGTGACGCTACTCGATAAGCTCAATGGTGTGTTTGAAAGAAACGGCTAAGCCGCTTTATACCGCGATGTATAGGGTAAAAGCCTACCAAAGAATGCTCTCGCTCCAGCGTTTTTGCGGCAGCCACGTCACCTGCTCTGGGTTGGCGGTATTTACAGCACCTAAAGCCACATACTTAGCTACAAGGGGCTCTATGGCCAAGAAGTGAGGAGCCTGTTGGCCTAACGCCGCACCTAGCTCATTGTTGTGTTTATCCATGAGGTTGGGGCCACTTTGGTTTCGTTCCATTACGCGAGTAACCAAAGCGACAGCGTCGGCGTTAAGGGTATAGGACACCACGGCGCTGGCGAGGGTGTGGCGATAAGCGTCCAGTTGGCCGTTTTTACCGCCCTCAAACTCCGCTGTGGCCACATTCGCCCATGTGTACGAAAGCACAAAGGCGGGGTAGAGCCCAAGGGTAATGGTGGAGATTAACGCAAAAATGATGGGCTTTGAAGATAGACGCACGTCGCTTTCCTTTGTATCAATTCAAACCTACTGGCCGGCCTTGAGCGCTGGCCGTGCTGCTAAATAACCCCAAATGTAAGCGTTGGGGCCAATGGTCGATTGCACCGTAAACTCGTTGAGTACTGCTATGTCATAAACATCAAAGTAAGCCTCAGTGGTAGGCCATTCGGCGTGCTGAGGGTAAATATGCTCTTGGAATAATTTGATAAACCAATGGTTTAACTGTCGCTTGGTTTCAAGTGGGCCGTTCACGGTTATTCCCGGTGGCGCAGGCTGGTTACTCACACGGTAGTCTTGCAGCAGCGGGTGCTTCACTGGGTTTTGGCCTACACCGGTGGTGTACACCAAGTTAAGTGGGTTAGCGCCGGCACCAAACAGGCTGGCATTCACCGCTGCACGCAAATATTGTTGATTGCCTGTGATGTAATGAGCGCGTACCAGTGACTGTGCCGAAGGTACCGTCATATTGCCCCAGCCTAGCCATGCCCAAGGGTCCCGCTTGGTCCACTTAAAGGCGGTTTTATTGCCCATATCAATGCTTTGTTTGGCTTCATTTAAAATGGACTGTGCTGCATTTTGACGAAGTCGCTTATCGCCATTACGCGTGAGGGTGTAAACAAAAGCCGCTTCGGTTTGGTCATGAGACTGCCATTTTTTAAGAATATCCGGCCCTTTAGCAAAAAAGCTCGTCTGTTTAAAAATGCGATGCCATTGGTCATCACCTGTTAGTCGGAACAGCTCAGCGGCTGCCAAGTTACGCTCGTCTCTGACTTCTGCTGGGTAGGTGCTATGGTTGCCTTGCGCCTCTGATTCAGCCCATTGCATGGCGCGTAGTGCCGAGTCGCGATAAGTTTGTGCCAATGTGTTGTCATAACGCTCAAGCACACCGGCCGCGCGTGCGGCTACACCTGCATAAATATAGCTAGACCAAACACCGGGGGCATAAGCCATGAGTGTTTGCGATTCTTGCCAGCTGCCTTCACCGTGGCGAGGGTGTTCTTCTGATTCAATACCTCCTCGAACGCCACCGTTAGGTAATTGTAAGCGGCGGAAAAAGTCGAGGCCCCAAAGGCTCTCGTCCAGTAAGTCGGGCAGGGTGTTGTTGCTCTCTGGAATATTGAGTGATAAAGCCTCGTAGTATTGTGGAAACAGCTCCACAAGTTCAAGCATTAGACGTGTGGTGAAAAGGTGCTGTATGCGACGGTCCCAGTCGCCGGCATCGGCATAGCCGCCCCATGCGTCCTCGACAATCGTGCCCGTTTTGCCCTGAATTAATTCAGCAAAGTTGTCATTGGCTGTGCCTTTGGCGTTAATGCCGTTTTGCGTGTCCATGAGTGGTGTTCGAGACTGGTAAACCTTTACGCCGTCGTCTGGGTGCATATTGCGTGGGCGTTGATAGTCAGAGTAAGGCGCACCAATCGCAATGCCATTGCGTTGGTGGTAAAGGCCACGAGCTGAGGTGACAAAAGCGGTTTGCCAAGTGTTGTTGCCAATGGCGAAGTCGTAGGAGCAACCAATGCGAATTACGCAGACACGGTATTGCCCTGGGCTACTGAGGCTCGAAAAGTCGAGTTGAAGCACGTCACTGCCGTTGTAGTTTTGCAGGTAGATGTCCTCGCTCTCAGAGGCGCGGCGCGAAATACGGCTTTTACCTTTTAATACGATTTTATTTGTTTGGCTGTTAATCACTTCAAAGTTGAGTGTGTTGGGGTAGGGCTGGCCACCGCCATTGCCTCGCCAAACAGACACAAAGGCCAGTTTTTGCGGGTCGTCACTTCTAAAACCAATTTGTGAAGCGTGGACGGCCTCTGAACGTTTTAAGCGGCTATTGTGCTTGTAACTGATGGTAGGCAGTGACGAGTTAGCTAAAGAGATCTCGTAGCTTTTGCCTTCAACTAAGGGCTTTGGCAGCTGCAGGTAAAGGGTGTGCTGCATGGGCCAATCAAACTGCCAAAAGCCAGTGCGAGCCATATCGGCTGGTTTGCTTTTGCGAAACACTGCTTTTGGCGAAAGTGCGTTTTTGAATGCACTGTCGTCCGCGGAGCTAATGCGGTAGCTTGAAGTCGAGTCGACACTGGTTAGATTAAGGCTGCCAGCACTAAACCGGTCGAAGCCGTAAATGATATTATCGTCTGGCCCTACGAGCGCCCCCGCAACGTCACCTGCTTGTCGAATCCAACGATGCCTGTCTTTGATTTCTATCTGATCAAAAAAGCCTTCACTGTAGGGCGCTTGGGTGGCCCCGATTCGCTCGCCGTCTTTAATTTCAATTGAAATCACATCGGGCGCAACAGCACTCACATGCACGAGTTGCGTTTTTGCCCAGCTTGGTAAGCTAGCGGCAACTAGAGTGCCTGCAAACGAAAGTGTACACAGCACGCGTGCTACACGAGCAGAGAGCCACAAGGGTAAAGAGCGAGAAGAGTGCAAAGGCAGTTGGGTCATATTAGGACACGTCAGCTTTTTAAATAGGTGAAGGTTACTTGCTGTTACCAAATCCGTTGGTTCGGCGGGTTTACCCACTGTTTTTAGGGTGTGTTTAACCCACGGTCGAAGCTAGCTGTTATTGCTATCGGCCGAAAGTTAAAAAGCCCCATACAGCAAGTGTGATTTTTACCGCCAATATAGCAGCAAAAGCGCAATCAGCGCTTTAAGAGTGTCGCAATAGGGCTACAAGGTTGCTTAGGTTTAGCGCTTGAGTGTTCGCGTAGTTGAATAGAAGCCTGCCGTAAGCAACGCAACAAACGCGCGATAAAGTAAAGGCAAAGCAACGGTGTTATTTATTCGGTCGTGCAAGCAGTATCAAGCTATCAGTCTAATTGAACTGATTGGGGGTAGAGTCAGGGGCAAGCTCGAACCAACGCTAAGACAGCGCATCGGGTAGTAGAGTTTTAGAGCCACGCCCCGGAATCTCTCGGGCTAAACGTGGCACAAGATAGCCAGGTAGGCGTGTTTGCAGTGCTTGATGTAACTCTATGGCATCGCTGTCGTCCACATCAAAATGCGATGCGCCAGCTACTGGGTCGAGGGTAAATAGGTAGTAGGGCAAAATGCCAGCATCAAACAACTGCCCGCTTAAGTTGATTTGAGCATCAAGGGTGTCATTGATGCCCTTGAGGAGCACGGCTTGGTTAAGTACCGTCACCTTGGCCTCTTTGAGTTGACTCACCACAGCTTTAACTGAGCCGTCAATCTCTTGTGCATGGTTGATATGTAGCACCATGGTAGTGGCTAAGTCAGTGCCTTTTAACATGGTTAACAGCTCATCGGTGACCCGTTGAGGAATCACCACAGGCAAGCGTGTATGGATACGTAGGCGCTTTAAATGAGCGATGTTGGATAAGTCTTTAATAAAACCTGCCAGACGTTTATCTGCTGTCGCTAAAGGGTCGCCGCCCGAAAAAATCACCTCAGTAATACTCTCGTCGGCACGAATGTAGTCCAAAATTGCTTGCCACTGTGCTTTCCCTAATTGGTTTTCTTGATAGGGAAAGTGACGGCGAAAGCAGTAGCGGCAGTTAATCGCACAAGCACCGCTCAAGATTAGCAGAATACGACCGTGATACTTATGCACAAGGCCTTGTAACGGGTTGGCGTGTTTTTCTTCGAGAGGGTCTTGGTTAAAGCCTGCAACAGGTGTGAGTTCTTTGCCTAAAGGCAGCACTTGCTTTAACAGCGGGTCGTTCACATCACCGACCTTAATGCGAGACAGGTAAGGTGCAGGTACCTTGAGTGCAAAGTCTTGATGGGCCGCTTGAGCGCCCTCTAACAAAGACAAAGGCAGTTGTAGTTGCTCAAGTAGCGCCTGAGGACTGCTGATTGCTTGGCTCAAGAGTGTTTGCCAGCGGTGTCGTGCTTGTGCAGCGTCGTCGACGGGAGTGAGTGCCAGTTCAGGCGATGTGTGTTGAGGCTGCGCGGCAGACATGAGCGTGTTCTTGCAATTTGGGTTCGCCCTTAAACTAGAGGGCGAAGTGTGAATCGTGAGGCGCTTTTATAACACGAAATGGCGTTAAGCATCAGGAAAAACCAAGAATATCGCGGCCAGAAGTTGCTCGTTAGCCGCATTTAAGTAGAATAGCGGGCAGCTTTTGCGCAGCTGCGTCCTTTTGTTTATGGCTTTGCTGCGCTTATAACGGAATAAGTGTAGAGACTAACAACGAGATCATTATGGCAAATTACCCATCAAACCAGTTTAAAAACGGCCTTAAGGTTATGATCGACGGCGACCCATGTAGCATGGTTGACGTTGAGTTTGTTAAGCCGGGTAAAGGCCAAGCCTTTACACGTGTTAAGCTAAAAAACCTAATGTCTGGTCGCATTTGGGAGCGTACTTTTAAGTCGAACGAAACGGCTGAAAGCGCTGACGTAATGGATCGCGACATGGAATTCTCTTACTACGATGGTGAGCTGTGGTACTTCATGGACCCAGTGACTTTCGAACAAGTAGCCGCTGACGAAACTGCGGTGGGTGATGCAGTTAAGTGGTTGAAAGAACAAGATAAGTTTATGATCACTTTGTTCAACGAAAACCCAATTAGCGTAACGGCTCAAAACTTTGTTGAGCTAGAAGTAACCGAAACTGACCCAGGCCTAAAAGGCGATACAGCACAAGGCGGTTCTAAGCCTGCGACGCTATCAACAGGTGCGGTTGTTCGTGTACCACTGTTCATCGAAATCGGTGACGTGCTTAAAGTGGATACGCGTACAGGTGAGTACGTATCTCGCGCCTAATATCGAGCGCTTGATCGACTAAGAAACGGCTGCGGAGCGTTATGCTTTTGCAGCCGTTTTTGTTTGTGCTGGCTCAGCTCTTATTTCTCACTTCTCTCTATTAGTACTGCTTCTTACTATGACCGAACAAACCCCTTGGCAGCCAAGTGCGCCTATCGATAACCTTAAAAAGCGCGCGCAGCTGATGAGCAGCATTCGTCAGTTTTTTGAAACGAGAGGTGTACTAGAAGTCGAAACGCCGGTGATGTCTCACTGTGCCGTGAGTGATCCCTTTATTGACTCCATTGAGGTGAGTTACCATCCTGTGATGGGTGCTGAGGAGCAACGTTGTTACCTGCAAACTTCGCCGGAATATGCCATGAAGCGTTTGTTGGCCGCAGGTTCAGGGCCAATCTTCCAAATTACCAAAGCATTTAGGAACAGCGAAAAAGGCCATCGTCACAACCCTGAGTTTTCGATGCTGGAATGGTATCGCCCAGGCTTTGATGAAGTGGCGCTGATGGACGAAATTTCGGACTTGCTGGTGGCCACAGTAGGCCTGAATAAAGCAGACATCCTGACGCTGACTTACGAGCAAGCCTTTGAGCAAACACTGGCGATTAACCCTCACGATGCGCCTCTTGAAGTGCTGAAGGCAGAATGTGCCCGCCGTTATGATTTACACATGGATGAGGACGATAGAGATACCTGGCTTAACGTATTGATGTCGCACAGCGTCGAGCCTGCTTTGGCAGAGAAGGGCGCGGTATTTATTACTGACTACCCAGCCAGCCAAGCGGCTTTAGCCAGAATTAAAATCGATGCTAACGGGCGACAAGTGGCGGCGCGCTTCGAGCTGTTTTTAAACGGTGTGGAGCTTGCTAATGGCTACTACGAGCTGACTGACTCGAGCGAGCAGGCCGTCCGTTTTGAAGCAGATCAGCGCCAGCGAGCGGCATTGGGTTTGCCGACGCGTCCGCTGGATACCCGTGTGGTTGAGGCTTTGGCCTCAGGCTTGCCTGACTGTGCCGGTGTTGCGTTGGGTATTGATCGACTGGTGATGCATGCTTTGAATGCCAAAGACATTGGCGAAGTCATTAGCTTTAACTTCGCCCGAGCTTGATAAAGATATTTAGGGGAGAGGCGCGTTACGCCTTGCGATAAGTCTCAAGTGCTGAGTTAATTCGCGCAATGGCCTCTTTTAGCGTTGCGCGAGTGCAGCCAAAATTTAGCCGCATAAAGCGCTCGTTACCAAAGTCTTTACCCGATGAAAGGCCCACACCGGCGTTTAAAAAGAAGGCCTCGGGGTCCTTAATGCCTTGGTCTTTCACTTCAAACCACGCAAGGTAAGTCGCCTCAATCGGGTTAAAGCTAAACTCAGGCCACTGCTTGGCCGCCTCGAGCAACAGGTCGCGATTTTCTCGTAAGTAGTCGAGCTGCTCCGCTAGCCACGCTTGCCCCGAGGTGTAAGCTGCTTCGGCCGCGACATATCCCATAATGTTCACATCGGCGACAATGCCCCGGCGTGCCCGCGCAAAACGTTTGCGCAATGTGGGGTTGGTGATAATCGCTGTGGCACAGCCAAGCCCGGCAATATTAAAGGTTTTACTCGGTGCCATGAGGGTAATGGTTCGCTCGGCGATCTCAGGGCTGATGGTCGCCAGCGGAATATGTTGGCAATTTGGCTCTAATACCAAGTCACAGTGGATTTCGTCGCTGCAAATTACCAAATCGTGTTTGATGACGATCTCTGCCAAGGCGGTGAGTTCTTCGCGTGTGTATACCGTGCCGACGGGGTTGTGGGGGTTACAAAACAGAATAACGCGGGTATCCGGTGTGATGGAGGCTTCAAGTGCCTCTAAATCAAGTGTCCATCGCTGTCCCGTTAACGCCATGGGAACCTTGGTGAGCTTGCGTTGGTTAAATACAGGTGCCGTCATAAACGGTGGATAAATGGGGGTTGGGCACATCACTGTTTCGCCCTCGCGGCTTGCCGCTTTGCAAGCTAAGTGAAGTCCACAGACTAAGCCCGGCAACCAAATCATTTCGTCGCCTTCAACCTGCCAGTCAAAGTGTTGGCTTAAGTGCGATTGAAAAGCGCGAACCAAAGAAGCGGGTGTGTTGGTGTAACCAAAAACAGGGTGAGATAAACGTTCGGCCATAGCCTGAGTAATGGCCGGTGCTACGCCAAAGTCACAGTCGGCGACCCACAAAGGCAATATATCTTGGCCTTTATACTTTTCCCATTTTTGGCTGTTGCTGGCCGTGCGATCAATGGCTTCATCAAAGTTAAACATAACACCTCGTAACCTTTTAACGATAACTCGCGACTGTGGTTTATGACTATGGGTAATAGGTGCCACGCTATCAGCTTTAAAAAAGCTTAGCGAGTGCTTTTAAGACATCAGAGAAATACGAAAGAGAGGTCCCCAAAACGGGGGCTTTCCTTACGAAGTGTATGTGAATACTAAGAATATGAAGTATTTTTGAAGAAGTTTGCTGAAATAAACAACAAGACTTGCAAATGAGACAAGGCGCGTTATAGTACAGCCCAACTACCTAATTAAATTGTATTTTGATTATGTCTTATTTCACGAACGACCAAACAGCTGTTGTGTTGCCTGCGCTTTCTCGCGTAGCGTTGCGTTCGCTCGTATCTCTCCTCGCGACTCCACGTCGACTGCCCTAGGGCAGAAAAAATAGCAACACCCCATCCCCTTTGCATTTTGGCTTTTTGAAATAACCTATTTTTTACAGGCCTGCCTATACAATACGCACGCCTGCTGACGATTCGGAGTCTTACCATGACTGATAATAATAACGTAATTATTTTTGATACTACCTTGCGCGACGGCGAGCAAAGCCCCGGCGCGTCAATGACCAAAGACGAAAAGTTGAGCATTGCTAAGCAACTAGAAAAAATGCGCGTCGACGTGATCGAAGCGGGTTTTGCGATTGCTAGCCCAGGCGACTTTGAGTCAGTTAAGTCGATTGCCGACACCATTAAAGACAGCACCGTTTGTTCTCTTTCTCGTGCAATGGACGCAGATATCGACCGCGCAGGTGAAGCGCTAGCGAATGCTAACTCAGGTCGTATCCACACCTTTATCGCAACATCGCCTATCCACATGAAGTACAAGTTGCAAATGCAACCAGACCAAGTGGTAGAGCGTGCGGTATACGCGGTTAAACGTGCACGTAACTTAATTAGCGACGTAGAGTTCTCGTTGGAAGACGCGAGCCGTTCTGAGTTGGACTTTATGTGCCGCATCATCGAGCAAGTGATTGATGCCGGTGCTCGCACCATCAACATCCCAGATACTGTGGGTTACGCGGTACCTGAAGAGTTTGGTCACACCATTGCGCAGTTGATTGAGCGTATTCCAAACTCAGACAAAGCTATCTTCTCTGTACACTGTCACAATGACTTGGGCCTTGCGGTAGCTAACTCATTGGCTGCAGTCCAAGCGGGTGCGCGTCAGGTGGAATGTACTATTAACGGTTTGGGTGAGCGCGCAGGTAACGCATCACTAGAAGAAATCGTCATGGCGATTCGTACCCGTCATGACCGCCTAGGTTTGACTACGGGTATCGACACCACGCAAATCGTTCCTGCTTCTCGTTTGGTGTCTTCTGTGACTGGCTTTGCGGTGCAGCCAAACAAAGCAATTGTTGGTGCAAACGCCTTTGCTCACGAATCAGGTATTCACCAAGACGGTATGCTTAAAAACCGTGAAACCTACGAAATCATGACAGCACAAGATGTGGGCTGGAATGCAAACCGTATGGTATTGGGTAAACACTCGGGTCGTGCGGCCTTCCGTAGCCGTTTGGAAGAGTTGGGTACAACGTTTAACAGCGATGCTGAGCTAAACGAAGCCTTTGCTCGCTTCAAAGTATTGGCCGACAAAAAGCACGAGATCTTCGACGAAGACCTACGTTCTTTGGTAAACGACACGCGCTCTACCGCTAACAGCGAACGTTTTCGCCTAAGCAGCTCAAGCGTTTGCAGCCAAACCGGTGAAACCCCGGTGGCGAAAGTTACTTTGGTGGTAGACGGTGAAGAAAAGTCAGCTGAAGCCCAAGGTGATGGCCCTGTAGATGCGGTGTTTAAAGCAATTGAAGGTGTGGTTGAATCGGGTGTTCACTTGCAGCTTTACTCTGTAAATGCAGTGACCGAAGGTACAGATTCGCAAGGTGAAGTATCTGTTCGCCTAGAAAAAGGCGGCCGTATTGTAAATGGCGTAGGTGCTGACACCGACATCATCATCGCATCGGCAAAAGCCTACATCCATGCGCTTAACCTAATGGAAAGCAACGGCGAAAAAGCGCACCCGCAGGTGTAATGCTTAATCGCTGAAGAGTAGCCCGCCCTGTGCGGGCTTTTTTTTGCCTTTTTTGTGCTTTTTATGTGGAAAGGAAATCTAGATAGTACTCGGTTGCAGTAATACACGGTGGGTTTTATGCTCATTTAAAATAAGCGATAAAAGGTTGGAACGTTATTTATGGATTCATTAACACAGCTGACCTTTGGTGCGGCCTGTGCCGAAAAAATTCTGGGTAAAGAAGTCGGAAATAAAGCACTGGCGTGGGGTGCAATTTTAGGCACCTTACCGGATCTTGATGTGTTTATTCCCTACGGTGGCCCAGTGGCTGACGTGGTTTTTCACCGCAGTTTTAGTCACTCAGTGTTTGTGCTGGCATTGCTCTCGCCCTTGTTGGCTTGGGTCATTACTCTAATTCACCCAAAAACTAAGCACCTGTATTTTAAGTGGCTGCTGTTGGTGTTTGTGGTGCTAGAAGGTGCGGTATTTTTAGACACCTTAACGATTTACGGCACGCAAATTCTTTGGCCCTTTGATAATGAGCCCAAAGCGCTGCCTATCCTATTTATTATCGACCCGTTATTTACTATCCCTCTTTTAGTCGGCTGTATTACTGCATTGATAATGAAGCGCACGCGCCTGACGGGGCACCGAGTTAACACCTTTGGTTTGGCCTTTAGCTTGGCTTACATTGCTTGGGCTTTTGCGGCCAGCCTGTATGTTGGCCACCAAGTAAAGGCAAAGCTAGCGGCTCAGAAGGTTGAGTACGACCAAGTAGTCGCATCGCCGGGGGCATTTACCACCTTGTTATGGCGAGTGGTTGGCGTTCGTAACGATCAGTATTTTGAAAGCTACTACTCGCTGCTTGACGGTGATGAACCCCTTTATGTGGATACCTATCCACGTAACCTTGAGCTGCTAACCGGTATTGAAAGCCATACACCCGTTGCGCGCTTGGCTTACTTTACCCGCGGATACTTTGCTCTTAGCCAAACGGGCGATGATGTAGTGATGACGGACTTACGGATGGGGTCTGAGCCGAGTTATGTATTTAATTTTAAAGTGGCACAGGTGGTAGATGGTCACATCACGCCGATGACTGATGAGCGCATTGAACAGCCAAGGGATATGAGTCAACTGGGGTGGGTATGGTCGCGTATCTGGCAACCGTTACCTCAGCCAAACTGATACCCGTGAAGCGTGGGGGGAGAAATGCCGTCCGCCAGCAGGCTAATTGCAGGTTGAGGACGGCGAGGTGAACGAGACATCGCTCTGTTACTTCAGTACATTCAATTCTGGTGAATGGGCCTGCTGCCACTTGGGATAATGGTTTTTAATCAGTTTTCCGGGGCCAGTGACGTACCAGCTGTACTTGATGGCTCGTTCATAGCTTACATCTTCGAAATGCTCAAGACGGTCGCCTTGTCGGTTTGAGAAGAGAGGGGCTAGGGTGTCTAGGTTGATGAACCGAGGCCACATGGCGCTGCCTTCTTTATCAATTACAACCCGCTTTTGTCCAAACTCGGTCGTCACATCTTTTACCTTGACCATTTTTTTATCGTGAATGGTTTGGCTGTGTAAAAAGGCCACTGCTGAATTGACAGCCTCAATAACGGCAGGCGATGGCGCTTCGATAGACATTAAGAACTTAATCACATTTACACTTTCACCGCCGCTGATGGCTGCCAGCTCATAAGAGCGTCCTTTTTCACATGCCAGTGTCTCAAAGTGATATTGAGCACACCAGCCGGTTTTTTTGCCGTTAACCACAACTTGGCGATCGAGAATGAGCGCCACGCCTTTTTGAACGGCCGCTTTGGCTTGATTCGCCATTGCTGTGGGTACAAAGCTAAACTCCTGCTGTTGCGATGCAACCTTTCCAAGCAGCTCCAACGTGTTGGCAATGGCGTTGTCGTTAAAGGTGATATGGCGGTGATAACCGGTAGGGTTTGGAAAGAACTGCGGCCAACCACCATTGTTAAGCTGCCCGTCGAGTAAGTACCGAACGCCTTTAAGCGCACTTTGCTTATATGACTCGTTTTGAGTGTGACTAAAGACCTTCGCTAGCGTGGTGACCTGAACATAGGTGGCGTCGTTATCGATCGTGGATTTTTGCCGATAGGTAGGAAAGGTTTCGCGGTCATAAATTTGGGCGAGGCTATCTGAGCTGCCAAGTTTAAACCATCCTCCGTCTGGGTTTTGGTTTGCCACCATTGCATCTGCAACCGCAGTGGCTTCGTCTGAAGCAAACCATTCAGGCGCTTGTTTGTAGATGGTTTTAATCGAAATCGAGCCTTTTTGGCTTTTAAATAAACTACCGGCGGGGCGGAGCAAAATAGCTTCTGCCCGCTCTCTTTTACTGTTCCATGTGTACTTGGCACCCAGTTGCTCAAATACAAAGCGAAACGGCAGATAAATCGCGCCTTCGATGCGTTGCGGCGCAACGGGTGCTTCTACAACGACACCGTTTACGCGAGTACTCAAGGTGCCGACGGTCATCTCAATACGCTGGTCGTTTAGGCCAAGCGTAACGGTATCGCCTTGGATACTAAATATTCCGTTGAGTTCGTCGATGATGTCGTCGAGAGGTGCCATCACCGTTTTGTTGTCGCTATAGATTGGCTTGAGGTAATGAGAGTCAAGCAGCTCGTGATAGCCGCCATTTACACGCATCATGGGCTCGCTCATCATGATAGACACATCATGCAGTTCGCTGTTATCCCATGTAACGGAAGCCGCACTGACTGTGCCGAGGTTTGCCAACGTGCAGCTGACCACAAGGGCGGGTTTAGCTAACATTTGTAGGTATTTCATTTTATCTCCACTCTTTGTTTTTATTATTTTTCACCGAGCTTGAGCGCGGGGAGCCTCAAAATTAACATTATAGAAACAGTGTTTCAAATATATAAATAAATCGTTTCATTTTAGTTTGAAAGGTGTATTAAGGTTTTACGACACACATACAAGGCGTTGTGAGTGAGCGGTGAGAGGAGGTGGGTTTGGAAGTGACAATAAAAGGTTTGGGTCGAAGGCTTCAATATGGTTTTTGGGCATTGATCGTTGTTATCAGCCATTTGGCCACAGCGCAGGCTTCTACTTTGCTCTTTGAGCCAAACGATATCCAAACGTGGCAATCCAAGTCTTTTGCTGGGCAAACACACTATTCTGCTGTGGTGCTTGATGGGCAAGAAGCCTTACACGCTCGCAGTAATGGAAGTGCTTCGGCGCTGGTTAAAGCTCAAAAAATAGACCTACTGGCGACGCCGTATATCCACTTTAGTTGGCGTGCCGAAACCCTGTTACCCCCACTTAAGGAACAAACCAAGCAAGGTGATGACTATGTTGCGCGGGTCTATGTGGTGTTTGAGCGTGGTGTCATGGGATTAAGCAGCCTCGCACTCAACTATGTTTGGTCGAGCCAGTCGGTCACTAACGATGGCTGGGACAACCCCTTTGCTGGAGCACGAGTGAAAATGCTGGCACTGCGGGGGCAGTATAGTGAGTCAGGGCAGTGGTACTCTGAGCGCCGCAATGTCTATCAAGACATGATTACACTATTTGGTGACAAAGGCAGTAAAGAGGCAAACCAAGCCGCCTATCGCTATGCCAACGCAATCGCCATTATGACGGACTCAGATAATAGCCAGCTTACTGCTTCGGCTTACTATGGACCTATTTCTTTTCATAGTAAGTAGGTTAATGCCGCCACAACCTTCTTTGAGTTTTTGGTTTGACGTTAAAGCTCAGAACGTCTGGGGCGTTATGCGGGCTGCGCCTGTCAACACCTACCTCACTTTAAAGCCTTGTTGAATATACCTAAAAGGCTCTTTTCTGCGCAGCATTGTACGTTCTAGGTTTATTGCTTTGAGCTGAACTAAGTCGCAGAGCTTGAATTGTATCGCCCTAAATAAAATATCTTCTATTCCTTTTTGAGTCTTGGCCGACACCTTTAATGGGTAGGCCTAGGTTTGCGGTGGTGGAGTATGTAGCGCTCGGGTAAACAGGGCTAATTATTTTTATGTGCGGTTAGATGCTTGTGAGGCCGATAGTTATTCGCGCTTACCGCTCAAAACTCTGACAATTCAAGGATTGCAGGATGTTGATAAAAACGAAAACTCTGATTGGCTCAACGGCGATTGGCGCCATTGCCGCTTTAGTTACGGGGGTAGTTATTGGCTACCTTTCTTCTACAAGTGCTAGCGATGCGATTGAAGCTCAGGTGAAAAACCAGCTGACCTCCATGCGAGATGCCAAAAAATCGCAAATTGAGGATTACATCGGCACGATCGAAGCACAGGTCGTCGATATGGCTCAGTCGCCAACTGTTCTCGACTATTTACCGGGCTTTACACGCGGCTTTAAAAGTATCGCTAATTCAGCAAATGAGCTGATACAAGCCCAATACTTAGAAAATGCTCAAGCGTTTTATGCGAATGAGTTTGGGCGGGTGTATCAGTCGAAAAACGAATCTATTCCTGTCTCTGTTGCCAATGTATATAACGAGCTGTCACCTACGGCGCTGGCCTTGCAGAATGTATACATTTATGAAAATCCGAACCCCCTGGGCGAGAAAAACTCCCTGTTTGACGCTGGCCTGAACTCGCTTTATCACAGAGTTCATCAAGCGGCGCATCCTCATTTTCAGCACTTTTTAGAGTCGTTTGGTTATTACGATGTGTTTTTAACTGACCTAGAAGGAAATGTCGTTTATTCGGTATTTAAAGAAGCCGATTATGCGACGTCATTAACCGAAGGGCCGTTTGCTAATACCGGACTTGCTGAGGCGTACCGACAATCCGTCTCGTTACCGGCTGGCGAATTTTATATTGATGACTTTAGGCCTTATACCCCTAGCTACGAGAGCCCTGCGGCCTTTATAGCGTCGCCTGTATACATCGATAACCAAGTTGCGGGTACGGTTATCTTTCAGTTCCCTGTTGATAAAATCAACGACATCATGACGTTTAACCATGAGTGGGAAAGCCAAGGTATGGGGGAAACGGGTGAAGTACTTCTTGTGGGGGCTGATAAAAAGCCACGTAGCCAAATGCGCCAGTTCAACCAAAACCCAGATGCATTTATCGCCACACTAGAGCAGTCGGGCTTCGAGCCTCATTTGATTGATCAAGTAAAAGGGCTTGGGACAGCTGTCGGCTACTTACCACTCGAAATAGACGCAGTCAGCCGAGCATTGGCTGGAGAAGCGGGTGTTGATAGTTTGGTTAGTTTAGGTGGTGTTAGTACAGTGAGTGCATACACACCGCTAAGTATCAAAGGTCTAAACTGGGGGTTGGTGGCATCCATTAACGAAGCAGAAGCCTTTGCGGCAAAAGATTCTTTGATTCAAACCATTATGTTTAGTGTTTTGGTGGTAGTTGCTGTTGTTTGTGCATTTGCTGCTGCGGGTGGGCGCGTCTTTGCTCAGCAAATTATTGCGCCATTGGCCGTGCTGAGCAGCACGGTAAAACAAATGGCACAGCAGCGTTCGACTGGCTCTCAAACGAGCCTCCCTCAGTCTGATGATGAAATTGGCGATATTTTTGATGCGCTTGGTTCACTTGTTAGTCGCTTAGAAGAAGATGCGCGCAAGCAAAGTGAAATTGCCTCTGCAAATGGTCGTATTCGCGAAGCGCTCGATGTAAGTAGTGCGAGCGTGCTGGTGGCTGATGCCAGTGGCAGTATTATTTTCTCGAATAAGTCTTTGGTAAAACTCTTTACCAAGCGTCAGAGCCAAATCGACTCAAAGCTATCTGGCTTTAACCCATCCGACTTGAGCAAACTCACTCTGCCACAGTTTTTTGATAACCCGGCGGCCATTCAAAGCCAGCTTAAGCAATTATCAACCCATCATAAAGAGCGCTTGGAGTTTGCTGGCGCTATTTTTGATGTGCAGATTATTCCTGTGATTAATAAGAAATCGCTCAGTGGGTATGTTATGCAGTGGAGTGATGTGACTGAAGAGCTTGCTGTTGAGGCAGAAGTGCAGGCCATTGTTGAGCAAGCCTTATCAGGGAATTTAAGTGAGCGCTTAAGCGAGCAAGGAAAAACCGGATTCTATGCGCGTCTGGCTGCCGATCTAAATCAATTACTCTCAGTGACTGAAGGTGCGCTAGGCGATATCGCGAAGGTGTTAGGAAGCTTAGCTGAGGGGGATTTGACGACTAAAATAACGCGTTCTTATGCTGGGACATTTGGAATAATTATCGATAATGCCAATCGCTCGGTTGACCGTTTGACTGAGGTTGTCGGCGAAATTAGCTCCACTTCAGATCAAATCGCCACCGGTGCGAGCGAAATTGCACAAGCAAACTTTTCCTTGCAAACGCGGACGGAGTCTCAGGCTTCTTCGCTCGAAGATACGGCCAATAATGTGCTACAGCTTAATGAGGCAGTGAAGGTCTCTCACGCGCAAGCCGAAGAAGTAAACTCTGTTGTGTTTAAAGCCTCCCAAAAAGCGGAAGAAGGCGGGCAGACTGTTCGCGGCGTTGTCGAGTCGATGGAAATGATCAAGCGGTCTAGCTCAGAGATCTCGAACATTATTAGTGTTATTGATGAAATTGCTTTCCAAACAAACGTATTAGCGTTGAATGCCGCCGTCGAAGCGGCCAGAGCGGGTGAGGAAGGTCGAGGTTTTGCTGTGGTTGCTGGTGAAGTGCGCATGCTTGCACAGCGTTCAGCGAAGGCTGCGGGAGAAATTAAAGGTCTCATTGAAGACAGTGTGTCTAAAGTGGATAACGGTGTAGAGCGGGTGAACGTTTCCGGCGAAGTCCTCCAAGATTTAATCGTCGCTATGCAAGAGGTAAGAAGTCTTGCCGATCAAGTTTCGAGTGCATCGCAAAAGCAATACGAAGACATTCAGCAAGTAAGCCGTGCGGTCGATGACCTTAAAAATGTCACGCATCAAAATGCTGCCATGGTTGAGGAACTCTCGGCAACTACTAAAAATATGGCCGATCAAGCAACAGAAGGAAAGCAGGCGATTAGCTTTTTTAAGGTGACTAAAGTGCCTGCACCGACAGCTTAGCTGAGCCAATGGCTTCACATCTAATTGCCCGACTTGGCTTCATGCCGAGTCGGGCTTTTTATTGTCTGTGGTAAATAGACAGATAATTTTGATCAGTGGGGGTATACTCTCTTGTTGACGATTTTTGCACCTAAACAACGCCCAGATGGCTGGAAATTTTGAATGTTTGAGCATGACGAACGCGAGCGCTTTCTTGTAAAACGAGATGATATCGAAAGCCCCTTAGCATCCTATTCTAACCATGCCATCGAGCTAGACGGCTACGAATGGCCAACAGTTGAGCATTATTACCAAGCGATGAAGTACGGCGACAGCGCCTATGCGGAGAAAATTCGGCAGGCGGCTACGCCAAAAGAAGCGAATAAGCTAGGCAACAGCTGGTGGCGTCGTAAGCGTAAAGACTGGAAGCAGGTCAAAGTGGTGGTGATGACTCGTGCCACCTATATTAAATGCCGCAGCTACCCAGAAGTCGCCCAAGCACTGCTCGACTCGGGCGAGATCGAGATTACCGAAACCAGTTTATACGACTACTTTTGGGGTTGTGGACGAGATCAGCGTGGGGTCAACGCTTATGGACAAATGCTCATGGATATTCGTGATAAACTGCGCGCAGACCCTTGATGTGCCTACATCGTCTTTTTAACTTTTAGAGCTTATATTCAACGGCGGCTATGAATTCGGCAGATACCTATTATCAAGACCTAGAAAACCTCGGCATTACCGCGTGGCTGCCTCGTACTGCACTCGAAAACGCCGCACCTACGCCGAGCTGGGTCTACGATTATCAATTTGGCCCCGTTCAAGCTGTGCCTGCGGGTACCGTAGTTGCACCGCCTAAGCCGGTTTCAAAAGAGAGTGCGAAAGCACACCTTGCACGATTGCGTTCGGTGCTTGATAGCAACGAAGCCGACACACCTTCGCTGTCTGCCAACGCATCCTCGGCTCGTCAGGCGCTTACACGTTCGTTAACGCCAGCACCTGAGCAAGCGCCAACCCCAGTGCCGACAGACGCAGGCTCTCAGGCAGGTTCTCAAGCAAAAGAACCTGAACACGCATCAAAAGCGGCTCCAAAGACGGCGTCACCTGTTCCTCAAGCGAGTGATGCCAGTGCGATTAAGCCCTCAGTCGCACCCGCGCCTAGTGCTATTGCCACTGATCCAAATGCGCCAAAAGAAGCACCGCGTTTTAACTTGGCGTTTATGGTGTATGGACCTTTGCTGGTTGTTGATGCGGTGCCACCCAATGGCCAAAATGGCTTTAGCGCGTTGCATCAGCGCCTTCAGCAAAATATTGTTGCCTCGTTGGGCATTACTGAACCGGCTGTTAGTTCTGTTGCCTATCTAAAATGGCCGTTGCTACAACAGTCGGGCGTGGATCAGAGCTATGGCGAAGCGGTGAAGTCGGTAAAACACAAGCTCGAGTGGGAATACAAAAAGCACGGGCCTCGCTATGTCTTAGCCATGGGCGAAATTGCCGCACAAATGCTCTTCGAGCGTTATGAGCCTCTTTCTGCATTGAAGGGCGTTGAGTTTACCCTTAAAGGCGGCGAGACTCCGGTCAAAGGACTTGCTACGCACAGCCTTAGCGAAGCGTTGCAGCTCGACTGGGTTAAGCCTAGTATTTGGCGCGATGTGCAACCTTTGCTTAAGCGCATTGCGGCAGACAAAGCGGCCAACTCAAGCTCAGATCCTTCATGAGTAATGTAAAGGGCTTAACACTCAAGGTGCTAAACGAGCATCATGCTTCTCAAGTACTCGCCCTTGAAGAGGCGGTGTTTGATGAACATTGGGCTGAGCGCAGCATTCAAAACCAACTCAAACACTGCCGCAGTTTTAACTGTGGGCTGTTCGGTGGCCAAGAACAGCTACTAGCCTATGCGGCATTCTCTGTGTTGTTGGACGAGAGTGAGCTTTATCGTTTAGCCGTTCATCCTTCTTTACGTCGCCAAGGTATCGCTCGGGCATTTATGTTGAACTTGTTTGAGCAGCTTAAAGAAAAAGACGTGACGCGCTGCTTACTCGAAGTAAACGAAAATAACGTCGCCGCTGTAGGCCTTTACGAGCAGCTAGGCTTCACGGTAGATGGTATTCGTAAGGGCTATTATGATGGCCCCGAAGGGCCTGAAAACGCCAAATTAATGACCTGTGTTTTTTCCGCCTAGCTCAGCCGCTGTTTATTACTCTTTCCCTTGTCTTATCACCTCTTTCACACTTCGCTTCTCTTGTACGCTTCTGCTGCTCACTCATTCCAGTTCTATTAATTAGCTGATTTGCTGATTCACTTTGCGGGTGAGCTGTTTTTGTCGCTAACCGTAAAAGCCCATATCGTCTATTGAGCTAGCGCAGCTTGAGGCTAAATAGCACCAAGGGCATATTGTGTGTGCAGCTCTATTCAAGAGATGATCTTATAAGCCAGTGTTACAAATGGAAGGCTGAAACGTGCAGCACAGGCCAACCATTGTCGTAAGTACAAGGGTAAAAAAGTGACTGTAGATTAAGAGAGCAAGGCATGAATATTACCAGCGGATTGATATCACCCCTGTGGTTACTGGTGAGTAATGGTTTGTTTTTTGTCGCCTGCCTTTGGGCGCTCACCCAAGTGCCTTGGCGAACATTAGTCCGCGAAAAAGCGCTGCAACACAGTTTTTTTGGCGCTTTGGCGTTACTCAGTTTGTTTTGGTGTTTACGCGCTGGTGTGAGTGATGGCTTGAGTGTGCACTTTTTGGGAATTGCGACGCTGACATTGGTATTCGGCTTAGACCTTACCTTGATTGGTGGGGCTTTAGTGCTTTTAGCCATGGTTCCTTTTGGGCTAGAAAGCCTCGAAGCTTGGGGGTTAAACGGCGTGTGTATGGTGTTAGCGCCGGCCCTTTTTATCCACACTTGGTGGCGCTGGGTTGAGCGACGATTTGGCAAAAAATTTTTTATCTACTTATTTGGTTGTGGCTTTCTTGGAGCAGCACTCAGTACGGGGTTAGCCGGCAGCTTAATTAGTGCAGTGCTTTGGTTAGATGGGGTATATAGCTGGGATACCCTAATGCATAACTACTTGCGTTACCTTCCTCTCATTCTCTTTCCTGAGGCCTTACTCAACGGCATTATCCTTACTGGGGTATTAGTTTTTCATCCCGATTGGGTTCGTACGTTTGACGCCTATGAATATATTGATCGGCAGTAGCTAAAGCCGATTTACCTTTACAAATCCAAACCTCATCTTCTTTACGTAACTTTGCAGTGTGCTTTGCTATGTTCGTCGCTTATTTGCGACTAAGTGGGTTGAGCTAATAGAAAGGTAGCCAATAGCAAACGCAGCACGTAACGAGTAGGTGCTAAAAGGAAAGCATTGCTTCTTGGATGCGCTACTCACAGGCAATACGCCCCCTCTTATATTTTGTAGCAAGGAGATTTATGCATGGCCCAGCAACATGACATTATCATTCCGCAAGAAGCATTTGACTGGTACGACGAATACGCCCACGGCGACATTGATCGACGCACCTTTTTAAAACGACTAGGAACCCTAACAGGGCTTGCCGCAGGCGTATCGACGGGGATGATTTCCGCCGCCCTTATTCCTAACTATGCGCTGGCTGAACAGGTGTCTTTTAACGACGAAGATATTACTGCACGCTACATTGCCTTTGATTCGCCAGAGGGGTTAGGTGAAGTGGGCGGTTATTTGGTGATGCCGACGGTTGACGGTAAACCGATTGACCAAACCGACAAAAAAGCGCCGGTGGTGCTGGTGGTCCATGAAAACCGAGGCCTAAACCCTTATATCGAAGACGTGGCACGCCGCCTAGCAAAAGTGGGTTACATCGCCTTTGCACCGGATATTCTGCACACCTTAGGTGGTTACCCAGGTAATGACGATGAAGGTCGTGCAATGCAACGTACCTTGGACAAAGACAAGGTCGAAAAAGACTTTGTTGCCGCGGCTGCTTATTTAAAAGCGCACAGCTCAAGCTCGGGTAAGTTGGGTGTGGTGGGCTTTTGTTTTGGTGGCTATATCAGCAACATGTTGGCCGCTACTGCACCAGAGCTGGTGGATGCGGCCGCGCCGTTTTATGGCACCCCACCAAAAACCTCCATTACCGCAATGACGGCACCCTTAATGCTGCACTTTGGTGAGCTTGACCAGCGTGTAAACAAAACTTGGGTCGACTATGAGCCTGCACTCAAAGCCGCTGGCGTGAATTACACGGCGTTTGTGTATCCGGGAACCAATCACGGCTTCCATAATGATTCTACTTCGCGCTATGACGAAGCGGCAGCTGAGTTAGCGTGGGAACGAACACTGGGCTTCTTTAACACGCACCTAAGTTAACCGTAGCGAACTTTCAGTTGGTTTAGTAAATAACCCCGGCTCAATGAGCTGGGGTTATTTTTTGCCTCATGACGGCTGGGTGATAAGGGGTGCTGCAGTTACAGGCTTGAGGAAATTAATAAACTCAACATACCTGCGGCTGCGAGGGTGCTTAAGCAAAAAGTCACTAAGCTGGAGCCCCAACGCTTGCTAGGGGCAGGGCGTGTATCAATCCAAGTTTGTGGGTCGTTCGCTAAAATTTTCATCCATATTCTCCTTGTTTGCGGTGCGTGAGGAGCCCTAGTGCACTACAGCAGAAGAGCGTTCGCCGAGGGTTAACACCATCGGTGGGGCTTGCTCTTCAAGGTATTTTTCTAAGTCTTGGCTTTCGTGTGGGTTTTGGCTGTTGGCCCACTCCACGCGAAGCTGGTGTGCTGCTCGTAAAACAGCGACTTGTTGCGCTTCAGATAAATATTGAGATTGGCAGACGGTTTGAATAAGGCGAGAAGCTTCGTTAAGTGCGCGGTTAGCAGCGCGAAAGTTTTCTGCTGCTGTAAAGGCTGAAGCAAGGTTGATGTAAGTGACCATAATGGCAGCCATAGCGACTTCCGCATGATATTTAAAGTGCTCTTCAAAAAGAGGTTTAACCAAGGTAAGGGCTTCTAGGTTCAGCAGAATACACTCATCAATTTCCTGGTTATTATATGCAGTCTGGCAGCGTTTAATGGTTTGTTGCCATGTTTGAAAAGCCATAGGTGTTTGCATAATAACCAACCTCGTTTAATACATTTTCGTAAATGAGAATCATTATTATTATCGTTTGGTGGTTTGAATGCAAGGCTTAATTTGCTTTTATTTTGTGCAGTGGCGGCAATTTGAGTGACTTGGCGTTGAGCATGGCCGAAGATGACAAGCACCCTGCGTAAGGGGGGCAAGGTAATAGAGGTAACAAAAAAGCCTTTAGTTTGAGCTAAAGGCTTTTTAGAAAAGGTGGAGTGATTGGAGTGTTAAAGCGGTTTATAACGCCGCTCTGGTCGCCCAACGGTGCCGTAGTTCACTTCAGCCTCCAGCTCTTGGGTGCTCACTAGGTATTCAAGGTAACGGCGAGCGGTGGTGCGGCTGGCACCGATTTCTTCACCTAAGCCTTCGGCACTTAGGCTTTGGTTAGACGATGCGACCACGGCGCGTACTTTATCGAGGGTGAGGCCGTCGATACCTTTAGGTAGGCGCTGAGGTTGGCTGGCTGCTTTAGGGGTGTTTTCGTTACGTGGCATTAGGGTGTCCACGTCGGCCTGTGCCAAGGAGGCAAGTGTTTCTAGGTGTGCGGCATGTTTTTGGTAGCGGTTAAGGGCGTCTTGTAGTCGCTCAAACACCACGGGCTTTAATATGTAGTCAAAGACACCGCCATGCATGGCTTCACGAAGAGTTTCGACCTCTTTCGCCGCGGTAATCAAGATCACATCAATGCTGTTGCCTTGGGCTCTTAGTTTGCGTAGCAGCTCTAACCCTGTTCCTGTGGGAAACTGAATATCTAGCAGCAGTAATTCAGGCTTTAAAATCTCTACGAGGTCTTCAGCCTCGGTTAGGCCATGGGCCATGCCGACCAACTCAAAGCCCTCAATACGCTCGATAAAGCGCTTTTGAATCTCGGCGATTTGTGGGTCGTCTTCTGCTACAACAATGCGAATGGGTTTGTTATTTGTCATCTTATTTTTGGTATGTAGACAATAAATCGGCTGCCGCTCGGGCTGCCTGGCTCAAATGTAACCGTGCCGTTGAGCTTTTCTAAAAAAGCTTTTACAAGATAGAGGCCGATGCCATGGCCGTCTTCATCTTTGCTCGACACACCTTTTTCAAAGATTTTGGGGGCCATATCATCCGGAATTCCGGCTCCCTGATCTTCTATCTCAAAAATGAGTTCGTGGCCTAGGTCTGTCATTGTTAGGCTGATTTCGCCGCCTGGGCCTGTGTGATTTAAGGTCGCCTCTAGGGCGTTATCAATAAGGTTTCCTAGAATGCTTACCAAGTTCTCACGTGGAAGGTGGGCAGGTAAGTCCGTCATGTGGCTATCTGGGTCTATGATTAATTGTAGACCCATCTCGCGGGCACGATTGTATTTTCCGAGTAAGCAACCGGCTAACACAGGGTCGGGCACCGCGCGTAATAACAAGTGCATAAGGGCTTGGTGGCTTTGTGATTCTTGGCCAATCAATGCTAATGCTTCGTCACGCGCGCCAATTTGAATCAGCCCGGCGATGGTGTGGAGTTTATTCGAGTATTCGTGGGCTTGGCTGCGAAGACTGTCGGCGTACTGTTGAATGCGAGTGAGTTTGCGGCTCACAAGGTCAAGTTCGTCTTTACGGCGGAAGCTGGATACAACGCCAATAATTTCGTCTTTTTGCTTAATAGGTAAGCGGTTGGCAATGATGATGTTTTCGCCGCGCAAAACCTCACGGTCAAACTGCGGCTCCCCTGAGTGAAGAACATCTAGCATTGCGCTATTGGGTAGCACCTCTTCAATAAAGCGGCCACGCAGGTTGCCATCATCCTTAAGCCCTAATGTTTTAATTGCTGTTTTATTAAAGGTGGTGATTTTGCCTTCGTCGTTAATCGCCACGATGCCTTCGCGCACGGTCTCTAGGGTGGCGCGCTGCTCGTCAAAGAGCCATGCGATTTGCTCTGGTTCTAAGCCAAAAATTGCTTTTTTAAAGTGGTTACTAAACCAAACAGCAATTAAAGCGCTAACCGCAAACGACAGCAGAATCACAAAGATCAGCGTAAAGCGGTATTTGGATATGATCTCTTCGACACGATCGAGGTGATAGCCCACAGAAACCACGCCAATGACTTCGTGCATTTCGTTATCAAAAATAGGCGCTTTACCACGCATCGACCAACCTAAACTGCCCAATGCTTTGGAGATGTAGCCTTGTCCGTCTTTTAAAGCAGAGGCGTTGTCTTCGCCGTCATCGTCACCCATTGATAGGCCGATTTTTTCGGGGTTGGGGTGGGATAAACGCACATTGTTGGCGTCGCCAATAACAATAAATCGCGCTTCGGTTTTATCGGCCATCATTTGGCTGTAAGGCTGTAAAAAATCGATGTCGACCCTGAGCACACCGTCGATGACGCTGGGAGAGGAGGCAATGGTTTTGGCGACGTGTAGGGCACGCTGACCAATTTGTTCGTCTAAAGACTGCTGGAGGTAGTGCAGCGCAAACAAACCAATAAAACCGGTTTGAACTAAAGCCATGATGCCAAGGACGAGCATCATGCGCGTTTTAAGCTTTAACTGTCTCAATCGCTTCATTATTAGAGTTTTTCGTAGCATTTGTGAGCCAAAGCTTAACTAAGATAGAAAAAGATTACCCGTAAACAATATGAACAAAATGGCGTTTATGCAACGAACGCTCATTAATTCTTTAAGCTTTTGTGACGAAGGTGGCATGAGTAAGGTGTGTGCATAACCAATATAAATACAACTCATCGAGGTTATCTCCATGTCTTTGACTACGACAAAAAAACGTTTCGGCTTTAAAGCAGCTATCCTAGCTGGCGCTGTTGCAGCAACTTTCTCTCTATCTGCACAAGCACTTGACGAAGTTCACTTCCTTATCCCTGGCGGCGCTGGCGGCGGTTGGGATGGTACTGCACGTGGTACGGGTGAAGCACTTTACAAGTCTGGCCTAGTCGACTCTGTATCTTACGAAAACCTTTCTGGTGGCGGCGGCGGTAAAGCCATTGCTCACTTGATCGAGTCTGCTGATCAAATGCACGACACCTTGATGGTGAACTCTACTCCGATCGTTATTCGTTCGTTGACTAAAGTGTTCCCACAGTCTTTCCGTGACCTAACACCTGTTGCTGCGACTATCGGTGACTTCGGTGCCTTCGTTGTTAAGAACGATTCTAAATACACTAGCTTTGAGCAAGTGGTTGCAGACTTCAACGAAAACCCACGTTCAGTAAAAATTGCCGGCGGTTCTGCGCGCGGTAGCATGGACCATCTAGTGGCTGCGATGGCATTCAAAGCAGCGGGCGGCGATGCACGTAAAGTACGTTACGTAGCATACGATGCGGGCGGTAAAGCAATGGCGGGCCTACTGTCTGGCGAAACTGCACTTCTTTCTACTGGTTTCAGTGAAGCATTGGCGCTAGCTGAAGCGGGCGAAGTTCGCATCCTAGTAATGACTGGCGCTGAGCGTAACGAAGCGGCTCCAGATGTTCCAACCCTTAAAGAGCTAGGTTACGACACTACCTTCGTTAACTGGCGTGGTTTCTTTGGTGCACCTGGCATCAGCGACGAAACTAAAGCTGAGTTCATCGAAGCGCTAGAAAAAATGTACGACACCCCAGAATGGGAAACTGTTCGTTCACGTAACGGCTGGACTGAAATCTTCAAGCCAGACGCTGAGTTTGTTGCTTTCCTAGAAGAGCAAGAAAAAGAAGTTGGCGCACTAATGCGTGAGCTTGGCTTCTTGAAGTAAGCCATAGCGCTTATAGCTATACCTCACCACTGGCGTTCGCTGGTGGTGAGTCTTATCTAGCGACAGTAACGGATTGTCGCCCAGTTTCAGGAAATTCCCAATGACGATTACCAAAGACCATATTGGCGGCTTGGTGTTTCTTGCGTTGTCGGTCGCATATGG
Organism: Pontibacterium sp.; assembly: GCA_049603715.1. Classification (GTDB taxonomy): domain Bacteria; phylum Pseudomonadota; class Gammaproteobacteria; order Pseudomonadales; family Balneatricaceae; genus Pontibacterium. Next base: position 58,874 of record JBMYSW010000008.1, on the reverse strand, counting down.
CTACTACGCAACCCAGATCCCCTTGTTGCCGGGTGATGAATTTGAACCTTTCCATGCGCAGTCTTTACCGACGGCATTGGCATACCTCGGTGGCATTCTATCCATCGGGTTGATTGTAACCGCTGATCGCAGCGCGAATAACAAACTTCGTTTAGCAGGTTACGACTTTGCACTGGTTGCTAAGTTGCTTGTTTTGGTTGTGGTATTTGGTTTAGCCCTTGATTACGTAGGCTTCCTTATTTCAACCATCATCTTCTTGGTTGCGGGCTACTGGTTGTTGGGTGTTCGTAAGGTAAAAACGCTTCTTATTGCATCAGTGCCTTTTGCGGTAGGTATTTGGTTTGCACTTACCCAGTTATTAGATATTTATTTAGCACCGGGCAAGCTATTTGCCACGATGTTCGGAGGTTAAGACCATGTTAGACGGTATTTGGACAGGTCTTTCTACCGCCGTAATGCCATTCAACCTATTAATGGTGGTTGTGGGCTGTTTTGCAGGTACGTTTATTGGCATGTTGCCAGGCCTTGGCCCTATCTCAGCGGTTGCGCTGATGATCCCTATTACTTATGGCCTAGATCCATCATCAGGCATTATCTTGATGGCGGGCGTATATTACGGCGCCGTATTTGGTGGCTCTACGTCATCTATCCTTATTAATGCACCGGGTTGTGCAAGTACAGTAGTAACGTCTTTTGACGGTTACCCACTGGCTCAGCAAAAACAAGCGGGTAAAGCCCTTGCGTTGGCTGCCTACTCTTCCTTCACGGGTGGTACAGTGGGTGCAATTGTCCTCCTGTTTGCCGCGCCAGCCCTTGCGTCTGTGTCGTTGAGCTTCCAGTCGAGTGACTACTTTGCCTTAATGATTCTTGGTTTAACCGCTGTGGCCGCCTTCTCAGGCAAAGGCCAAGTGATTAAAGCCATGATGATGACCGTATTTGGTTTGATGATTGCTACCGTAGGTACTGATGTAACCTCGGGGGCGCCACGCTTTACCTTTGGTAGCGTGAACCTAATTGATGGTGTGAGCTTCCTACTACTAGCAATGGCCACCTTCGCTCTGACTGAAGTGATCATGACCGTACTTAACGGTGAGCACAAAGAAGAGGAAGAGCAAGTCGACATGAGCCAGCTTGGCAGCATGAAGCTAAGCAAAGAAGAAGTGAAACACGTAGCTCCTACCGTTGCTCGTTCTTCAATCTTTGGCTTTATTGTGGGTGTATTACCGGGTGCCGGTGCAACCATCGCGTCTTTCTTGGCTTACGGCCTAGAGCGTAACTTGGCTTCTGCTAAAGAGAAACTTAAGTTTGGTAAGGGTGCGCTTCGTGGTTTGGCTGCGCCTGAGTCTGCAAACAACGCAGCGTCTACGGGTTCATTTGTACCGCTTCTAACCTTGGGTATCCCAGGTTCTGGTACCACTGCGATTATGCTAGGTGCTTTGATTGCTTACGGTATTCAGCCAGGCCCACGTTTGTTTATCGATAACCCAGATGTATTCTGGTCGGTTATTATCTCTATGTACTTTGGTAACTTGGTACTCTTGATTCTTAACCTACCGTTGATCCCATACATCTCTCGTTTGTTGGTGATCCCGCGTCCAATTTTGATCCCGTTGATTTTGTTCTTCTCAATCACCGGCGTATATCTAGTGAGCTTTAACTCATTCGATATTCACATGATGGCCTTTATCACTGTTGTGGCGATCTTCCTTAAGTTGTTGTCTTTCCCTATGGCGCCAATGCTATTGGGTTACATCTTGGGTGGTCTACTTGAGAGCAACCTAAGCCGTGCGCTGATGATTTCAGATGGTAGCTTCGAGTTTATGTGGGATCGCCCACTAACGCTGACCATCGTTATCATCGCAGTAGTGGTATTGGTTCTTCCACCGGTGGTGGACATGATCAAAGCTAAGCGCCAAACGGCGATGGCTGAAGATTAAACGTAATGCCGGGGTGCTTGCACCCCAAACGCCTAACCTTTTTAAGGTGAGAGGTTAGGTGGCTTTCTCCAACCTTTGAGTTTTGTTTTTAACGATTTGTGTCGTACTTACGAGTGCCAACCGGAGTTATCTGGAAGGCACTTTTTTTTGCCTGTTATTTAGAGAGGGGAGCTTCGGGCTTTTTCTTAAAACGGCGAATGAGATAAAAGGCGCAAAAAATAACCATCCACAAACCTAACGCGGTGGTTACACCCAATAGGTTCGATCTTAAATCGCCCAAGTCGAAGGTTCGGCCGGGTAGCCACCAGCCCTGCGCGTATTCTAAGAAAACAGCCAAACCAAAGCACATGCCCCAATAGGCGAAGGGCAGCCAGCGGCGGCTGTACAAAATGGCAAACCCCCCCATAAAAGAGCAGGTGGCGAACACGGCGTAATGGCCAATTTTGTCGTAGCGCTGGGGTAAAATGCTGGGTGGATGTGGTGAGAGTGTCGCCCAAGCGACAACGGCCAATGCGGCCAATGCCAGCGCAACACGGATTAAGGTAAAAGTTTTCAAACGGCGTCCTTGTGTTTTGGCAGACAAGGGTAGCGACATCGCTAAAGGGCCTACCAAGTACGCCTTCATTATAGGCAAAAAACCGTTGAGTGACAGGCGCTAGGTAGCTCCAATGACCTACCTAGCGATGGATATCGCGTAAGAAATTAGAGCGGGTCGTCGAGTACGTACGCAGGCAGATCTTCGCGCGCAGGAAGTGGTGTTGCCTTGCCGTCTTTATCGATAGATACAAATTTAAAGATGGCTTCGGTTACTTTTTCGCGTTGACCAATCCGGTCGCGGCGCACCCAGGCTTCAACGTGAATTTGCATCGATGTGCGGCCTACGGATTTAACGTAGGTGTAAACGCCAAGAATATCACCGACTTTGACGGGCTTGATAAAGCTCATTCCGTCCAATGCCACAGTGACCACACGGCCCTGGGCGCGTTGGCCAGCACAAATACCGGCGGCAATATCCATTTGTGAAAGTACCCATCCACCAAAAATATCACCTGCGGGGTTGGTGTCGCTGGGCATGGCAATGGTACGTGTTGTGAGCCGTCCTTTGGTTGGCTGTTCGGTAGTGCTGGTTTCTTCAGTCGTCATTGGTTACTACTCATCTTTACTGTCGTTATCGGAAGCGTGTTCAGTGGTCTGAACTTATGATTAGAATGTTGTTCGACCATTGTATAACGAGTTAAAGCAAAGCAGCACTATAAACAAGGAGGCTTTTTACTGAGCTTTTTTGAGCTTTAGTGAGGGAAAAGCTTAGTCGATGGATAAATTTTGCTCTAAAAACTCAGTAAAGATTCGAACATTAACGGGCACGTATTTGGACTGAGCACGCACAGCCCATACGCCTTCTTGGTTGTGCTCGTACTCATCTAACACCGACACCAGCTCGCCGGCTTTAAGGTGCGACTGTATGTAGTAATCGGGTAGCTGAACTAAACCTAGGCCCGACAAAGCTGCATTGAGCAGCGCGGGGCCACTGTTACAGCGAAAGTTACCTGCCACACGTTCGTTACGCGCTTCGCCTTCATGCCAAAAGCGCCAATAGTCGAGTGTGCCCAGTAAACAGTTGTGCTCGGCTAAGTCTTCAAGCGATTGCGGCTTTGGAGCATGGTCAAAGTAACTAGGTGCCGTAACAACTTTTAACCGTCGCGGCGCGATTTTTTTGGCCATAAGCGTTGAGTCGGATAACTGACCTAGGCGAATCGCCATATCAAAACCTTGGCCAATTAAGTCGAAGGCCTGATTACCCAGCAGCAGCTCTATTTCGAGCCCCGGGTGCAGCAATAAAAACTCCTTCACCAAAGGTGCGATAAAACGCTCGCCAAAGGATACCGGCGCAGTTAAGCGTAGCTTACCCGTGGGTTTGCTTTGGTGATTTTTAATCGCCATTTCGGCTTCTTGCATACTGTCGATCAGAGGTTTGCAGCGCTCGTAATAGTCTCGGCCCGCTTCGGTTAGAGATATGCTGCGAGTGGTGCGCAGTAGCAGTTTGACTTCAAGATGGGCTTCGAGGCGATTGACCTGCCGACTCACATTCGCGACCGAGGTTTTTAAACGCGCAGCGGCTTTGGTAAAACTGCCGGTATCCACCACGTAAATAAATTCTTGTATGCCGTCCCACTTAATCATGTTTGCCCTTAGCGCGAAGTTGATCGCCTTGAAGATTGTTTCTCAAATGTAAAAATGTTTTACAAGTTTCGCTGATTATACCTAGGTAGGTAACAAAATATACTTTTGTTATACAACTGAATATTCGTAGGAATAGGAGCAAAATTTATGGCCGTTATTACATGTCGTGCTGCGGTTGCGTGGGGCCCAGGTGAGCCACTTTCGCTAGAAGAAGTACAAGTACAAGACCCGCAACCGGGCGAGGTGCGCATCAAAGTAATGGCGACCGGTGTGTGCCATACGGATGCCTTTACCCTGTCGGGCGCCGACCCAGAGGGTATTTTCCCTTGTATTTTGGGCCACGAAGGCGGTGGTATTGTTGAAAGTATCGGTGAGGGCGTGACCAGTGTGGCCGTGGGCGATCATGTCATCCCGCTTTACACCCCAGAGTGTGGCGAGTGTAAGTTCTGCTTGTCGGGCAAAACGAACTTGTGCCAAAAAATTCGTGCGACCCAAGGTCAAGGTTTAATGCCAGACGGTACATCGCGTTTTTCTATTGGCGATAAAACTATCTTTCACTACATGGGCACTTCTACTTTTGCTGAGTACACCGTATTACCAGAGATCTCTTTAGCCAAGGTAAACCCAAAAGCGCCTTTAGAAGAAGTGTGCTTGCTAGGTTGTGGCGTTACCACGGGTATGGGTGCGGTAGTCAACACAGCCAAAGTGCAAAAAGGCGATAGTGTCGCAATTTTTGGCTTGGGCGGTATTGGTTTATCGGCGGTGATTGGCGCGACTATGGCTGGTGCTGGCCGTATTATTTGTATCGACATTAACGAAAGTAAATTTGAGCTAGCGACTAAGTTAGGCGCCACCGACTGCATAAACCCAAAAAACTACGACAAGCCGATTCAAGATGTCATTGTTGAGCTAACCGACGGTGGTGTCGACTACTCGTTTGAGTGTATCGGTAATGTGAATGTGATGCGCTCAGCGTTAGAATGCTGCCATAAAGGTTGGGGTGAGTCGGTCATTATTGGTGTGGCCGGTGCCGGTGAAGAAATTAGCACACGTCCATTTCAGCTTGTCACCGGTCGAGTTTGGCGGGGTACGGCCTTTGGTGGCGTGAAAGGCCGCAGTGAGTTACCGGACTATGTTGAGCGTTACCTAGCGGGTGAGTTTGCACTTACTGACTTTATTACCCATACATTGCCTTTAGAGCAAATTAACGAAGCCTTTGACCTGATGCACGAAGGCAAAAGTATTCGTACGGTTATTCATTACTAACGCGCACGGTTAGCGCGGGAATAGATAGCAAGATGGAAAAAATTGCAGAAAACAAGGCCTTTGGTGGCTGGCATCGCCGTTATCGTCACACCAGTCAGGCAACAGGCACTGAAATGACCTTTGCCGTTTACCTGCCGCCCGGCGCTCATGAAAATGCGCGGGTGCCTGTGGTGTATTGGTTATCTGGCCTGACTTGTACCGACGAAAACTTTATGCAAAAAGCCGGTGCGATGCGTGTGGCTGCGGAGTTGGGTTTAGCCATTGTGGCACCCGATACAAGCCCGCGAGGTGAGGGTGTGGCTGACGACCCAGAGGGTAGTTACGACCTAGGTTTAGGTGCTGGCTTTTACGTTAATGCGACTGAGCAGCCATGGCAGCGCCATTATCAAATGTACGACTATGTGACCCAAGAGCTGGTGGCGCTCGTTGAGGCTAACCTACCCGTGACTGACGCCAAAAGTATTTGTGGGCATTCGATGGGTGGCCACGGTGCCTTGGTGATTGGTCTACGGGAAGCGGGTGCATACAGCTCGGTGTCGGCATTTAGCCCGATTTGCAACCCAAGCCAAGTGCCATGGGGTAAAAAGGCGTTAGCTGCTTACCTTGGCGATGACACAACTACTTGGGCTAAGTACGACGCGACAGAGCTATTAAAAAGCTGTGAGCAGGTACCGCCGCTTAAAATTGAGCAAGGCGACAGCGACGAGTTTTTAGTTGAGCAACTGTCGCCACAAGCCTTTTTGCGTGTGGCCGATGAGAAAGGTGTACACGTGCAGTTTGGCTTACAAAAAGGTTATGACCACAGCTATTACTTTATCGCCAGCTTTATTGAAGAGCATTTGTACTTTCATGCCATGCATTTAAGGGCGTTAGGTTAGAGGCTCGCGGGGCTTTAGAGGGAGGTAACTACTTCTATCGTACCGCAGACGCTTAACCTCAAGCGGGCTAATCTAGGTGTAAATTTTTGCATCTAGGTAGCCCGCTTTTTTATGTCCTCGTTTTACTGTTTACGCCCGTATCTAATGTCGCTGCCTCGTGCGCTGGGCTACACGGCTTTGGCTGCTGTGGTGTGGCTGGGCGTGTCGCCTATGGCATGGTCTCATGGGGTGGATCAAGGCTCGGCGGCGTTTTTAAACCAAGTTCAAGGTACGCCCCTGGGGGCCTTTTTGTATCTTGGTGCCAAACACATGGTCACCGGGTACGACCATATTCTCTTTTTGGCGGGAGTGGTGCTTTTTTTAGCTCGCTTACGCGATGTGCTGATTTACGTGTCGCTGTTCACCCTTGGACACAGTATTACCTTAATGGGCGCAGTGGCGGTGGGTGTGTCGGTAAATGCCTACTTGGTGGATGCGCTGGTGGCCCTGTCGGTGATCTACAAAGCCGTTGATAACCTTGGCGGCATAAAAACACTGACGGGGCGAAATGTGGATAACCGCCCTTGGGTGTTTCTTTTTGGCTTAGTGCATGGCTTAGGCCTTGCCACCAAACTGCAAGACTTTAACTTGCCTAGCGAGCACCTTATCGCCAACTTACTTGCGTTTAATGTAGGGGTAGAGTTGGGCCAGCTGTGGGCTTTGCTTTGGTTGCTCATTTTTATTCAGGCGTTGCGCCAAACTGAGTGCTTTTGGTTGATTAGCCGAGGGGTGAACAGTGTGATGCTGCTCATTGGCTTTGTGCTCTTTGGTTATCAGTTAATGGGGTATGTATATGAAAACGGATAAGCCAGCTCGTGTACCGGTACCAATGATGAGCCCGCGCGCACTGGGTTATACAATGGCTGCCAGTGTTGTCGCCGCTGTTGTGATTTTAGTGTGTGTGGTGTTTCCGGCTGAATATCACTACGACCCAACGGGTATCGGGCAACGATTAGGGCTAACAGCGTTAGGGAAGGTGTCGCAAAGTGTTGCTGCCCCAGTAGCACCTTGGGAGTCCTCTGATCTACTGGCTGAGGGATCGCTTGATGCTCAGGCCCAAATTCAGCGTAAAACCGTTCGCCTATCCTTACCTCCTTTGGGCGAGCTAGAGTATAAGCTCACCATGAATCAATATGACGAGGTGGAGTACCAATGGAACAGCCAGAGTATTCCTTTGTATTTTGACTTACATGGCGAGCCTGAGAGTGATACCACTGGCTACTTTAAAAGCTATGCTCTGGCGACAGGAGCGGCAATGAAAGGCAGTTTTATGGCGCCTTTTAAGGGTAGCCATGGTTGGTATTTTAAAAATAACACTTCTCGCACGGTGGAGGTGTCATTGACCTTAGTGGGGCGTTTTAGTGAGGCTAAACTTCTGCCTTAAACCATGACTTAACGCCCAAGCTTAATCAGCTCAAAGCGAATTTGTCCACCTTGAAAAAAGGTAAGGTCTAGGGGCTCGTTGCGTTCTAGTTTAACGAGACCAACGCCGGGGGCATACCACTCTCGGTGGCGAATATCCACATCGTGGTAGCCGGTTTTAGGGTCAGCCCAAATCGATGCCACGGCTTTTCCTTCTACCAGCACGCACTTTTCAAATGTACCAGCTGGGGTTGTTACCTTCGCCTCGATATCGGTAATTTCGTATTCCATCTCAATAGGGTGGCTGCCTGTGAGGTTGTGGGCGGCGGCATTAATACTGCGAATAGCATAGGTTTGCGAGGCGAGAGTCCATGTGCGGCCCACCTCTAGGTCTTGGCGATTCGGTAAAAAACGAAGGGGCTTTGACTCAAAGCGAGGTTGAGTTTCGACAATGGTGCGCTGGCCAATACGATAGCTACCTGTGTCGTCTTGCAGAATGTAATAGTCGGTGCCGTCGCTGGTGCGACGAATACTCACAGGCTCGCCACTGTATTCGTCTTTTAAATCTACGGGGCCTTGGTTTTTAATTTCGAAATAGCGGGTGGTGGCCTCGGTACTGCGGGTTTCAGTCACCTTGTAAAGCCAAGTAACGCCTTTGTTTAAAGGGAAGTAATCATCAGCGGCGATGGGTTGCTCACACCCTTGTAGACTAAGCGTAAACAGCAGCGAGAGACTAATGCTTAACAGCTTTTTAGTGAGGCCTTTGCAGAACGGTTGTAGTTGCACAGTAACGATCGTAACCATAGTAGCCATGCCTATTTCTCCGGCAGTGCTGGGTCAGGCAGTTTCGAAAATTCCAGTTCGATACGCGTATCACCTAGCCCGTCGTTGACGGCCTCTGGCACCATAGGGTCGGGTTTGCGGAGGTTACGTCCGAGTTGTAGCTTGCCGTTGTTAATTTGGCGCAACGCTTCCTCAACCTCGGCATGGCTCTCTCGGGTGTAGGGCAAATGATACGCCCGGGGTAGGTCGCCTAGACTTTGGTTATCAAGGTCGGTAGCCCAGATGTAAATCGCACCGGGGGTGTTATCGTCGCTATTAGGTTCTTCGATCATGCCGTAGTGCAGTAAGAATTGGCCGGGTAGCTCTGCATGGGCGGGCCAGCCTTGGCTAGTTTGCCAACCCTGATAACTCATCCAATAAAAGCCACACACCACGATGGTGAGTGCGATTTTTAATAATGCGTGGACACGGCTGTAGCAAAGCATGAGCACCAATAGCGCCGCTAAAAAAACATAGGCGAGGGTAAGGTACAGCAGCAGGGCGGTCATTTTTGTCGCTCCTCAAGAATACTTTTTTGTAATTGGTTAATGTCGACCACCTCGCCTTGAGGGGTGATGGTGAAACGCAGTGCCGTTTGTTCTTCGCCCTCATAGGTAAGGGTAGTTGTGGTGTAGTTAAGCACTTTGAGCTTGGGGTTTATTTCGGCCAAATAAACAGTGACGGGCACCGGCGCTTGGTTTTCGGATTTAAAGTAATGCAGGTTAACCACAAACTCGCCAGGCGGGCGGCCGCGAATGGTTAAGATTTCTTGGTTGAGTGGGTTAACAATGGTTTTGCCGTTAATCTCTTGGGTATCGTTCACCATGCCTCGGTCGTCGCGATCAAGGTTCATTAGACCAAACTGCGGCCTCACATAAGAGACCACTTGCTCACTGGGCCCGAGCGCCCAAATATCCACATCGTTAGGGTCGTTATCGGGCCAGCTGACCGTAATCATAAATTCTGCTTTGGGGTCGATAATGCCGCTTTTAGCTGGTGGGTTAATCAGCAAAAGTGCCACCAAAAACAAAAAGGTAAAGGTCATTAGGGTGTTAAATAACAGGTCGGCAAAGGGGTCGACACCCTGTGAACGGTTGCGATTAAACAGTGCCATGACCTGACTCGCTATTAGCGTTTTGTTCGGTGAGGGCTTGGCCAATGGCGAGAGTGTCGGCAACAAGAGTATCGGCGACTCGGTCGACTAATAGGTATTGGGCGCCTAGCAACATACTGGCTGATAGCCCAACTAATGTGGTGTTCATAGCGACCTTCATGCCTTGTGTCATTTGTGCCATAAGGTCAGTGACCTTAGATGCATCAAGGCTGTCTAAGCTGTCGAGCGAGCCGAGCATCATAATAAAGCCCGCTACTGTGCCGAGTAAGCCGAGCTTTACGCACAGCCCGACTAAAAACCAACCCACTTGATGACTGCCTCGTGCCCGTTCGGCCATAAGCTCTGCCAGTACACTGGTTTGGTCAGCATGGCTTGTCGAGGGAGTGTTTGTCTCCGTGAGGTGCGTTTTTGAATGGTTCGGGCTGCCCATAAGGTGCTGTAAATAGGGCAAGGATAAACATTGGTTGTTGGCACTGAGGGTGGAGTGCAAATGGGGCAGATGGCAGTAATCTATTAACCCTAACACCTGCTTGCTTAAGTAGAGACTGCGAATACCGGCATGAAGGCTACCCACCAACAAAACAGCCAGTACAAAGCTGCTAATGTAGGTAGCATCTTGCGCCAAAATATTGGGTAACAGGCCTAGGTCCCAGCTTAAAAATAAACCAAAGCCAAACAGCCCCACCATGATGAGCCAATGAAGGAGTGGTTGATAAGTGTTGGGTGTGTAGCGAAATGCTGTCATGGGCCACAACCGTGTGTTTGTTATTTTGGTTTGTTATTTTGTTTAGTAGTTTTGTGCGTATTTTGATCAGTGTAAGGGCGACCGAGTGGCGAGAAAATGCTACTAGAGAGCTAAATTAGCACTAAAAAATGGCGAAGTTGGTGAGGTGAGGTGGGGTAATTGAGGTGAAGCTAAGCCTAGAGATACAGGCTTGAAAGTCGCACTCATGATACCCATTTATTGGGTATAGGGTTTGGCGATAACTGGCAGGCCGACAAAAACGAGGAACAATCATGTCGTTAAATTTAAGTTGCCCACATTGTGGCGTAACCAACCGAGTGCCCAGCGAAAAGCTTAAAGACCAGCCCAAGTGTGGTCGTTGTGGTGAGCAGGTATTTGCTGGGCGCACGCAAGAATTAACAGCTGCCAATGTTAACGCCGTACTCACTCGAAATGATATTCCTGTGCTGGTGGATTGCTGGGCTAGCTGGTGTGGCCCTTGCCAACAGTTTGCGCCTATTTTTGAGCAAGCGGCAAAAGCATTCGAGCCAAATATTCGTTTAGCTAAACTTAATACTGAAGCGGAGCAAGGGATTGCTGGTAGCTGGGGTATTCGCTCTATCCCAACACTCATTTTGTTTAAACAAGGCAAAGAAGCGGCGCGTATGAGCGGTGCCTTATCCTTACCGCAGCTTAAACAATGGCTCGCTCAACAAGGGGTGAGCGTTTAGCTAACTTGATCTAATGTGTGTCACCCGTCGTAATGGCTGAGTCAAATTAGGTGCGGCTTTTATCTAGGGTTTCAACTTGCGAGTCGCCTCGATAAGCCAACTAAACAGCGCTACGGAGTCGTGATGGCACACAAAAAAGTAAACCTTCCCAGCAAAAACTGCGTGCGTTGCGGCTTGCCTTTTACGTGGCGAAAAAAGTGGCAAAACTGCTGGGAAGAGGTGAAGTACTGCTCAGAACGTTGTCGGCGAACCAAAGCGACCCCTGATATTGCTGATGGTAAGAGGGGTTAGCGAATGACCACGGTATCCTACACTGCATCTACCCTTCCCGAGCCCGTCGCCCAAGCATTGGCAAAACAATATCCAAGCGGTTTATCGTCACTGCGTCGTATCCGCTTGATCTTGGGTGACCAGCTCAATGCCGAGCACTCTTGGTTTGCTAACCCAACAGAGCAGTCAGACACCCTCTACATCATTGCCGAACTGCACCAAGAAGCTACCTATGCGTGGCACCATATTCAAAAGGCTACGGCTTTTTTTGTTGCGATGGAGCGTTTTGCATCGGCACTTAAACAGGCGGGGCTTCAGGTGCTTCATCTAACCCTAGACGATACTCGCCAGTCTAACGGTGAACCTCTTAGCTTAAGTGAGCTGCTGTATAACTTAGCCAATGATTTGAAAGTGGCCGAAGTAGGCTATCAGCGCCCTGACGAGAAGCGTTTATTGGCCCAAATGAACGCGCTCGAATTACCCGACGGGGTAAGCAAACAGCAAGCCGATACTGAGCACTTTTTATTACCGTTCGACGATATTTTTAAGCGCTTTAAGGCTGGCAAGCACCAGCGCCTAGAGGCTTTTTATCGTTACATGCGAAAGCGCTTTGATATCTTGATGGACAATGGCGAGCCTCAAGGCGGGCGTTGGAACTTTGATAGCGAAAACCGTCAAACCTTTAAAGCAGATGACCTTGCCAGCATTCCACAGCCTCTGTGTTTTGCTCAACCGGTAGATGAGGTGGTTGAACGGTTGGCGCGGCATAATGTTAAAACCATTGGTCAACTCGAAGGCCCTTTAATTTGGCCCACCAGTCGTCGAGAAGCGCTTCAACTACTCGATTTCTTTTGTGAGCATTGCTTGCCTTATTTTGGCAAGTTTCAAGATGCCATGACTCACAACGCCAAGCCCAGCTGGAGCTTGTATCACTCGCGTATTAGCTTTGCGTTGAATGCCAAAATGCTCAGTGTACAGCAGGTGATTAACGCTGTGCTTAATCGCTACTATGGTGCCCAAGGCGCCATTGATATCGCCCAAGTGGAAGGTTTTGTGCGCCAAGTGATTGGTTGGCGCGAGTATGTGCGAGGTATCTATTGGATCAATGCCGATGAATATGACCACACCAATGTGCTAGAAGCTAAGCGAGACTTACCCGACTGGTTTTGGACAGGCAAAACCAAAATGGCCTGTATGCGCCACGCCATAGAGCAGTCGCTGGAATACAGCTACGCGCACCACATTCAGCGATTAATGGTGACAGGCAACTTCTCGCTGCTCGCGGGTATTCACCCTGACCAAGTGGAAGCGTGGTACTTGGGTATCTACATTGATGCACTTGAGTGGGTCGAGCAGCCCAACACCCGCAGCATGGTGTTGTTTGCCGATGGCGGTTGGGTCGCCACCAAGCCCTATGCCGCAAGCGGTAACTACATCAACAAGATGAGTGACTACTGCAAAAGCTGTGCATACAAACCCAGCAAAAAAGTGGAGAAGGATGCCTGCCCTTTTAATAGCTTGTATTGGGCGTTTTTACACCGCCACCAAGCCCGCTTTGAGCCTAACCCACGTATGGGCTTCACTTATAAAACGTGGAATCGCATGAGTGATGAGCTACAACAGGGGATTTTAGATAAGGCGGGTAGGGTGTTAGCGTCGATAGGCACTTTATAGTGAGCCGAGTCTTTTCCAGAATGTTTCGCTCTTCCATTGTATCAAGGTATGAATATATTGGCTAAAGGCAAGTTGTGTGGCGTTTCTAATTCCAGTCTGGATGATAAATGCTTGTTACCTGATGAATACGGTAAAGCTGTTGATCCAGAGTAAGCTTCGCGGGCCGTGCACACCAAACATGGTACTTTTGACGAAAGTACCCTTGAGCTTTGTTGTATTGATGGTGAAAAAAAAGCCAGCTAAAAAGCTGGCAAAAAATGACTCACCCCCATGAGTCAAACAGGTGAAGTATGTTTAGATGTCTTGCAGTTTGAAATCAGGCTGCTCGCGGGGCATTACGTTTTTTAATAGCGAAATAGACTTTTCTAAACCTTCGAGTGAGTTGAGTAAGACATCCTCATGTTCAATGCTTAGCCAGCCCTTGTAGCCAACCATCAACAAGCGGTAAACGAATTCGCGCCACCATTCTTCGCCGTGTCCGTAACCTAAGGTGATGTAGGACCATGAACGTGCGGGAATATCGGTTAAGCTGCCGTTTTCTAACAATGTGGTCGTCGCCTGCACGGGGGAATTGAGCATGGTGTCTTTCGCGTGGACGTGATAAATCGCATCACCCAGAGAATCTATAAAAGAGTAGGGATCTCCACCCATCCAGAACAGGTGTGATGGATCTAAGTTTGCGCCTACGGTGTTGCCTACTTCTGCGCGTAAGCGAACCATACTAGGCACATTGTAAACACACTGGTTGCCATGAAGCTCAAGTGCGATTTGCTCTACGCCGCACTCTTTGGCTAAAGCGACGGTTTCTGCCCAAAAGGGTATTAATACATCATTCCATTGATAGCTAAGGATCGTTTGGGTTTCTGGGGGCCAAGATGACACAACCCAGTTTGGCATCGTGTCGTTAGGAGCTCCTGCGGGTAAGCCCGACATAGTGCATACTTTTTTGATTCCCATTTCGCCCGCCAAGCGAATGGTGTCATGTAGACATTGACCTTGCTTTTTATCGGTTGGGTGCAGCGGATTGCCGTTTGCATTTAGGCAAGCGATCTCTAAACCTCGCACTTTAAACTCTTTTTCAAATGTTGCGCGTGCTTTAGCGTTTGTAAGCATGTTAGCCAGGTCAAAATGAGGTGCTGTAGACCAGCCTCCGGTGTTGACTTCAATACCGTCGACGCCTAAACGCTCGGCGTTATTTAGCATGTCTTCTAAAGTCTGGCTGCCCAAACTGTCGGATACGAAACCTAATTTCATCTTTGTAAATCTCCTATCGGTAGAGTGAAGGCTTTTGGATTAGCTCAACGGCAACACGTGAACCTGTAGCCAGGGCCTTAACACCGGCTTCAGCAATACAGCTCGCGCAGTAGCTATCCCACGCGTTTGACCCGATATCAGAAGGTACGCCAGTTAAAATGGAGTTGATCCATGCTTTATTTTGCAAACGATAGGCTTCGGCAAATCGTGGACGCCAGTCTGGCGCGTAGGCAGTGCTAGCTGACAGCGCAGTATGTAGCTCTGAGTTCACAGGAGAGCGAAGGAAAACACTCCCTTTTGCGCCAACGAGCTCGGCCCGAACATCGTATCCATAAGCCGCGTTGTTGTTGATTTCAACATTAACAAGGCGCCCTGATGAGGTTTCCAATACCATAAAGACCGGTGCCCCCGTTTTACTGGTATCGACTGATTTAGGTTGGAAAACCGAAATTTCTGAAACTTCCTCATCTAGGAGGAAGCGTGCGGCATCAAACTCATGAGGAGCCGAGTTGGATATTGCCATTTGGCCGGTGAAATTTGCCGGCGCTTGTACGTTTCGGTGATAGCAATGAAGCATAATGGCTTCACCAAGCGTGCCATTAGTTAGCGCTGCTTTCATTTCGGTGTAAGAGGGGTCAAACCGGCGCATAAAGCCCACTTGAACCATTTGCTTGCCTAGCTTCTCTTCTAGCTGCATCACCTCAATGCACTCTTCTGACGATGTTGAAAGAGGCTTTTCGCACAGTACATACTTACCCGCCCTGATAGCCGCGATGGAGAGGGGGGCGTGTGTATGGTCTGGACTCGCAATGACGACGGCATCAATTTCATCACTGGTTGCTGCTTCCTCAGGAGAGGAGGAAACATGTTTAACGCCTAATTCTTTAGCGACGGCTTTTGCGCGAGCTTCATCAACGTCACAAATTGTATGCAGTTCAACGTTAGGTAAGTCTTGAGCAAACAAGCGCGCGTGGTCCATGCCCATTATTCCGGTGCCAATAAGAGCAACTCGAATCGTCATAAGGTTTTTCTCTTTTTAAAAGGTATTTAGTGTGATTTGCCAGCCCAGTTGAATGGGCTAGCCGATTACGCGAACTGACTGACTAAGGTTTTTGCGCCCAGTTACGCAATTGCTTATCGCCATAGGCTGCTAAAACGACAATGGCACCGAGTAACAACATGAACCATTGAGGTTTAATGCTCATCACCACGAGATAAGATTGGATACAGGACAGTACAAATGCCCCTAACAGCGCGCCCAATAGTGATAGGCGGCCACCCGCTAAAAGGCATCCACCCAATACGCAGGCTGCAATGGCTTGCAGCTCCATTAGGCGTCCCATCGAGCCATCGGCGAAACCTAACTTTCCGGCCTCTAGCGAACCTGCAAACCCAGCAAGGGCACCGCTAATGACAAATGCGATCAGCTTAATTCGGTCTACGCGAATCCCTCGTGAATAGGCGCTTGCAGATGAGCCTCCGGTCGCGAGTAATCGGTTGCCAAATGGGGTGGCTCGTAATACAAACGTGAGCACCACTAAGCCAAGAATTAGCCAAATCACAGCTGTATTGAAACCCAGAAATTCGCCGCCTCCAAGGATGCTGTAGGATTCCCCAGAGCGCATTTTGTACGGAATAGAAAATGAAAAACCGTCGGTCAGTGCGATGGCAATGCCACGAAAAATCATCAAAGTGCCTAAGGTTATAATCAAAGACGGTGTCTTGGTTTTTGTAATCAAGTATCCGTTAAGGAAGCCTATAGCAATGCCTACAAGGGTCGCTGCCAGCGCAGCGATTGCTGGGTCTACGCGTAGCGCAAGCCAGAGGTAGGTAATTGCACCCATGCCAAAAATGGAGCCGACAGAAATATCGATCTCGCCGGTACCAATGACAAGTGCCACGCCCATGGTCATTAGGCCTAAGGTGGCGGTGACTTGCATAATGGTGCCGATGTTGTACATGTTCGCCCAACGTCCGTCGGACGAAAGAGCAAAAAACAGCACACAAAAAACCGCAATCAGGATAATGCCTGCCTCGCTGTGTTTTCGTGCGATAGGTTTAAGTGTTTGGCTTAACATTTAAATCGCCTCCCGCTTCTCAACCAGGCGACCACCTTGGCGAATGACGTCTTCTAGCTCATCCGCAGTCATTTCGTCTGTACGAGCGTCAGCTACTTTTTCACCGTTTTCCATAATGACAATGCGGTCTGCTAACTTATGTACTTGGAAAATGTCGTGGGTGATGTAGATAACCAGCAGGCCCTGCTCTTTTAGCTGAATGGCGAGCTCGTTGACGTGCTCGCGTTCGCGAACAGACAGGTGGTTTGTAGGTTCGTCCATGATGACCACTCGATTTTTGAACTCTACCGCACGACCAATTTTTACTGACTGGCGCTCGCCGCCCGATAGCTTTTCTACTTCGTCATCCGCAGAAACGTTTTCACGAAGACCAAACTCACGAATAACGCGGGTGGACATGTCTTTCATTTTTGCAAAGTCGAGTACTGGAATACCCATAAACTTCTTTACCGGTTCCCGACCTAGGTAAAAGTTACGTGCGATAGAAAGGTTGTCACACAAACCTACCGATTGTTGGATGGTTTCGATCCCTTGATCAATTGCGAGCTTAGGGTGAAACGTCTTGATTTTTTCGCCGTCGAAATACACTTCGCCAGATGTCGGTGTGTGGATGCCGCAAAGTACGCGGATAAGGGTCGTCTTACCTGCGCCGTTGTCGCCGACTAAACCAATGAGCTCGCCGGCGTTAAAGTCTACGGACACATCTTTTAATGCATGAAAAGCACCGAAGTGTAGATCGATATTTTTAACCTGAATAAGGGGTTGCTTAGATGACATGATAAATTCTCTCCAACACTAAGAGCTGTGGCCAAGCGCGCGAGCGAGCTTCTGATTAAAGATAACGGCTACAATGAGTACGATGCCGACGAATGTGATAAACCAAGAGGACGGAGCACCCAGCGCAATGAGCTCGTAACGGAAGCTAACAACAATAAACGCCCCCAAAATTGCACCAACAAGGGAGCCTCTACCGCCCGATAGTAAGCAGCCACCAATAACCGCTGCGGATATTGCTTCTAGTTCCATCAAGTCGCCGATGGAAACGTGGGTTTGAGGTTGGTCACACAAGGTTAGAATGCCTGCGAAACCTGCGAGAACAGAACAAAGCACAAACGCGATGACTTTGACTCGATCCGTTCGAATACCTCTGGACTCTGCACTTGCTTCGCTGCCGCCCGTTGCAAGGAGGCTATTTCCGTAACGAGTGGCCCATAGAACGACATTTAGGATGATGGCAACGAAAATAAGCCAAAATATTGCTGCCTCTACGCCCATTAATTCACCGCCAAATAAGCGCGTGAGTTCATGTTCGCGAGCTTCAGGAGAAAAATTGCTTACCGAGCCGCCGGTCCAGACATAGATCACACCGCGAACTGTAAAAAGGCCACCCAGTGTTACGATCATAGATGGGAGCTTCCAGCGCACCACGGCCAGCCCTTGAAGGAGGCCAATAAAAGCTGCGATGGTCATAGCGAAAACGAATGCGCCGTATACACCTAGTAAAGGTTCTAAGGTGATAAAACCTACGCCTGTAAGGCCATAAACAGAGCCTACAGAGAGGTCGATTTCTTTTGCGATAATAACGAGTGCTTGGCCCATCGCAAGGAAGCCTAAAATTGCAGTAAAGTGAAGTACATTGGATAGGGTGCCGGTTGTCCACCAACCATCGGCATCAATCATTGTGAAGGCAGCCAGCATGACTATGACCCCGATCATGGCGCCAAAGCTTTGCCCTCTTATCAGAAGGTTTTTCATTATGATTCTCGTGCTAAAACGGGGGGATGAAACGAGCTTTGAGGGCGCTTTTCTTTAGGTAAGGCTAGCCAGTACTTTGGCTAGCCTTAAATCTAAGGGAATGCCCTAGTCTTCGATTCGGAACTGAGTCATTACCAAGTGACTTGCTTGTCGTATTCTTCGTCACCAAAGACGCTGCGCACTAGGTTTGCCCACTTATCAGCATTTTCGGCGTTAATAATGACGGGGCCGGTTAGGATGTCGGATTTAGGCTCGTAACCCAATTCGTGGTTCCAGTACAACCACTCCATAGGTGCGTAACCTTGTAACCAAAAACCTTGGCTGTTGGCAGCGAGGAGTTTGCCTTGACGGATGCCTTCGATAGATACAGGTGCTTCGTCCACTGTCAGAACGGTTACACCTTTGTTATCAACATCAGGAGATAAGCCCATTTCGTCGGCTACAGAGTAAGCCCAAGGAGAAGACCAGCCTGCAACAGTGAAGATGTAGTTCGCATCTTTGTTAGCAGATAGGTAAGACTGAAGTGTATTACGTGCAGTTGCGGGCTCTGCGCCGATAAATAGTTCATCGAATTGTGCTCCTGAGCCAGTTACCGCGTCTTTCATCCCTTTACAGCGAGATTTTAGGCCTGCGTGCGCAGCATCATGAATGGCACAAACCACACGCTTAGGCTTTGGAATTTCGCCTTCAGCAGCTTGGCTTAGTACGAATTGACCTAAGTGTTTACCTGTTAGGTACTCATCGCCACCCACGTAGGTTAAGTAAGGAATGCGGTCTTCTTCAGCACGAGGGTCAGGAATGTTAAATGCCACCACTGGGATACCTGACTCGATTGCTTTACGCAACGGTCCTTCAAATGCGTCTGGGCTTACAATGGGAACTGCAATGCCATCAGGGCGAGTAGAAATTGCTTGCTCTAATAAGCGAACATGCTCTTGGACTGAGTAGTTGTTTGTCGAAATGTATTCGGTCGTAACGTTCGGGTATTTTTCTTCGAAAGTTTTAAGCGACTCAGTGAGCCAGCCCATATTTGCGTCGTTAGATCCGATATGAGACACCATGACGAAGCGGTAATCTTTCGCAATTGCTGACGTTGATGCTGCTGCCATAGCTGCAGCCATAAGGGCTGTTGACGCAAGTTTTTTGAGATTCATTATTTTTATCCTCAGTTAAAATGATATCTGCATTTAACATTGCACTCGTGTGCATTTTTATTTGCAGAGCTTGCTCTGACTCCTCGCAACTTAAACCTAAGCAATTTGATGGTTTTATGTTCAAAGTCGTCATTTGCAATGTTTTCATATATCAAATGAGGTTGTCAATACTGCTAGATGATGTTTCTAATGCAATAAAAACCTCATTTGAGGTTTTTGTTTACACTTTTCATTCTCACGGTTATCATTTGGCAGATATAAATCCCCAATCAGGAACTTGTTTTATGCCCCCCAAGCCTTTGCGAAAGCCTACTCAACAAGAAATTGCGGACTATGCCGGTGTGAGTTTGGCGACAGTTGATAGAGTCGTTAGTGGGCGGGCGAGTGTGAGGCAAAAAACGAAAGACCTGGTTAATGAGGCGATTCAAGTCCTCTCTGAAGGGGCTAGGGGTAAGGAGCCTGAAAGCCTTTCCTCTAAAGTACTTGCCTCAAAGAGGTTTGTGCTCATTGTGGAGGCGGGACAGCCATTTGTTAAAAGTGTTGAGTCGATTATTTGTGATATCTCCGATCGTTATGTCGCGCTAGGCATTGATATAGAGGTTCATGCGTTTGAGCCGGATATTGGTGATGTGATTGGATGTATTCTTGGTAGTGCCCAAGAAGCCGATGGTCTCATCCTCTGTTTACGCGAAACCTCAAAAATTACTCAAGCGGTTGCGAAGGTGATCGAAAGTGGCACTCCTGTCGTGTGTTTACACTGTGACCTACCTTCGACTGGGCGCTTAGGTTATTTCGGGATGAATCACTTACACGCGGGGAGGGCAGCCGCTGTTCTGATGGGCGATCGCTTGTTAGGGCAGGTAGGAGAGGTCGCGGTTATTGTGAGTGCGCCTTATCGTGCCCAGTATGATCGGGAGTCGGGGTTCCGACAGGTAATGCGTGCTAGGTACCCCAACTTAACGATTCACGAGGCGATAAATAACTGCGACTCTGATGAAGAAGGATATCTTGCTTTAAAGAAATTGATTGAGCAAGGCCATTGTCCTTTGGGTGTTTACAATACAACGGGTGGCAATATTGGTATATCTAAGTTTCTTGAGGAATATTCAAAAACGGCCCAGAGGCCTGTTTTTATTACTCATGAACTAGACTCCGCCTCAGAAGGATTACTGGCCGACGGAAAAATAGACTTTGTCATTGGGCAAGATTTGTGGGGCAGCGTTGTATCAGCTGTGAATGCATTACTTTACTCAATCGGGCTTTTAGATACGCAACCCTCATCACTGCCAACAGCTCCTGTTATAGAACAGCAATTCACACTCGGGGCAAGACCGAGAGTTGCCATACCTAGGCTAACAGACATCGTATAGTTTGGCTGTGGGGCGGTTGATAGTGCGCGTTCGACCTGTTTGGCCGGTATGCTTTGAGTGAGGTAGCTGTAAGAAAAAATGCTGAAAGCTGCTTCAATTAAGCACGAATTGATGCAAACGCATAAAAACCCAGCCAAATGCCTGTGGCTGGGTTTGTGTGAACTCCACTGCCCTCACGTCGGCTAATAACGCTTATTTGATGGCAGCGTTTACTCTTTGTATGTCTTACTGATCAAACCTAACCTTGTCCACCAAACGTGAAGCTTGGCCGCGCAAGGCGCCAATTTCACTGAGTGGTGTGTTGTCTGGCTCAAAGCTTGGGAACATATCGCGCAGTGCACGTGTTGCAACAATGTCTTTACGCACTGGGAACTCTAGGTTGATTTCAGCATAAAGGTTTTGTGCTTCTTCGCTAAGTAGGTACTCAATTAGCTTTTTCGCGCCTTCAGGGTTTTTAGCATGCTTAGTGATGGCTGCGCCTGAAATGTTGACGTGTGTGCCACGGTCACTTTGGTTCGGCGCAATCACCGCTACATTTTGAGCTGCATACTGGTGAGCCTCTGGGGAGCGGAAATCGCTCATTTGGGCAAAGTAGTAAGAGTTACCGATGGTGAGGGTGCATTCGCCATTGGCTACTGCCAAAAACTGTGAAGTGTCGTTGCCTTGCGGGCGTCGAGCGAGGTTGTCTTTAACCGCAGTAAGCCAAGCCTCTGTGGCTTGTTCGCCATTTTGGGCGATCATGGAGGCAAATAGCGACAGGTTGTAACTGTTTTTGCCGCTGCGCATACAAATTTGGCCCTTCCATGCGGGGTCAGCTAAATCTTCATACCGGCTCACTTGGCGTGCGGCTTCACTGCCTTTGGCGGCGAAGATAAAGCGAGCACGTCGAGTTAACCCCACCCAATAATTATCCTCATCGCGATACTCTTTTGCGACGTTGCGGCGCACCATTCGAGAGTTCACTTCCGACAAAATTCCCATGCGCTTGGCGTCTACCAAAGGCGCAATATCTGCGGTTAACAGGATATCCGCAGGAGTATTTCGGCCCTCACGTTCAATTCGCTCGATAAGGCCCGCATTGGCGGTGGTGACTTGCGTTTGAATCCCAGTTTTTTCTTCAAAACGCGTGAGTAATGGCTGGATCAACTGTGCCTGACGGTAAGAGTAAATGTTAACGGTTTCATTGGCCTGTAGCGGGGCAGACAGGCTCATTGTGAGTAGGCCTGCGAGGGCAGAAAAAACGCTTTTTGAGCGAGGCAAAGCGCGGAGTGTTGTCACTGTGTGTCGTCCTTTTTATTGATGACCTGAATGCAAGTTAAGTTTTGTAAACGGTTGTTAAGATTTACAGATGAGATGCAAAAACTTGTTGCTATTCTAAATGAGAACCATTATCTTTCGCAACCGCAATAATCAATCACTATCGAAATATATAGCGTTAGGGGAAAGTATGAACGATGGAGTGCCTCAGAGCTCTGACTCTGAATTGGCAACGGCACCTGCGGCCACAGAACAAAACGTGGCAGATAACGCAGTGGAGCAAGCAGGAGACGGAGTGGTTAACGCCTCCGTTTCTGATAGTGATGTTACGCAGGGAGCGGATATTACTGAGCAGTTAGCAACAGGCCTCGATGCTGGATTAGAGGCGCCCGCGGCGGCACCACTTGCAGAGCAAGCGCCGAGCTGGGTTGAGCAAATGCACCTATCTCAGTTGCAAGAATGGCTTGAAATTGGTGGCCCTGTGGTATGGCTATTGGCGGTACTTTCGGTCATCGCGCTGAGCATCATCGTGGCAAAAATCATTCAGTTTGCATTGGTCAAACCTGAGTCTAAGCGTCGCTTCGAGCGCGCATTAGAGCAAATCGAAGCAGGCGATATTGGCACTGCTAAACAAATTTTGGGTGAGCGCCACCCATTGTCAAACATGTTTGTGTTTAGCGTAGATCAACACCCGCACTTGGGTGGCGAGCTGCTCAAAGAAGACATCACTCGCCGTGCGATGACCTACATCGAGCAACTGAAATCTGGCTTGCGTCCGTTAGAGATGATTGGCGTGGTGAGCCCGCTGTTTGGCTTGCTCGGTACGGTATTAGGCATGATCGAAGCATTCCAGCAAATGCAGCAAGCTGGCTCACAAGTTGACCCGTCGGTGCTATCAGGCGGTATTTGGAAGGCGTTGTTAACAACGGCTGTGGGCTTGTGTGTGGCGTTACCTGCGGTAATGGCCCATGCCTGGATTGATCGCAAAGTTGAGCGTGTTGGCATGATGACCAACGATTACCTCACGCGTTTGTTTGTATTGCTTGAGTCTAAAAGTGCTAAAGCGGAGTCGGAGCGTGTTTCTTAACGCCCCGCGCCGCAAGGTGCAACTGAGCCTTACGCCACTGATTGATGTGGTGTTTATCCTGTTGCTGTTTTTTATGTTGACCAGCAATTTTATCAAATGGGGCGCCCTCGATATGAATGCGGGGGCCGCCAAAGGAAAAAGCGCATCGGCGGCTGAGGTTGCGGTGTTATGGCTCAAAAATAACGATGGCGAGTGGCAGTGTGGCGAGCGTCGATATAACAGCTTGAGCCAACAAAACTTGAGTCAGTGTATTGGCGATGCAGTGGTGGTGCGTGTGGATGCAGCACCGTTAGTTTCCACTCAGCAGTTGGTTGTGGTGATGGAAAAGCTTGCGGCCTTTGAGGGTGTGGCAAGTTCGCTTGGAGGCGTTCGTTAATGTCATTTGTACAGCAAAAGACTTCAAAAGGTCATGACGATAGTCACTTAACACCGCTGATCAATATCGTGTTTTTGATGCTGATCTTCTTTCTTGTGGCTGGCCAAATTGAAGCAAGTGCACCTGTTGATGTGGCTCCGCCCGAGTCGGCAGCTGAAGCACTTGAACCAAAAGATGAGCGTCTTTTATACATCTCGCAAGCCGGCGAGCTTTTTAGCCAAGGCGGCCCCATTGCGCGAGAGGAGCTAGGTGCCCTCTACGGCGATGCCCAAGTGTTATTGATTGTGGATAAGCAACTGACATCAGAGCAGCTTTTTCCGGTGCTAATGGACATTAAAACGGCGGGTGCTGCGGCGTTGCGAATTAAAACCCAGCGTAGCGAAGAGGTGTTGCCTTAATGCCATACGTTACACGTGCGTTAAGCGTCCTTGTTGCCGTGGCCCTGCATGGTGCGGCCTATTTAGTCTTTGCGACAACACCGCCGTCGGGCTCAGGAGTGAGTGGCGAACAAGGTGTCACCATTGATTTGGGCATGTTGGGCGACTTAGGCGAGGCCGAAGTGACAGAGGTTGCACAGGCAGTTGAAGCACCGCAAACCGAAGTAGAAGAGCCGGTTGAACCAGAGGTTGAGCCCGAAGTTGTACCGCCCGTTGAGCCTGAGCCAGTGGTTGAGGATATGCCGCCACAGGTGGAGCCTGAGCCCGAAATTGCACCGGTTGAAATAGCTAAGGTTGAAGAGGCGGTTTTAGCCGAAGTAGTAGAAACACCAAAAAAACAGCCCAAGCCAAAGCCGGAGCCAATTAAACCCAAGCCCGAGCCAACGCCTGAGCCTGTAAAAGAAGCACCTAAAGAGCCAGTAGTTGAGCCGCCCAAGCCAAAAGCTGCGCAAGTAGGCCAAGCACAGCCAAGTACCGCTAAACAAACCAGTTTGGCGAAAAGTACGGGTATTGGTCAGTCAGAAACGGCTGGTGGTAATGAAGGTGTACGAGATGATTACACCGCCAAAATTATGGCGCTGTTACAACAACACAAACGATACCCCCGCGCCGCGCGTCGTCGTGGTTATGAGGGCAGTGCCTTACTGGTCTTCACTTTGTTGCCTAACGGCGAGGTGAGGGACTACGCCCTAAGAAAACAAACGGGGTATGAGGTTTTAGATGAAGCGACCCTAGCAATGCTGATGAAAGCAGGGCCGTTTCCACGATTTCCGGAAAACCTGACAGAACCATGGATTCGTTTTCAGGTGCCTGTCAGCTTCAAGCTAAAAGCGGATTAACCGCGAACATAAGTACTTTAGATACTTTTAGATACTAACACTCATTGTGCTGTAAATAATTTAGGAGAAATACGCCGTGGCGCATCTTGATCCCCAAAAACGTTATAACGTTCGTAAAGAAGTAACCTCTTTCGCCAAGCGTAAACCACTTGCTGCTGCCGTTGCAGTAGCCGCAACCTCTGCCATGTGGGCGTCAACCGCTGTTGCAGAAGAAGTGGTTCTGGACGAAGTCGTAGTACAAGAGCAAGCCCTAGAGGGTGATACAAACCCTTACGCTGAAGAAGGCGCGCCTTACAAAGCGAAAAAGTCATCGGACTCTCGTCGTACACGTGATATTGCCGACACCCCGCAAACCATGACAGTGCTAACAAAAGAAGCACTTGATGACGCAGGCAAAACCGAACTTAAAGACATTCTAACGGCGCAACCTGGTATCACTTTGGGTACAGGTGAAGGTGGTAACTCGTTTGGTGACCGTTACATCATTCGTGGTTACGAAGCCCGTGGCGACGTATTCACAGATGGTCTTCGTGAGCCAGGTTTGATTGCGCGTGATACTTTTGCTGTTGAGCAAATCGAAATCACCAAAGGTCCAAGCTCTACATTTGCAGGTCGTGGTTCAACCGGTGGTGCGGTCAACTCGATGACCAAAAAAGCCAACCAAGACGAAGAGTTTACTAAAATCTCTGGCGGCCTAGGTACTCACAATTACTACCGTGCAACCATCGACTCTAACCACTGGGTAGGTGACGACACCGCTGTTCGTATCAACGCAGTTCGTGCGGCTAACAATAAGCCAAGCCGTGGTGATGCGGGTGAAGATCGCACAGGTGCTGCGCTTGCGGTATCTCACCGTGTAAACGACGACCTAAACGTTGATGTAGATCTATACGTCTACCGTGCCGATGACAAGATGGACCCAGGTCACACTCGTGACTTCAGTGCATCAGAAGTCGCTATTCTTGAAGTGCCTTACGACCGCTGGGGCAACGCAGAGCGTGACTTTGCTCGCTCTGAAGCGAATATCCTAACGGCAACGGCTGACTACCAAGTTAACGACAATGTTGTTCTTGAAAACAAAACGCGTTTTGGTACTACAGCAAACGATTACGTAATTAACCTTCAACACCGTGATGGTGACGTGAAAAGTGGCTGGCAAGAAAACCGCTTTGTGGGTAACCAAACCAACGTAATTATCGAAAACAACCTAGGCGGTTTGCGTAACACTTGGGTGGTGGGTGCTGAGTTTACACACGAGCAAACAGACACAGGTAGTATCGATACTGATACTACATCAGCAACTTACGGCAGCCGCGCAAGCCAAGGTGGTGATATTAAAATCACTACAGCTGCGCTTTACGCGATGGATACGGTAACGTTAAGCGAAGACCTAGAAGTGTTTGCTGGCTTGCGTGCCGACCACTTTAAATATGATATTTGGGCTGAAAGCCGTGGCACTGTGACTGACGCTAACTACTCAGATACTGCATTTAACGGCCACATCGGTGCTGTTTACTCACCATGGGAAGACGGTAACATCTACGCCTCTGCTAGCAGCTCTACTAACTTCAGTGGTGAAATTCCAGATGCTGGCTCATCATGTGGTTACGGCGGCTACTGTGGTGCGGTTGAACCAGAAACTTCGGTTAACCTAGAAATCGGTACTAAGTGGAACCTAAACGACGACAAGCTGCTAGCTACCGCTGCTTTGTTCCAAACAACCAAATCAAACGTTGCGGAGTCTACTTCTGGCTCAGACTACGACGCAGCGACGGCTCTTACCGTCGGTGAAAACTGGGTCCGTGGTTTAGAGTTTGGTTTGTCGGGTAACCTTTCAGATAACCTAAGCATGCAAGCTGGCCTAGCGGTGATGGACTCTGAAATTACCAAGTCATTCTGGGATGGCACAGTCGCTCAAACTGGACGTGGTGGCACAATCTCTTATCCAAACCTTATCGGTGCAGATAAAGCGAACTTTGCTCCCGTTAGTGCGAACATCCAGCTGTCTTACCAAGCAACACCTAAGTTGACTGTAGGTGGTGTGCTAACCGGTTCTGCGGGTATGAAAGGCGGTCAACCAGATGGCGGCGGTAGCGAAACAGTGAAAACACCGGGTTACGGTTTGCTTGATCTGAACGCGCGTTACGAGTTCAGTAAAAACTTGTCACTTACAGCAAACATCGAAAACGTAACTGACGAGACTTACTACACTGCACTTTACCGTGCAGGCTCAATTGTTTACCTAGGTGACGGCCGCTCTGCTAAGCTAAGCCTAAACTACACCTTCTAAAGGTATAGGGTGAACATCGCGTAAGTGCGAAATCAAATGGGGGCTTAGCCCCCATTTTTGCGGCAGCTCTACACTGTAGCTTCGTATAATTGCGGTATCATCAAACGCTTAATAGATAATTAACCACAGATAGGCTGGTTACGTGATTGTAAAAATAGAAAAGCTTTTATCCCCTCGTGTGTTAGAAGTGGTTCAGCGAGAGCTTGATGCTGCACCTTGGGAGTCGGGCAGTAAAACAGCAGGCGGCCAAGCCGTGCATGTTAAAAATAACCAGCAGCTTGACGAACGAAGCCAACTTGCGCAACAGCTTGGCGATGTGGTGATGGATGCTTTGGCACAGAGTAACTTGTTTATCTCATCCGCCTTACCACAACGGATTTATCCACCTTTGTTTAATCGATGTCACGTTGGTGAAGGCTATGGCCTGCATGTGGATAACGCCTTGCGAGTCATTCCCGGTACGGCTATGCGTTTACGCACCGACCTTTCTGCCACTCTCTTCTTAAGTGACCCCGACACTTACGAAGGCGGTGCACTTCAAATTCAAGACAAGTACGGTACTCAAGAAATTAAACTAGCGGCGGGAGACATGGTGTTGTATAGCTCAACCAGCTTACACCAAGTATTGCCCGTAACTTCTGGCGTACGCACCTGTGCGGTGTTTTGGCTACAAAGCATGGTACGCAGCGATGCTCAGCGCGAAGTGCTGTTTGATGTGGATACCAGTTTACAGTCGCTAACACAGCAGCTACCTGCGGGCGACGAAAACTTAATTCGTCTTAACCGCACTTACCAAAACCTTCTTCAACAATGGGCCGATACTTAATGCAACGTCCTAACCATTACATCAAAGCCCCTTTGAACCAAATTCCTCCGCGACTGGTTAGCTTGCGAGACTATGCCAAAGAGGCCGCCGACTACTTTCGCGATGATATTTATGCCTATATCGCGGGCGGCTCTGGTGATGAGCACACCTTATCAGCGAACACGTCTGCGTTTGCTCAGTGGCAAATTGTGCCGAGGGTATTAAATGATGTGACGGGCGTTAAAACCCAAACTAAGTTGATGGGGCTACCCTTTCGTCACCCTATTTTGTTGGCGCCAGTGGCCTTTCAAACCTTAGCTCATCCCGAAGGCGAAGCGGCCACGGCTGAAGCAGCTAACGTACTCGAAACAGGTATGGTGGTGAGTACGTTATCGTCATTACCGATGGAGCAGTTGGCGCAGCAGCTTGAGCAACCTAAAGGCTTTCAGCTGTATTTTCAGGCCGATAAAAACTACACCCTTAGCTTGGTAAAGCGCGCCGAAGCCGCAGGTTTTGATTACATTGTTTTTACTGTGGATGCGCCAATCCATGGGATTCGCAACCGTGCACAAAGGGCTGGCTTTAATTTGCCCGACGGTGTGAGTGCGGTTAACTTATATGATCGCCCTGAGTTGCCACGTCAGTCACTCACGCCAGACCAAAGCATTGTGCTGCAAGGGATGATGAGCGAAGCACCAACATGGGATGACTTAGCTTGGTTGATCGAGAATACGACCTTACCGGTTGTGGTGAAGGGTATTTTACACCCTGACGATACCAAACGTGCGCAAACCCTAGGTGCCGCCGGTGTGATCGTATCGAACCACGGTGGCCGCGTGCTTGATACAGCACCTCCAGCTCTGGACATGCTCCCGTCAATTCGTAAAGCGGTGGGGCCTGACTTTACTGTCATTCTTGATGGGGCAGTGACGCGAGGAACCGATGTTCTCGTCGCACTTGCACTTGGAGCAAATGCGGTGATGTTAGGGCGCCCTCAACTTTATGCCTTAGCCGTCGCCGGTGCTTTGGGCGTTGCCCACATGCTTCGGTTAATTCGTGAGGAGTTTGAAGTGGCATTGGCACTCAGTGGGGTGTCTTCTATGAGCGAGCTTAACGAGTACTGCTTACGTCCTTGTCGTCCCTAAGTCTCGTTTTATTGTATTTGCACTGATGCACTATCAGTACGCGTGTGGGCCACTGTGCCCACTATGAGCCTAGCTTCCCGTTAACGTGGTGGCTCTGGTGGCGGCTCATTCATATCCATTCCTTTGACTGATTACATCTTTTCCGCAGAAAAAGCCCTTTACCTTCGCTGCATAATTTTATATAAATACAAATCAATATGATAATCATTATCATTTAATTTTTTGCGCGAACCTTTGAGTCATCCAAGTATTTGGCTCGACAAACAAAAGGAGCACCTGATGGAACGTTGGAAGCAAGAGATAAACGCGGGTAATCAGTACTTTCGTAAACACCAATACTGTGAAGCGCGTGAATGTTACACCCACGCTCAAGTACGTGCCCGCGCCCTATACCCCCATTGGCACAATGCCGAAGAAGCGGTCGCAGCGGTGGTAATTACTGACCTTAACCTCGTTGACTTGTTTCTAGAGCAGCAGCGCCTAGACGACGCCGAAGTGCAGCTCCGTTCTTTGTACAGCTTTTTGTGCACTGGTTTGGCGAATGAGGCGGGTGGCCCTAAAGAAGAAGCTCTCTATCACGGGTTGCAGCGCTGTCGAATGGCCATGATGAACTTTTGCCAAGACTACAGCCGCGACTGTGGTCAAGAAGTCTCTCGTTTAGACAACATTGTTGACCTTCCGAGCCTACGCCGTGCCGTTAAAGATTCTTATCACTACCCAAAAGAAGGGAGTTTGTAATATATGTCGGTTAAACACACCCTATTAGGCCTTGTGGCGATGCTTTCGTCACTGGTTGCGCCTTTTGCGCTTGCTCACCCAGGCCATGACCACGGCCACTGGACTGCAGAACCTCTGCACGTACTTTTTTACGCAGCCATTGGTGTTGCGGCAATCACTGCGACGTTCGCTGCCGTTAAAATGACGAAACGTAATCGTCTAGATAAAGAGGAAAAATAAAATGATGCACCGTTTATTGAGTACTTTTGATAAAGCGTTTGGCTTTGATACAGCCCAGGCACACTGCGATATTCCTTGTAAGATTTACGAACCTCAAGTGGCCATCGTGGCTGCGTTAAGCGTCATTCGCTTGATGGACCTTATCGCTGAACTCGAAGCAAACGAAACCCTTACTTTGAGCCAGCAAGCGACCTTGGCTCGCCTCGTTGCCGAAAAAGAAACCCATGCCAAAAAGGTCAAAGATGAAGTGACCACTATTTGGGGTGACTACTTTAAGCAGCCTCAGTTTGCGGCGTTTCCGGATACCTCTGAGCTGGTGCACCAAATTATGTTGGCAGGTTCGGCGTGTAAACAACACATCGATCGCGACAAAGGCATTGCGCTTTTAGAGCTAGTGAATGAATTAGCCAAACGCTTTTGGGAAACCAAAAACATCACCACCTTTACCGCTCCATGCCCATACCCACCGGCGCTGCCCGTGGTTTACCCTAAGTTGGTTTAATTGAGCTGGTTTAGTCATCATGCTATTTAAAGTGCATCGCATTAGTGGTGACAGCATGTCACCCGCCTTTTTGGCGGGTGACTATGTGGTTAGCTTTCGTTGGCCGGTTACGCCACTTCGCGAAGGCGATGTACTGGTGGTAAACCACCCCTCCTTGGGAGTTATCATTAAACGAGTCGCCAGCATATTGCCCGAGGGCCAGTTCACACTCAAAGGCGATAACCCCCAAAGCACCTCTTCCGCAACCATGGGTTGCCTGTCCCGAAAGCACTTAATCGGTCGCGTTTTTTGGCGGATTTCTCTATAGCTTTTGAGTTAGCTATCGCTGCCTGTGTAGCCCGATAAAAACTATAACGATATAAAAGTTGATCATCCCTATGACTTCTAGTAAAACTAAGTCTCGCGCTTGCGGGTTTGGTTACCTCCTTTTCCTTTGCCCGTAAGCGCCCCTGTTGCCTCTTTTGGTGTCCTAAGCCTTATTCTGTTGAAGAGCGAAGCGGTATATTCTCCCCCTAATACGCCTTCAACATTGTGTATCACTGCAAGATCGGCGAAAATAAGCGCCCTCATATTTTTGTTAAACTGTCTTTTTCTGCTCCACACCTTTTGTGCGCAGGGGAAGAGGGTTTGCGTTACGCCTAAAAAGAAGAGCCTTCATGTCTCAGCAAATTGTTCAGCAGCAGGTCGCTCAGCGACGTACCTTTGCGATTATTTCGCACCCTGATGCCGCCCAGCCTTTCAACGCTTAAAGCCACCTTTCATTGCACACCACAATCACATCTCTACGTACTGAATTTAAAGGCTTTTTGTCTTTTTCTCGTTTCTTTGCTTTTCAATGATGTTCAAACGTAACCTCGGAAAGTGTGTACAAACTTGAGTACAAATCACCATATTTACCGTTTTTAGCCAAATTCCATGACACAAACCTAGCTGTAGGCCTTGTGGTTACTGGGTTCTGGCCAAAACTTACCTATATTTTTCCTGCTAAAAATCGAGAAATGATGGTAAGACGTTCGCGATTATCTCTAATTGTTTGCCGGTTGAATTGGTTAACGGTTGCTTTCCTGCTGTCCTAAAAGTTCATTTGTATGGACCTGATCTTCTGAACAAATCATGCATCTTTCTGACCATCAACAAGTGATGAATCAGGCGATGATAGCTTTACATTGATTTTCAGGAGAATGCAGATGACAGCAGTAGCGCACCAAGTAACCCCTTTTCTCACGTCTTACGAAGTTATGGCTCGATACCACATTAGCTATACGACGCTCTGGCGAAGAATAAAAGATGGCAGCTTGCCGCAACCTCGTATCAACCGAAATACACGAAACAAGCTTTGGCACATTGAAGACTTGGAGGAGTATGAGAACAGTGAAGGTTGAGCAGGGTTTAAGTGTTAAGGGCAAAGTTCCGCCCTTAACCTCTTAACAATATTATTCGTTAATGTTGTCAGGCTTATCGTGATTTGGATTGTTTCGGGCGTACTCCACACCATTGCGCTTGTAAATGTGCGTGTCTGGATGTTTACCTTCCTTAACTTCACGAACCAGTGTTTTTCGACTTACTTCGCCGCGCCCTGTAATTGTGTAGCTATCATTTCCACCATTTTTACCGCCATTGCCGTTGATACTTGAACCTTTCGCCATTTGGAATCCTCAATAAATTGAATCTAACTGGAGGTGCATTCAAGAACAGCAATGGAACCCAAGGTTTCACTTCCTAAAGCACTACAAATTAAATGTGGTTTCAAACTGAGAAACTCAAGAGTTCAGGCTGAAAAATGACCAGATTAAACCCTGATGATAGCTATGCGGCTTAAGCCTAGTTTTAAAGCGACCAGTCAAAAAACAACATTGAGAAGGTTTTTGACGTGGTCACAATAAGGAATCCCAATCTCCTGGTAGCGGTAGCGACAAATTCTTACTGTCTGAAACGCCAGTTGAATGGAAAGCCTGTCGGCTCGATGATGGTTTCTAGCTGTTGATACCAAACGTCGTAAGCATGACGCATTTCATCCAGGTACTGATATTGGTTGTAGATAGCATCCAACCCTTTTTTGCTGTGGCCAATCATCAACTCGGCAACTTCTTGCGTCGTGATGGCAGACATTCGCGTTCGCATCGTTCTTCGAAGATCATGCATAGACCAGTGTTCCATCTCAATACCAAGCGATCTGCGAGCCCAGATTTTCACATTGTTAGGAATAGTGGTATCAAAGCCATTTGTGGCAAGCTCTTCTTGTCCGTTCGCGGGAAACAAGTAGGTTGATTTGCTCATCTGCATCGCCAGTTCAATCAGCTCAATAGCTGGCTTAATCAATGGCCGCATGATCGGCGCTCCAATTTTCTCACCTTGTTTGCGGATCTCTATGGGCACTGTCCACATTGCAGATTGCAAGTCAAAGTGATGCTTTTCAGCTTGAATGAGTTCGCCCTTGCGCCCTCCCAATAAGAGAAGCAGTTTTATGTAGATGCGATTCTTCTCAGTGATTTTTGACTCATGCAAATAGCGCCAAAGTATCCTGATCTCGTTGTCATTTAGCACCCGAGTTCGTTTGCCTTTCTTACCGCCAACCTTTTTTGCTGTGATCCCAGCGGCAGCGTTAATTTCCAAAATTTGTTCATCAATCAGCCAGTCATAAAACTTGTGCAGCACAGACACCAGACGTTCTGTGTTTGAAGGGGACGACTCCGAAACCTCACGAAGACAGTTTCGCAAGGACAATTCATTGATGTCAGTTAATGGGTACTTGCCAAGTCGGGGCAGCAAATATATTTCACTGCTGCGTTTTTGGTAGTGCCACGTTTTCTCCTTTAGCCCTTGCTTACCGGCAGAGTCTATCCAGTCTCGAAAAATCGATTCGAAGCTTTGATTGGCAGAATACTTGGCCCGTTCCTGTTGTAGGTAGAGCTTGGGATTTCTGCCCTGATCAAGTACTGCCCTTAACCTATCCAGCTCATTCCTGGCTTCAGCAAGCTTCATAAGTGGGTAAGTACCAATGTCTACCCGCTGTTGCTTGCCATCGAAACGATAACGAAACTGAAAAACAATTTTGCCCTTGGGCGATACCCGAGCACTTAGCCCATCTCGGTCGGCTTTTACTACGGTTTCTTTTGCTTCTTTATTTAACCTGGCATCGAGCCAGCTAACTGATAACGCCATGTTATAAGCCCAGCCCTAGTTTTGATTTTAATGATTGTTTACGTGATTCTGCTTTGGGTTCTGGCGCTGTACTCATAGAAGTCACTTCACCATCTGGTGCAAGGCCATCCACTGGTACAGATGTCGTGGATAGATTGGGTTGGCTCATGTGAATTAACCCAAAGGTGGCCAGCATCCGCAGACGCTCAGCGCGTTCCCGTGGCGGCGTCTTTTCTAATTCTTTGAACAGTTCAGGGTGGCTCCCTGGGGGAATGTTGACGACAACTCTCATGATCAGGCCCCATAAAACCAGAAGCCTCGGACGTTCGCCAAAACAGACTGTTCCGGCACGATGATCTTGCTTCGTGAAAAAATCTCCTTGGCCGCTTCCTTATAAGCCATGGCTCCACCTCCGGCGATCAATACCAAGTCCGCATTGATGCTTTCGTCACGCATGGATTGGCGCATGGCTGTAAGAGCAACAGGCGCTACCTTTTTCATGGCAGCATTCAGATAAGGTGAAATATCGACTTTTTCTCCAAATAGCAGGACCTGTAAGTCGCCAGTTCTCATGGCTTTTTCAAGTCGATCCATTCCGACTTTGGCACCGTGATCTTCTGAAATCAGCTTATCAATGGTTTCCAGTAGCACGGACATTGCCTGAAGACTGGTTCCTGATGAGCTGTAGCGAATTTCTCCGGCCTCAAGGGCAACCCAGTCAACAGAAAAAAAGCCGGGATCGATGACGACGACGCGACCTTCTTCAATCAAGCCCAAATCACCACCTGTTTGAACCAGATCCATATAGGCACCGGCAGGCTGCGGCAGCACTTTGACGTCATGAACGGTGATGCTGCGTTTAGGCGTCACTTGATGGACACCTTTTAGACGCTTCACAAGGTCAGATTTACGTTGTGGTTCATGAAACTGGGAAACCGGTAATCCAGTGACAACCAAATCGATGGATTCTGTTTCAGCCATTAACAAGGCGGCATGAAAAAGTGCCTTATAGGTTTTTGTGGTGGGATATTCCGGGTGAAGCTCTCGTTCCCAGCCTTGAAGGCGTCCAGCAGGAACACCAGCGGCCCAGCGCTCATTATCGACTGACACATACAAACAAGTTTCATCATCGCCTCCACCGATACGCTCTGGCATACGATCCGCAGGACCGGCACCCGCAGGCAGAATAATGGTTTTCGGTTCACTGCCTGATTGGCCAATTGCCAGCTTCAGGTTTGAGTAACCGATATCTACGCCTAGTACAAACATACTTATCTCCTGTGCACTCAAAGTGCTCTAACGGTTTTCAATCAACCGCACTGGCCACGCTTGGGCATTTCCAAGTGCTCTGGCGGTTCACTCAAATGTCATTATCAGGATTCGGTGCACTGGCGGTGGGCAGAAAGGTGACAAATCCTTTCATCTATCTGCCTATTGCATTTTCGCAAAAGTATGAGAATAGGCTCTGTTTGGCGGCGGATGACCTAGTCAAAAAAATCGAGACGCCAAACGTCGTTTGCATTCTGGCCTGAACTCGCCAAACGGTTTGTATCTTCATGACGATACGTCTTTTTAGGCGTTTTTAAGTGAAATCGGGCTGTATCCCTTGTCAGGTATGGGATTGCGCGAGTTGATTTATATAGAGACGCCAAACAGTGATTGTTACGGCAGTTTTACGTTTGGCGTTTCGATCCAAAAGCCAAACGGATAGTGGTTTTGGCTTTTGGGGTTAATTGGATGGGGAAATTGGTTTGGTAGAAATCGTCAATGAACAATGGAAAGCAGAGGTATCAGATTTACTTCAGCAAGAAACAGACAGGCTAAAAGCGCTGGCACGAGCTGAAGTTGATGACTTTTGGGTTACCCATTACAAGGTTCGCGAAAATGCGCCCTTTAAAGATTGGGGGCTGCTTGGTGTCCGTATCAGAGACTTTAAGTATGGCTTTGGCATCGAGTGGTACATCAACAGTTTTCACGGTCAACGAGGCAAACGCGTGGTATTTAGCAAGGGGCTGCGTATCTCAAAGACGAAGCTGAGATACTCATTTTTGGACTGCCAAGGTTTGGCCAAAGAATGGGAGTTAGCGCTGGCCATGGAGAAAGAAGAATTCTTCAGTGATATTCGACGCCAGGTTGATAAGCTCAACATGCTGCGTCGCAGAGTGAATGCCTATTGAGTCAACTGCGCTACTTAACTCGCGGTAACTGGTCCCAGCGTGTTGTGTAGGCGGGAGACAAATGCTCTCGCTTCATCGACCAATCTTTCTTCGTACCTTGTCCAGCAAAGAAAACCTTTCCGGCACCGCTTTGATTAATGATGTCCAATACAGACATTAGCTGCTGGCTATTAGAGCGGGTTGATACGTCATCGAATAGTCCTGGTTGAAACATGCCAGGATCGTAAAAGTCAGACAGCATGACGCCCGCTTTGGCATAACGAAAACCATCCTTCCAAATTCGCTTGAGTAAGTGATTGGCCAGCTCGATAAAATCCCGCGTATCGCAACTGGGGATCAGTAACTCACCCGATGCGGAATTGCTGTACTGCGGCTCGTTGTCCTTAAAGGGGCTGGTTCGTATAAACACGGTCATCACTTTGGCTTGCTGCTGTTCTTTGCGTAGCTTCTCAGTGGCGCGGGTTGCGTATTCGCATACGGCCTCACGTAACAATTCAAATTGCGTTACTTTTGCGCCAAATGAACGGCTACAGACGATTTGCTTCTTAGTTGGCGGGATCTCTTCAAGTTCAATGCACGACTCACCATTGAGCTCTCTGACGGTTCTTTCTAAAACCACCGAAAACTGGTCTCTGATGGCTCTAGGAGAGGCATTGGCTAGGTCTAAGGCTGTGGTGATACCCAACGCATTTAAACGCTTAGAAAGCCGTCTACCAACGCCCCAAACATCATCAACCGGAACTAATGCGAGCAATCGACGTTGCCGATCTGGATTGGTCAGGTCTACAACCCCCTGAGTGGCGGGGTATTTCTTGGCGGCATGGTTAGCCAGCTTGGCGAGTGTTTTAGTCGGTGCAATGCCTACACAGACGGTGATCCCAATCCAGTGGCCTATGCGCTCTCGCACTTGTTGTCCGAACTCGACAAGGGATATGGCAGACTCTATACCGGTTAAATCTAAAAACGCTTCGTCAATGGAGTAAACCTCTACTCGTGGTGCCATTTCCTCCAAAGTGCGCATCACTCGACTGCTCAAATCTGCGTACAGCGCGTAATTGGACGAGAATGCCAAAATGCCATGGCGCTGCATTTCAGCTTTGATTTGAAAGACGGGTACGCCCATTTTAATACCGAGTAACTTAGCTTCACGCGACCGTGCAACCACGCAGCCGTCATTGTTGGACAGCACCACAATCGGCGTATCTTTTAAATCAGGACGAAACAGCTTCTCACAACTGGCGTAAAAGTTGTTGCAGTCCACCAAGGCAAATACTGGCATGGGATAGTCACGACTTACGGCGTATGTTTCGCACCACATTGGTGACCACACCAAATATCTCTAACTCTGTCCCTTCAGGAATATGAATGGGCTCATACACCTGGTTTCTTGGGATCAGCATGACGCACGGCCTTAGTTGAAGCTCCTTTACCGTGAGTTCACCATGGATGCCAGCGATGACAATGTCACCGTGTTCGGCTTGGACAGAGCGATCAACCACCAGAATATCATCTGGGTGAATCCCGGCATCAATCATTGAATCACCTTCAACACGCACAAAGAACGTTGCAGCCGGTCGCTTGATGCACAGCTCGTTGAGGTCGAGCGTTTGCTCAACATAATCCTGCGCTGGTGAAGGAAAACCAGCAGAAACACGTTCCATGAACAATGGAATACGAAGGCGCTTGGCTTTGATGAAGGCAAGTGCGCCGCTACGGCCTATCAGCGAGACACTCATGACGAACCTCGAAAAATCATAATTAATACTGTTTGTTTATACAGTATCTAATGCTATGCTGATTTCTACAAGTAAAATTGTAGGTAAAACTGTAGTTGTTCGAGTAAGACGCTGTGTTGTCGGTGATTTCTTTTTTGTGTTGAAAAACTAGATGTGGGGGGATCGCTCGCCCTCGTCAAAGCCTGCAAGGCTTGGACAATACTGCTTCTGCCTACTGCTCTTGTTTCTGTTACTGATCCTGTTACTGCTACTGGTTAACGCATGGGTCAAGTAACCGTCAAACAAGGCTTGTTGAACCCTTTGCAAAGGGTTTAAAAACAGTTAGTAAAATTCTGCTTCGTATTGAATTTACTGGCTTAAAGCGAAGTCAGGAGCATCATTAAAATGCTCAGTCGAACTCAGTTCAAGCCTTTTTCAACCGTTTGAAAAGGGGTTGGCTAAGCCATACCTAAAGGGTATCGGTAAGGGTTACCTAAAGGGTTTAGCTAAGGCTTTCTGAAAGGCTTAGCCAAAGCCTTCATACATGGGTTCACCCAGTAGAAAGATTAAAAAAACGCTGAGGTATCCAAGGTGCATTTAGAAAAACCTGTGGCACAGTGAAATCACCTAAAGCGAACAATAGAATTGAAGAGGA
This sequence comes from Pontibacterium sp., assembly GCA_049603715.1. Lineage (GTDB taxonomy): Bacteria > Pseudomonadota > Gammaproteobacteria > Pseudomonadales > Balneatricaceae > Pontibacterium. The sequence continues at coordinate 20,882 of JBMYSW010000008.1, read as the reverse complement.
ACCATCAATGACAAGAGCCCCTGCGCCATTTCCGCTAGAGCGCCTCGCGGATATCCCAGACAGACCAGAAGATTTTAGATTGCTGGAGCGTATTCCATTAACGCGTGAGCCGCAGTCCTGGCCACTTGAACTATCTCCTGTGGTCGGTGATGAACAGCCAATGGTGCTGCTCGATACAGAGACAACTGGACTGTCTGCCGATGACGAGTCCATTATTGAGCTTGGTATGGTTAAGGTGCTTTACAGTCCCTCGGCTAAGCGGATTGTGTCGATTGTTGATGTGATCAGTTTGTATGAAGATCCCGGCAAGCCAATCCCCGAGCTGATTACAGAGTTAACCGGTATTACCGATGACATGGTGCGAGGCCAGCGCATTGATGATTCACTGGTAGCGAGTTGGTTATCCGATGATCCGCTGGTGGTTGCACACAATGCACAGTTTGATCGTCCTTTCTTTGAAAAGCGGTTTGCTGCATTAGGCCATCTATCTTGGGCCTGTTCAGCCAGTGGCATAGATTGGAAGGCGCTGGGTTTTGAAAGTCGAAAGCTTGAGTACCTGCTGCTTCGCTTAGGTTGGTTTTATGAAGGACACCGAGCCGCAACCGATTGTTTGGCGATGGCCTGGTTGTTCCATTTGTTGCCCGAGTCCGTTGCAAACTTGTTGTCTGAAGCAGACAGGCGAACTGTGTTAGTTCGTGCGTTTGGTGCGCCGTTTGACGTAAAGGACTATTTAAAAGAACGTGGTTACCGTTGGCATGACGGCGTTAAAGGTGCCAACAAGCATTGGTGGCGCGAAATCAGCGAAGACGAGTTGCCGCAGGAACAAACTTACCTGGATGATTTGTATCATCGTGGCTCAGAACATGCCCACTATGACTACAAAGATGCCCGTAATCGATTTAAAGCTTTGTAGCTCTCTACAAGGTAAGCCTTGCATATTTGAAAACCTCTGGAAAATGGAAAGTGAACTCATGGTTTAACCAACAAGAGGAATCTTTCCATGTACCAAGACACCTACATTGAATACTGGGGCGAAATCTTCGTCTCTGCCCGCATCATTGAATTTGGCATCACGTTCGAGCGCTTTCTTAAAGATCCATGGAAGCACTTGATGTCCTGTGGCCAAGACTCAGCCCCAGACGCGATTGCTGAAGGGATGTTGCCATTGCTACCAGCCCAGGCAGAGGTTGCTAGGCGCATTCGGGAGAGTGAACAACGAGCCCTGATGTCTACAGAGTCGGACAAAGGGGTATCGCATCGCGGTAACATCGTGGTGCCATTGGTTCGGGTAGCGCATTGATAGCGGCTACCAGCAATGGCATGAAACAGTGTCTTCACGCCCATACCTGAGCGGCAATTGCAATCCAGATCAAAAAGTTGCCGCTTAGTCTTCCCTACAAAATAATTTGTGATAGGATGATACTTAATAAAATTAATTAGGTTGAAGCCTATTCAGTGTGTTATGGCCATCTGTCCAGCTTCAACCGGTAGAGATTGATTAGTCATTGCGGATGAAGAGCAGCATTGAGTGGTGCTTTTCAATGTGATTACGCGATGTCGGTCCGTACTTTATAAACAGAGTTTTAAGAAACTGGTTGAATTGGATAAACAAGACGCATGACAAATGATGGTCTGAAACAAACGGTACCAGCGAGTTCACTCGCTAAAGAAGGCGCGAAAGGAAAGCCAGATAGGCTTTTGCAGATAGCGCAGTTGCCACAAGCAACCAGGGATCGCATTGCCCACATCGATTTCACTTTATTGTTTAAGGGAGAAGCGGTGCGGGCGGATTTAGTCGATCGCTTCAGCATAGCTGCTGCACAAGCAACGAAAGACTTCACAATGTACCGAGAGCTTGCACCAAGCAACATTGAGTATGACCAAAAGCTCAAGTTGCATAAACGTGGTGAAGCATTTGAACCCTTGTTCGACTATGACGTTGTTCGAACACTGGCAACCATCAGCCAAGGGTACGGCGATGGCTTCAGTGGAAAGGTAAAACCGCCTCTGGCTTGTGAAGCGCCTTATCACCTTAACAAGCCGAGTTTATCGATAGTGGCGAAGGTCACCGAGGCCATTCACAAAGGCAAAGCCTTGAGCATCACTTATGTGTCGTTATCGAGCGGTGAAACAACGCGTGAAATTGTACCGCATACGCTGGTGGACAATGGCCTGCGTTGGCATGTTCGTGGTTTTGACCGCAAGCATGGCCAAAGCGGAGCGCCAAATGGGTTCCGTGACTTTGTGCTTACCCGAATTAAAGCAGCGGTCGTGCTTGAGGATTCCATTCTGTCAGAGGCTGAACTTGAAACCCAAGACCGGCAATGGAATCGCTTTGTAGAGCTTGAGTTAGTACCGCACCCACGCATAGAGCACAGCGAAGCGATTGAGCTTGACTATGGCATGAAAGGTGGTGTTTTAAAGATTGAGATTAGAGCGGCAACGGCAGGTTATTTACTCAGACAATGGAATGTCGATTGCTCCAAAGCAGCTCAGCTAAAAACACCCGAATTTCATTTATGGTTAAAAAATTATCAAACTTTATACGGTGTCGGTAACCTTGCGATTGCGCCTGGTTTCGATAGCGTCACAGCATAGGGAAGAACATGAATAATTCAGAACAGCAGTTTTTAAAAGAACTCGATGTAAAGTTGTGGTCGGCAGCCGATCGGTTACGTAACAACCTCGATGCCGCTAACTATAAGCATGTCGTGCTAGGGATCATCTTTCTAAAGTATGTGTCAGACGCTTTTGAAGAGCGCCAACAAGAGTTACGTCAGTTGTTTACTCAGGACGATAGCGATGACAATATTTATTACATGCCTCGTGAAGATTATGACTCTGACGAAGAATACAACGATGCGGTCAATGCAGAGTTAGAACTGCACGAATACTATCAAGAGAAAAACGTTTTCTGGATACCAAAAAGGGCAAGATGGAAATTTATAAAAAGTACTGCTTCTCTTCCGATCGGTAGTGTAATTGACAAAGATAGTCATGGAAATGAAATTAAATTGAGATCAATTTCATGGTTGATTGACAATGCACTGGATGAAATAGAGTCGCATCGGATAAATGATAAGCCAGCAAATCCAAAGTTAAAGGGAGTTTTACCTCGAATAAGTCGTTACGAAGTTGAAAATACGAATCTAACAGAGTTAATAAATAGATTCTCTGATACGAGTTTTAGTAATCCTGAGTTTAATGGAAAGAAGTTAAGCTTAAAAAGCAAAGATATTCTTGGTCATGTATATGAATATTTTTTGGGGCAATTCGCGTTGGCTGAGGGAAAACAAGGTGGGCAGTATTACACACCTAAAAGTATTGTTACTCTAATTGTTGAATTGCTAGAGCCATATCAGGGGCGGGTTTATGATCCTGCAATGGGGTCGGGTGGATTTTTCGTTTCAAGTGAAAAATTTATTGAAGAACACGCAAAAGAAAAAAAATACAACGCATCAGAACAAAAAAAACACATATCTGTTTATGGTCAAGAAAGCAATCCTACCACATGGAAGCTTGCGGCTATGAATATGGCTATAAGAGGCATTGATTTTAATTTTGGGAATAAAAACGCTGATACTTTTCTAGATGATCAGCATCCAGATCTTAAAGCTGATTTCGTAATGGCAAATCCTCCGTTTAACATGAAAGAATGGTGGAGTGAAAAGTTACAAGGAGATATAAGATGGATGTATGGAACACCTCCAAAAGGGAATGCTAATTATGGATGGCTTCAACATATTATCCATCACCTAAATTCTAATGGTAAGGCAGCAATCTTACTTTCAAATGGGTCTTTGACCGTAAATGCTAAAGACGAATATGAAATAAGGAAGTCCATCGTTGATAGTAATTTATTAGATTGTGTGATTGCTCTCCCGACACATTTATTCACTAACACGCAAATTGGTGCATGTATTTGGTGCTTTAGTAAAGCAAAAGACAAAAGACAAAACAGAGCGAAAAATGTGCTATTTATCAATGCTAAAAATTTAGGAACTCTTGAGACTAAAGTAATCAGATCTCTATCAAAGTCTGAAATAGAACAAATAGCGGATTGTTATAAAGACTGGGTTAGATCTGAAGGATACAAAGATCAGCCTGGGTTTTGTAGAAGTGTTGATATAAGTGAGATAGAAAGGCATAAATATGCCCTTGTACCAGGTCGATATGTGGGTTTTGACAGGAAAAATCTTGTATCGAAGGAAGCACAGATTGAAATGTTTAAGAATATTCAAAAAGTAAGTAATAGGCTTAATGAAGTAGTTCTGGCGGCTGAAAAAACAAAACAAATAATGGAGAAAGTTTCAAATGGCTGAACCATTTCTATTAAGTCATAAAGATTGGTTTCATGGAACTTTAGAGGCTTGTAAAAAAACTGGATTAATTCTTCAGGTTGAATCAGGTGGCACACCCAAAACAAATGAAGATGATTATTGGGAAGGAGATATTCCATGGCTAACTCCCAAAGAAATTACTGACATGGATGGTGTTTACGTCAGTAAAACAGAGAGAAATATCACTACTTTAGGTCTTAAAAGTTCGGCAGCAAAACTATTGCCTGCAGGAACAGTAATGCTCAGTAAAAGAGCCCCTGTTGGTGCAGTTGCTGTCAACACTGTTCCTATGGCTACAAATCAAGGTTTTTTGAATTTTACATGTGGGCCACTTTTGAGGCCGCTTTATTTAGCATATTGGTTTCGCTTGAATAAGCCTTATCTTGACGCAGTTGCTAATGGTTCAACATATCCTGAACTCTATAAAAGTGATCTCTTTGAGTTTCACATATCAGTGCCTTCAGTAGATGTACAAGACAAAATATTGAAAGTAATTAGCGCACTTCAGTTTTGTAAACTATCAGGGCATGCACTAGAACAATCCGCATTAGATATGCAGCAACTTAGCAATATAAAAGCAGAAAGTAACGAGTTAGAAAAGACAATAAATCAGGTGATGTTCCTACTATTTTCAGGGGAGCTTTCAATAGATGATCTTAGTAAAAGGCTCTCATTATGATTGGTTTGTGTCAAAAAGGTAGTTGCCGAAAGTTGATTGGTCATACTGGGAAGTGCGATCCTTGGCCGACTAACTGCTGGTCATTTCTGGAAGAAAAAGATAAGAAAAAACTTTCAAAAGCAGGCTACGCAACACCGCGAGGAGGAAAGAAGGGGGCTTATCAAAATCATGTTTATAGAAACAATAAAGTTATCATTCCTTTTGAAAAGATTAATGTTATTGATACTTCAAACTATGAAGATGGGTACATCGTAAGGCTGTACCCTGATCAAGCTTTTATTTCTTCAGGTATTTTGAGTGAAATAAATTTGCCAGATGGTGAGCCACTCGTAATCGGTGAAAATGCTTTTGTATTGTATCGCTCTCATCAATCTTTTGATGAGTTTCCACCGCTTGACGAATGGTCCGTTCGTCACTTGGAGGATAAGAATGGAAATATCGTTGAAAAAAGAAGTTCAGAAGTATTAGACAAAGGGCATTATATTCTTCGCCTTCCAAAAGTTGGTGGAGGCAAGAAAATTATAAAAAATGAAGTTATCGAAGGGCCACCGCAGGGGATTTTTGCTCCTGAATATGCTAACAAGGAAACTAATTTTCTATCACAAGCATCTTTAGCATGGCAAATTATACATACATCGTCTAGCCCATATACAGCATCACAAGCATTACATCTGAAATTAATTCTAGATGAGTGCTCACTTAGTGATGGGGTTCACTATAACTATCTTGGGATGATGAAAGGAAATATTACAACTTGCCCACTATGCCTCAAAAGAATTTCATATGATGAGCTTCATAGTCATATAAACCTTGAGAATGAAGAATCTCTTTTAAACTCTGGCCTAATAGTAGATGGAACCAATCGTTCTACTACAGTAAATCTATTTCATATGATTCCACTTGAATATGAACGGTTGCATCATAATCACTTCTACGTTTCTTGGGGGCATGCAACTTGTAATACCAAGCTTGGGCAGCGAAGATGTTATTCGCTTGCTGAAGTAAAGGAAATGGATATAAAAGTAGCTAAGTTAATTGGTGATAGCATTGAAACTTTTGGGTGGATTAGTGATGACGACAAGATGATTAGATCCCCGAATGGAGCTGTTTGGATCAGAATCTCTGAAGAGCTGTATATAGAGAGGGATTAAAGTTATGAATGAAGAAAATCTAGAGAGCCTTTGTTTAGGTTGGTTTAGGGAAAATCATTGGGATATTCTTCATGGGCCTGATATTGGTCCAGATGGCAACAATCCTCTGAGAAAAAATTACTCTGACGTTATCTTAGAAACTTACTTAAAATTAGCATTTGAAAAAATCAATAACCATATTCCTGTTGTTCAAATAGATATCTGCTATGAACAGTTTAAAGCCATTATATTAAAACCTGATTTTTTTGATTTAGTTACAAGTAACCGTTCTTTTCATCGTTTCTTGTTGCAAGGAGTTCCTGTTGTATATAAGGGAGCCGATGGTGAATCGATACAGGATCATGTTTTTATTATCGACTTCGATAACTTGAACAATAATCTATTTACTGTCGTCAATCAGTTCACGATTACTGGCACCAAACAGCCACGTCGGCCTGATGTCATTTGTTTTATCAACGGCTTACCGATTGCTGTTCTTGAGTTGAAAAGCCCAAGCGATGAAAATGCCGATATTTGGGATGCCTTTAATCAACTGCAAACCTATAAAGATGAAGTCTCAGACCTTTTTATCTTCAATGAGGCGCTAGTAGTCAGTGATGGTTACACCGCTCGGGTCGGCTCTCTAACTGCTAACCAAGAGCGTTTTATGCCTTGGCGCACTATTAATAATGAAAACGATAAACCTTTACTGGAGTGGCAGCTAGAAACCATGGTTCGCGGTTTTTTTGATCGTGAGTTGCTGCTGGATTACATACGATTTTTTGTATTGTTTGAAACAGACGGTGAGACGATCATTAAAAAGATTGCTGGTTATCACCAGTTTCATGCTGTGCGAGAAGCGGTAAAGACGACAGTCATTGCGGCTCAGCAAATTGATGGCGTAACAGAGAAGCGGGCAACCTATGCCGATGAGGTAGTACCTGGTAGTAAAAAAGCAGGTGTGGTTTGGCACACTCAAGGCAGCGGCAAAAGTATTTCAATGTGTTGTTATGCCGGTATGTTGCTTCAACAAAAGGCTATGAATAACCCAACGCTGATTGTTGTTACCGACCGCAATGATCTAGATGGTCAGCTCTATGCCACGTTCTGCAACGCAGTTGAGCTCTTGAAGCAAACGCCTGTTCAAGCATCTGACCGAGATGCGCTAAGACAGTTGTTAGCTGAAAGAGAGTCTGGCGGCATCATTTTTACCACAGTGCAAAAGTTTGCCCTGCTTGACGACGAGAAGCATCATCCAATACTCAATGAGCGTCACAATATAGTTGTTATCTCAGACGAAGCACACCGCAGCCAATATGGCCTGAAAGCCACCTTAAGTGCAGATGGTCAATATAAGTTTGGTTACGCCAAGCATATGCGCGATGCGCTACCGTCTGCTTCCTTTATTGGTTTTACTGGTACACCCATTTCACAAGAAGACAAAGACACTCGCGCTGTATTTGGTGGCTATGTGTCCATCTACGACATTCAAGATGCAGTAGATGATGGCGCAACCGTTCCTATTTATTATGAGTCACGCTTGGCAAAGCTTGATTTGAACCATGCTGAAATCGCTGAGTTGTCCGATCAAGTTGATGAAGTGGTAGAGGACGAAGAGGACGTCAGCAACCGTGAAAAAACTAAGGGGGAATGGAGCCGTCTTGAAAAGCTTGTTGGTGCGACTCCTAGATTAAGCCAAGTTGCAGCTGACTTGATCGAGCACTTTGAGACACGCAATGCCACTATGGATGGTAAAGCCATGATAGTGGCTATGAGCCGTGATATCTGTGCGCATCTCTACAATGAGATTATTGCACTGCGCCCAGAATGGCATTCGGATGATCCTGAAAAAGGGGCGATTAAGATTGTGATGACAGGGTCAGCTTCGGACAAGCCACTTTTGCAACCCCATATTTATAACAAAAAAACCAAAAAACGCTTAGAAAAGCGCTTTAAAGATATGAATGATCCTCTGAAGTTGGTCATTGTCAGGGACATGTGGTTAACGGGGTTTGATGCGCCTTGTTGTAACACTATGTACGTGGATAAACCGATGAAAGGCCATAACCTGATGCAGGCCATTGCGCGGGTTAACCGCGTATTTAAAAACAAGCCAGGCGGTTTAGTTGTTGACTACATTGGTATTGCTAACGAGCTTAAGCAAGCATTGAAAACCTATACAGACTCTAAAGGTAAAGGCGAGCCAACACTCAATGCAGAAGAAGCGTTTTCCATTCTTTTAGAAAAAATTGATGCTATCCGTGGCATGTTTGGTAAAACACCAAAATCCGATGGTTTGGACATATCGGGGTATGAAACTCAAGCGCACAAACTATTGGTGCCTGCCGCTAACTATGTACTTGGCTTAGAGGATGGCAAAAAGCGTTTCTTAGACTTAGTGTTGGCGGCAACAAAATCATACTCACTATGCAGTACCTTGGATGAGGCTAAAGAGTTAAGGAAAGAAATCGCCTTTTACTCAGCCATTAAGGCCGCCATCAGCAAATTTACCAGCGTAGATAGAAAGCGCACTCAGGAAGAAAAGAACTCGGCACTGAAACAGATCCTAGATAACGCAGTGATCGCCGAAGGCGTTGCTGACGTGTTCGCACTTTGTGGCTTGGACAAGCCCAATATTGGTTTGCTATCGGATGAGTTTTTAGAAGACGTGCGACAGATGCCGGAGCGCAACTTGGCCGTTGAATTACTTGAAAAACTACTCAAGGATGACATTAAAGCGAAAACACGTAATAACGTTGTGCAAGAGAAGAAATACGCAGACCGCTTGCAAGAAACGCTTAGAAAGTACAATAACCGCGCCATTGAAACAGCTCAGGTCATTGAAGAACTTATTCAAATGGCCAAAGAGTTTCAGGAAGAAATGATGCGCGAGGCTGAACTGGGGTTAAATCCAGATGAAATCGCGTTTTATGATGCTCTAGCCAACAACGAAAGTGCAGTACGTGAACTTGGTGATGAGATCCTTAAAAAGATTGCCGTCGAAATCACAGACAAACTCAGAAAATCGACCACGGTTGATTGGCAAGTTCGTGACAGTGTTCGAGCTAAATTAAAAATACTCGTGCGCCGCACTTTACAGCGTTACAAATATCCACCTGACAAAGCCGCTGAAGCTGTAGAGCTTATTTTGAAGCAGGCTGAGACATTGTCGAATTCATGGACGAAATAAAGGGTGCTTTTATAGATGACAACAAATAAATCTAATTCATTCTGGTTTGTGGGTGCATCCTACGGCAAAGGTAGTGAAGACCAAACGGAGCGTTTTCTCAACGATGGCGTTTGGCAAAATGGCTATGAAGATAAATATCTCGATGTAGTCCGCAGTATGCAGCCGGGCGACAAGATTGCCATTAAATCGTCATATACAAGAAAGCGAGAGCTCCCTTTTGATACTAAAGGCCAGACTGTTTCAGTAATGGGGATCAAAGCTATTGGTGTGATTACCCGTAATCATGGCGATGGCCGGTTTGTCGATGTTGAATGGCAACCACGCTTTGAGCCTGTTAATGAATGGTATTTCTATACCAATCGCAGCACTATTTGGCGCGTTTCTCCCGATGATTGGATGACAGAGGGGCTTATTGACTTCACTTTCAATAATAAACCCCAGGATATAGATCGTTTTCGCAATGCTCCCTATTGGAAGGAGCGCTTTGGTGATACCCCTGTCGATAAACAGCGTTTTAAATGGACCCAATTTTACGAAGAGTTTGCCGACAAGCTATTAACTTACAAGGATGATCGTGCTTCTTTAATGGCAGCCATCCACGATTTACCGAACAAAATTGAAAGCATTTCTGTCCTTCAAGATCAGCCTAAGGAAGGCACAAAAGATTTGCTAAGTGATATTTGCCCGTTTACCGTCTTCGGCCTGTTTAACCGGGGCATTACCGATGCTAACCGAATAGCCATCGCAAGCGAGCTTGCTGCTTTTTTGAAAGTTGAAACGCCTGTTCCTAATTCCTTTGAAGGTATCCCTGTTGTTAATAATCAGCGCTCTTGGTTTTTTGGATACAAATACCGACGGGGTGAACATGACATTGATACACTATGGAACCTTTTTGAGGCCGCCATAGAACACGCTAATAACTCAGAAACTGATACCGCAGAGGCACTTTACGATGCTTATGAAACTGCGACTAAATGCTGGGGAACCGGCTGGAACCTCTCAATGGGGCTGTATTGGATTAGACCATGGAAGTATCTGACACTTGATGGCCAATCACAGGCATACATCACTAAAAAGCTGGGTTTAGAAATAGGCAAGAATGGCGAAAAAGGTCGCTGTAGCTCAAGAGATTACTTCGGTCTGATTGATGATCTAGAAACACGATTTCAAGAGGACGCCTACCCCGTACACTCTTTTCCAGAACTGTCGCTTTCGGCCTGGCTATTTAAGGATACCGACACATCCGCTCATCCGAATGCTACTGACCTTGATGACGAGGAGCTATCGGCAGAAGAAGACGAAGTTGCTGTTCAGACTGCGCCTATTGAACCTTATACAATTGACGACATCATTGCCGATGGTTGTTTTCTTGAAAGAGAAAGCATCGCAAAAATAATTACTCAGCTTAGACATAAGAAAAACCTTATTCTCCAAGGCCCTCCGGGAACTGGTAAGACATGGCTCGCAAAGAAACTTGCATATGCGTTAATGGGCCAAAAGGACGAAAACTCTCTACGCGCTGTTCAGTTCCACCCCAATCTATCATATGAAGATTTTGTGCGTGGTTGGAGGCCATCAGGCGAAGGAAAATTAACTCTCGTTGATGGTCCATTTCTGGAAATGATTAATGAAGCCAAAAAAGATGCGAGCAGCAAACACGTAGTCGTTATCGAAGAAATTAACCGAGGAAACCCTGCTCAGATTTTTGGCGAAATGCTCACATTGTTAGAGGCTGACAAGCGCACGCCAAGTGAAGCTTTGGAGCTTAGTTATCGTCGAGCTGAAGGCGAAAGAATTCATATTCCCGCTAACCTTTATGTTATTGGCACTATGAATATTGCCGACCGCTCATTAGCACTTGTTGACCTTGCTCTACGTCGCCGATTCGCATTTTTTGATCTTAAGCCAACGCTCGGTGAGGCATGGCGCAATTGGGTTCATAGTAAGGCTGGTATTGATAACGATTTTTTGCAGTTAATTGAACAGCGCATAGTCTCACTAAATAACGAGATTTCAAAAGAACGCAACTTGGGCCCTCAGTTTAAAATCGGCCACAGTTATGTAACACCACCGTTAAATACAAAGATTGAAGATGCTGCAGCATGGTTTCAAGGTGTCGTAGAAACTGAAATTGGACCGCTTCTTGAAGAATACTGGTTTGACGATATAGAACGCGCTATCAAATCCAAAGACGCTTTGGTTGAAGGCATCTAATGTCTGCCGTTATTGAAGCGAAAAGCCAAACTACTTCGTCGAGACGATTAGGAAAGATTCCTGTTCGTAACCTGTGGTTGTTGATGCTCTATGCTTCGGACCTTTATCGCCACCTTGGCACCAATAAAGTCGACGTAGAAGACAACCCAGAAGACATAGCAGATTTGGTTGCCGAGATTCTCTGCCATCAAGTTGAAGAACGCATGATGCGAAATTTAAGCTATGGGTATGAATCGAAAGTTGCTGTAATCAATCGAGTTCGTGGACGCATAGATACCCTAACCACCGAGCGGCAAAGGCTACTTGAAAAAGGTAAGGTATGCTGTCGCTTTGATGAGTTAACGGTAGATACTCCCCGTAATCGTTATGTTAGATCTGCATTAGAACGATTATCAAAGCTGAATATTAAACCAACTCTTGCCCATAAATGCCGAGCCTTAATGCTGAGTTTAGAACGTCTAGGCGTGAGCAAGGCAAAGCCAATAAATTACAGCGGAAAGTCGGAAAGATTTGGACGCCATGATATTAGCGATCAGAAGATGGTTGCTGCAGCCGATTTGGCTTTTTCACTCGCTATACCCACAGAGTTTGACGGTCAATTTCATCTAACAGCTCCTGACACTCGAAAAGAGTGGCTTAGAAAATTGTTTGAAAAAGCTGTAGCGGGTTTCTATGCCGTAGCACTAGATAAAAGAGAGTGGCGAGTATTGGCTGGCAAACAGTTTGATTGGCAGATATCAGATAAAAGCTCAGGGATAGACGAAATTCTTCCCAGCATGAAAACAGACATCATTATCGATAATCGTTCACCAGACAAGCGTTTGGTAATCGACACAAAATTCAATTCAGTGACCACTAAAGGTTGGCATAGGGAACAGACTCTTCGCAGTGGTTATATCTACCAAATGTATACTTACCTTAGAAGCCAGGAAGACACTTCAGACCCCAAATCACTTGAAAGTATTGGCATGTTACTTCACCCGACAGTAGATAAAGAAGTCGCTGAGATGGTAACAATTCAAGGCCACCCAATATGGTTTTGCACTGTTAATTTAGGTGAGTCAGCTATTTCAATCAGAGAGCGCCTACTTGCTCTTTTACAAAAGAGTTTCCAGGAGAAAAAATAATGGTCACATTCGATCAACTTATGCTACCGCTAATAAAGGCATTAGTGAACCTTGGGGGCTCAGGCAGTATCGACGAGATATACGAAGAAGTTGTCGAGCTTGAGAAGTTTGATGAGGGTACTTTGGCTGTTCTGCACAACCCTGAAAAAAGTAGCCAAACTGAAGTTGGATATCGATTAGCATGGGCTAGAACCTACCTGAAGAAAGCTGGATACCTTGAAAACTCATCTCGTGGCGTTTGGGCACTTACAGATAAAGCTAGACAGGAACCGGAAATCGATAGCAGAGAAATTGTCAACTTTGTTAGAGCACTGGACCGCAAGCCTGAACAGACTAATGCTACGACATCTACTCCAGAACTGTCGTCCGATGACTCCCCTGAAGAGGCTATGCTTTGGCGTGAAAAACTGCATCATGTGCTAATTGAAGAAATGAGCCCGGATGCGTTTGAGCGACTAACACAGAGGTTATTGAGAGAATCAGGCTTTATCCATGTTGAAGTGACTGGTCGCACGGGTGATGGTGGTATCGATGGCAAAGGAATTGCCCGAATCAACGGTTTGATGAGCTTTCATATCGCTTTTCAGTGTAAAAAGTACAAAGGTTCCGTTGGGGCTCCCGAGATCCGTGATTTTAGGGGCGCAACCGTTGGTAGAGCTGATCGTGGGATGTTTATCACTACAGGTAACTTTACAAAAGCTGCGATTGAAGAAGCCAACCGTGATGGCGTTGCTCCGATTGACTTGGTCGATGGTGATCAGTTAGCCGATAAGCTTAAGGAACTTAGTTTAGGCGTTAAAACAGAGTTAGTTGAAAAAGTAACAGTTGATCCTGGCTGGTTTTTAGGTCTTTAACTGTTAATAAGCACCAAAGGAACTCCAACGTGCATTGTCTAGTTCTTGAATATATGCGGTTAAATACGGCCACTCACATAACGGAAAGTTAGAATGAATCCTGAAAAATACAATAGAAGTATAAGCTTGCTTTGCCCGACTTGTGGCTGTTCAGACTTTTCATACGAAGACGGTTGCGATGAAACAATACAAGTAATGACTTGTGCATCTTGTGACCGAGAGTTTAATAAAGATGAGCTTATTCAAGAGAATAGCGAAAATATTGACGAGCACCTTTCTGAAATCAAGGAAGAAGTTTTAAAAGACGTTCAAGACGAACTACGTAAATCTTTAAAAAAGGCTTTTTCTGGTAGCAAGAATATAAGGATTAAGTAATGCCAGTAACTATTGATGCAGGTGATGTGATAGCTGGATTAGCTTTCCTTTTATCTGGCTACGCAACATGGCAAACGGTCAGCTTTAATAAGAGGCAGAAGTCACTTGTCGAAAGCCAGGAAAAGCTAAACACCATTCTCTTGGAAAAAGAAAATGAAGATGCTCTGAAAGGAAAACAAGCTGACCTTGGTGCATCAATTATAAAACTTGGCAGCAGTAAGTATCGGCTTAAGGTTTGGAATAAAGGTGCTGCTACTGCAAGAAACGTCAGAATTGAGTTCCCCGAAGGTAACGATTTAGTTATTGAATCAGAAGTGACTGACAAATTTCCAATGGAAAGCCTCGAAAAGTATCAAGCCGTTGAGCTAATAGCCGCTGTTCATATGCAAACGAAACGAAAGCATGTTGTTCGGCTAGTTTGGGAGGATGATGCCCAGTCTTACAATGAAAAGCTGTCTTACCCCACACTGTAATGTAACTGTCGGTTTTCTCACTAGAACGAAGACAACTACAGATAAATGCATATTTCTTTCGGCTATCTAACATCTTCAGTTGCTACAGAACCTTCACACTATCGTGTCGGAGGTTCACTATGTTCAAAAACCTATTTTTTCAAACCAAAGCACTACCAGAACTGTCATCGCAACTGGATACAGAAATTCCACGCTACCCGCCATTCCTGAAAGGGTTGCCAGCTGCGTCCCCCGAGGATTTGCAGTCTACACAAGACGAGCTAATTGCCAAACTGCGCCAGGTACTTGGCTTTAACCTGCGTGATTTTCAAAGGCTAATTCAGCCCTGCATTGATCATCTGGCTGCTTATGTTCATTTGTTGCCAGCTTCTGAGCATCATCATCACAGTGGCGCTGGTGGTTTATTACGTCATTCGTTGGAAGTTGCTTTCTGGGCTGCACAAGCTGCTGAAGGGATCATCTTTGTTGCCAGTGGCACACCGGTTGAAAAAAAAGAGCTGGAACCAAGGTGGCGTGTTGCGGCGGCATTAGGCGGTTTGTTCCATGATATTGGTAAGCCTGTTTCAGACTTGTCTATTACAGACGAAGATGGACGCTATCAGTGGAACCCTTTTTTAGAAACCTTATCCCAGTGGACCACAAATAACAGCATTGAACGCTATTTTATTCGCTGGCGCGACGGACGGTGCAAGCGGCACGAGCAATTTTCAATTTTGGTTTTAAACCGGGTGATGACACCCGAGTTGCTCGCCTGGTTAACCCAACCGGGCCCTGAAATTTTGCAAGCCATGCTGGAAGCAATTGGCAATACCGATCCAGAGCATGTCCTGTCCAAATTGGTTATTGAAGCTGACCAAACCAGTGTCCAGCGAGACCTGAAAGCTCAACGCATTTCCGTTGACGACAATGCCCTTGGTGTCCCAGTCGAACGCTATCTACTTGATGCCATGAGGCGATTACTTGCCAGTTCGCAATGGCTGGTTAATCAGCGAGATGCCAGAGTCTGGGTACGAAAATCCAATCAATCAACCCATCTTTACCTGGTTTGGAAAAGCGCGGCTAAGGACATCATTGAGCTGTTGGCCAAAGACAAGATACCTGGCATTCCACGAGATCCCGATACCCTTGCGGACATCCTCATTGAGCGAGGATTGGCCACTAAATCCACCTCAAATGAGCGATATGAAAGCCTTGCCCCTGAAGTGCTGATCAAAGACGACAAGCCAATCTGGTTAGCCATGCTGCATATAGTTGAGGCCGATTTATTGTTCAGCTCGAATGTACCAAGTGGTGTGACACTGTTTAGTAAACCTGATTGGGAAGCAACACAGCAAACACAAGCAGAGCCTCAGAGTCGCTCCAGTGAGCATTTAGACTTGCCTGAAGCGTCATCATCAATTGAACTCAGCAATTCGGCTGAGTCGCCATCGACAAAATCATCCGAACAAGATGATGAACTTCGTCATGCCAGTGATGTTAATCACCTTCAGGCAACTGAAAATGTTCCGGGTGATGGATGCGAAAAGCCTAACGATTCAAACGATGCCACTATCTCAAATAACGTAAACCAGCACGATGCAGACGCATTTAATCTCCCTGAATCTTTGGCGTGGCTCCCAGAGGCCAGCAGTGCGTTGATTATGGCTGGTGAACAGATACTGATCCGCTATCCCGATGCCGTAAGACCTTGGTGTGCACCCCGAAAACTGCTTGCTGAACTAAGTCGATTAGATTGGCTTGAACTAGATCCCGCAAACCCGACACGTAAGGCCAGAACTGTGACTACGAATGATGGCGTTCAGGAGCAAGGGTTACTGCTGAAAGTATCGATTTCTAAAGGGCTAATTGCACTGATTGACCTTTCCAAACAAGACGCAGAGTCAGTGGAACCAATTCAGAACGAAGAGGCTTCACAGCGTCCGAGTCGAACTGAGACAGCCAATGCCCAAGCAAAAGAGCCCGCCACAAGAGCGGAGCGTAAGCAAAAGCCGATTGCGCCCAATGCGAACTCAAGTACAGACCTCAAACACGCGCAGCGGCAACAGGTGGTTAATTTTGTGAAAGATTTGCCCATCTTACTGACCGATGGCAATTACCCAGACGTGGATCATAGTGCCGATGGTATTCGCGTCACGATTCAAACCTTACGCCAAGTCGCCAATGAGCATGGCATTCCAGCCGGACAGCTACTTCGGGGGATCTCGGCCAGTGACCAATGCCAGTTTGATGAGGGGGAAACGGTTCTGTTTACCGCTCACGCTAAACGTTAATCCATTTGAAGTTAAGCGGATTGTAAACGGTTATTTTGCGGAGCATGAATGAAAGAAAACGCATATGAGATGCCCTGGCGCACGAACTATGAAGCCATGGCAGTAGCAGGTTGGCTGGTTGGAGCAACTGGGGCAATTGCCGCAGAAATGCTGACTGAGCTACCACCTGAGCCATTTTGGTGGATGACAGGGATTTCCTCGGGCATGGCGTTGTATCGCCTGCCCGAGGCTTACCGTCTTTATAAACTACAGAAGGGGCTAAAAGGCAAACCATTGGCTTTTATGGAGCTGTCGCATTTACAAAAGGTGATGGCAAAACATCCTGATGAATTGTGGTTAGGGTATGGCTTTGAGTGGGATCAACGTCATGCCCAACGCGCTTATGAAATCTTAAAGCGGGATAAGCAAACCTTGCTTAACCAGGGGCACGGTAAGCAAATGGGTTCGACCTGGATTCATGGTGTTGAGCCCAAAGAAGAAGATGTGTACCAGCCAGTTGGTCACACTGAGGGGCATACCTTAATTGTCGGCACGACCGGGGCAGGGAAAACCCGATGCTTTGATGCGATGATCACTCAGGCCATTTTGCGCAATGAAGCCGTGATTATTATTGACCCCAAGGGAGACAAAGAACTTAAGGATAATGCACAGCGAGCCTGTATTGCCGCCGGTAGTCCTGAGCGCTTTGTGTATTTTCATCCGGGGTTTCCAGAGCATTCGGTACGGCTTAATCCCCTGAGGAACTTTAACCGGGGTACTGAAATCGCCAGCCGAATTGCGGCATTAATTCCATCTGAAACCGGTGCTGATCCATTTAAAGCCTTTGGCCAAATGGCACTGAATAACATCGTGCAAGGTCTGTTGCTTACTTCTCAGCGTCCTGATCTGAAAACACTGAGACGATTCTTGGAAGGTGGCCCAGAAGGCTTGGTAGTAAAAGCCGTCACGGCATGGGGTGAGCAGGTGTATCCGAACTTTAGTGTGGAGATCAAGCGCTTTACCGAAAAGGCCAATACCTTGGCTAAACAAGCCATGGCGATGCTGCTTTTCTACTACGAACGCATTCAGCCCGTTGCCGCCAATACCGATTTAGAGGGGCTATTGAGTATGTTTGAGCATGACAGAACCCACTATTCCAAGATGGTGGCCTCATTGATGCCGGTGCTCAATATGCTCACTTCAAGTGAACTTGGCCCACTGCTATCACCGATTGCAAACGATGTGGATGACAGCCGGTTAATTACGGATTCTGGCCGTATTATCAACAATGCCCAAGTGGCCTATATCGGGTTGGATTCATTGACCGACGCCATGGTTGGCAGCGCCATTGGTTCGTTGCTTTTATCCGATCTCACGGCTGTGGCCGGTGACCGCTATAACTATGGTGTTGAAAATCGTCCCGTAAATATCTTCATCGATGAGGCGGCTGAAGTCGTCAACGATCCCTTCATTCAACTGCTCAACAAAGGCCGTGGCGCAAAAATGCGTTGTGTGATTGCTACTCAGACCTTTGCTGATTTTTCAGCTCGTACAGGCAGCGAAGCTAAGGCCCGTCAGGTGTTAGGTAACATCAACAACCTGATAGCTCTTCGGGTGATGGATGCCGAAACGCAGCAGTACATTACCGACAATCTGCCTAAGACTCGGTTGCAGTACATCATGCAAACTCAAGGTATGTCGTCCAACTCGGACAGCCCCGCGTTGTTTACCGGCAATCATGGCGAACGCTTGATGGAGGAAGAAGGCGATATGTTTCCACCGCAGTTATTAGGCCAGCTTCCCAACCTGGAGTACATCGCCAAGCTTTCAGGTGGCCGCGTGATCAAAGGCCGCATTCCTATTTTAACCAGCTCTACACAGGCAGCATAAGGAGTCTGTATGCATCATTCTGTCTGTCTGAAAATGACAACACTTACCAGTAAAGAAATGCTCGCTCAGTGGCAGCAACATAACCCCCAGTTCAAGGAAACCTTAAGACTGCTTGAAACCGACTGGCCTCATGCTTTGGCCTCGGTGTATTGCTTGGCGGACTACTTAACGGATGCGTTCACGTTAGATGGCCATTCCATCTTTGATTTGTGTCTGTGTAATGGCTTGGGCAGTTATGAAGAAGTCAGTTGTGATGATGACAGTGTACGCCTGTGGCATTTCATTGAGGCGCTTACCTGGACTGCTGCCAGTGCTTTAACTGGGATTCGCCTGCGTGATCCTGACCATTTCGAGTGGGCCGCCGTGGATGGTGTGTATTTCCACACCTGGATTCGTAATCGTCCAAATCGGATGGCGTATTTGGCTGAAGGACGCATCGAGGTGCGTTATGTCAGTGGTCATACGACGACAAAGCGGCTTCAACAAGTGATTAAAGCCCGGATTATGACGCCAACCGTTGCAGCCATGCTGGCGCGAGTAGAAGAGGATGTTTGGCATGAGCAAGCATAAGTCGGTTTGGCTGCTGTGTCTGGCACTGATGCTGGAGATTATTGCCATTGGCGTGTTAGTGCCCGGTGATTGGACTGGCCGGGTCATCAGTAAAGAGAAGCAGATGATCCAAAACCAATTGGGCGCACAAACAAGCTATTGGATTGGTCAAACTAGCCATGGCTGGTATCAATCATGGGTTGTGGATACGCAGATGGAGCAATCTGTGCGTGATTTTCTAATCCCCAATGAAGAGCAGCGACTGCGCTCTAAAGGGATGGAGAACATGGGAGGCTTTTGGTTTGTCTGGGTGGAAGACCGTATTCAGGCATTTTTTGATGTGTTGTACCAAGTGTTCACTCGATTTGCTTTGCTGATTGTCTGGTTGCCCTTTGCGCTTATTCTCATGTTACCGGCGCTGTGGGACGGCTTGATGACCTGGAAGATTAAGAAAACAACCTTTGATTTTTCGAGCCCTATCATTCACCGCTACAGCATGATTATCCTGGGCTCAGGTGTCATTTTGCTGTTTATGGGATTGTTCGCCCCGCTGGCCATTCCACCGGTGGTGTTACCGTCGCTGATCATCGGTTTGGCATTGATGGCGGGGTTGGCGTTAAGTCACTTGCAGAAGAAAATATGAGGCCAGTTAGGCCTCATCTTGTAGAGCTAAAACCTGACGCCTACGGTATTTCCGTTCTCGTCTTCAGCTGGCAAATGATAAGTATCAATAAGGTGACCTTGAAGCCAAATATATTGCGGCATCCAAAACGAGTACAGTCGTATAAGAGCCAATACTTCTTTCAGCGGTTTGTTTGCATGAGGCTCGGCAAGACGAAAGTACATGAATGAGCAATAATCTCGAAAATACTCATGAAGCTCTGAATCCGATAGCGTTTCTTTTAGCGGCCTGTTTTGTTCGTTGTCCTCATCAGGGGAATTGGCATAAATTTCGAATAGCTGCTTTTCAGTAAGCATTTCCAAGAAGTGGTCTTCAATTAAAACCCCATCACTGGTATCGACATCCATACCATCTTTGACATCAAAAGCCATGACACATCCTGAAGATAATGCCACTTCTGATGGTTTAAGTGCGTCATTAGCTTGTACAACCTGATGCCAATGATTAAAACCAGCAGATACTGCAATTTCATCGAGTGCTTGAGTGTGTGGAATAGATTTTTCACGTTTAAGCTTTCGTGCTTTTTGCTTTAAACGTTCAACCGTGGCAGAGGAAATGATTTTAGTAATTTGCATTGAGTTTCTCCTATTAGCGAATACGGTGCCCACTGCCGAGGTCGCAGAAAAAACCTAAGCAAAAAATATTTGATATGCATGTCGTCCCGTCCGGGTTTGCTAAAGTGGGCAGCTGGTCTCGACACGACCAATACCCCATCATATCAACCGCATCAAAAAGATCAATTGTTAGTATTGTCTGAGTAGAACCCTTAAAACCTTCAAGAATTCGGCATCTAGCTGACCACTGAACCTGCCAATCCCAAGGCATCCTTCACTTCTCAATTCAAACAACGAGGAGTGACTATGGAACCTGTAAATATTCCATCCTATATCGATGACCCGCCGCACTTCCTGCTTTGGAGTGCCGATGAGATGGCTCCCATTCTGTTGGGGCTAGTGATCGGCATTTTTACCGGTAATGCTTTGGTTTTATGCCTGTTGGGGTTGGTGACAACCAAGCTCTATCGGCGTTTTCGTGATGGTCGCCCAGATGGTTTTATTCTTCACGCCATCTACTGGGCTGGGCTGTTGCCAACCAAAGCCAAGACGATCCCTAACCCATTTATCAGGAGC
>JBMYSW010000007.1:51433-145718 GCA_049603715.1 Pontibacterium sp. | reverse complement strand
ATAAGGTCTAGACATTACGGCAAAGGCCTTCCTTGATTGTGAGCATTGCTGAGCGCCAGAGTGCCGACAGGACTTGTTCACACCTTCCCTAGCCACTGTTCCTTGAAACCGAGTAAGCCACTCGGCGACGCATGACTTCCTGATCAAGCGGCATCATGCTAACAAATTAGCATCACGTACAACAATTAATGCTGCTTTACACACGACTAATAGACAGTATTTTGTATCTTTTCCTAATGCCTATCAGCCACCCACATTAACCCGCATCACTGCGTATTTACTGGACTTTCACGTTTTGATTTTCGCCAGTTAAATACAGTCTTTATCGCAAAAGAGAATAGCCAATGAATAATTTCCAATTGGTGAAAACACACTAGTTTCAATATGTTTAGAGGATAAATATTTCAAGTTAACCAAGATGTTTAACGCATCATAAAAACAAAAGAGAATAGATCATGACAAAAAAGACTGCTTTGGTAATTAGCGCTCATTCGGCAGATTTCGTTTGGCGTTGTGGTGGTGCTATCGCTCTTCATCAAAAACTTGGCTACGAAGTTACAATTGCTTGCCTTTCTTACGGTGAGCGCGGTGAATCAGCGAAACTATGGAAACAAGAAGGCATGACCTTGGAAAAGGTTAAAGAAATCCGCCGCCAAGAAGCTGAAGCCGCAGCAGCAGCGCTGGGTGCTCATGACATTCGCTTTTTCGACTTTGGCGATTACCCGCTAGAAATCAACACTGATCAAAAATACCAGATCGTCGACTTGATCCGTGAACTTCAGCCAGAGTTTATGTTGAGCCACTCTAAGTGGGATCCTTACAACACCGACCACATGTATGCGACTGAAATTGCCCTTCAGTGCCGCATGATTGCACAAGCGTGGGGACACAACCCAGGCGAGAAAGTGCTAGGAGCACCGCAACTATACCTATTTGAACCACACCAAAGTGAACAAATGGAGTGGAAACCAAATACTTTCCTAGACATTTCTGAAGTTTGGGAAAAGAAAAAAGCAGCGATTGAATGTATGCAAGGTCAAGAACACTTGTGGACTTTCTACGAGAACCTAGCCGAAAATCGCGGCAACCATTTCCGCCGTAACTCTGGCGGCCAAGCAAGCGGCAGAAGCTGTAGCCACGCAGAAGGCTTCCAAGCTATCTTCCCAAGCTGTGTAGACTCTTTATAAGCGGCTCTAACACTCTGTGTTACCAACTTAACAGCCTGATTATTATCAGGCTTTTTTTGCACGCTCGATGGCAGCACGGCAGGTAATTAGGTTTGGAAGGTGCGAACAAGTCCCATCGAGACTCTGTAAGCCATATAGCGTGGAGATACTAGGCGCCGTTCGCCATTACTGGCTATCTGATACTTAACGTTTGCGATTATTGGTTTCCACAAAGACGCTGGCCATGTAAATCCCCCCCATCACACCTAATACACCAATACACGACGAGGCAGCCGAAAGGCTCAGCAATTTAATAACGCCACCGATAACAAACGGCCCCGATGTTACCCCCACATCAGAAAGCAAACGCCACACCCCAATAAAACTACCCCGGTTTTGCCGAGGCGCTAAATCGGCTCCCACCGTCATAATTACACCGGCCGAAATTCCATTGCCCAACCCCAGCAGGAGAGATATGGCGCACAGCCCCCAAAAGCCTTGCGCCAAAGGAAGTAACAACAAGCCAATACCCAGAATGACTAAACTTGCGACAAACACAGGTTTGCGCCCAATCCGATCCATTAAACTGCCCGCAGGGTAAAAGAGTAGTGTGTCGATCACCGCACCCGCGGTGACGGCAATACCAATGCTCGCTTCGTCTAACATGAGCGCGGCACCGACCAAAGGCAGCAACAATGCCCGAGAAGAGCGAACAAACATCAACGCAACCGCCCCCACTCCCGCTGTTAAAAATACATGGCGATTTTCTTTTAATGAGGACACAAGACCTGCAATGTGGTGGCCGTCATGAGCACAAGGCGGATGCCCCTTAATAAAGACACATACGGCAACCAAAGCCACGATCGACAGGATGGCGCACGCCACCAATGTTGCCTGATACCCCACAAGCGCCAGCATAAACCCAGCCATCAGCGGCCCAAGCATGTTACCAAAGCGAATGGTGCCTGCAGTTAACCCCATGACACGTCCTCGCTCGGCAACCTCTGTACTGTCGGGTATAAACGATATTCGACCGACTAACCAAGCCCCGTGCGCAAAGCCTTGCAGTACAGCAGCAAATATCAACACCATCATATGGCTCGATACCACCATCAGAAGAACGCTCACCACAAAAAGCGCTATTCCCCCCTGCATTAGGCGCTTGTCTCCAATGCGCGAGAGCAGCATACCTGCCGGAATATCTGACAGCATCATGCCCAAACCTTTTATGCCAATCACGGCCGCCGATGCCGCAAGCGTACCGCCATTTTCCAAAATATAGAGCGGTAGAATCACGAGTAGTGCCTGCTGCACCACCGCAAAAATCGACGAGGGGACGATAATCGAAAGAAAGAATTTTTTAATAAGTAAGTTCATATGGTCGGGGTACCATGCGCCAAGCGTGGGTAACAAATGCGCTCAAGATGCCTTTACACAAGCTTAGCCAGAATGTAATCGTGCATGTTAATGGGGTCAGAAATACGAGGCACCGTGATGATCGCCACGCCCTCTTTTTGTAACTGAGCGGTTAATGCCCGGTCATTGAATGGCTTATCATGGTCAAACACAATAAGCACCTTCACCTGATATTTTTTTACCAACGCCAGCAGCTCACTTGGGTAATGAACGCGCCCACCATTGATCAAGGTGCGATGGCTCCAAGGCTCTTCATCAATAAATGCCACTACCTTAAGACGGCTTTGAAACTGAACATGCTTAGACAAGCAGTGAGCCTGATATTCTGTACTCATACAGATGAGGTTGAAGGGTTCTTGTGGTTTAAACCAGCGCTTGAACACAGATAAAAGAAAAGCAAACATGGGCGACATATAAAAACTTAGGGGGCAAAGCCCCCTAAGAAAACGGTGCGGGACATCGGCAATACCGCAGACGGCCACACTTAATAATGAACTCAAGCCTCAAAAAATAGGCAAGGCTTAGAACTCTTCGGTATCAATCTCTTTTTGCGTTGCCGCATTATAACGAGTGCCTTGTACTGTCTGCTGATTGATAATCAGATCAAGTTTTTGATAACTCGCATCGCTTAGCTGCACATCCATCGCCGCGAAGTTTTCACGCAAATGATGAATATTGGTTGTACCTGGAATAGGCAGAATATGTTCACCACGCCCCAGCAACCAAGCCAAAGATAACTGCGCTAGACTGCAGTTTTCTTTGTTGGCAATTTCAATAACCTGTTGGCGAAGATCCAAATTAGCTTGCGCATTTTCTGGGTAAAAACGTGGCATATTGCGACGAATATCTTTGTCTTCAAGCTCATCATAAGCTTTAAACACATCCGTTAAAAAACCTCGCGCCACAGGACTAAAGGCCACAAACGTGGTGCCTAAATCCTTACATGCGTCCAGCACGGCAATTTCTGGATTACGTGTCCAAAGAGAGTACTCGGTTTGCAAAGCGGCTATTGGATGCACCGCATGCGCCTTACGTAAAGTCTCTGCTGACACTTCGGACAAACCGATTGACAGAATTTTACCTTCTTCGACTAAACGTGATAGCTCGCCGACGGAATCCTCAATGGGGACGTTTTTATCCCAGCGGTGCAAGTAATAAAGATCAATACGATCGGTTTGCAATCGCTTAAGGCTATCCTCGCAGGTTTTGCGGATCATCTCAGGATGGCCGTTGATTTCCCTAACACCTGCATCATTTTTAAACATGCCACACTTGCTGGCCAAAAAGTACTCATCACGGCGAGCCTTTAAGACCTCGCCAATCAGCGTCTCATTTGCACCAAAGCCATACAGAGCTGCCGTATCCAAGTGGCTATAGCCCATATCAAGCGCTTCATTTAGCAAGGTCTGAGCATAAGCTTTGCTTGGCGGCGTGCCATATGCGTGCGATAGACTCATGCAACCCAAGCCTATCGAAGCACATTCAACACCATTGAGTGTCCGCGTTTTCATAATTTAGGCTTCTAAGCACTTTTCGATTTGATCAAGGGTAACCATGGCTGGGAAACAGCCAGACAAGCTCGAGTTAGGCTCACGCCCTTCACGGATCGCCGCAAAGAACTCGCGATCTTGCAGTTCAATACCGTTAAATGAAACCGCCACATCAGAAAGATCAATGGCATTACCGTGACCATCTTCCAGATCATCGTAACGTGCAATGTAAGTGCCTTTGTCACAGATGTAGCGGAAGAACGTACCAAACGGGCCATCGTTGTTAAACGAAAGAGACAAAGTACATAGTGCACCGCTATCTGTTTTCATACCTATAGACATGTCCATCGCAATACCTAGATCCGGGTGAATAGGACCTTGCATCGCTTGTACTTGAGAGGCCGTTTCGCCTGTTTGGTATTGGAACAAGTCAACCGTGTGACAAGCGTGGTGCCAAAGCAGGTGATCCGTCCATGAGCGCGCTTCACCTTTGGCATTGGTGTTAGTACGGCGGAAAAAGTAGGTTTGCACATCCATCTGTTGGATTTTTAGCTCACCCGCCTGAATTTTGTTGTGAATCCATTGGTGACTTGGATTAAAACGACGTGTGTGACCGGCCATCGCCACCAGTCCCGTTTCTTTCTGCAGCGCGACAATCTCTTCTGCATCTTCGATGTTATCCGCCATCGGAATTTCAGTTTGTACGTGCTTACCGGCAAGCAGACATTGCTTTACCTGCGCCGCATGCATTTGCGTTGGCGTTGCTAGAATCACACAATCGACATCATCACGCGCAAGGCTTTCTGCCAAATCGGTGGTGTAATGCTCGATACCATGCTCCTCTGCCAGTGCTTTGATTTTTTCTAGTTTGGTACCCACAACAGAAACTACTTTTGCATATTCGATCGCGCTAATCGCTTCAAGATGCTTCATACCAAATGCACCCGCAGCGCCTGCAATACATACTCGCATGTCTTACTCCACTCTAAGCCTAAAAAACAAATAATTCTGCTAGCAAACGTAGCAAAATGAACCTCAGGCGAGAAATTCGTAAATAAATTTACCTATTCATTTTTTGCAAAATAAACTTCTAAATTATTATTTATAACCAAAAACCATAATCCAGCAAACTGCTGTTTTCAAATAACTTTTCGACTCAAATAAACGCCAAATACAAAAATAAGAAAAATCTAAAGGTCCTCATCAGACAAAGCTTTAGATTTACCAATTAAAGTATTAATCAATGCCTGCTGGGTTGCTGTTGGTTGCCAGCCTTTGCGCATCGTCATACCTATCGGGCGAAAGGCATGCGGCATCAAGAATGGCATCACGGCCAAACTTCCCTCCGAAAGCTCACGCTGCACTTGGTGAGCCGACAACATCGTCATCCGGTCACTACCTTCTAGAAGCGAGCGAATTAACAATTGAGAGCTTGACTCAACCAGACGCCTCGGTAACTCCATCCCGGCCTCCTCAAACAGCGTATCGAAAATTTTTCGCGTTGGCGTACCCACGCGCGGCACCACCCAAGACGCTTCACCTAGCTGCGCTAAGGTAAGCTGTTCGAGATGCCGAAACGGGTGATCAGGCCGAGCCACAATCACGACTTTAGAGGAGAAAAGCTCTTGTTGAACAACATCATCACTCGGTGGAGGAAATCGCAAAGCGCCAATCAAAAGATCAATATCGGCGTGACGCAAATGATAAAGCAAATCAGTGTACGGACCGTCGTTGATACTGATGCGAAAATCAGGGTAGCTTTCGGAAAACTCAATAATCGTATTCGGTAATACGGATGTTCTGGCCAACGGCATACTGCCAATCACAATATGACCAATTTCGCGATTATTTAGCGAGTATATCTCTTCGCGGCCTTGTTCGATTTCGGAAAGCGCCAACTTGGCCGCTTTACTCAACACCAAGGCTGCTTTGGTAGGGCTAATACCCACACTCGTTTTTTCGAATAGCTCGACGCCAAGTAGATCCTCGAGAGCACGCGATGACCGGTGTAACGAAGATTGCGACAGCCCCAAGGTACGACCTGCCACACTAAAACTGCGCGAAGCAGAGACCGCAATAATGGCACGCAGTTGGGTGGTCGTTACCACATTGAACAGTTGCTTAACCTTAGCCGTGCTTTCCGACCCCCCAATACGCACCGCATCCCTGATGCCATCCATAATCATTTCCATGGCTCGCTCAACCCTTGCGCCCAATACTTTGCCGCTTTCGGTAACGTACATTCCGTCACTCTTGCGATCAAACAGTGTGGCCTCAAAGTTGTCTTCGAGCTTCGAAAGCGCTTGTGTAATAGCAGGCTGGGATAGAAATACAATATCTGTTGCCTTGCTAATACTTTTTGTCTTAGACACTGCAATAAATGCCCTTAAGTGTCTGATATTAGGCGCATTCACTTAGATTACCTCTTATTTTAATTATGGCCTTTTGATACACCCTATATCAAAAACCAATACCTAGGGATTAAAAATGAAATAGCTAACACGTCCCTAAAAATGAATACTGGGTTGCTCAACAGATTGCAAGAGCAACTAAAAATAAATCGCAAGATGAGTCAATGTTTCATGGATTAGCATGACAAGAAACTAGAACTCTATGCGTTCGGTGTGGCTCACCTTCGTTAAAACGAATGTAGCTTAGCCAAGATTTCGCCAACGGGGATGTTTTAGGCAACACTTTTTCCTGCGGCCAAGTCCTTCGATAGAAAACAGTTGATCAAGCGGAACAAGGCTTGATTTAAGGAGTGATCCAATGCAAGAAAATGTTGTTGTTCAACATATCGAGCGCGCAGACCCAGAAGTGATTCGTGAGTTGGGTAAATGCGGCGTAGCAACCGTCCACGAAGCTCAAGGCCGTCGTGGTCTTCTGGCTGATTATCTTCGCCCGATTCAACAAGATGTTACGATTGCTGGCTCTGCAGTGACAATTTCTGGCGCAGCGGGCGATAACTGGATGATGCACGTCGCCATCGAGCAGTGCCAAGAAGGCGACATCATGGTATTTGCACCTACTTCGCCATCCAACTTTGGTTTCTTTGGAGACCTATTGGCAACGTCTGCGCAGGCACGCGGCGTGGCGGGTTTAATCATCGAAGGCGGCGTGCGCGACACCCGCGATCTTCGTCAGATGAACTTCCCTGTCTGGTCAAAGCACGTCTTTTCTCAGGGCACCATCAAAGAAACCCTTGGCTCAGTCAACATCCCAATGGTGTGTGCAGACGAATTGGTTAATCCAGGAGACATCATCATTGCCGATGACGATGGTGTGGTTGTGGTTCGTCGCAACGAAGCAGAGTCGGTTTTAGCGGAGGCAAAAGCACGCGAGGCGCGCGAAGAAGAAAAACGTGTTCGCATGGCCAATGGTGAACTGGGGCTTGATATTTACAACATGCGCCCTCGCCTAAAGGAAAAAGGCCTTAAGTATGTCTAATGCGATTCGATGTATGTGGATGCGCGGCGGCACTTCAAAAGGTGCCTACTTCTTAGCAGAGGATTTGCCGAGCGACCCGATCAGCCGCGATAAGGTTTTGCTCCGGGTCATGGGGTCGCCTGATCCACGTCAGATCGACGGCATCGGCGGTGCCGACCCGCTAGCGTCGAAGGTGGCTATCGTCCGTAAATCGACACGCGAGGGCGTGGATGTCGATTACTTATTTCTACAGGTATTTGTAGACCAAGCGGTGGTTACTGATGCACAGAACTGCGGCAATATTCTTGCCGGTGTTGCACCTTTCGCTATCGAACGCGGGCTAGTGGCCGTTGAGGGTGATACCACTCGGGTTTCTATCTTCATGGAAAACACGGGCCAAATAGCGGTTGAAGAAGTCTCTACCCCAGAAGGCGCGGTAAGCTATGACGGCGATGCACGGATTGATGGCGTACCTGGCACAGCAAGCGCAATCCCTGTGACTTTTAAAGAAACAGCAGGATCGAGTTGCGGTGCGTTGTTACCTACGGGTAACGAGGTTGACATCATTGATGGCGTGGCTGTTACTTGTATTGATAACGGTATGCCAGTTGTTGTGATCGCCGCAAAAGATATGGGTATTAGCGGTACAGAGACTCGCGAGGCGTTAGAAAATAATGCAGCTTTAAAGACCAAGCTTGAGTCCATCCGACGCCAAGCAGGTCCGATGATGAACCTGGGTGATGTGGAACATAAATCCGTACCAAAGATGACGATGGTTAGCCCAGCCCAGCAGGGTGGTTCTATCTCAACGCGCACATTTATTCCACATCGTTGCCATGCCTCTATCGGCGTGCTGGGTGCCGTAAGCGTTGCGACCGCCTGCATTTTGCCTAATTCGCCCGCCCATGCGCTTGCCAACATTCCTGAAGGAAACCGCAAAACCATGCCGGTCGAACACCCCATTGGTGAAATGACGGTTATCCTAGAGCTTAACGAAAAACAAGAAGCTGAAAACGCAGCCATTCTGCGTACAGCACGTAAACTATTTGACGGCGAAGTGTTCGCCTAACAACAAGATGGAAGAATAATGGACGCCGATTACCTCCCCTTTCACGCGAGTCCTAGCAAGCCTGAGTTTACCGCACCTGCCGGTGCAGTGGATGCTCACTGTCATGTATTTGGTCCAGCGGATAAATTCCCCTATCACCCTAAACGCAAGTACACACCATGTGATGCGTCGAAAGACCAGCTTTTTGCCCTGCGTGATTACTTAGGCTTTGAGCGTAATGTTATCGTACAAGCCTCTTGCCACGGCACTGACAATGCAGCGCTAATCGACGCACTTCAAGCCGCAGGTGATCTTGCTCGGGGTGTCGCAGTCGTAGACCCTGCCATTACTCATGAAGAACTAGAAGCAATGCATGCTGCGGGCGTTCGCGCCGTGCGTTTTAACTTTGTAAAACGTTTGGTAGATAGCACACCACGCGAAACCTTTTTAGACGTTGCGGCAAAGATCAAAAAGCTAGGTTGGCACATTGTCGTTTACTTTGAAGCGCCTGACCTAGAAGGCCTGATCCCGTTCCTAAAAGAGCTCGACACCACCATCGTTGTCGACCACATGGGTCGCCCAGACGTTGCTAAAGGGGTTGATCACGAAGATTTCCAACGCTTTGTGAATCTGCTGGCAGAAAACCCGAACATTTGGACAAAAGTGAGCTGCCCAGAGCGACTGACTCTGCAAGCACCAGACTATAGCGATGTCGTTCCATTTGCGCGTACCTTAGTTGAGAAGTTCCCTGACCGAGTACTTTGGGGCACCGACTGGCCGCATCCAAACATGAAATCCCACGTACCGGACGATGGCAAACTGGTGGATGTGATCCCTCAAATTGCGGTCACTAAAGAAGCGCAGCAAGCGCTATTAGTTGATAACCCAATGCGCCTGTACTGGTCCTAATTATACTCCTTCCGCTGCATGCGCTAAGCCGCATGCTTTGAATAGGCCAAGGGTGTTTATCGGCTTAGGCCTATTCGTCAACACGGGTGCGCAAGCACCTGTGACTTTTGCCTTGTGACTATCGCCTTTATCGCGGTTAGTCGTTTACCAGTCAGCTTTTATTGGTCTCGCTGTTGTCTAAACTCACCAGGACTTAAACCCACCCTCCTCTTAAAAAAACGCGAGAAGTAAGCCGGGTCTTTAAACCCCAAATCGTAGGCAATTAACGACGCAGGTGCGGCGGTATAGATCAAAAAACGCTGCGCTTCCAATACCAATCTGTCTTGAAGCAACTCACTTAGCCCTGTTCCTGCCACAGCGTTGCAAGCACGATTTAACCCCATGACGGTAGTATGCAAGGCTTCGGCATAAAAGGTTGCATTAAGATGCTCTTTATAATGCTTCTCGATTAAGGCGGTGAGTTGCTGATAACGCTGATCATAGCGGCTGGCAGAGACTTCTTTCTCTGCCTGATGCACCTGCAGCTTACGCCCAACTTTAACCAGCAGCGAAAATAACAACCACTCAAACATCACCTTTTTTCCGGCTCTAACGTCCAAATACTCCGCCTTCATTTGGCCGAACATATAACTCAAGAACGCGGTATCTGGGTCATCCTCGTTATAGGTAAGAATATGAGGCTGGCCGAGCAACTCCTCGGTAAAAGGAAACTCACGATAAAAATGGTCTTCCAAAAGTACCAGTTGCGAAACGGTCACCACCACACCTTCGGTGGTTTCTTCGCAAAACTGAAAACCATGCACAACCGAACCGGGAACCGTAATAAGACAGGGCGCCTGTTGCTGTTCTTCATGACCATCTATATGAATGTTGACGCTGCCCTTAGCCACATAAACCAATTGGAACATTTTAGGGTGGGTGTGAATATTAATGGTCCAATCGAACAACTCGGCGCGGCTGCGAATATCCTCTATATGAATAAGTTCGGGATCGGATGAGGACTGTGCTTCGCTATATAAGCCGTAACTGGAGATCAACGCTTTATCGGCTCGTTTTTTATGCTTTTTTTCCATCTTAGCCCCTGCTAGTTTCGATCACTTTCGCTTCTTCTGACGTCACCACGACCATCGCTAACCGCAGCCATAGCACCTTAAGAATAGCGCCACATGCGGACGATTTTTTCTCGTAAACAGCATAAAAAGTAGCGGTACTATACCCATAACAGACGACCCCCATCTTGCTTTCAAACAAAAAGCACCAAACTGTTAATAAAGTACAATATAGTGTGCACTTTATCCATTCATTCGCCCGCGATAGTGTTGGAATATTTACACAAGAAGAAACAACCCTTGATGTAAAAAGTGGACGGATAATTATGAAAAAGATAAAAACACAAGTCGCTATTATCGGTGCAGGGCCTTCTGGCCTGCTGCTAGGACAACTCTTGAGCAAACAAGGGATTGAGAATGTCATTCTGGAACGCGCAACAGGCGAATACGTACTCGGTCGCATCCGCGCCGGAATCTTAGAACAAGGCTTTGCCGACTTAGTACGCGAAGCAGGCGTTGCAGAACGAATGGATGCTGAAGGCGATGTTCACGGCGGTTTCGAAATTTCTGCTAATGGTCGCCGAGTACATATCGACCTTAAAGGCCTAACTGGCGGCAAGACAGTGGTGTGCTATGGCCAAGTAGAAATCACCCAAGACTTGATGGAAGCACGTACAGCGGCAGAACTGCCGACTTACTACGAAGCCGCAAATGTTCAACCACATAATGTGAAATCCGACACCCCCACGGTAACCTTTGAGCAAAATGGCGAAGAGTACGAGCTTGAATGTGATTACGTTGCAGGCTGTGATGGCTTCCACGGTGTATCTCGCCAAACGATCCCCGCAGAACTTCGCACCGAGCACGAGCGCGTTTACCCATTTGGTTGGTTGGGTCTTCTTAGCGACACCCCTCCTGCACACAGCGAACTCATCTACTGCAAACACGAACGCGATTTCGCACTGGCTAGCATGCGCTCCGAAACGCGTTCCCGTTACTACCTTCAGGTACCATTGACTGACAAAGTTGAGGACTGGAGCGACGAGGCGTTTTGGGAAGAACTAAAGAAACGCCTGCCAAGCGACGTTGCCGAAAACATGGTGACTGGACCAAGTATCGAAAAAAGCATTGCCCCGCTGCGTTCTTTTGTTTGCGAACCTATGCAGTATGGTCGCCTTTTTCTCGTTGGGGATGCCGCGCACATCGTGCCACCGACCGGTGCTAAAGGATTGAACTTGGCTGCATCTGACGTTGCAACGCTCTACAAAATCATGACGCGCGTTTACAAACAGAATGATCCTGATTGCATCACGCAATATTCAGAAATCGCTTTGCGCCGTGTTTGGAATGGTGAGCGTTTCTCATGGTGGATGAGCAACATGCTACATAACTACGATGAGAAATCGAGCAACATGGACGCAGTAACATTCGAGCGTTTTATGGAATCTGAGCTAAATTACTACTTAAATTCGGAAACAGGACGCAAGATCATTGCTGATCAATATGTCGGACTTCCTTACGAAGAACTGGCCGAATAAGCCATAACATTTAACAGCCCGCCCTAACTTTTTAGGGCGGGATGACTCACCCGTTGCGCACGATACGCACCGTCCGCCGACGTTTCTTGATCACGCGCCAGCCCCACTGTGCTTTCCACTCCAGTTACCTAGGGAAGGTGTGGGCAAAAAAAAGCCGCTAGTCTAAGCGGCGGTCAAGTGACAGAAATAATATCAATTGCGAGGAGTTTGCTTTTACAACTCATAGTGCAAAGCGCCATTGGCTTGAGAGCGTTGCTCATTGCCGTGCGGTCTCACACAACCACAACGACATATACAACGCCATGCTTTCAAACATCAAACCAATGGTTCACCTAAGGAAGGCATGAATAGTCGATTTTGGTTGATTATAATTTTTATATAACGAACCAAAAAAACAACCATTTACTACATAGCTAAAGATTACGAATACACCTTACTTGTGGGAAATAAACTAAGAGACAACGCTATTTGTTTTTGTGAACACCTCAACAATCTCCACTATCCCCCGTCAATTTTCAACCATCATTAAGTTTGATAACAACCCTGACAATGGGGCTTTAAAAAAATTGTTTAATCATTAAACTATGTACACACAAAACAATAAGATCAGACGGAGTAGCCAGATGGTTAAGCGTGCCAGCGATATACAAAGAACCCCACTTCACAAACGCAGAATCGAGGTACAAGGTTTTCTCCGTGAGGACAAGCTCTGGGACATTGAAGCCCTGTTGTTTGACACCAAGGCTTATCCTCTCGATCTACCGGACCCGGGCGTTAATTGTGTAGAAGTGGGTAAACCTCTGCATGATATGACACTCACAATTACCGTAGATGATGACCTGCTAATCGTTGATGCGTATGCCAAGATGATGGCAACCCCTTATCTGGATTGCCCCAATGCAGCCAACATTTACGAAAACTTGATTGGCATTCGAATCGGAAAAGGTTGGATAAATGAGGTAAGACAGGCGCTGCAACGTAACCATGCATGCACGCACCTCACCGAGATGTTGCCGGTATTGGCAACAGCAGCCTTTCAAACTATTCGCGGCTACCATCTTAACTTTACGGAAGGATTCGCCGCGTCAGCAAGTGAAAAACGAACCCATTTAGACACCTGTTATGGGTTTAGAACCGGCGGCAGAGCAGATACCATCGTTTGGAAAAACGTCGATTGATACCACGAACCTTATGTTCTCAGCTATTGAGCCCTCCTTGGCTGATGGCTGATGGCTGATGGCGCAGAGTAGAGTGAGATAGAGAGAAATCCCTATTAGTATTTAAACTCAGACACCAAGGTTTCGATGCTCGCTGTTATTTGCGCAAGCTGCTCGGCAGAACGAGCCATATCACCCGATGCTTTTTGAGCTTCTTGGGCTCGATGAGCAATACTGACCACATTTTGATTAATTGTCTCCGCCACAACGGCCTGTTGCTCGGCCACGCTTGCGATCTGTAAATTCATATCGCTCATAATGCGCGACTCATCTGAAATCGCACGAAGCGAACTACCAGACTCTTGTGCCTGAGAGGCACTCTCAAGTGCTGACGCTTGGCTTTTTGCCATAGACTCTACCGCTTGTGCCGCTGCCGAATTAAGCTGAACAATCACCGTTTGGATTTTTGTTGTCGAGTCTTGCGTACGGCTTGCCAGTTCTCGCACTTCGTCAGCCACCACCGCAAAGCCACGCCCCGCATCACCGGCACGAGCCGCTTCAATCGCAGCGTTAAGCGCAAGTAAGTTTGTCTGTTCGGCAATATCATTGATCACACCTAACACATCAGAAATACGGTCACTATCTTGTGCTAACTGATTAATCACGTTTGCCGCTTGCGTTAGTTGTACGATTTGCCTTTCGATGGTGGTAATAGTGGCGTCTACTTGCGATTGCCCATCGGAGACAGCGCGATCAGCTGACGATGCGGCTGTTGAGGCTTGTGAAGCATGCTGTGCAACACTTTTGGTGCTATGGCTCATCTCATTGACGGCCGTGGCGGCTTGTTCTGTCTCTGCTGTTTGCAGGTCTAGCGTTTTAGCAGACGCAGAGCTTAATTCATGAACATTTTTTGTCGCGATGCTGAGTGCTTGTACCGTATCAGAAACTCCTTCTACCGTGTTTCTAATTTTGCGAACGAAGTCGTTAAAACCCACCGCAACTGTGGCCAATTCGGATGCGCCGGTCTCGGGCAAGGAAACGTTTAGGTCACCGTCTCCTTGACCTATCTGATGCAGGTTAATCGCGATCTTACGAATGGGCACGACCACCGAATACAACACAATCAAAAATACTAAGATTGACACCACCACCCCAATGATGGAGGGAGCCAACGTCGCCAGCAGAGAGGTAGAAACTAACTCATCGACCTTATCGACAGACGTCTGCACAACACTTCGACTCTGGTCAGCAACTTGATTGAGTTCAGCCAGCAGCGCGTCCGTCACTTCATTGACCGCTTGGCGACTCTCATGGAACTGCTGATAGTCAAAGAGTAGTTGCGTGACGGCCTGATCCAACTGGCGCACGGAACGTTTAATCTTCTTAACGTCCCCTGCCAAACGTTGATCGTTTGATGCATCAGAAAGTACTTTAAAACTATTCTTTAACCTTTCTGCGGCACTCTCAACCTTCGGGTAGACATCTTCCGGTGACTCGGCGGCCAAATAAGCTTCTAAGGCAAAGTAGTAGGATAGCCCCGCTAATCTCAGGTCACCTATATGGCTAGTCACGCTATGAGCTGGCGTAGATGCCGAGTCGGCTGAAAGTGCTGAGCTTTGATAGTCTTGTATACGTTTTAGCAGTTTCTGAACTTGCTTACGCACATCTTGTTGTTGCTGATTGATAAGCTGATATTCATCAAAAATCGAAAGCTGTGCAGTACCGTACTGAACCGAAAGTGCTTGGATACCCGTCAACTGCGCTTCTGATACCTGTTGGGAATCACTAATTTTGCCGAGATTCGCCTCTGTATCTTCACGAAAAGCGGTCATTAGTAGTTCGCTATCTTCGACGGATAACGAGTTGGATAACACACGCTCGGTGACCAGCATTTCGGATTGAAGACTCAACTTTGCATTTAGACTACCATGCTCGGCATCACGCGCTGAATCGGTTATAAACACGAGGGTTTCGGATAAATTTTTGATACCCATGTAGCCAGACAAACCGCAGAGTACCAGCAAGATAACCATCACCACAAACCCGAAGCCGACGCGGGCAGCGATAGATAGGTTTTTGATTTGATTCATATAATGGTTTAGCTATTAAGTTAAGGAAGGTGTGAACAAGTCCCGTCGAGGCTCTGTAAGCCATCAAGCGTGCAGATGCTAGGCGCCGTTCGCCATTAATGGCCTAAGTCCTTAATAAGAACGGCAACACCGCAGATGCAGGCTTGAGGGCTTACCCTACGGGGCGTTCAGCAATACACACACTCGGTGTCAGACCTTTTTATAAGGTCTAGACATTACAGCAAAGGCCTTCCTTGATTGTGAGCATTGCTGAGCGTCAGATTGCCGAAAGGATATATTGGTACCTTCCCTAATGCTATGAGCAAAAGCTCATAGCAGAAGCGTAAAAACCAGAGCGAGAGGAGTTAAGAGGATGTGGGGCGAAAAGCAGCAATGCGAGCGAGCACGTCTATCATGAGTGTTTGCTCTTCTTTAGTAAAAGAGTTCATCAGTTCTTTTTCATGGGCCAGCACTTTTTCAAGAAGTTGTTGATACAACGCTTCTCCGTGATCTGTTAAATAAAGTGCATGTGAGCGTCGATCAGAGACCGATGGTTTACGCTGCACCACATTCATTTTCTCTAAGCGATCAACCACACTAACCATGACTGAACGGTCATTTCCCAAAGCATTCGCAATAGCTGTCTGAGTAAGACCAGGGTTGCGCTCCACAATAGCAAGAACGCCAAAGAGTCCCGGCGTAATATCAAATTCGGCACAACGTTCGGTAAAAATCGAGAACATATTCACCTGTGCAAGCCTCAGCTTATAGCCAATAAGTGAATCTAAAATGCCGTAATCAATGTCACTCGAGATTTTTTTCTTTGCCATCTAACTATCATCTTTTCCCAAATATTGCTGACTCGCCTGCCATACAGTCATGTCGACGCCTACGCTTCATACAAGTAGAGGCGTCGGTACCCTTTGCACGCGCCTGATAAGTCCGCGCTTGCAGTGTTCGCGCTGCGGTAGACACACAGTGCGTATTATTCACGACACCTTTTATTCACGACATCTTTATCTGACAAGCCGAATCAAAATACCACATAAAACCCAAGATACGAAACAATAAGAAAAACAAATTGTTGATAGACTAAACAATCTGTGACTTAATATATTTTTCGTTTCGTGGTCAATGCTGTCATGCCACATAAATTCGTCAGTCAAACAGGATAATAATCATAAATCGGGGGAACTATGAGCAATCGTGAGTCTATGGAGTTCGACGTTGTTATTGTCGGTGCTGGCCCTGCTGGGCTATCAGCCGCATGTAAACTAATGCAACAAGCCAACGAACAAGCGCAAGCGCTCAGTGTCTGCGTGGTCGAAAAAGGCTCTGAAGTCGGCGCTCACATTTTATCGGGTGCTGTTGTCGAAAGCCGCGCGCTTGACGAGCTTTTCCCTGACTGGAAAGAAATGGGCGCACCATTAAATACGCCGGTCACCGAAGATCAAATTTTCCTGCTAAAGGATGCAGACAAAGCTCAACAGGTACCTAATAAGCTGGTGCCCCATACGATGCATAACCAAGGCAATTATATTGTTAGTCTTGGCAATCTTTGCCGCTGGTTAGCCGAACAGGCCGAGGGGCTGGGCGTCGAAATATTTCCCGGCTTTTCTGCGGCCGAGGTTTTGTATCACGAAGATGGCAGCGTCAAAGGCGTGGCTACCGGTGATATGGGTATTGGCGCCAGTGGCGAGCAAAAAGATAGCTACATGCCAGGTATGGAGCTGCATGCGAAGTACATTATTTTTGCCGAAGGGTGTCGTGGGCACTTAGGCAAAGAATTGCAAACAAACTTTGGCCTTGCCGCTAAAGCAGATGCCCAACACTACGGTTTGGGCATTAAAGAGCTTTGGGACATTGAGCCTGACAAACACCAGCCGGGCTTGGTCTTGCATGGCTCAGGTTGGCCTTTAACGAAAGACGCCAGCGGTGGGTTTTTTCTTTATCACACCGAAAATAACCAAGTGGTGGTGGGGCTGATTGTCGACCTTAATTACGCCAACCCCTACCTAAGCCCGTTTGACGAGTTTCAAAAGATGAAGCACCACCCTGTCTTAAAGCAATACCTAGAGGGTGGCAAACGTGTCTCTTATGGCGCTCGCGCGATTACCAAAGGCGGGTTTAATGCCTTACCAAAAATGGCATTCCCCGGTGGCTTATTAGTAGGATGTAACGCTGGCACCTTGAACTTTTCAAAAATCAAAGGCACTCACACCGCGATGAAATCAGGCATGATTGCGGCAGAGGCAATCTACGAGGCGCTTCAAGCCGGTGGTGCAGACCGTGAGTTAACCAGCTTCGCCGATAAATTTAAAAACTCGTGGTTATATGATGAGCTATTCCGCGCTCGCAACTTTGGCCCTGCGCTTCATAAATTTGGTCCAATCCTTGGCGGCGCATTTAACTTTGCTGACCAAAACTTATTTGGCGGCAAACTGCCCATTACCTTGCGTGATAACCAAGAAGACTATGCCCAACTGCGTCCCGCTTCAGCGTTTCAACCGATTGATTACCCAAAACCTGACGGCAAGTTAAGCTTTGATAAGCTAAGCTCGGTGTTCTTATCAAACACCAACCATGAAGAGGATCAACCATGCCATCTTCAGTTGCGCGACCCAGAGATTCCTTTGACGCATAACCTGCCCAAGTTTGCAGAACCAGCCCAGCGATATTGCCCAGCGGGCGTCTATGAAGTGCTTGAGGAGGCAGGTGAACAGCGCTTTCAAATTAATGCGCAAAACTGCTTACACTGTAAAACCTGTGATATTAAAGACCCAACTCAAAACATCCGCTGGGTAGTACCAGAAGGTATGGGCGGCCCTAACTATCCAAACATGTAACTGGACAAACATAGAGCTATCCAAATAGGTAGCTATCTGAATACTGCCGCTTAAGGAAGGTGCGACCAGCGGTTAAACACAAAAAAACCACCCTTATCTCGGGTAAGGGTGGTTTGCTATTTAAACGATCTTACTCGTTAATCAATAACTGAATACCCGACGCCGTGTTAGAAATCGGCGCAACAAGATTACGGTGCCCTTCTTTTACATTGCCCAATAAGCAACCACGCATGGCTAGCCACATGTTTAGCTCAACACCTTGCGCACCCGCAAGCTCGACGATGTCCTCCAATGAGTACTTAGTCAGCTCCTCAGGCTCGGAGACCATCTTTTCTAAACATAGGTTATCAAAGTCGGTGTTGATAATACCGGCGCGCTCCCCTTCCAACTGATGCGACAATCCGCCCGTTCCGAGCACAACCACCTTCTGATCACCGCCAAATGATTCAACCGCTTTACCAATTTCGCGCCCCAGTGCAAAAGCACGTGAAGGCTTAGGCATTGGGTGGCGCTCACAGTTGATACACACAGGAATCACCTTAACCTTGGAGTAATCACGGTCGGGATACATCAATGTCATTGGCACGGTTAGGCCATGATCAACTTTGATTTCTTGGCACACGGTTGGGTCAAAATCGTTCTCGACCAGCTCATTGACAATATGCCAAGACAGCTCGGTTTCACCCGTTACCGGAGGGATTGGGTTAATGCCCCAGCCTTCATCCGCATTTTCGTAATGTGGCGCGGTACCAATGGCAAATGTTGGTTTTTTATCCAAGAACATTTCAAGCCCGTGATCGTTATAAAAGATGATCAGGACATCTGGGTCAACTTCGTTAAACCACTTACGAATTGGAATGTAGCTTTCAAAAAAATCTTTCCAGTAAGGGGTGTCTTCTAAACCGCGATCCATCGCCACACCAATCGCTGGAATATGAGATGTACCGATACCGCCTGCAATCTTAGCCATTGTTTTTACCTATCCCCTGACTGTCCAAGTATGCTTTAAATTCATCTGTGGTTCGGCCCGTTTGCGCCCCACCAAAGTCCTGCATGTTCATGCCCAAAATCGGACCAATTTTCGCCAAATAGTAGATGCTGCCGCCTTCTTCAATCAGGCCAAGGAAGTCACGATCACGCACACACTGTTTTTGCGCGTCGCTTAGCTTAAATTTTTCCATCCACGCTTCTTCATCGGCCACAAACGCATCTCGTCCTTCTTGCGAGTTAAACGAATAAAACATCTTATTTAGCGCGTAACCTTTTGTGGCCATAGGCCCATCAAAAAAGGTCGTGCCTTCAATAGCACGCATTTTTTTTATACTCATAGCTACTCCATACCCTTAGGGAATGATTCGAACCCGACCGCTTGATACACAAGCAATCTCAACCATTTGTATATTACGCAAGTCAGCAATGGATAAAATGGCCATTTCATGCTTTATTATTGTACAAAACACAGATTATTAAACTCGTCATGGCCACCCTAAAAAATCAAACCCCGATACCCATTACCGACTTTTACGGAGAAACCACCACATGGCCGGTAGAAGACCTTGTGCACTGTGAACACTTGGGTCTTCGCAGTGCTAAGTACAACTGGAAAATAAAGCCACATCGGCACCTTGATCTACTGCAAATATTTTTTGTACTGAAAGGTCAAGGCAGTGCCCAGGTTGATAACCATACTCTCACGGTGAACACGGGTGATTTGCTAGTGATCCCAGAGAACTGCGTACATATGTTTTTGTGGGAAACGGGGTCCGACGGGTTTGTCTTGGCCATTGCTAGGCCATTACTTTCAAAACTTGCCAAAGTGCTAGATAATCCGATGTGGTGTTATGGCGAAGCCTCCGTCTATTCATCGGGAGAAAACGAGGCCTACCTCAGCGCCCTGCTCAGCGCCATTAACGATGAACATGCAGGTACGCAAAGCTTTCGTCAGCTACAAATGGAAAACCATGTGCTTGCGCTTGCTATATGGATTACGCGCCAAAACGTTAGGCAACACGAAGTGCAAAAGCAAACGATAAGCCGCTCAGAGCAGAGACTTAGCCGCTTTATTGACCTGCTTGAGAACAACTTTGATAGCCACCACAATGTCGACTGGTACGCCGAGAAGGTGGGTGTGACCTCGGCGCATTTAAATGAGATTTGTAAAAAGCGACGTAACCAAACGGCACTTGGCCTAATTCACCAGCGTATACTGACTGAAGCACAGCGCCACCTTATCTTTACGATTAAGCCCGCATCCGATATTGCAATGAGCTTGGGCTTTTCGGATCCGGCCTACTTTAGCCGCTTCTTCAAGCGATTAACCGGCAGCACGCCGAAGCAGTTTCGTGACAACAAAGTGCCTTTATAGGCGGATACTAATCGACGTCGGCCAAACGCAAAAACAGCGTCGAGAAGGTTTGTGCAACTGGGATCAAGGGTTTATCGCGGCGCAGCAGCATCTGTAGCTGGTTTGTTGCCAAGCCCTCTCTCACCGAAATTTTCGCAAATTTACCCGTGTAATAAACATCCGAAATCCATGCTTCGGGCACGATACCCAGCAAGTCCGTGCTGTCGATCATCGCCAAAGAGCTGGTAAATGAGTGACACTCTACCGCCACATTGGGGGCTTGAAGGCCGTGCTGTAGATAGAAGTTCCTGATAATGGGGGTTAAATGACCGCCAGCACCTATCTGCACCCAATCGGCCACCAGCAAATCCTGCAAACTCGTTTTGTCTTGTAACGGATGACCACTTCGACAAATAATCGCCATGGGGATTTTGATGATCGGATGAATAATAAATTCTTTTTCGGAAAGCGTTGTACTCGCAGCGATGGACGTGACCGAAAAATCAATCTCACCCATTCTTAGTTTTTCAACCGCTGATGCCTCTAAACCTTCATAGATATGAATTCTGACATCTGGATATATGCGTCGAAACTGCTTGACC
The DNA here is from genome assembly GCA_049603715.1 of Pontibacterium sp. Taxonomy (GTDB): domain Bacteria; phylum Pseudomonadota; class Gammaproteobacteria; order Pseudomonadales; family Balneatricaceae; genus Pontibacterium. Next base: position 124,658 of record JBMYSW010000007.1, on the reverse strand, counting down.
ACGGGAGGCGCTAGGGAAGGTGTGATTAAGTCCATTCCATGAGACGATTGTAACCATCAGTTTTATCAAGGGAGTCAGCATGGATCAGTTAACATTCGCCGACAGCGAGTTCAGTAATAAGCGCCGTCAGACCCGCAAAGAAAAGTTTTTAGGTCGCATGGATAAGCTGATCCCTTGGACACGGATTGAAGCGGTAATTGAACCACATTATCCCAAAGCGGGTAATGGTCGACGTCCTTATCCATTGATGACGATGCTTCGTATTCACTGTCTGCAACAGTGGTACAGCCTCAGTGATCCTGCCATGGAAGATGCATTGTATGAGATCACCTCTATGCGACTGTTTGCAGGTTTGTCCTTGGATAAGGCGATCCCTGATCACTCGACCATTCTCAAGTTTCGCCACTTATTGGAACGGCACAATCTATCTCGACAAATTTTTGAAGAAGTTAATCAATGGTTATCTGAAGCGGGGGCGTTGCTCAAAGAAGGCTCCTTGATAGATGCGACAATTATTGAAGCTCCCAGCTCTACCAAAAACAAAGCATGTAAACGTGATCCAGAGATGCGCCAGACTAAGAAAGGTAACCAGTGGCACTTTGGCTTGAAGGCTCATATTGGGGTGGATGCGCGAACAGGAATCACACACAGCGTCAGCACGACAGCAGCTAATGAGCATGACCTTAATCAAGCTGAGCATCTCCTGCATGGTGAGGAAGATTTTATCTTCGCCGACAGTGGTTATCGCGGCGCAGAGAAGCGCTCGAAAATGTAAAAGCTGACTGGCATATTGCCGAAGTACCCAGCAAGGTGAAAGCGTTGAAGAGGCATCCCCGAATTAACAAAATACCAAAAGCAGATAGGGGCGATGGGCGAAAAGGGAATAAGCTCTAACAATGTGGCCATGGCACCCAAGCAGCCAACAAGTAAAGCGAAGCTGGTTGCGCGTGTAGAAAACATAACTGACAGCACAAAGAAATCCTAACAGCAGCGCAGCACATAAAGCCGCAAGCGGTGAGATAAGGCATAGCCGCTGGGCGTTTGTGGGATAGTGCTGCGGTTTAAAGAGTGAGAGGTGTATGATGTTTACTCTATCACTTTTAGACGCAAAAAAATGATTAAGTCTTGAGAATGGCGATTAGTTTTGATGAAAGGTGTTTTATCCCAAAAGCAGTAAAGCGCAAAGTGAAGGAATAGGCGTCTACATGTCAGAAGTTTTTAGTTTACCCAAAATCGCTGCTGGGCTTGTCGCGGTGCTGGTGGGTTATACCAGCTCCGTGGCGATCGTGTTACAAGCGGCAGAGCAGCTCAATGCCACCGTGGCTCAAACTAACTCATGGTTGTGGGTATTGGGGATCGGTATGGGCGTGACCTGCATTGGCCTTTCACTGCGATATAAAGCACCGGTGCTGACCGCATGGTCTACGCCAGGAGCAGCGGTTATTGCCACAAGTTCCGGGTATTCATTACCTGAAGCCGTGGGCGCTATGCTCCTTAGCTCGGGGTTGATGTTAATGCTTGGACTCACGGGTGCCTTTGAAAAAGTCATAGAGCGCATTCCCAAGCCCTTAGCGGGGGCGATGCTCGCAGGTGTTCTACTCCCCTTTGCACTCAAGATGTTTTTAAGTGCACAAGAGGCGACTCTGCTGGTGGCCTGCATGTTTACGGTGTTTATGGTTGTAAGGCTGATTTGGGCGCAATATGCCGTGGTGCTTACCCTCGTGGTGGGCGGTGTTTTGGCGGGTGTGTTGGGACAAACGTACTTTGCTGCGGTAACACTCAGCTTTGCCGAGCCTCAGTGGGTCTCGCCTGAGTTTTCGGTGTCGGCGTTGCTTGGGCTAGGGTTGCCTCTGTTTTTGGTGACAATGGCTTCACAAAATGTACCGGGCATCTCAATGTTACGCAGTTTTGGTTACCAAGCACCGGCTTCGCCTTTAATGGTTAGCCTAGGCGCGACAGGGGTTGTGGCCGCTCCGTTTGGTGGCTTCGCGTATTCGTTAGCGGCTATTACCGCGGCGATTTGTATGAGCGAAGGCGCAGGCAAAAACCCACAGCAGCGCTATTGGTCTTCGGTTTGGGCAGGTGTGTTTTATCTGGTGACAGGAATATTGGGGGCGACGGTGGTGGCAGTGTTTGCCGCTGTACCTAATGCGCTGGTGGTTACCATTGCCGCCTTGGCACTGATCCCTACCATTTTAGCCAATTTAAATGTGGCGCTGGCCGAGCGGCAAGCACAAGAGGCCTCCCTTATTACCTTTATGGCAACGGCCTCTGGCTTTACGTTGTTTGGCATCGGCAGCGCGTTTTGGGGAATGGTTTTGGGTGTGACGGTTTATACACTCGTTAGCAAGGTTAAACCCCAATAGCCGCACCCAGTCACTTCAGTTCAAAGGTGACTAATCACCCTTGTAACGCGCTGCGCTAATAATCGCCACAAGATGGACGATGACAGCGATAATGCCAGGAATTACTAACCAGTAGGTGGCGTAGCCAACCGCGGTGATGACAAAAAACAAAATAGCGGCCAATAGTCGGCCTTGAATAAGTTGGCCTAAGCCTGGAATAAACAGGCTACACAATGCAGCAATCACATTACCTGCACTACCTTGTTGGCTCATAACGGCGTCTCCTTTGAGTTTTAACTGTTGGGTTATTGTAGGGTCGGAGCTTGTGTTGACACAATCAGTTATTCATTTCGTCATTCTCAACTTTTTGTTGTGGCTAGTGGGCATAGTTTTTTAAAAAAGTGTTGACCGAAATATAAAGGCTCTATATTATTCGCGTCTCAAATTTGTGCCGGTATAGCTCAGCTGGTAGAGCAACTGACTTGTAATCAGTAGGTCCCGAGTTCGACTCTTGGTGCCGGCACCATTTTCTTGCCTCGTTTCACTTTCTTCGACTTCCCTGATCTTATTTCTCTTTTCTGCTTAATCTATTTTCGTATACGACCCTGTGCTCTGTTTCGTGTGGTCCGGGCAAGTATTTTAGCTGCTTTTTAACCAGTTTAGGCGTTAGCATTCAATGTGTTAAATCCGCGATTTAAACCTGCATTCCCATTTTCTTGGTCTATACTCTTAGTTGGGCATCGTGGTGCGAACAAGCCTTGTCGTTTATCTCGCTAGGTTGTTTTGTATCGTCATTAGCGTTTCTTTTAAAGATACTTTGCCTGCTTATTAAATAGATGAGAGGTTATTTTTAGTTTCTCTCAAGGATTATATTGTACGTGCAGCACGACTCATATGTGTCTGCAGTAGGAGTTGTGCCCATGCGGAGCTTTAGCGCCAAGTTACAGCTGCCCCTTGTTTTGCTACTCGCCATAATGGCGGGGTTTATTCAGTGGTATTGGTTACCTAATTGGCAAAGTCAGCTTTTAAATGAACGTGTTGCCCTCGAAAAAAGCCACATGGCCGTCTTGTCCGAGGCGCTCGCCTATCCAGTAGTGACCGGCAATAGTGATTACGTTGCCAAACTGCTAGACCATACCTTTCATGAGCGCGATGCTTGGTACTCAGTCGAGTTAACCCGCCTTGATGGTTTGTCCTTGTTCAAAGCAGGACAGGCTAATGCGCAAATGATGGCCAATGTCAGCATTCAGTATTCGTTAATCCAAATACCACTTATTTATGACGGCTTAGAAGTGGGCCAAGTTGCCGTGTATTTGGATGATTACGCCCTTATACGTGCCGATAGTGAGCAGATTCAGTGGTTATGTTGGTCGTTGATTGCCGCCATGGCACTGGCGCTTCTGTTGGTCAGTTTGGCTCAAACGACCTTGATTATTCGACCGCTCAAGCGCCTCTCGGCGTTGATGAATCACCAGGTCACACAAGGCTCACGGCGAGAGCTAGTGATTCATAAAACAGATCGTGCGCTGCAAGGGTTTGTGGATATCTTTACGGATATGCAAAGAACCATTGATGAGCGGCATTTGGCGTTAGAGCAAGAGATGGCAGAGCGCCAAAATGCTGAGCGTCGGCTCATTGATTCCCAAGAGGTGGTAAAGATAGGTTGCTGGGAATACGACATCGCAAGCCAAAGCTTCTGGTGGTCTCAGTCACTTGCGCCTATCATGGCGTTACAAGCTGGCGAAATGTCATGCGAGCATTTTTATCAGTCGGTTCACCCCGCTGATACCAAGAGGATTAAAGCGGCCTTTGAACGCCTGATAAATGAAGGTGAGGCAATTGATGAAGAGTGCCGGATTAATGCTGAGCCCTCTATGCTTTATGTCCACATCATAGGCCGCTGCGACGATGAGAACGGTCGTTGCTTTGGTACCTGTCAGGATGTTACGGCCCAAAAGCGGATCGAAGCGACACTTCGCAAGCTATCCAGTGCGATCACTTTTAGTGGCTCTTCGGTCATGATCATCGATATAGTCGGCACCATCGAGTACGTTAACCCCAAATACACCGAATGCACAGGCTTTGAGGCGGATGAGGTAATCGGGCAGTCACCCGAAATGCTCAGTCGCAACTACATGAGTGACGAACAATATGACGCGCTTTGGCAAACCGCTATGTCGGGCAATAACTGGCGTGGAGAGCTGTATAGCGTGCGTAAAGATGGCACCATGTTTTGGAGCCTTGTTTCCCTCTCGCCAATCAAAAACGAATTTAACGAAATCAGCCACTTTGTACTGGTACTTGAGGACGTTTCAGAGCTTAAAGATGCCCATGCGCGCATGGAGCAGTTGGCGCTCTTTGATGAACTCACCACCTTGGCTAACCGCCGCCAATTTTTAAGTCGTATGAACCGCGTAACCAGCGACTTACCTCGCTATGGGCATGGCGCGGTCATGATGCTCGACCTCGACTTGTTTAAGAATATCAATGATACCCAAGGTCACCAAGTGGGCGATGAGCTGCTCAAGACGGTTGCAGTTAGGTTACTACACTGCATAAAAGAAACCGACTTAGCCGCACGCTTGGGCGGTGACGAATTTGCCTTGCTCATTAATCCTATTCATGGCGAAGATGATGTGATCAAAGTGGCTGAGCGGGTCTTAGCCTCGTTAGCGCAACCGTTTTTTATTGGCGAAACAGAAATTCAGGTAACCACCAGTATCGGTATCGCGATGATTCCGAAAGACGGTGCCGAGCCAGATACCCTGCTTAAGCATGCCGACTTGGCGATGTATCAAGCCAAAGAAATGGGTCGTCACCAATACCGCTTCTTTACCGAAACCTTGCACGAGCAGCTACAACAGTACATTCGCTTTACCCGCGAAATGCCCATCGCGCTCGAAAACAAAGAGTTTGAGCTGTTCTTTCAACCCCAAGTAAACCTTAAAACCGGCGATGTTTTTGGGGCCGAAGCCTTAATTCGTTGGCACCACCCAGAGTTGGGTGTGGTGCCGCCCATGCAGTTTATATCCGTGGCTGAGGAAACTGGCTTTATCGTGCCATTGGGTCGATGGATTGTGACGGCTGCCTGTGAGTTTTTAAGCAAAGTGCGTCAGGCCGGTTGGCCTCAGTTCCGTTTGGCGATTAACCTGTCTGCCCGCCAGTTTAGAGACCCAGAACTTATCGACATGTTTGAGCAGGTGTTGGGTAACTTTGATATTGACCCTTCATGCCTAGAGATAGAAGTTACCGAAACCTTGGTAATGCACGATGTGCAAAAAGCCATATCCACTCTTCAGTCATTGCAGGCCTTGGGCATTACCGTGGCCATTGACGACTTTGGTGTAGGCTATTCGTCGTTTAGTTACCTTAAAACCCTGCCGATTAATGTGCTTAAGGTCGACCGTGAGTTTGTAAAAGATATTCCTGACCATACCGATGATATGGAAATTACCGCTGCGATCATCTCAATGGCGCACCGCCTACAACTCAAAGTCGTGGCAGAAGGCGTTGAAACCGCAGAGCAAGAGGGCTTTTTGCAAAGCCATCAATGTGACTTTGGTCAAGGCTACTTTTACAGTAAACCTATGTCCGAAGCGGACTTTAAAGCATTTTTGCGAACCAGTACGGCGCAGGATACCGCAGAAGAGGTCTGCTGAGGCGACATTTTGAACCCGCTTGTTAGCGCTATAGAGCCAGTACCTTCACTGATGTGATCAAGGGTACTGGTTTTTTTATGCCGACGATAAGCATTGACTTTTAAAAAGTTACCGGTAACATTGCGAAGAGTTACCGGTAACATCTGCTTGTGACCATCGTGGTATGGCCCAACACCCTCACCTGTTTAAAGGTGAAAAAACCATGGTGATAACGTCAAGCGGAGCATGGCAAAAGCAAACGCCGAGTAACGACGTTCGACAAAAAAATAATCAAAGGACTCCAACTAATGAATACGGCGAAAACCAAACTATTGGCGCTGGCATCGGCCAGCCTTATGTCTTTCTCTGCATTTGCAGCAGACTTTACGTTCAAATTTCAGTCGTCGGACCCTTCGGGCGACAAAAACTACCAAGTACAACAAGCCTGGGCAGACCGTGTCGGTGAGCTAACTAACCAGCGCGTTAAAATCACCTTATTGCCTGTGGGTAGTGTGCTAAAACACACTGAAACCCTAAACGGTATGAAAATGGGCGTTATCGACGGCCACGTAACCGCTACAGGTTACTTTTCGGGTAAAGATCCTGCCTTTGGTTTGATCGGTAATACCGTGGGTGCATGGTCGGATACATCACAATTACTGCAATACATGAACTACGGCGGTGGTAATGAGCTAATGACTGAGCTTTATGCGCCTTACGGTGTCCAGTTTATTGGTGCTTCTACCACGGGTGTTGAGGCCTTTGTATCTAAAGTGCCGCTAAACGGTGTAGAAGACCTAAAAGGTTTGAAGCTACGTGCACCAGAAGGTTTGGTGCAGCAAGTGTTTGCGGCAGCGGGCGCGGCACCGGTTAACCTACCGGGTTCTGAAGTATTCACCGGTTTGAGCAAAGGCGTTATCGATGCGGCGGACTACACCGTATTCTCAACCAACCATAAAGCAGGTATGCACGATGTGGCTAAGCACCCAGTGCAACCGGGCTTCCACTCGTTGCCATTGATTGACGTTTCAATGAGCCAAAAGAAGTGGGACAAGCTACCTGCAGACCTACAAGCCATTATCAAAATGTCGGTACGTGACTTTGCGCAAGACATTACCACTCAGCTAAAAATGGCGGACCAAGCGGCTGTTAAAGCGGCGCAAGCAGATGCGTCTATTACTATCCACAACTGGTCGGCTGATGAGCGTAAAAAGTTCCGCGCCATCGCTCGTAGTCAGTGGGAAGTCGCTGCACAACAGTCACCAAATGCGAAAAAAGTATTTGATTCTGTGACTGGCTACCTCGAAAACAACGGCTTGCTCTAACAGCCTGTATAGTCGTTTTTACTCTTGCAGGTGCCGCTTTTGCAGCTCGTATCACACGTATCGCAAAGGTGGAACCTGCGCCTCAGGACTTTTTCATGAATGATCACAACCCACCTGTGGCCACACATCAGCCATGGGGTTATCTCGATCGCTTTATCGTTGCGATCAGTCACCTATTGAGTGGTTTATTTATTTTGGTGGTGGCGATTTCGTTTTACGAAATTGTTATGCGCTATTTCTTTAATGCGCCCACGATGTGGGTTCACGAAACCGCCTCTTTCTTGGGCGCGAGTTTATTCGTGTTGGGTGGGAGCTATGCACTAGCGATTAACAAGCACGTGCGCGTGGTGTTGATCTACGACCTTGTCGGCCCAAAGGTGCGCTTAATGCTGGATATTTTGCATCATGTGTTGGGGCTCGCTTTGGTCGCTCTGTTGAGTTACGCCGCTTACGGCATGATGTTAGACAGCTGGTTCGCCCCTTGGGGTGATATGCGCTTAGAGACCTCGGGCTCGGCGTGGAACCCTGTCTACCCAGCGTTGCTCAAAGGCATGATTTTACTGTGCTTGGCGTTAATGGCCGTGCAGTTTATGAGTTATTTAGTGCGCGATGTATGGCGCTTAGTAAGAGGGCAGGCGGATGTTTGATTTGTCGTCTATGGGCATTGGTTATGCCAGTTTGCTAATGCTCGCCATGACCATTGGCTTGCTGCTAACGGGCATGCAGCTCGCTTTTGTTACCTGCCTTGTGGCGGTGTTTATGGCCATTGGCTGGTTTGGAATGGACGTGCTCCCACTTGTGACCAGCCGATTATATGGCTTTGTCGGTAGTTACGTCTTTTTAGCCGTCCCTATGTTTGTGTTGATGGCGGCACTGCTGGATCGCTCAGGTATTGCTCGCGATTTGTTTGATGCGATGAGTCGCTTAGGCCGCAAGTTACGCGGTGGTGTAGCGGTGCAAACCTTGGTGGTAGCGGTTATTTTAGCCTCTATGTCGGGCGTGATTGGTGGCGAAACCGTATTGCTTGGCATGTTGGCGTTACCGCAAATGTTGCGCTTGGGCTACAACCGCAAGCTTGCTATTGGTACCACCTGTGCAGGCGGGGCACTGGGCACCATGTTGCCTCCGAGTATCGTACTGATTATTTATGGCCTAACAGCCAGTGTCTCTATTGGTGACTTGTTTAAAGGTGCTTTTTTACCGGCACTCATTTTGGCCGCACTCTATGTGATTTACGTGCTGGTGGTGGCCAAGCTGAAGCCCGAATATGCACCTATTCCGTCTGACGCAGACGAAGAGCAGGGCGAGCCGATTAACTTCTTTAAGGCGCTGTTCTTCCCGCTGCTTTCGGTGGCTGTGGTGCTCGGCTCGATTTACACCGGTATTGCGTCGGTGACAGAGGCCTCGGCACTGGGTGTGGTGGGTATCATTGTTTCGGCGTGGATTCGCGGCGAGCTGAACCTTGTTATGCTTAAAGAAAGTGCCATTTCGACTCTGCAAACCTGTGGCATGATTATTTGGATTGGCATCGGTGCCACGGCTCTTGTAGGTGTGTACAACCTGATGGGCGGTATCGAGTTTGTTGAGAGTTTAATTCTGTCTTGGTCTGGCGGCAGCGTCATGGGTACGGTGTTGGTGATGATGGCCATCCTGTTAGTGCTGGGCATGTTTCTCGATTGGGTGGGTGTTGCCTTGCTTACCATGCCGATCTTTGTGCCAATCATTACCGGCCTTGGCCTCGATCCCATCTGGTTTGGTGTGGTCTTTTGTATGAACATGCAGGTGTCTTTCTTGTCACCACCGTTTGGGCCTGCAGCCTTTTATCTTAAGTCGGTTACACCGCCAGATATCAGTTTGGGCGAGATCTTCCAGTCGCTTTACCCATTTATCGGTTTGCAGCTGGTGGCACTGGGCTTACTCATCGCATTCCCTGAGTTGGCATTATGGTGGAAGTAGTGGAAAAGAAGGGCGATATGCAACAAAGCCAAGGACTCAAAATTGTTATGACCGGCGTGTCTGGCTGCGGTAAATCCTTAATGGGTAGCAAGCTGGCTGAGCGGTTAGCCATTCCATTTTTTGACGGTGACGACTTTCATAGCGATGCCAATATCCAAAAAATGCAAACAGGCACGCCGCTTACCGATGCAGACCGTGCGGGTTGGCTTACCAGCTTAAACCGCCTGCTAGGCGAGCACCGTTCAATGGTGCTCGCGTGTTCGGCACTTAAGCCCGAGTATCGTGAGCAGTTGAAGGAGGGCGGAAACGACTTGGTATTTGTGTACCTCAAAGGTGACTTTGACACCATTTGGGCGCGACATCAGGCCCGTGCAGGCCATTACTTTAATGGCCAAGAGATGCTAAAGAGCCAGTTCGATGCTTTACAGCCGCCAAGCGAGGATGAAGCCATTGTGATGGATATTCGTCTGTCGCCAGAAGCCTTGCTCGATCAACTTTGCGAACAGCTTGGTATGAGGTAAAGCAGCGTAAGCTATTGCTTTTAATAGCTTTGTTTTTGGTTGCTTTGGACTTAGGTTAAGGTGTGATAGTGTTACCCGTAACAAACACCTTGCCTAAGTCGTTATACAATGTCTAAAAATAAACGCCCGACACTGCAACACGTGGCCGACCAAGTCGGCGTCACCAAAATGACGGTCAGCCGTTATTTACGTAACCCCAATCAAGTGTCTCCGGCACTGCAAGCCAAAATCGCCGCCGCGGTAGAGCAGCTCGGTTATATCCCTAATCGCGCTCCCGATATCCTGTCTAACTCCAAAAGCCACGCCATTGGTGTGCTGCTGCCCTCGTTAACCAACCAAGTGTTTGCCGAAGTGCTGCAAGGCATTGAGTCGGTGACAGAAGCGGCGGGTTATCAAACCATGTTGGCCCACTATGGCTACAGCCAAGAAGCTGAAGAAGCACGCATTGCGACCTTGCTCTCGTACAATGTGGACGGACTGATTTTGGCCGAAAGCCAACACACCGACCGAGTACTGAAAATGATTAAAACGGCGGGTGTGCCCGTGGTGGAGATTATGGACAGTGTATCGGAGCCCATAGAACAGGCCGTTGGTTTCGATAATGCAGCTGCGTCGCGCCAAATGACCGAGCATATGATTGCCCGCGGTCGTCGCCACATTGTGTATTTTGCCGCGCGTATGGATGTGCGCACCCAACAGCGGATGCAAGGTTATACCCAAGCGATGGAGGCACATGGCTTGGAGCCTCGTTGCTTGCAAACCACCCAGTCTTCGTCGTTTACCTTGGGTGCCGAGTTTTTAGACCAAGCCTTAAGCCAATACCCAGAAACCGACGGCATTTTTTGTACCAACGACGACTTAGCCATTGGTGCTTTGTTTGAGTGCCAAAAACGCGGTATTGCTGTGCCTGCTCAAATGGCGATAGCGGGTTTTCACGGTCACGACATTGCACGTGCCATGCACCCTCGCCTCGCTACTGTTATTACCCCTCGTTTTGATATGGGTAAACAAGCGGCCCAAGCCTTAGTTGCCCGCCTGAATGGCCAAGCACCCAAAACGCAAAAAACCACCCTAGAGGTGGAGTTTGATTTTGGTGAGAGTCTTTAGAATACAGTCGCCAAAAAAAGCCGCGTTACGCAAAGCGTAAAGCGGCAAAGGTTGCTAATCCAAGAGATGATAAAAGTGCACGCTCCCACGCCGATCCTTAGCATGGGGTAGAACAAAGAGGTGTGCTAAACAATACCTGAGCCGGACTGGCCACTTGATGGGCGTTCTTGGCCCATTTGTTGGCGGTAGCCGCTAGCACGGTAAGTTGCGATTGGGCTAACTGCGCCACCGCTGCGTAAACGTGCCATTTGCAAAATTGGCTCTACATCAAGGTTATAAGCGGCTTTTAGCGTTGCTTGTGCCATTAATGCATCATTGCCATTTTGGTATTGAGTCAGTGCGTTACGATCAACCAACGCTGCTTTCACGAATGCACGTTGCACTTCTGCTGCGCTGTAAATCAAGCTTTCGATAGGGTCTGTCACATTGTGTGATTGGTCTAGCATATAGAAAGGCGCAAAGCTCTTATCTTGCTGCTGAATATCCACAAGTTCGTTAAACACCAAGAACAACTGATACGGGTTGATTGAGCCGCTGTCGAGGTCGTCGTCGCCGTACTTACTGTCGTTAAAGTGGAAGCCGCCTAGCTTGCCAAACTGCGCTAGGCGAGCCACGATCATTTCGATATTGACGTTAGGTGCGTGGTGGCCAAGGTCAACCAAACACGCGCACTTCTCGCCAATTTCTTTAGCGGCAAGGTAGCTGCTGCCCCAATCTTGAATCACTGTTGAGTAGAAAGCCGGCTCAAAGATTTTATGCTCTAGCAGCATCGACCAATCATCAGGCAGTGCTGAGTAAATTTTGCCCGCGCTCTCAAGGTATCGAGCAAACGAGTTGCTAAAGTGCTGTTGCCCTGGGAAGTTAGAGCCGTCACCGACCCACACAGTCAGTGCGTTTGAGCCTAGCTTTTTGCCTAGCTCAATGGTCTCGATATTGTGAGCAATGGCTTGCTCACGCACGGCTTCTTCGCTGTGAGTTAAGCTGCCGTATTTGTACGAATGCTCCTGATCTTTTTGATCTTGGAAGGTGTTCGAGTTCATGGCATCAAAGGTAAGGCCACGTGCGTTAGTAAACTCTTTTAGTTCCATTGGGTCTGACGGGGTGTCCCAAGGAATGTGTAGCGATACGGCTGAAGATGCCTGACCTAGCTGGTTAACTACACCGCAGTCAGCGACTTTTTCGAATACATTGCGTGGCTCGCCTTCGCCCGGAAAGCGGGCAAAGCGTGTGCCGCCAGTGCCCAAGCCCCATGAAGGTAGGGCAATATCAAACGCTGCCGCTTGCTCGGTTAATTTTTCGATATCGATATTTTGGCGCGCAAGCTTATTAGCAAGCGCGTTATAGTCCGCGTCTAGCGCATCCTTGTGTAACTTGTTTTGGTCTTCGATCAGCTGCTGATCGATCGCTTTTATTGTTGTCATTGCTCTAAACCTTTAGCTTTTTATTATCGAGTGAATGAAGGCGCATGCCCTGCATCAACATTCAAAATATTACCGGTAGACTTTGAAGACGCTTCGGAAACAAAGAAGTAAACACCTTCGGCAATGTCTTCAGGGAAAACGTTGCGCTTAAGTAGGCTGCGATTGCGGTAATGCTCTTCGAGGTCATCCGTTGACATCTTGTAAGCGCTGGCGCGCTCTTCTTTCCATTTACCCGACCAAATTTTTGATCCGCGTAACACCGCATCTGGGTTAACCACGTTAACGCGGATACCTTCTGGCGCACCCTCAAGTGCTACGCAACGAGCCAGCTGGATTTCGGCCGCTTTGGCGGTGCAGTAAGCCGATGCATTGGCTGATGCTACAAGACCGTTTTTGCTCGCGACAAAGACCATAGAGCCACCCATGGATTGCGACTTAAGTAGTGTAAAGGCTTCGCGTGCCACTAAGAAGTAGCCAGTGGACAAAATGTTTTGGTTGAAGTTCCAGCTATCCAATGTGGTGTCTGAAAGCGGCGACGAAGAGGCAATGCCAGCATTAGATACAAGAATATCGACGCCACCAAAACGCTGAGCAGTAGAGCTAAAGGCTTGTTTTACTTGAGTTTCGTCGGTTACGTCCATGCGGCAGCTGGCCACAACATCGGCGCTAAATGCTTGTGCAAACTCTGCTTCGGTTTCGGCAAGTGCCGCTGCGTCGATATCGGTCAGCATCACGCATGCGCCTTCGCGCAATAAACGCTCTGCAGTCGCTTTGCCAATACCACCTGCACCACCGGTAATAAGGGCGATTTGGCCAGCCAAGCTTTTTGGCTTAGGCATACGCTGAAGCTTCGCTTCTTCTAATAGCCAGTATTCGATGTCAAAAGCTTCTTGTTCAGGCAAGCCCATGTATTCGCTTACGCCTGAAGCGCCGCGCATCACATTAATGGCGTTAACGTAAAACTCACCGGCAATACGGGCGGTGGCTTTATCCTTGGCGAACGTCAGCATGCCTACACCCGGAATGAGGTATACCACTGGGTTAGCATCGCGAATCGCTGGACTGTTGTCGTGCTTACAGCGCTCGTAATAGGCTGCGTAGTCGGCACGGTAACCTGACAGCAGTTCAGGTAACTGCTCTTTTACTGCGTCTAGGTTGTTTTCGCTTGGAGTAAACGGCAACACCAACGGCTTGATTTTGGTGCGCAAAAAGTGGTCAGGGCACGAGGTGCCAAGCTCAGCCAAGCTATCTAATTGTTGGCTGTTAACAAACTCTAGTACCTCGGCCGAGTCATTAAAGTGGCCAATTTGGCGTTGGTGATCGCTGGTCATACCGCGAATGATTGGCATGATTTGGCTAGCAATTTGAGCGCGTGCTTCCGCGTCTAAGCTAGTGTGCACGGCACCACCAAAGGCTTCATTGTTTGCTAACTGCTCATCAAACCAAGATTGTGCTTGGTTAATCGTGTTGAGTGAGTTTACGTAGCAGTCATAAGCGGTATCCGCCCAAGTAAATAGGCCGTGTGCTTCAAGCATCACACCTTTAAGGTGTGGGTTTTCTTTGGCGATTTTTTCTAGCTCCAAACCCAATTGGAAGCCTGGACGGCGCCATGGAAGCCAGCCAATATCGCCATTAAAGATTGATTGTGTTAGTTCTTGACTGTTTTTGCTTGCTGCAATGGCAATCACCGCATCTGGGTGAAGGTGGTCAACATGTTTATAAGGAACATAAGCGTGTAGCGGTGTATCGATACTGGCGGCACGTGCATTTAGGTTAAAGGTGCAATGTGGCAGGTAGCCAACCATTTCATCTTCGAACGCCTCGCCACGGTAGAGGCCTTTTAATGCCTCTAGCTTTTCTAAATAAAGCGTTGCAAAGCCAGCTAGCCCCATACTGCCGATGTCGCCACCAGAGCCTTTAACCCACAGTACTTCAACCTCTTGGTTAGATAGTGGGTCCTTTTGCATGATTTTGGCAGAAGTATTACCGCCACCGTAGTTGGTAACGCGCTTATCAGAACCAAGAAGGTTTGAGCGATAAACCAGCTCTTCTTCGGGAGATAGTGTTGCAGCTTTATCCGCATCCCAGAGGTTTTGCAGTAAAGCGGAATCCTGATTTGTATTAGGCATGGTATGCCATCCTCTTTTTTGTCTTTATTAACGGGGGCTTAAACCTGTGGTTTGAGCCTTTATTGGCAACAAACAGGCACTGGATGCGCATTTATGATTAAATATAGCGCGCCAATGACTGAAAATGATTGGTGAAATATAAACAAAGCAATGAAAACAATCAACAATAATCATAAATAATCATAAATAATCATAAATAATCATAAATAATCATAAATAATCAAAAAATGACTATTTATGCTTGTTTTATTTTGTTTTTTGATGGATATTGATCGGGAGAGTTTGAAATGCACGAGCGAGAGCGGCACAGAATCATCCTTGCAGAGGTTAACCAAAAGCCGGTTGTCACTGTGGGGTATCTGGTGGATTTGCTGGGCGCGTCGGAGGCAACTATTCGTCGAGACATCGCTTACTTGCATAAAACAGGCAAGTTAAAGCGAGTACGCGGAGGTGCAGAGTCTTTGCATCCACCGACATCGACGGGGTTGGCAGGTCGACCTTTTTCGGTCAGCCAAACGATGAATGCGGCAGCAAAGCGCGCCGTTGCGAAAGCGGCGGCTGCCATGTGTGAGGACGGGGAATCAATCATTATCGGAGGCGGCTCTACCGCTTACATGATGGCTGAGCACCTTAAATCGCGCCAATTACACGTACTGACCAATTCCTTTGTGATTGCTGAGTACTTGTTAAAGAACAGCAAGTGCAGCGTAACTTTGCCCAGTGGCAAGCTATATCGAGAGCAAAACCTGATTCTGAGCCCGTTCCCAGATGATGGCACGGCGAACTTTTACGCCGCCAAAATGTTTTTTGGTGCTCAAGGTATTGGCCCGTTGGGTGTTATGGAAACAGACCCTCAAATCGTGCAGGGCACTACCCGATTGTTACGACAGGCAGAGAAAAAGATATTGCTCGTCGATAGCTCAAAATTTGCGCAACGTAGCAGCATGGTGGTGTGTCCTATTAGCGATTTAGACTTCTGTATCACCGATACAGGCGTCGACCCCAAAAGTAAAAAAATGATTGAAGACCATGGTGCGTCGCTTATCGCCGTAGAGCCAAAGGTGAGCCCTGGTTAGTTCGTTACAAAAATAATAAACGGAGTGAATCATGAACTTTAAGAAATTGCTCACCACGAGCGCTGTTTCTCTGGCGCTGGCTGCTTCAGCTAATGTTCACGCAGAGGACGTGCGCATTGGACTTGTAGTAAAAGCATTGGGTATTGGTTTTTTTGAGGCTGCTTACAAAGGAGCTCAAGAGGCTGAAAAAGAATTGGGTGACGTCGAAGTCATCTATACTGGCCCAACATCGACCACGGCCGAAGGCCAAATCGAGGTGATCAACTCACTAATTGCACAACGTGTCGATGCAATTGCTGTTTCAGCAAACGATACAGATGCGCTTGTGCCTATCCTGAAAAAAGCGCGCCAGCGTGGTATCAAAGTCGTATCTTGGGACTCGGGTGTTGCCAAAGCCGGTCGTGAAGTCCACCTAAACCCTTCAAGCAATGCGCTGATTGGCGAGATGAACGTGAAACTTGCAGATGAGGCTGTGAAAGCCAGTGGTGCAAGTGAAGGTGAAATCGCAATCTTGAGTGCGACCCCTACTTCAACAAACCAAAATATTTGGATTGATGAAATGAAGAAGGTGCTGCCTAAGTACCCTCATCTTAAGCTGGTTGATACGGTATACGGCGATGACCTTGCCGATAAGAGCTACCGTGAGACAGTGGGCTTGCTTAAAAACCACCCTAACCTAAAAGCAATTGTTGCGCCTACCTCTGTGGGTATTGTGGCGGCTGCTCAGTCAGTTAAAGCGACAGACAATATTGGTAAGGTCTTCGTTACGGGTCTTGGCTTGCCATCGGAGCTGGCAGGACACGTAGATGCTGGCTCGGTTAAGAGTTTTGCTATTTGGAATCCAATTGATTTGGGTTACGCGGCAACCACCATTGCTTATAACCTAGTGAAGGGCAATAACACCGATACGGAAGTGGGTATGGGTCGTCTAGGCGCAGCAAAAGTCGACGAAGATGGTAATGCCGCAATGGCTGAGCCGTTTGTTTACGATGCGTCTAACGTGCACGATTTTGCCGAAATTTTCTAATCGTTAACGCTTCTTAGTCGCTTCCCCTAGCGGCTAGCAGGCTGCCGCCCTGTTTGCGGTGGTGGCCTGTTTCTATCTGAATACAACAATAAGAAGATAGTCATGTCTGATTTAACGCCTTTATTTTCTCTTAAAGGGATCAGCAAAACGTTTCCGGGTGTAAAAGCCCTCGATAATGTTCAGCTGTCGCTTTACCCCGGCCAAGTAACCACCCTAATTGGTGAAAACGGCGCGGGTAAGTCCACCCTTGTAAAAACGATGACAGGCATTTACCAGCCCAATGGCGGCGAAATTTTTTTCGCGGGTAAGCCAGTAAAGCTGCGCTCGCCTGATGATGCGAGCAAGCTAGGTATCACAGCAATTCACCAAGAAACCGTGCTGTTTGATGACTTAAATGTCACCGAAAACATTTTCGCCGGTCATTACATTAAAAAGCCTTTAACAGGGCGACTTGATTGGCCCGCGATGCATACACGTGCCCAAGCCTTACTGGATGGGATAGAAGCAAATATCGCCCCCGAGAGCATGCTTAAAGATTTGAGCATTGGTCAGCGCCATATGGTGGCGATTGCCCGTGCGCTTTCGTTTGATGCCAAAGTGGTGATTTTAGATGAGCCAACGGCGGCCCTTTCGCAACACGAAATTGAAGAGCTCTATGACATTGTTGAGCGCCTAAAGCAAAATGGTTGCGCCATTATGTTCATTACCCATAAGTTCGATGAAATTTTCCGTATCGCTGACCGCTACACGGTATTTCGTGATGGCTGCTTTATTCAAGATGGATTAATCAGTGACGTAACCGAGCCGGATTTGGTCACCATGATGGTTGGCCGCAGTGTCGAGCAGGCTTATCCAAAACTTGATGTTGCAATCGGTGAGCGAGTACTCACTGTTGAAGGGCTTAGCCACCCTACTGAGTTTAACGATATTAACTTCCACGTCGATCGTGGCGAAATATTGGGCTTTTATGGCCTGGTTGGTGCTGGCCGAACCGAGTTAATGCAGGCGATTTTTGGTGTTAGCAAAGGTGTGACGGGTAAGGTTGTACTCGAAGGCACAGAACTAACCATCACTTGCCCGAGTGACGCAATTGATGCGGGTATTGTCTACGTGCCCGAAGAGCGTCAAGCCCAAGGTGCGATTTTGGACTTACCGATTTATCAAAACATTGGTTTGCCTCAGCTTAAAGCGATTAACCCCAAAGGGTTACTCGACCACAAAAAGGAATACGAGCTAGCCGATACTTATGCCAAACGTTTGCAGGTAAAAGCGCCGAACTGGCACGAAAAAGTCGGCAACTTGTCGGGCGGTAACCAGCAAAAAGTGGTGATCGGTAAATGGCTAGCGACTCAGCCGAAAGTCATTATTCTTGATGAGCCTACTAAGGGTATCGATATTGGCTCCAAAGCGGCGGTACATGAATTTATGTCCGAGCTGGTGAGCGAGGGTCTATCGGTGATCATGGTCTCGTCTGAATTGCCCGAAGTCATGGGTATGTCGGATCGCATTATTGTGATGAACGAAGGCTTGGTGATTAAAGAGCTAAACCGTGATGAGTTTTCGCCTGAAGCGATTGTTCGTTTAGCGACTGAGAGTACACGGAGCGTTCAATGAAGCAGTTATTAAAAAATCGTGATGCCTTACTAGCCGCGTTTATTGTAGTGGTTGCTCTGATCATCGGCAGTGTGGCTGATGGCTTTTTGAGCCTTGGAAACTTGGTGGCTGTGTATAACGATACCGCCATCTTAATTATTTTGGCGATGGGCCAAATGTTAGTCATTCTAACGCGCTCCATCGACTTATCGGTTGCTGCGAACTTGGCGCTTTCGGGCATGGTGGTGGCACTACTTAATAGCCATTACCCAGAGCTGCCCGTTCTGCTGATTGTGCTGATGGGCGTGTTATGTGGCCTTGTGATGGGGCTGATTAATGGGTTGTTGGTCTGGAAGTTAGGTATTCCTGCCATTGTAGTGACCTTGGGTACCATGAGTATCTATCGCGGTATCGTGTTCTTAATGAGCAATGGCGAATGGGTCAATGCTCATGAAATGACCCCAGAGTTTATCGATCTACCTACGACAACCTTTTTAGGCTTGAGCTTAATGACATGGCTATCGCTCGCGATTATTGCCGGCTTCTTTTATCTGCTGCGTTTTAGGGAGCTTGGTCGTCAGTTTTTTAGTGCGGGTAACAACCCTACCGCGGCGTTTTATATTGGTGTGAACGTTGGCAAAGTGCAGTTTGTATCTTTCGCTATTTCGGGCGCATTAGCGGGCTTGGCTGGTTATTTGTGGGTTGCACGGTATGCGGTGGCTTATGTTGATGTGGCTAATGGCTTTGAACTGCAAGTGATTGCGGCTTGTGTCATTGGCGGAGTCAGTATTATGGGCGGAATTGGCTCTCTGTTTGGCTGTATTTTAGGTGCCTTATTTATCGGCCTAGTAAATAACGCCCTACCTGTGATTGGCGTATCGCCGTTTTGGCAAATGGCGATCTCGGGTGGTGTGATTATTTTGGCTGTCATCGCCAACTCTAAAGCCGAGAAAAAGCCCGGTCGAATTATTCTAAAAACAACAAATTAATTCAGACAGTGGGCGCTACGCACACGTGCAACAGTGCCCGCAAGCGAGTTTAGATATGTCGTCACCTCATTCAGGACTTATGCACAAGCTTGCCTCTTGGGAAGCCTTTTTATTGCTGATGTTGGTGTTTGTGTTTATCGCAAACAGCTTTGCATCACCTTACTTTTTAACCGCGTGGAACCTTTCAGACGCGACCTTTAACTTTGTCGAAAAAGCGATTATTGCCTTGCCGTTGGCGATGCTCATTATCTGTCGTGAAATCGACCTTTCTGTTGCCTCTATCATCGCTTTAGCTTCGGCGGCGATGGGTTTTGCTGCTGAGGCTGGCTTTGGTACACCTATGTTGGTGTTAATTGGCTTATTCACAGGGTTGGCCTGTGGCTTAGTGAACGGTTGGCTGGTGACTCATTTCGCCATTCCGTCCATCGTGGTGACCATTGGTACCATGAGTTTATTCCGCGGCATTGTGTATGTGTTGTTGGGCGATCAGGTATTAAAAAGTTACCCAGAAAGCTTTGCTTACTTTGGCCAGGGCTATGTTTATTGGGTATTTAGCTTCGAACTTTGCCTGTTTTTAGTGTTAGCCGTTGGCTTTTATGTGTTACTGCAAAAAACCAACTTTGGCCGTAAAACTTATGCCATTGGTAATAACCCGACCGGTGCTCTTTACACGGGTATTAAGGTCGATAAACACAAACTTATTATCTTTGTTTTGGTGGGCTTGGCTTGTGGTCTTGCTGCGGTATTGCTCACCTCACGTTTAGGCAGTACTCGCCCAACCATCGCTTTAGGCTGGGAGCTGTCGATCATTACCATGGTTGTACTGGGCGGTGTGAATATTATGGGCGGCTCGGGCACCATTGCCGGTGTGTTTATTGCTGTGTTCCTTATGGGCTTTGTGACCTTTGGCCTTGGTCTGCTTAATATTCCAGGTATCGTTATGTCGATTATTATCGGTCTTATGTTGATTGCCGTTATTGCCATTCCTATTGTGATTAAGCTGCTAAAAGAACGGAGAGCGCTATGACTCGGTACGCCTTTAAAATGCAGCTTTTTCCTGGCCAAGTAGCGGAATACAAAAAGCGCCATGACGAGCTCTGGCCAGAGCTCGCTGAGTTATTGAGTAACTATGGCATATCTGACTATTCCATCTTTTTAGATGAATCGAGTCATGCATTGTTCGCAACATTTTTAGCGGACGAACGTTTTGATGGCGAACGGCTAAAACAAGAACCTGTGATGCAACGCTGGTGGCAGTTTATGGCACCGTTAATGCAAACTCACGAAGGCAGTAATGAGCCGGTGAGTACCCCTTTGCAATCGATGTTTTATTTGGCCTAACCATGAAGACAAAAATACTCGTACTCGATATTGGTAAAACCAATGTCAAACTCTGCGCGCTCGATACCCATGGTGACGTGCTTGAAGTGGTTAAAAAGCCTAATACACCGATACAAACAGGGCAGTTTATTCATGCCGATGTTGAAGGTATTTGGGGCTGGCTTTGTGAAGGTGTTCAAACCTTAGCAAGTCACCATCACTTCGAGTACTTCGCGATTACTACCCACGGTGCTACTGCGGTTTGTTTGAGCCAAGGTGAGTTGGCTTTTCCGGTATTAGATTACGAAGACAGCCAATACGAGGCTGTCAGTGAGGCTTATGATGCGGTGCGTCCAGCCTTCGCGGAAAGTTACAGCCCTAAACTGAAAGGCGGATTAAATATAGGCCAGCAGCTTTATTGGTTAGAGCAAAACTACCCTAACGAGTTTGCAAAGGTCGATACTATCTTAATGTATCCACAATATTGGGCGTGGCGCTTATGCGGTGTGGCGGCCAGTGAAGTCACCTCGTTGGGGTGCCACACCGACTTATGGGCGCCGGACAAAAAGCAATTTTCGTCGATGGTAGAAACGCTTGGCTGGCTGCCGCGTTTTCCGGAGGTGAAGCCCTCGGGTTCGATATTAGGAAGAGTTAAACCAGAGTTGGCCAAGGCGCTGGGTTTGCCGGAAAGCTGCCAAGTAATCAACGATTTACACGACAGTAACGCATCACTGGTGCCTTACCTCAAGCAAGCTGATCGTTTATTTACGGTGATATCCACGGGCACGTGGACCATTATGGCTAATATCGGTGGCGATACTTCGTTGCTAGATGAACATAAAGACATGCTCGCCAATGTAAATGCATACGGGAGCCCTGTGCCGTGTATTCGTTTTATGGGCGGCCGTGAATGGGAAGTCTTGCGTGACGCACCCGATTCGAGTCAGTCAGACCTGACCAGCGTGCTGGAAAAGGCGCTTTACGTATTACCATCATTCGCCGATGCAGGCGGCCCGTTTCAGCGCTTTGAAGGCAAAATTATGGGTGATATGGCGTTGCTGAGCGCTACAGAAAAAACGGCACTGGCATCACTCTATTGCGCGTTGATGACTGACTATTGCTTAGATGCGTTAGCTAGCCATGGTGATATTTTTATCGAGGGTAGCTTTACCCAAAATGAGGTGTATCAGCAGGCGTTACAGCTATTACGTCCTAATCAACGTGTCCGTATTAGCGACGACTCTACCGGCACCTTATCGGGCAGTGTGGCCATTGCTCAAAGCCTTCGTAGCGATATTACGCCGCATACCCATACGTTAACGCCTTGGTTTTCGTTGAGTAACGCGCTACTCCAATACAAGCAAAACTGGCGCGCGCTTATACCTATGTTGTGATGGTTTGAACACAAACGATAATCCACAAAAAAGCCACCCGAAGGTGGCTTTTTAGGTGTACTCAATAAGCGAAGGGCTTAGTCGAGTTGGCTAAGGTCGCGAACCGCGCCTTTGTCGGCAGAGGTAGCGAGTTTAGCGTAGGCTTTAAGTGCCGCAGTTACTTTGCGTGGACGATCTTTCACAGGCTTCCACGCATCTTTGCCTTTGGCTTCCATTGCTGCACGACGCTCTGCAAGTTCTTCGTCAGAAAGCAGTACGTTAATGCTACGGTTTGGAATGTCGATACGGATAAGGTCGCCGTTTTCAACCAAGCCAATGTTACCGCCAGCGGCTGCTTCAGGTGACGCGTGGCCGATAGATAGGCCCGAAGTACCACCGGAGAAGCGGCCGTCGGTTAGCAATGCACAGGCTTTGCCCAAGCCTTTCGACTTGATGTAAGACGTTGGGTACAACATCTCTTGCATGCCCGGGCCACCTTTAGGGCCTTCATAACGAACGATAACCACATCGCCCGCTTTTACGCGGTCGTTAAGAATGTCGTCTACGGCTTCGTCTTGAGACTCAGTAACGTGCGCTGGGCCTTCGAATACTAAGATAGAGTCGTCTACACCCGCTGTTTTAACCACACAACCGTCTTGTGCGATGTTACCTGTGAGTACTGCTAGGCCGCCTTCAAGAGAGAATGCGTTTTCAACAGAACGGATACAACCTTCAGCACGGTCACCGTCTAGGGTTGGCCAACGCGTAGCTTGGCTAAACGCCGTTTGTGTTGGAATACCTGCAGGGCCCGCTTTAAAGAACTCAACCACTTCTGGGGTTGGGTTACGCATAATGTCCCACTCATCCAGAGCTTCTTTCATGCTTGGGCTGTGTACGGTTGGAACGTCGGTATGCAAACGGCCGGCGCGCTCAAGCTCGCCCAAAATCGCCATAATGCCACCGGCACGGTGTACGTCTTCAATGTGGTACTTAGGTGTGTTTGGTGCCACTTTACAAAGCTGTGGAACTTCGCGCGATAGACGGTCGATGTCGTCCATGGTGAAGTCGATTTCAGCTTCTTGCGCAATCGCCAACAAGTGAAGAATGGTGTTGGTTGAACCGCCCATGGCGATATCAAGGGTCATTGCGTTTTCGAACGCCTTAAAGCCAACAGAGCGAGGCAATACAGACTCGTCTTCACCTTCGTAGTAACGGCGAGTGATTTCAACAATCTCTTTACCTGCACGCTCAAACAAGCCTTTACGATCGGCGTGAGTCGCCAACGTCGTACCGTTACCTGGCAACGATAGGCCAAGGGCTTCGGTCAAACAGTTCATTGAGTTTGCAGTGAACATACCTGAACAAGAACCACAGGTAGGACAAGCAGAACGCTCGTATTCAGCGACTTTTTCGTCGCTCGCCGAGTCGTCTACGGCGATAACCATGGCATCAACCAAGTCGAGTTTGTGCTCAGACAGCTTGGTTTTACCGGCTTCCATTGGGCCGCCCGATACGAAGATAACAGGGATGTTAAGGCGCATTGCTGCCATCAACATTCCCGGTGTGATTTTGTCACAGTTAGAAATACATACGAGGGCATCGGCACAGTGTGCGTTAACCATGTACTCAACTGAGTCGGCAATGATGTCGCGTGAAGGTAGCGAGTAAAGCATGCCGTCGTGACCCATAGCGATACCGTCGTCTACCGCAATGGTGTTGAACTCTTTTGCCACACCACCGGCTTTTTCGATTTCACGTGCGACCAATTGCCCGAGGTCTTTAAGGTGAACATGCCCTGGAACAAACTGGGTAAAAGAGTTAGCTACCGCAATAATTGGCTTTTGAAAGTCGTCGTCTTTCATGCCAGTTGCACGCCAAAGTGCGCGAGCGCCCGCCATATTACGGCCAGCGGTAGTAGTTTTAGAACGATACTGAGGCATATTGATCCCTCGGGCTTTTTTAATTGTAGGAGTAATAAATACGGCGTGTTTGAGTGCACGTATGCGTAAATTTAACCCGATATTATAACAAAGCCACTCTGCGAAGTAATGGTCTACACTGTTTTATATTACTCTTTGAGTTGAGAGCTGGAGGTGTCGAATGATTATTGGCGTACCGAAGGAAATCAAGGTAGAGGAACACCGCGTTGGGCTGGTACCCAGCGGCGTGCAGGAGTTAACGCAAGCCGGACATAAAGTCCTTGTTGAACATGCCGCAGGCGCGGGTGTTGGGTTTAGCGACCCAGACTATATTAATGCGGGGGCGACCGTCGTTCCCAGCGCAAACGAGGTCTTTGCCCAAGCCGATATGGTGGTGAAGGTTAAAGAGCCGCAACCGCACGAATGTGCCAAGCTCCGGTCGGGGCAAATTCTATTTACCTATCTACACTTAGCGGCAGCAAAAAACATCACCGACGGTTTATTACAATCGGGCTGTACTGCCATCGCATACGAAACCATTGAGGACGCCCAAGGGCGCTTGCCTTTGCTTGCGCCTATGAGCGAAGTTGCGGGCCGTATGGCCATTCAGGCTGGCGCATTTTGCTTGCAGCGTACCTCGCAAGGCAAAGGGGTATTACTGGCCGGTGTGCCCGGCGTTCCTAGAGCCAAAGTGTTGGTGATTGGCGGTGGCGTTGTGGGCGAAAATGCCGCACAAATCGCATTAGGTATGGGTGCGGGCGTTACCATTGTGGATAAATCGCTTGCCCGACTTAAACAACTTGATGCACGCTTTAATGGCCAAGTACAAACCCTCTATTCTACCCAGCAAGGCATTGCTGATGCCGTGGCAGAGTCGGACCTAGTGGTGGGTGCGGTGCTTTTACCCGGCGCGGCGGCCCCTAAACTGGTGACTGAAACCATGGTGATGTCGATGGAGCCTGGCTCGGCCATCGTTGATGTGGCAATAGATCAAGGCGGTTGTATCGCCACAAGCATGGCGACCACTCACCAAGACCCTACCTACATTAAACACGGTGTCGTTCATTACTGTGTGGCGAATATGCCAGGTGCCGTCGCCAAAACTGCGACACTGGCGCTCACACAAGCGACCTTGCCTTATGTATTAAAACTCGCCAACGAAGGCTGGCAAACCTGCCTCGCCACTTCTCCGGGTATGGCTTCAGGCTTAAATGTGCATCAAGGCCAAGTCTACTGTGATGGTGTTGCCCAAAGCTTTGGTCTACCACTGGCCGATCGCAACGCTCTGCTAGGAATCTAGCCTACTCACCTGCGGCCTGTGATAGGGTTGCGGGTGTTTTACACTTTTATGCGCATAAAAATGTGATTTTCCGTACTTTTACGCGCATAAAAGTGTATGTATCTGGCTGCGTGCCAGCTCTCTTTCACCTCCCTATTTACCTTTTCCTCAGTTGTCACCCACCAAGGTGAGCGCTAAGCTGTGCGCTTAACAGCTTAAGTTTGGCGCGATGTGCTGTTAGGCTGTGGCTAATAACGATAAAAAACGAAAGTAAAAACAGGTACAACATGGCGAAGGTAGATAAAAAGAAGATACGACAAGATGTGTGGATGCGTCGGTTTATGTATACGGGGATTCCCGCAGCGTTAATTGCCATTGCCTCTTTGTGGATTGGGCGCTGGTTAAAAGTGCCAGAGCTGGGCTACTTGTTTATGGGGAGTACGGCGATCGCACTGGCGATTGGTATGGTGTACAACGTGCGGTTTGTTATTTTGTCGGTTCGCCAACTCAAGGAGCAGAAGGCGAACGAAAAAACGTAAGACTGTTCAGTCTTAATTCAGTTGCTCTATTCAATACTGAAGGCCACTTGAATAAAAATAGGAGTGGCCTTTATGTCTAAGCGATTAACACAAAGCCTCATTTTAACGAGCTGTTTGGCCCTAGCTTCTGCGGTGCAAGCAAAGCCGCA
Source organism: Pontibacterium sp. (assembly GCA_049603715.1). GTDB lineage: Bacteria > Pseudomonadota > Gammaproteobacteria > Pseudomonadales > Balneatricaceae > Pontibacterium. The sequence continues at coordinate 98,952 of JBMYSW010000007.1, read as the reverse complement.
TGATGATCAGTGGCGTTATGGCTCGCCCTCGCATAAGCAAGCATACAACGGTCACTCGTCTTATAAGCAAGGCCCTCAGCACGCGACACAATATGCGCGTGTGGTAGCAGCGACGCCGATTTATCGTCAGGTTGAAGTGTCAGAGCCACGCCAAGAGTGCTGGTCGGAGCAAGTGCCGGTGCACCATAATCAAAAAGGTTCGATTACCAACGAAGTAGTGGGCGGCATTATTGGCGGCGCGATTGGCAACGCATTGGGTCATAACTCGTCTAACAAAAAAGTGGGTGCGGTTGTGGGTGCGGTATTAGGCGCATCCATTGCTCATGATATTCAGCCCGACCGTTCGAGACCTGTTAGCTATAAAGAGGAGCGCCGTTGCCGTCAGGTTAGCCACACTCGTTACGAGCAGCAACTCCAAGGTTATGATGTGACTTACCGTTACCAAGGTCGCCAATACCAAACGCAAATGCCGCATCACCCAGGCGATCAGCTTGCAGTGCAGGTATCAGTGACGCCCGTATCCCGATACCGTTAAACTAACCGGATAAGGCTTGCCCATCGCTGATGCGAGAGTGAAAAAATAGCGAGTGCAAGCCTGCGTTAAGTTTGCCAAGGCTCAACACAAGAGCCGTTGAAAGGACAGAGAATGAAGATACTGCTAGTAGAAGACGACGATAACTTAAGAGCGCAACTCGAAGCCCTTTTAAACGAGCGCAACTACGTGGTTGAAACCTGTGTAGACGGTAAAGATGCCGCGTATACAGGGGCAGAATACCCTTACGATTTGGCCATTGTTGACTTAGGCTTGCCGGAGCTTTCGGGCATTGAGGTGATTAAACAGTGGCGAGCAGCGGGTGTTGAATACCCGATTTTGATTTTAACGGCACGTGGCGATTGGCAGGATAAAGTCGAAGGGCTAGAAGCCGGAGCCGATGATTATTTGGTAAAGCCGTTTCACCCGGAAGAACTGTCGGCGCGTTTAAACGCTTTGCTACGTCGTGCCGCAGGTCATGCCCAGCCTGAAGTGACTTTTGGCCCCATTGCACTGAATACCGCAGCGAAACGAGTAACGGTGCAAGGCGAGGCGATCAAACTCACCAGTTATGAATATCGGTTGTTTGAGTATTTGGTATTACATGCTGGTCAGACCATTTCAAAAACAGAGCTGACCGAGCATTTGTACCATCAAGACTACGATCGTGACAGCAACGTGCTTGAGGTCTTTGTGCGCCGGCTGCGTCGCAAGCTCGACCCAGAACAGCTTTATAACCCGATTAAAACCGTGCGTGGTTTGGGCTACTGCTTTGATATTGACCTTGTGGAAGGCTAAAGCATGATGCGATGGCTGCCTTTGTCTAAATGGTCGCTGGAGCGCCGCTTGGTGTTGGCCTGTGGCTTGGTATTGCCCTTGGCCATGTGGTTGGCGTGGCTGGCACTAACTCAAAGTCATTTGCGTCATTTAGAGCAAGAGCAAGCATCTCGACTGCAGCTTCAAGCCTATATTTTGCTGGGTAACTTGGCGGTCAACGATGATTCCCTAACTCTCACTATGCCGCTGGCAGAAACGCGCTATCAATATTTAGGCTCGGGTTTGTACAGTCAAGTCGCCATGTTAGACGGTCAGCCGATATGGCGCTCGCCTTCGGCAAGGCTCTTTTCATTGGCACAAAAGCGCACGCTGTTTGCACAACCGCAGCCTCTACCTGAGGTGGAGGGTTTACCTGTTGAGCAGTTTGACCATTTTGAAGCTGACGATGTGTATCGTTACCAGTTTGTGTTGCCGTGGCAAATGGGGCGAGAGTCCTACCCTGTGGTGGTTACGGTACTGGAGGTCGACGATTGGGTGGCGCAGGCCTACAGCCAATATAAACAATCGCTAACGCTGTGGTTGTCGATTGTTTTGGTGTTGGCACTGATCGCACAAGTGCTGATTTTACGCTGGGGCCTAGCACCTTTGCGGCGTATGGCCATGGATATCCACAGCATTAAAAAAGGCGAGCAAACCCGTTTGGCCGGAAGTTACCCCAAAGAAGTAAAGCCTTTGGTGACGAGCCTCAATGTCTTACTCGAAAGTGAGCAGCAACAGCGTCAGCGCTACAGTCATACCATGGGCGACCTTGCCCACAGCTTAAAAACGCCGTTAGCGGTGATTTTAGGGGCGGATACACAGCTTAAAACCTTTGAGCCTTATCGCGATCTAGTACGCACACAAGCTCAGCGCATGGATCAAATTGTGCAATATCAGCTGGGCCGTGCGGTAAAGGCCAAGCCTGTCATTCAACATCAAGGCTGCCCCGTGTTACCCCTCATTGAGCGTATTTGTGTTGCGCTTGAAAAAGTCTATCGTGACGAAGAAATGACCGTGAGTTGGGATGTGTCGGCTGACTTAGCTTGCTTTGCCGATGAGCGAGATATGATGGAGCTGCTGGGTAATGTGCTCGAAAATGCCTTTAAATATGGTGCTTCTGAGGTGCGAGTAAGCGCTGAGTGCCAAGGTGAGCAGGTGGGTATTTTTATTGAGGACGACGGCCCGGGTATTAGCCAAAATCGTCGTGAACAAATTATGCAACGCGGCCAGCGACTGGATACCACCCGCCAAGGCCAAGGCATTGGGCTTACCGTGGCTGCCGATATTATCCACAGTTACAAAGGGCACATTGAGGTAAGTCAGTCGGCCAGCCTCAAGGGCGCCTGCTTTGCTTTGTGGCTACCGGCAGCCTAGCGGTTAAAACCAGCTCAGGGCTACAAAGCCAGCTTAGAGCTACAAAGGTTTTACAAACACTTTGGAGTTGCGCTGTAAGTTATAAAGCGACTTTTTCTGATCCGGCAAGGCATCAACAGGTGCAGGCGCAAAACCTCTTTCAACGAACCAATGGGCTGTGCGTGTTGTCAGTACAAAGATGGCTTCCACGCCTAAGCTTTTTGCATGTGCTTCAATGGCACGCAATAACTGATCGCCACGCGCGCCACCGCGATACTCCGGTGATACTGCGACACAAGCCAGCTCTGCCATTTTGCGCTCGCCCTCAAGGTAAGGATAAAGCGCAGCACAAGCGATGATGGCTCCGTCTCGCTCTATCAGGGTAAAGCGCTCAATTTCTTCTTCTAAGCGTTCGCGAGAGCGGCGTACCAAAATGCCCTGCTCTTCCATTGGCTGAATCATCTCAAGCACGCCGCCCACATCCTCAAATGTGGCTTGGCGAACTTGCTCGTAGGACTCGTGCAGCACCATGGTGCCACTACCGTCACGGGTAAATAGCTCGGTGAGGAGAGCACCGTCGTTTTCGTAGCTAATTAAATGGCAACGATTCACGCCACCACGACAGGCACGCACACTGGTTTCAAGGTTGCGCGCTAGCTCGGTGTGGGGTGCAGAGCGGTCTTCAATGTTGGCCAAGTAGTTTTTGACGAGGCGCTCGGCGGTGTCGGTTAATAGCTCGCTGCGTAAACGGTTGTGGCTGTCGGTGACGCCGTCATCGGCACCAAACACAATTAGCTTGTCGGCTTTTAGCTTAATCGCCACTTGGCTGGCCACTTCTTCACCTGATAGGTTAAAAATCTCGCCAGAGGGCGAGTAACCAAGGTGCGACACCAACACAATATGTTGGTGGGACAAGTGGTGATTAATGCCATCAATATCGATACGACGCACTTCGCCCGTGTGGCCTAAGTCTACGCCTTCATAAACGCCAAGGGGTTTTGCAGTAATAAAGTTGCCCGAGGCGACACGAATTTTAGCGCCCTGCATAGGGGTGTTTGATAACCCCATCGACAAGCGTGCTTCGATTTCGGTGCGCACCGACGACGAGGCAGCAATGGTCGCCTTCAGTGTTTCTGCATCGCTGACACGCAAGTTGTGGTGAAACTTGGGCTCAATGGCGAGCTGAGTCAGCTGCTGGTCTATCTGTGGTCGTGCCCCCTGTACCAACACGAGGCGCACACCCAAGCTATTGAGCAGGGCGATGTCGTGCACAATGTGGTTAAAGTTAGGCTGAGCGGCAGTTTCGCCACTGAGCATAATCACAAAGGTTTTGCCGCGATGTGCGTTGATATAAGGCGAGGTTTGGCGAAACCAGTTTACGTAGGGGTCGTTAGTCACAGGCAATACTTAGCTATCATTTGTTTCAATAAAGAGACTGTAGGGTTTATCTGGTCAAAAGCCAAATATTCATTGGGCTGGTGTGCTTGGTCAATACTACCTGGCCCCAGTACGACGGTATCCATCCCCAGCTGTTGCATAAACGGCGCTTCGGTGGCAAAGGCCACAGGCGTTGCGGTATGACCTGTGAGTGCTTCAGCGGTTTTGACTAGCTCAGAGTTAACATCGTTACCAAAGGCGGGTACGCCTGGGAACAGTTGCCCAGTACTTAGCTGAACGCCAAATTTAGATTCAATAGGGCGAAGGCGCTTTTCAATGGTTTCGCGTAGGTTGTCTAAATCCATACCCGGTAGTGGGCGCAGGTCGTACTCAAGCTCACAGGCACCACAAATGCGGTTAGGGTTATCGCCACCGTGAATACAGCCTAAGTTGAGTGTTGGGACTGACACACTAAAAGCGCTGTTTTGGTAGTTGGCTTGCAGCTCACTGCGAAAGGTGAGCAGCTCAGTCAGTACACTGTGCATGGCTTCCATGGCATTGGCGCCAAGCGCAGGGTTGGACGAGTGGCCTGCTTTGCCGGTAATACGCACCGACTCCATCATGATGCCCTTGTGCATATGAATAGGCCGCAAGCTGGTGGGCTCACCAATAATGGCGTAGCGCGCTTTTGGTTTGCCTGCTTCTGCTAGCGCACGCGCGCCGCTCATTGAGGTTTCTTCGTCGGCTGTGGCCAAGATAATCAGCGGCTGCTTGAAGGTTTCGTCTTTAAAGGCGCGTGCAGCTTCAATGGCGAGGGCAAAAAAGCCTTTCATGTCACAGCTGCCTAAACCGTAAAAGCGATTGTCTTTTTCGGTGAGCTTAAAAGGGTCGCTTTGCCACTTTTCTGGGTTGCAGGGCACGGTGTCGGTATGGCCTGAGAGCACCAAACCGCCGGGGCCAGAGCCTAAAGTTGCAATAAGGTTAGCTTTAGTCGCGTGGCCAGGAATGGGCATAATTTCGGTTTGGAAGCCCAAGTCATTCAACCATGTGGCGAGAAGCTCGATGACGGCACGGTTTGACTGGTCTAAATCGGCACGGGTACAGCTTACGGACGGGGTACCAATTAAGGCCTGCAACATTTGAAAAACAGAAAGTTCAGCCATAAAAGCTCCTTTCAAGAGGGCGAGGAGTGTTTTAGCACTTTACACAAGGCGGGCTGGGTTTAGCCAGTGAAATTAAGTGGCGACTGGTTCAATTCGCCTGTTGTTGAAGGTGAACAGCGGGTGGAAGACATGGAGTAAATGTTAGCCACAACATAAAGGGGTAGTGCTTTTGCCTACCCCTTTATGTTGTGCTTTGAGGTGTTAGTGCTTAGGCACCAAAGGCCGCCTTAAAGATAAAGTAGAACAGAATAGCTAAACCTGCGCCTGCAGGTAGTGTAACTACCCAAGACACAAAAATAGTACCAATCATCTTCAGGTTAAGTGCCGCCATACCGCGAGCGATACCCACACCCAATACTGCACCCACGAGCGTGTGAGTGGTCGAAATTGGAAGACCAGTACCTGAAGCCACTACAACGGTTGAAGCCGCTGCCAAAGTCGCAGCAAAGCCACGGCTTGGTGTTAGTTCAGTAATATTGTTACCTACGGTTGCGATAACCTTATGGCCGTACATCACCAAACCAGCAACGATACCTAGGCCGCCTAGCAACAGAATCCAAGCAGGCATTACTGATTTTTGCACCACTTCGCCGCCAGCACTTACAACACCTACAACAGCAGCCAATGGGCCTACCGCGTTAGCAACGTCGTTTGAGCCGTGAGCAAAGGCCATGGCACAGGCTGTAAACATCATCAACACACCAAACAGCTTCTCAACACTTGAGAAGTGGTAAGCATCGTCCGCTTGTTTATTCGGCTGAATTTTTTGCAGTAAGAAGTAACCAAGGATAGTGGTTAGGAAAGCAATACCGACAGAAGCCAGTGCCGCTTCACCCCAAGAAAGGTCTAGGCCAATGTGCTTAAGGCCTTTAGTGAAGGTCACCATGGATACGATGAAACCTACCATGAACATGTAACCCGGGATGAACTTCTTCGCGCGTGCGAAGGGGTCTTTTGCATCAAGGATGAGGTGCTGAACGCTGCGGAACAAGAAGAAGGCGAATAGGCCTGCGGTCACAGGTGATACCACCCAGCTCGCAACAATTTTAGATACCTTGCCCCAGTTAACCGCGTCAACTGAGATACCCACCGCTGCGAAACCAACGATTGCACCCACGATAGAGTGAGTTGTAGAGACAGGCCAACCAAAATGTGTCGCTACAAGTAGCCATGTACCTGCAGCAAGCAGAGAGGCCATCATGCCAAATACGAGTAGCTCAGGTGTGCCCGAAAGTAGTGACGGGTCGATAATGCCTTTACGAATAGTCGCTGTGACCGAACCACCGGCAAGGTAGGCGCCAGCGAATTCGAAGATAATTGCGATAAGAATTGCTTGTTTAAGGGTAATAGCGCCCGAACCTACAGACGTACCCATGGCGTTGGCAACGTCGTTCGCGCCCACACCCCAAGCCATAAAAAAGCCAAATAAACAGGCCAGGATGATAATTAAATCACCATGTTCAGCAAGAATTTGCATAGTAAAAAACCTTAAAGTAACGTGCCGCGCTCGTTAACGCGCAACAAGAAGTTGTAATCGACTACCCACTTGTTGGGCGCGGTCTGCTAGATCGCCAATGCCAGAGATCACTTGGTAAAGGAACATGGCATCAATTGGGTCGAGAGTTTTCTCGAAAGAAAAGAGTGCGTGACGAATACGGCGTTCTAGGTCGTCGGTTTGATGCTCAAGCTCATCGAGTTCGTCGATAAGTTGCTCAACAATGGTAACCTCGTGACCACGGAAGCCACTGCCTACAAGTTCATCAAGTTCGCTAAGGGCTTTACTTGCTTTTTCTGTTGTAGAAACAGAAGAGCGAACAAAAGAAAGCATTAATTCGCTGATATCCGCAGGAATCGACATTTTGCGGCCTAGCATAATGCCGGCGATGTCTTTGGCGCGGTTGGCAATTTTGTCTTGCATGCGCAGTAGCTCAAGTAAGTCTGAGCGAGGCACAGGCAAAAACAAGCTTTTAGGTAGGTGTGTTCGTACGTCCTTTTTGATGGAGTCGGCATCATGCTCTAGCTCGTTGATCCTTGCTTGAGCGGCCGTAGCTTGCTCCCAGTTGTTCGCCACAACGGCTTCAAAAAACACCACAAGCTCGGCAGCACATTCGTGCGCTTTGACAATGTGGGCCTGCATAGGCTTAAACGGCGAACGGGCAAACATTTGCGAAAAAGGGCTATTTGGCACAGTTGGATGACCTTTCTAAAACTAAAGAGGTAGAATTATAGGGGGCTTAGGGAGATGTTGAAATATAAACGCAACAAAAATGAAACATTAATGTCATGAAACTTGCGTTTAGTGAATGTGGAGCCGTCCTGCTTGCTTGGCCATTTGGGGTTTTATAAGAAACCAATAGGTAACTCCGTGGCGAGCTAGACACTCCTCTGGGTCCGGCCCATTTTTAGTAAAGTACAAGAGATAAAACAGCCTATGGCGATGGAAATTGAGCTAAAGCTCACCTTGGCAAAAGATCATTTAGAAATGTTAAAGCAGCATCCGCTGCTCACGGGCGCGAGCTCCACTGCCTACCCTGCAAATGCTTTGCAGAATATTTATTTTGACACCCCTGACCATAAACTTTCAGAACACCGCGTAGCCTTGCGCATTCGCCACAAACAGGGGCGCTTTATTCAAACCTTTAAAACCCAAGGTCATTCCGAGGCGGGGCTGCATGCTCGCAACGAGTGGGAGTGGGAAGTGCCTAGCGCTGAGCTTGATTTATCGCTGATTGACGATGAGGCGTGGCCTAGCACCCTCGACCGTGATTATGTTACCCAAACCATTGCGCCGGTATTTTCTACCGATTTTGTCCGTCAGGTGTGGTGGTATGAGGGCGTGGGTGAGCAAGGCGAACCTGTGGCCATTGAGGTTGCCCTTGATACCGGCGCAGCATGGGCCGAGATTGGCGGCGAGCGCGTTTCGGACGATATTTGCGAAGTGGAGCTAGAGCTTAAGCAAGGCGAAGCGAGTAGCTTGTTTCAAGTGGCAATGGCCTTGGCCCAACGTGTACCACTGTTAACGGCCGATACCAGTAAAGCAGAGCGCGGCTATCGCTTGCATCGTCAGGGCTTTAGATTGCCTGCACGCACGCCGATTGCGGTAACTCAGGAGATGAGCTGTGAAGCTGTGTACTGTGAGTTGCTACAACAAGAAGTGGCGCTTTGGCCCCGTTACCTCGAAGCATGGAAAGTAACTGGCGAATGGCATTATGCTGACCTCGCCTTGGCCTCCATTCGCAACATCGGTGCGTTGTTTCATGCCTTTGATGAAACCTTCCCGCAAGACGCCGAAGGGGACATTGATCGCTTGTTGACCAAGCTGATTCGCCAAATGCGCGACTTAACCGCCTTTGAGCGTGTGGATACCCTGATGGTGGGAAGCACAGGGCAATGGAGCAAGCAGTCGCATCAACGCTCAGCTGAGCGTTTGTCGGTTTTGTTGCAAACGGTTGAGCCGGGCCTATTGGTGCTAAAACTCGCAGACTTACTCGTGAATAAGCGCTGGCGAGCTCGTTGGACTGAGGCGCAAAAAGCCCGCGCGGCCTTGCCTTTATAAGCCTGCCCTGTCGCAATTGACGGTTAAAAAGCCAGTGAGGGAAGAGTGTGACGCTTTACCCGAGCTGGCTTTTTTGTCTAAGCTGCACCTTACATTTTGCGAGCGCCATTCGCGTAAGGGGGCAGTGTGTCTGATCTTTCGTTTGAAGCTTTGTATACCACTCGGCTAGAGCAGCTCAACCCTGTTTGGCATGGGCATACGTGTTTTGTGGAGCTGACCCAAGGCTCGCCTGATGCGCTTAAACGATGGCTGGTGGCAAGTGACTTTGCTTTTGAACAGCTGCGTAACCCCAGCGCCTATTTGCAAACACAGCTTAGCGAAGCATGGCTAAATACTGCTCTTAATCGACAAAGCTTTGAGCTAGCATTACACGCCCTTGTAACGAGCCATAAGGCACTGGAGGACGACGCTGCCTTTAATGAGGTATTGCGGGTGTTTCGTCATGCCCAGCAGCTCAGGCTAATTTGGCGAGAGCTAAACGAGCAGGGGACTTTGCCTGAGCGCTTAAAAGAAGCCTCTGAGTTAGCGCAGTCCATTATTGGTTATAGCGCCCAGTGGCATTACACCGCAGCAGTCAAACGCTGGGGCCAGCCTGTAATGGAAGTAGTCGACACTTCTGCATCTCAACCTCAACCCTTTTTAGTCCTTGCTATGGGCAAGCTGGGCGCTGCCGAGCTTAATTTAAGCTCGGATGTGGATCTTATTTTTGCTTATCCACAGCAAGGTGTGACCCAGCCGCTAGAGCCTGATTCACAACACTCAACCGCTGGTATAGAAAACCAAACCTTTTTTATTCGACTGGCCAAAAAGCTGATTCAAAGTTTGGCGGCCATCACAGCACAAGGGCAGGCCTATCGGGTGGATATGCGCTTGCGTCCCTTTGGTAACAGCGGCCCCTTGGTATCCAGTTTTGCGGCCCTCGACCATTACTTTTTAAATCAAGCACGCCCTTGGGAGCGCTTTGCCATGATCAAAGCGGTGGTCATGCCTTGCGCCGAGTCTGCTGACAGTGCATATCGTGTTGCACATAGCCAAGCTGCACAGGTGTTACAGCAAAAAATACTGAGCTTTGTGTACCGACAGTATGCGGACTACAGCGTGTTTGGTGCGCTGCGCGACATAAAGCACTTGATTAACAGTGAGGTGGAGCAAGGTGGACAGGCAGTGAATGTGAAACTCAGTAAGGGTGGCATTCGCGAAGTGGAGTTTATTGCTCAGGTATTTCAGCTGGTACGCGGTGGTCGAGACCGCCGTTACCAAGCGCCAAGTATTTACGAAGTGATGCCCCTACTTGCCGAAACACCCCTATCGGCCACGCGAGTGGCAGAGCTGATGGAAGCCTATGGTTTTTTACGCCGTGTTGAGCACGTTTTGCAAGCATTGGCCGATAAACAAACCCATAGCCTCCCCACAGAGGGTGATGCCCAAGCGCGCTTAGCGTGGGTATTGGGTTTTGAAACTTGGCAGGGGTTTGAGCAGCAGCTAGCAACCCATAGGGAATGTGTACGCTCGGTGTTTAATGAGCTGATGTTTGATACACCCCTTGGGCAGGCGAATCATCATAATGAATCGCCCAAAGGTGAGCTGGGTACGGCTGATTGGATAGCTCCCTTGTTGGCATCAGATACAGCTGGGTTATTGGCGCTTATGCCTTCAGGCGAATCTGCCACAACGGTCGAACTAGTGAATGGTTTGGTTGGAGGTTTGCCCGCCTCATCGCTCAAAGGCCTTAGTGACGAGGCGAAAGAGCGGTTAAATCGGCTATTACCTTTGTTGTTTGATGCTTTGCTTTTAGTGCCCTCAGCTCCCTTAGCCCCTTCAGTAAACGAATGTCACGAGCGCTCGGCGCTTGCCTTGTCGCGTATTTTACCTTTGGTGCAGGCGACGCTGCGTCGCTCGGTTTACCTATCGCTGCTCGAAGAAAATGCCTTTGCGCTACAGCGCCTAGTTCAGTTAGCGAATGCAGGGCCTTGGTTTTGCGAGCAACTTGCACGCTATCCGGTGCTGCTCAATGAGCTGTTAGCCCCCTTCGATGCTCAACAACAGCTCTCGCAAACCGCCATACAGCAGCGCCTACGCCAACAGCTATTGCGCGTGCCCGAAGGCGACGAAGAAGTCTTGATGGAGGCGTTACGTTATTACAAGCACGCCATGGTGCTGCAAATCGCTGCTGCCGAAAGTTTGGGGGAGCTGTCGTTGATGAAAGCCAGTGATGCTCTTACATGGGTGGCTGAGGCGTGTATTGAGCAAGCCCTAAACCTTAGCTGGCAGTTATTGTGTCATAAGTACGGTAACCCCATTGATGCACAGGGTGGGCTGTGCGAACCGCGCTTTGCCATTATTGCCTACGGAAAGCTGGGCGGGCTTGAGCTGTCCTATCGCTCGGATTTGGATTTGGTGTTTGTTTACGATGAAGGGCACCAGTTTAAAACCTCGGGTAGTCGCCAGCTTGAAAGCGAAGTATTTTATTTGCGCATGGGGCAAAAAATCATCCACTTACTCAGTCGCTTAACACCTTCGGGTAGCCTATACGAGGTGGATATGAGGCTGCGTCCGTCGGGTAACTCAGGAGTCTTGGTGAGTCGCTTTTCAGCGTTTGAAAAGTACCAAAAAAACGACGCTTGGACATGGGAACATCAGGCGCTAATTCGCGCCAGACCAGTAGCGGGACATCAAGCCTTGTGGCAGCGCTTTAGCGATTTGCGTCACGAGATATTGTGCCGCCCTCGTGCGAGTGACTCACTTAAAGCCGATATTCGCGATATGCGATTAAAAATGCGCCAACACAAGGGCGAAAACAAACCAGGTGTCTTTCATATCAAGCACGATGCGGGTGGTATGGTTGATATCGAGTTTATGAGCCAGTGGGGGGTGTTGGCTTTTAGTGAGCAGGCAAACCACCTAACAAATGCTACAGACAATATTAACTTGCTGATTGGCTTGGCTAACTTAGAAGTGATTAGCTACGAAGAAGAGGAAAGCCTGAGGTTGGCTTATTTAAGCTATCGGCAAAAAGTGCACGAGTTAAGTTTGCTGGAACAGTCGGCAGTGGTGAGTAGCGATGAGGCTGAGGCGTTTGCGCCGCTGCGAGAGCAAGTCGGTGCGGTGTGGTATCGCATCTTTGGTGCTTATGCTTGATATAGGGTAATAAAATCAGCCAGTTGTGGTGGCTACTGCCAGAATGAAAAAAGCCCGCGTCAGTTCAAACTGAGGCGGGCTTATGATGTCGCGTAAGCAAATTACGCAGGTGTTACGTCGGTTAACCAGCCGTAGCAATCTTCGGCTTGGCCCCATTGAATCGCGTTTAGGCGTTCACGCAGTTTAAGGGCTTTTTCGCCCACTTGGCCGTTACCTACTGGGTACTCTTCACCTTTGTAGATCAGTGTGCCAACAGGCGCAAGCACTGCTGCAGTGCCCGAAAGTGCTGCTTCACAGCCTGGCTTTTTCGCGCGCTCAAGTAGTTCAGATACCTGCATGTTGCGCTCAGATACGGTTAGACCACTGTCGCGTGCAATTTGCAGCAATGAGTCGCGAGTGACACCGTGCAAGAAGCTTTCGTCTAGCGGCTTGGTGATCAGCTCGTCACCATCAATTAACACAAAGTTGGCTGCGCCAGTTTCTTGAATGTCGCCGTCGGGGCAGAAGAGTACTTGGTCTGCTTGGTAAGTTTCGCGAGCCTTCATGGTTGGCATCAAAGCGCCAGCGTAGTTGCCGCCGCTTTTGATCATACCCATGTGTGGTGGGCAGCGCATACCTTCGTCGTCGACTAACAAACGCAAGGCTTTATCGCCACCGGCAAAGTAGTTGCCTACCGGCGATAGCAAAACGTAGAAGCATGATTGCTCAGATGGAACTGCCGCTTTACCAATGGCTGGCTCGGTGCCAATGTGCGTTGGGCGAATGTACATAGAACCTGGCGGCTCAGGCACTTCGCTCGCATATTTGGCAACGATTGAGGTGATCATCTCAGCCATTTGGTCTGCTTCGAGCGTCGGTAGGCCCAACAAGCGAGAGCTTTGAATCATACGCTCAATGTTTTTATCCATACGGAAAATTTTCACTGAACCGTCTTCATGGCGAAAGGCTTTTAGGCCTTCAAAACAGGTGCTTGAGTAGTGTAATACGTGAGCGCCAGGGTGAAGCGTTAGGCGGTCACTTGGGACGACCTCAGGGCTGCTCCACGCAGTGCCATCAAACCAAGTGATTGCCATTTCTGGCATAAATAAAGAGCCAAATGCTGCCATGATTAATCGTCCAACAGTACAGTGAGTTGTTTATTATTACTGCGATGTGCCGCGCCTGATGACCAAAAAACAGAAGTGAGGCGAGCCCGTCGCTTGTGCCTTTTCTCATACAAGGGCCGAGGTTGACACAAAATCGACCAATGATTGTAAGGCCCCTGAAAAAAAATGGAATTCTTAAATCAGAATTTTAGCGATTAATTCATCCATTTCGCTATTTTTTAGCTGTTTTATGGGTTTATTACAAAAGGTTGAGCCGAACGCCCAAGACTGTAAGCTCTTCGAGGGTTTTAACCTGCATTTTGGTTTTGAGTAGGGCGATTTCTTTGTTGAGTTTACTTTCGCTCACGTAGGGAGGCTTGTCGGCAATCGCTTTTAATCGCAGCCCTTCGGCTAACCAACGGATAAGGCTTTGCTCTCGCTTGGTCAGTTGCTGCTGAAAAGCGTCAAACCCCAGGGTTTGCCAGCCAAATCGCGATAGGCAAAGGTCGAGCATATTTGTGGCTTGTTCGACTTCGAGCTGGTGTGAGGCAACTTCGTTTTCAAAGGAGGACAGGGAGCCTCCGACATGGCAGAGGCCAACGCCTGCCGCCAGCCCAGTTGATCTGTCGGCGGTTTTGCGAAAGCAGCCACCAAAACCAAAAATAATAGAATGATCTAACGAGGCTTCGAGCACTTGGTTTTGCAGTAGTTCTTGTGTTGTCACCGAACCCGTTTCTAAGGCGTTGTCGGCAAGTACTCGCCAGTCTGTCATTAAGGCGGTTTGGTGTTCTGCGTCTCGGATGCTGTAGAGGTACTGGCAAAGTAGGTCATTCGAGACGCCGCCCACGCTTTGGTAGTCTGACCAAAAGGGGGCTGTGTAAAAGCTTAAACAGTCGTAGCCCTGTATTTTTCCATCTACTTCTCGGCCTGTTAGCAGAGCCCCACCGGTAATGCCCAGCGTCTTTACATAGGCGACATAAACCTCCCAACAGGCCTCTCGGCTTTGCGCTGCGAGCAGGTTCATAAAGAGTTCGTGAAGCTTGTGTGAGGCTAGCTTATTCATCATGGCCGGATAAAAACTATTGGGTCCATGGCTTATCGGCCAAACGAGCCAGTAATGCAGGGGTGGTTTTTACGCCTTCGGCTCGACGAAGCTTTACAAGTCGTTGTTTTACCGTCGGTTCTTTTCGCGATGCATAGTTGTAAGTGGCGCCGCCGCGGGCTAAATGCTGCAGCATGCTAATGTCGTTTCTGTTGTATGGCGACGGTAGTGGCAGCGTGCCAAGATTTAACATGGCGCTTATGAGCTGCTGTGAAATCATCCACAAAAGTGCCGCCTCATATTCACTTAGGTGGCTGGGTAACCCCATTTTTCGGGTATCCAAATAGGGGCAATATGGCGTGGAGGAGGGCCTGATCAGCAGTGTGACGTCACAAAGGTTTGTATTCCAAGTGGCGGCATAGCAGTGCGGTGTTGGCGTGTTTTGCAGCGTCACTGGCACACCTGCGCTGGCGAGCGTTTCGAGCACTTCGGCGATCGTTTGCTGAGTTAGCTGTGCCGATTGAGCAGACAGAGTGCAAGCGGTTGCTGCCAGTTCGGTTAGGTTCATGGAATATCCTTGATGACGGATGCGTGCCCTATATTTTGCACATATTGACCGATATTACCGAAAATCATCGATGTATTAAAAGATGATACTCAAATGCGCCTTATTTGTTGCTCGCAAAACGGACTGTCAATAAGACGTGTTCAGTTTCGATTAATTATTACGGCTGATAATGAATTTTTGTCGTGTAAAAAGGGTGCTCAAAAATAGGGAAGCGGCGCAAATTATGCTAGGGTTGAAGCGTCGTTGAGTGGCTGCAATTGTGTTGCTGCTTGAGCAAATGTTGTTACTAAATCTGACTCGCCGCTGTGTTAGCGGAGAATGATAAGGACTGCGATTCAAATTGCCACGCAACTTATGGCGTCTGTCTTAAGCATCAATGAGAACTCATAGGTGCTTATGTGTTTGGCGCTTTGTGGCGATGCCCAAGCCCTGAGCTTGGGTGAAATCTTTGCAGTAAAATACGGATAGATGAGTGTGAAAATGAGTGCCCGTAAGGAGTACAAGCGAATCCTTGTGATTCAATGGGGAGGCTTAGGAGAAGCCGCCTTATCCAGTGCTCTGTTTGAAGACTTGCACCGCGCATATCCCAATGCTGAGCTACATCTGCACATCAATCATGCATGGCTGCCTCTATTTCAGGGGGATGGCCGGTTTACTGCTGTCTATTCACAACCTAACGGCTGTTTTTCAAAACTGGCTGCGGTCCTAGCGTGGCGTAACCTGCTGGCTAAACAAAGCTTTGATTTAGTTATCGATTTAAGCGATTCGCTGGCCAGCCGCTGGTACATTGCCGTCGGGCGAGGGCTCGGGTTATTGCCAGAGGCTGTGGGTATGAGAGAAGGGTTTCCTTTTACGCTTGCGTGTGGCCCCAACTACCCCAAAGTCCATCGCTATACCTGCTTACAAGCGCCTTTTATGGCGTTGAACCTGCCACACAAAACCGGCTTGGCGACCTTTGATGTGCCTGCGGCCGAGCAACAAGCCGCGGTTGATTTGCTTAGCGCTCACAGTGTATCGCCGGGGCGTTTTGTTGTGATGGTGCCAGGCAGCGCAACAGCAAATAAGCACAAGCGCTGGAGTGTGAAAGACTATGCCCGCCTTGCGCACCTGTTGTTGGCACGTAAAGCCTCTAAAGTGGTGATTTTGGGTAGCAGCGATGAGCGAGAGGTTTGCCAGCAGCTAGCCCTTGCCATTGGCGAGGATGCGGTGAATTTATGTGAACAAACTACCCTCGCGATGATTCCTTGTATCGCTGCACGTGCCTTTGCGACGGTTTCTAATTCCACCGGCTTGGCGCACATTATTAGTGCTGCGGGTACGCCCTTATGGGTGATTTTTGGCAAAGATGTCGCCGAGCGGGATCGCCCCTTAGGCAGCCATGTTCGCAGTATCCAAGTCGAACCCCATTTGTTTAATCGCCTGCCGGCTAGCCAAGCAATGGAATCCTTGCCTGCTGAGCGTGTGGCACAACAAATTTCTGAGTCGCTGTTTGGCGACGAAGCACCCCTGTACCCTGCTTGGGTTTAGTCCCTTTTGTTCTCGCCTTCTGGTATAATTTAGCCTTTGTTATCAAGCCGCTGCGTCTATGTATTTTTACGAGAGCTTCAGTTGGCCTTGGTCGCGGTTTTTAATCTGAGTGTGTGGCCTATTCTTGTGAGTGTCCATACGACTGGTAGCCAATGAGTCAATCACAGTCTTCTTCATCTTCAACCAGTTGGCAGGTGTACAAGCGCTTGCTCCACTATGTAAAACCTCATTGGTTTGCATTCGTTGTCGCATTTATTGGCTTTGTACTTTATGCGCTGTCGCAAACAGGTTTTGCGAAATGGCTTGAGCATGTGGTTGATACTGTTAGCCAAGGCGATTTTGATAACCGAGGGCTATTAGCACTCGCCGTTATTACGTTATTTGTCTTTCGAGGCGTAGGTTCTTTTCTTGGGTCTTATGCTTTGGCCTATACGGCACGACATGTCATCAGTCAGCTTCGTATTGACCTTTTCGATCGTATTCTCATCTTACCTAAAAATTATTTTGACGATCAGCCATCAGGGCAGTTGCTGTCGCGCTTGACCTACAACGTCGAGCAGGTGACGGGTGCTGCAACAGAAGCGCTCAAAATTATTCTGCGCGAGGGTTTAACGGTTGTTGGCTTAGCTGGGTATTTGTTGTACCTCAACTGGAAACTCACCCTGATTTTTGTAGCTGCGATTCCATTTATCGCTCTGGCTGTCTCCTATGCGGCAAAACGTCTGCGTAAAATCAGTAACGAAATTCAAAACTCTGTCGGCGATGTGGCGCATGTCAGCGCCGAGGTGATTAATGGCATTGAAGTGGTGCGCGCTTATGGTGGTCAGGCTACTGAGCGAGAACGTTTTAAGGCAGCTAACGAGAAAAACCGTCAGCAGTTTATGAAACTGGTGGTTACCCAGTCGATTAACACCCCCGTAGTTCAGTTTATTGTTGCTGTTGCTTTGGCGATTTTGATGTACGTCGCCATGAGCCCTTCGCTAATGGCTGAAATGACCGCAGGTGAATTTATTGCGTTTATTACCGCTGCGGGAATGATCGCTAAGCCGATGCGACAGGTGACAGAAGTGACCAGTGTGATTCAGCAGGGGGTTGCAGCGGCTGAAAGTGTGTTTGAAATCACGGATGTTAGTGGCGAGGAAGACTTCGGTGTCGTAAAGCAGGTGACAACCGGTGAGATATGTTTTAAAGACGTCACCTTTACCTACCCCAAAGCGGACAAGCCTGTGATTGAAGGCCTGAATCTTACCGTGCAGTCGGGCAAATCTTTTGCGCTGGTTGGGCGTTCGGGTAGCGGTAAGTCGACTTTGGCGGGTTTGCTGCCTCGCTTTTATGATATCGATAGCGGCGATATTACACTGGGCGGACACTCTGTTAAGGACTATGAACTTAAGGCCTTGCGGAGCCACATCGCTTTAGTTAGTCAGCAGGTGTTTTTATTTGATGGCTCCATTGCACAAAACATTGCTTACGGTGATTTAGCTAATAAATCACGTGAAGAGATTGAAGCCGCTGCTGATGCGGCGCATGTGACTGAATTTGCACAAAAAATGCCTAATGGCTTAGATACGCTAATTGGTGAGCAAGGTGTTATGCTGTCGGGCGGACAACGCCAGCGGATAGCCATTGCACGGGCGTTGCTTAAAAACGCACCGATTTTGATTTTAGATGAGGCGACTTCAGCATTAGATACTGAGTCGGAGCGTCATATTCAAGCTGCTGTTGAAAATGTGATGCGGGGCAGAACGACCTTGGTGATTGCACATAGGTTATCGACGATCGAAAACGTAGATCGCATTCTTGTGATGGATCAAGGACAAATTATCGAGTCTGGCAGTCATACAGAACTGCTGGAAGCGAACGGTGCCTATGCTAATTTACAGCGTTTACAGTCGAGCGAGAATCAAACTTAATTTTGCGTAAAAAGCGCAGTTAGAGGATTTAACATGAAGCTTACATTACCCCGTTTTGACAAAGGCCGTGTGCTGGTTGTTGGCGATGTAATGCTTGATAAATACTGGCATGGTGACACGGGGCGTATCTCGCCTGAAGCGCCTGTGCCAGTAGTAAAGGTTGGACAAAAAGAAGGCCGCCCAGGTGGTGCAGCCAACGTTGCGCTGAACATTCGTGCATTGGGTGCACCGGTTTCATTGGTGGGCTTAATTGGTAATGACGAAGCAGGCCGTGAGCTCGATGCTCAGCTTAGCTCGGCCGGTGTTCACTGTGAGTGGGTGGTGGCAAAAGAAGAGCCGACCATCACTAAGCTTCGTGTCCTTAGCCGTCACCAGCAGCTTATTCGCCTAGATTTTGAAGAGCCTTTTGCAGCCGACTACGGCACAGAGTTATCAGAGAAAATGCAAAACTTGCTCGATATGAGCGATGTGGTTGTTTTTTCTGACTATGGTAAGGGCACGCTTGCGCAAGTAGAGGGTTTAATCAAAGCTGCTCGCGCAGCCGGTAAGCAGGTGCTTGTAGACCCGAAAGGCAGCGACTTCTCTCGGTATGCAGGTGCTACTTTGCTGACACCTAACTTGTCTGAGTTTGAAGCCATTGTAGGTAAGTGCGAGCATGAACAAGAGATTATTGATTGTGGCTTAGAACTGGCGCGTAGCTTGTCTCTTGATGCACTATTGGTGACGCGCAGCGAAAACGGTATGAGCCTGATTCCTACCGAAGATCGTCCTTTACACTTTCCGACTCGCGCCCGCGAAGTGTTTGATGTGACCGGCGCGGGCGATACTGTGATTTCAACACTAGCCGCTGCGCTGGCTGCGAAGGTACCAATGCCCGAAGCTGTGGCGTTATCGAACATTGCTGCAGGTATTGTTGTCGCCAAGTTGGGTACAGCTGCTATTAGCGCGCCTGAATTGGGCCGCGAGCTGATCAATGATCAGCAAGTTGAGTTGGGTGTTGTTACCGAAGAGCAGCTTGATATTGCCCTCGCACATGCCCGTGCAGCGGGTGAAAAAATCGTATTTACCAATGGCTGCTTTGATATTTTACATGCAGGCCATGTGGGCTACTTGGAACAAGCGCGCGCCAGCGGTGATCGTTTAGTTTTAGCCGTTAACAGCGATGAGTCGGTGAAGCGCCTTAAAGGCGAAGGTCGCCCAGTGAACCCAGTGGAGCGTCGTATGACGGTGCTTGCGGCGTTAGCCTCCGTGGATTGGGTGGTACCCTTTGGTGAGGATACGCCGGAGCGCCTGATCAAAAAGGTTAAACCCGATGTGTTGGTAAAAGGCGGCGATTACAGTGTTGATACTGTTGTGGGCGCAGACTTTGTTCAAAGTTATGGCGGCAAAGTCGAGCTAATGGCGTTTTTGGATGCCTGCTCCACGACGTTAATTGTAGATAAAATTAAATCAAATAATGGTTCAGAAGAGGGTTCGCTATGAAGCTCGACTTAAATGGTAAACGTATTCTTATTACCGGCGGTGCAGGCTTCATTGGTAGCAGCCTAGCAATGACCATTCAAAAGCGCTGGCCAAGCGCAGAAGTGGTGGTATTTGACCGCTTCCAAGACGGTAAAACCTTTAAAAACGGCAACTTAATTAGCCTTGGTCACTGGGAAAACCTAACCAAATTCCGTGGTGAGGTGATTGCGGGTGATATTAACATCAAAGCAGACCTCGATCGTTTAGAGGGTTATGGTTTTGATTACATTCTGCACCAAGCGGCCATTTCAGATACTCGTGCTGATGATCAAACCTTGGTGATGCGCACCAACGTAAATGCCTTCCGTGATCTACTCGACCTTGCACGTCGTTGCAGTGCTCGAATGATCTACGCATCAAGCGCAGCAACCTATGGCCCAACACCGGCACCGCAAATGATTGGTGTTGAAAAGCCAGACAATGTTTATGCGATGAGTAAGCTGGCGATGGACAACCTCGCTGAAAGCTACCGTCGTCAGTACAGCTCAATCCGTACCGTGGGCTTACGTTACTTTAATGCCTATGGCGACGGTGAGTACTTTAAAGGCAAAACTGCCTCTATGGTCTTGCAGCTAGGTCTTCAGTTGCTAGACGGTCGTAACCCACGCTTGTTTGAAGGCTCGGATAAAATCTTCCGCGACTTTGTTCACATCAACGACATTGTTGAAGCAAACCTCTTAGCGATGGCGTCGCCAACCAGCGGTGTATTTAACGTGGGTACAGGCCACTGCCGTAGCTTCCAGGATATTGTGGATATCTTGCAAGATGTGTTGGGTACCAATGTGGATGTGGAATACTTCCCGAACCCTTACACTGGCTACCAAACTCATACCGAAGCGGATATTTCCCTGTCGAAGTCGCGCCTCGGTTACTCGCCAAGCATGACGTTAGAGCAGGGTATCGCTCAGTATGCGCCGGCGATTAAGTCGATTTACAACCGCTTTGGCTACGGAAACTAAGATGACCACTGAAAACACTGCACAGGTTTTTAATGGCGCTTTAGCCCGCCATCGTGAGCTTTTTGATATTTTAGAACAGCTGTTGCCTGACTTTGAGTTGCTGATCCAGCAGATCTCGGAATCGTTAAAAGCTGGCGGCAAAGTTATTTTTATGGGCAACGGTGGCAGTGCCGCCGATAGCCAACATTTGGCAGCTGAGTTTGTGGTGCGTTACAAGGCAGAGCGTTCGCCTCTTGCTTCAATTGCGCTAACTGTCGATACGTCGATTTTGACAGCCCACAGCAACGACTACAGCTTTGAGACCGTTTTCACTCGTCAAATTCAGGCACTATGCCGCCCAGAAGATGTGGTGGTGGGCTTATCAACGTCAGGCAATAGCGCAAACATCCTTGATGCCATGCAGGCTGCAAACGAAATTGGTGCAATGACGTGGGCATGGACAGGTGAAACTGGCGGTCGCTTAAAGTCTCAAACCAAGCATTGCTTGTGTGTACCTCATACCGAAACGGCGCGAATTCAGGAAGCTCATATCTTTATCGGGCACTGCTTATGTGAAGCGCTGGATGTGGAATACCAGAGCGCATGAAGCTCGTTATTCTTGATCGCGACGGTGTGATCAACCAAGACTCCGATGATTATGTAAAGTCGGTGGATGAGTGGATTGCGTTACCGGGTAGCGCCGAGGCGATCGCTCGTTTATCTCAGGCGGGCATTATTGTGGCTGTGGCGACTAACCAGTCGGGTATTGCTCGCGGTTACTTTAGCGAGCAAACCTTGGCGGATATGCACGCCAAAATGCATGAGCTGGTTGAGCAGGCCGGTGGCAAAATAAGCCGAGTGTTGTGGTGTCCTCATGGCCCCGATGACCAATGTAGCTGCCGCAAGCCGTTGCCAGGTATGGTGTCCTCTCTACTCGACGAATTTAATGTTGATGCGAATGACGCCATCATGGTGGGCGATAGTCTAAGGGATTTAGAGGCGGGCGCTGCTGTTGGCGTAAGGCCCTTTTTAGTGAAAACAGGTAAAGGTCAGCGCACATTAGATGCTGGCAAAACATTACCTGAGGGCACGGGGATATACGAAGACTTAAGTCAGCTGGTGGCAGAGCTTTTAAAGCAGAGTTAATGTCATGACTGAGCCAGTGAAAGAGAACAATATGAAAGTTAGTGGTTTTACCTTTATTCGAAACGGTAACATGCTGGGCTACCCATTTTTGGAAAGCATTCGCTCTGCGCTGCCTATTTGTGACGAGTTTGTTGTGGTATTGGGCAAGAGCGATGATGGCACTGAAGAAGCCTTAAAAAGCATTAACGACCCTAAAATTCGTATTGTCCACAGCCACTGGAATGAAAAAATGCAGGACCGTGGTTATGTCTACGGTCAACAAAAAATGATTGGCATGTTTAACTGCACCGGCGACTGGCTTCTCTATATTGAGGGGGACGAGGTTCTGCATGAAAACGAATGCCAGAATATTCGTCAAACGATGGAACGTCACCTTAATGACCCTGAAGTGGAAGCTATGTATTTCGACTTCTTCCACTTTTATGGTACGCCTAACCAAGTGGGTGTGTCGGGCTACCGCCGCGCGCCGCGCGTAATTCGTAACTCAATTCGCAGCATTGCACCTGATGGTTTGTTTTTTGTTGTTTTAGATAAAAACAAAAAAGGCCGCTATCCAAAAGCCGTTCATGCAGGCGCGAATATTTACCATTACGGCCACGTTCGTAGCGTGGCTGATATGCAAGAAAAGATCGATCAGGTTTCCAAATACTGGGATAAGCCAGCTGAGCCTTTTCCAGGTTATGGCAATATCGATACCGCTGTTTTACGCCCGTTTAAAGGTACTCACCCAGCTATTGTGAGTGATTGGCTTAAAAATCATGCTGAATGGAATTTTAGCCAGAACCCCGATTACAAATTAAGTAAGCGCGATAAAAAAGTGCGCAAGAAGTTCTGGTTAGAAGAGCGCTTTGGTAAAGAGCTGAGTAAAAAGCACTACACGGATGTCAGCAAAAAGGTAAACGCAAAAACCTATCCCACTTTTGTTGAAAAAGGTGAGGTGTCGTGACGGCGAGTGTTCACGTTGTCCGCCGTTATTCAACAAAAGGTGGTATGGAGAAGTATGTCTGGGAACTGACACACGCGTTGGCAGAGCTCGGAGAGCAGGTCACTGTGGTATGCGAGCAACAAGAGGAGCCTTTAATTCTCTCTGATCAATGCAAAGGCACTATTACCGTTAAAACCCTAGGCGTGATTAAGCCAAAACCGCGTTGGCGCTCGATGAAAAAGTTTTCGGCTGCGGTGAGTGATTACTTTGCTCAACATCCTCACCAAGGTGAAGTGATACACAGTCACGAACGCACGGCTGTGCACCATGTCACGACGATTCATGGGCCTTCCATTTTGACTCGTAAACGTCGGCTACTCGATGCCCTTTCACCTCGCCTTCGCACTTGGGAGTTTTTAGAGCGTCGCGAAGTGTTGGGTGAACAGGTTCAGTGTGTTTTACCTAACTCGCAACCCATTGCCGAGCAACTACTCAACTACTACCCTGGCGTGAAAGCTCGCCTAGGGGAACCTGCGCTACCGGGCGTTTCTGAAGCCTTTTATCAACTTCGAGAAACTCGAAAAGCACGCATGGCTGGGGAACCTTTACGTTGTGTCTTTATTGGTAAAGAGTGGAAGCGTAAAGGCTTAGATATTTTAGCCGACGCACTGGCACCACTTGCTCAAAATCACACTCTACACCTAACGGTTGCTGGCCCCGAATGTGACGAGATTGCCGCTCTATTCAAACAATGGCCAAGTGATAGTTACTTACTCACAGGTTGGGCGGAGCCTTTAGCCTTATTGGCTGAGGCCGATGTGTTATTGCATCCAGCACGCAATGAACCTTTTGGGATGGCTATTGCAGAAGCGAATGCTGCGGGCTGTCGAGTCTTGGTTTCTGAGTACTGTGGCATTGCGCCAATGATCGAGTCTGAAATGGGGCAGGTGTTGGCTTTGGATGTCGAGAGCTGGAGAGCTTCGCTTGAGTTGATGGCCTCTGAAACTGAATTAGAACGACCAAGTGAAATTAGCCTAACGTGGCAGCGCTTAGCCGAGCGCCATGTAAGGCTGTATCGCTCACTAAATAAGGACCGTAGGTAACGAAGTAATGTATAAACAAGGAACAGCTCCAGATCTTTTTAATGCGAGTCGGAGTCAGCTCCTTCTGCAAGCTGTGGCACAATGGCTGATCGTTGCTGGGGTTTTCACGATTCCGCTTCTGGGTACTGCCGCACATAACCTTTTGTTTGGGTTTGCACTATTGTTTGGGCTTTGCTCGTTTTCCTTGCGCTACTGGCTAAACACATTAAGCGCTTACCCTGCTTTGGCTATAGGCCTAACACTGTTTGCTTGGCTGGGCCTGAGTTCTTTGTGGGGGCTCGTTTCCGTGACTGAGGGACTGAGCTTTTTGGCCAAGTATCGTGAGCTATTACTTATCCCCGTTTTTGTCATGCTCTTGAAACAGCGGCCTAACATTAGAGATGCAGCTGCCTCTGTGCTTTACGCCAGCCTGTTATTATCGTTAATCGCATCATACTTAATTCATTTTGACTGGGTGGATTGGACGGAAAATGAGCACAGTTTAAAGAATAGAATTTTTCATGGCGTATCCATGTCGCTTTTTGCTTATTTAACGTTACGTTTGGCGCTTAGTGAGCGAGTATTTTCGCACCTAAGTTACCGTTATTTGGCTTGGGGCATCTTTTTATTAACGGCGTTTAGTGTGTTTTTTATCGAAAACGGGCGAACGGGTTATGTGTGCTTTCTGGGGATATGTTCATTCGCATTGTTAGAGCGATTAGGTTTTAAAAAAGCCCTAGGGTTAGTTTTTGCTGCACTGGTAGTTTTGATTGGGTTATTAGTTCTGTTTGGTGCGGATCATATACGGGTATTGAGTGGTCATGAGCACCTAGTTTTACCAGAGGGGGCAGCGCTGGCTGAACAATTACAGGTCGCCGATATTCGCCTGGAATATTGGGTAGTTTCTTGTCTAGCCTTTTTTGACCACTGGATATTGGGTTATGGCGTGGGTAGCTTTGAGCAAGCTTATCAGCAGGTACACTCCTCCCTTATAACTTATTGGGAACCAACCAGAAATGCGCACAACGAGATTCTGATGATTGGTATGCAAAGTGGTGTCGTCGGGATATTGCTGTATTTAGGGTTTATTTTTTCCACTGCTTTTTACCGCAGTAAAGATATGGGTATCAGGGCCGAATGTGCTTGGATGAAGTCAGGTGTTCCGATTGCTGGTTTAGTTTTTGTCGCCGGCCTATTTAACTCATCCATCATGGACCACGGTGACGGCATTTTATTTGCGAGCGCGCTGAGTTTGATGTTTGCCGGTGCTAGAATGCCTGCGTTCATATTTGTTGCAGGCACTAAGCCACCAACAGCTGATAATTAGGAAACCAAACCATGCTCTCTGTCATTATCATCACCCGAAACGAGTCTGCGAATATCGCTGACTGCTTAAAAAGCGTGGCGTGGGCGGACGAAATTGTTGTTGTCGACTCGGGTAGTAGTGATGATACGGTGGCGATTTGTCGCGAGTATGGTTGTAAAGTACTGGAAACCGACTGGCCTGGATTTGGGATGCAAAAGAACCGTGCTTTGGCGATGGCGACTCAGCCTTGGGTGTTGTCTATTGATGCTGATGAGCGTGTTTCACCTGAGTTGAAAGCAGAGCTATTAGCGGCAATGAACTCGGATGAAGCGGTGGCGGGTTTTGAGATTCCTCGTTTATCGTCTTACTGTGGTCGCTTTATCAAGCACAGCGGCTGGCATCCTGATTATGTTTTACGCCTGTTCCGTCGTGACAAGGCGGAGTTTACTAACGACCTCGTACACGAAAAGGTGGTGGTGAAGGGGCAATGCCAAAAGCTTAAATCGTCTCTGATTCACTATTCGTTTACATCGTTGGATCAAGTAGTCGACAAAATGAATCAATATTCGCAGCTGTCTGCACAAGCTCAGTTTGAGGCAGGTAAGCGCTCGACGGTGAAAAAAGCGGTGTTTAAAGGCGCATTTTCGTTCCTCCGTACTTATATTTTAAAAGCGGGCTTTTTAGATGGCTCTCATGGTTTAATGCTAGCCATCTCTAATGCTCAGGGTACTTATTATAAGTACGCCAAGCTTGCACTGCTGTCTCAGCCCGTCCAAGCTGATAAACCTGATCAGTAATTTCTATTAAGCCGTTAGAACCTATGCCGACCATCAGTTTAATTATTACGACCTATAATTGGCCACTTGCGTTAGACCGCGTGCTGGCGAGTGTGATGGACCAGGAAGTGCCTTGCCAGCAAGTGGTTATTGCAGACGATGGTTCTACGGGTGATACCAAGGTGTGTATAGAGCAATGGCGTAGCGACTTTGAGGCAAAGGGCGTTGAGTTAACCCATGTTTGGCAACCAGATGAAGGCTTTAGAGCAAGTGCTATTCGTAATAAAGCTGCTGCGGCGGCAACCGGAGAGTACCTTGTGTACATTGATGGCGACTGTGTCATTCGCCCTCGTTTTATTGCTCAGCACCAGCGCCTAGCTAAGCAAGGTTGGTTTGTGGCGGGTAATCGCGTTTTGCTATCAAAAGCTTATAGCCATGAAGTGATTACCCACGGGCTAGCGCCGCATAAGTTATCGGTGAAAGAGTGTTACAAGGTTGAAATTAACCGTCCTCGTAGTCTCAAAGAACTACCACTCGGGCCGTTACGTTACGCAAACCCTAAGCGTTGGAAAGGTGTAAAAACCTGTAATCTCGGTGTATGGAAGCAAGACCTTGAGCGGGTAAACGGCTTTGATGAGTCCTTTGTTGGATGGGGCTATGAAGACTCTGAGTTTGCGATTCGCTTGCTACGAGCGGGCGTGAAGTGCGCCAGCGGTAAGTTCGCTACGACGGTAATGCACTTATGGCACAATGAGCATGACCGTAGTGGCCATGACGAAAACTATGCTCGCTTAATGGAGTCGATGAACTCCGACCATATCCGTGCTCACCAAGGCTTAGACCAGTACCTTTAAGCCTTCACTGATACCGACTCAAACTCACAAAGAGTTTGCCAAACGATCTCTGGCGTGAGCGGTGCAAAGCCGATTGGGTCTGTGACTGTGTCGGTAGCTGGACAGTCTTTAGCCTGTAAAAACACCTGATTTGCACCATAACCACCAATCAGTTCTGGGTTGGTGCTGGCATATAAAATAACGTTGTTTTTGTCCAGCGCAGCCGTCAAATGGGCCAAACCCGTATCCACAGACACCACTGCGCTCGCGCCCGCAAGCACCTCTGCAACTTTTGTTAGGCTAAGCTTAGGTAGCACTTCTGCGTGCTGTGGTGCTATCGCGGCAAGACGCTTGGCGCGTGCTTGCTCTGCTTCACTCCCCCATGGCAATTTTACTTTCCAGCCTGCGTCTGTAGCTTGCTTGATTAGCGCTTCCCAGTAACTTTCGGGCCAGTGCTTTTCGTGGCGAGTGGTGGAGTGGAGAAACACCAAATAAGGCGATGTATCGGTTAAGTTGGCTTGGCCCGATGCCAGCAGTGTTGCTTGAATATTCGCTTGGCCGTAGCTTGTAGGTAACTCGTAACCCAAGGCTTGAGCGAAGAGTTGGCGTATGCGCTCTACCGCGTGTTGATGTTTTTCTACCGCAAAAGTGCGGTCATAAAAACGGCTGGCAAGTGGCTCACGAGCGCTGTGTTTATCAAACCCAGCCTTTGGGCCTTTAGCTAAACGTGCGACCAGTGCTGCACTCTTAACTAAGCCTTGGGCATCAATAATGAGGTCGTATTCACGGCTTTGTAAGTCGCTTTTGTAGGCTTTCCACTCTTGGCGTGTTTGCTGGCTAAAGAGCGACTTTCGCCAGCGACGAATTGAAACAGGAACTACTTTATCCACAGCCGGGTGCCATGTAGGCACCTCTGCAAAACCAGCCTCTGATACCCAGTCAAAGCGAATACCAGGAATGGCGTTTTGCGCATCGGTGAGTGCAGGTAAGGTGTGGATTAAGTCACCCATGGAAGAGGTTTTAACAATGAGTACGCGCATGGGTGAGTCCTTACTTACCTTGGGCCGTATAATTAGGCTGGGTGTGCGAGGTTGATAGCCTCAACTGTGCTGTTGGTAGCCAGCTTGGCGAGTGATTCGATAACCGTATTCGGGCTTAGCTTTTTCAGGCAATCGCCATGGCCTAGTGGGCACACGCGCTTAAAACAAGGGCTGCACTCTAAGTCTGTTTGTACAATGGCGGTATTATCGCTCAACGGTGGTGTGAATTTAGGCGATGATGATCCGTACACCACTACAAGTGATCGGTGTAAGGCGGCGCTGATGTGCATTAAGCCCGAATCGTTAGAAACTACCGCATCGGCTACTGATAATAAGTCGATGGCTTGGTCGAGTCGTGTTTTACCTGCCAAAATGTGGCAGTCGCCTTGTTGCTCGGTATGGATTAAATCCACAATGGCTTGGCCTGCTTCCACATCTTTGGTTGAGCCCATAAGCCATACTTGCCAGCCCTCGTTAAGCTTTTGCTGAGCGACCGTCGCATAATGCTCGGCAGGCCAGCGTTTAGCCTCGCCAAACTCTGCGCCGGGGCAAAGGGCGAGTACGGGCTTATCGCGATTTAGCGTCATTTCGCTAATGGCGGTGTTCACGTCATCTGCGTTAGTAATAAGCTCGGGAATAGGGTGCTTTGCCGAAAAGTCTTTCGCGGTTTTAACGTGGCTTTTGGTAAAGGCAAGCGCATTAAAACGATCAATCATCAGCGGAAAGTCGGGCTTCACCAACTTACGACGGTTGTTAAGCAAGCCATAACGCACCTCACCCAGCCAGCCTGTGCGTTTGGGTATTTTCGCAAAAAAAGGCACCAAGGCTGACTTAAGCGAGTTTGGTAAAACAATTGCCTCAGTGTAGCCCTTTGACTGTAAGGACTTACCGAGAGCTTTGCGAGTTGATAACTCTAACGCGCCGTGACCAACCGGCATTGAAATACCTTCGCTAACTTCGGGCATGCGCTCCAGCAATGGAAAACTCCATTGGGGTGCTAGAACATCAATTTGGCAGTGGGGGCGTTCGCGCTTAAGGGTTTTAAATAGGCTTTGCGCCATAACCATATCGCCAACCCACGACGGGCCAATAATTAAAATTTTGTCGCTTGCCACTGCTCGGTTGCCTGCAAATAAAAGAGAGATAAAACACGTTTGTGTGTGAGGGTGTTACCTTACACGCAAGCTTTTAGTGGGTGCAACTCTTCGCCTTCGCTATTGGCAAATTCGTTGTTCTTAACGCTTTATCGCGCTTTTTTTTCGCGTAAACTTAGGCCCTACCTCAATGCTTTCCCTCTTTTCATTTCTAGGTTTTCATAATGGCAGACACGCGAACCCACACCTCGTTTAAACATCGCTTGAGTCGTTGGGGCTATTCTGGGTTGTGGGCTGTGGCCTTGCCTGTATTAGTAGGGCGAGTGGCGTGGCGAGCGCGCTCAAATTCTCGCCAATGGTTACGTTTTGGTGAACGTTTGGGCAACACGCCTGAACAGTCAGATCGCCCCTTGTGGATTCATGCAGCCTCAGTGGGAGAGGTGATGGCGATTGTGCCTTTGGTCAAAGCGCTGAAAGACGCCGAGCCGCAGTTACCAATTGTGGTGTCGACGGTGACTCTAACGGGCGCGGATCGTGTCGCTGAGCAGCTAAAGGGTTTAGCGCAGCATATCTTTTTACCCTATGACTTACCCTGTTTTGTTGCCAAAGCCTTCAAGCAACTGGCACCTCGAGCGCTTGTGCTGGTGGAGACTGAAATTTGGCCAAACCTCATCACCAAAGCGAACGAAGCGCAGGTGCCTGTGGTACTCGTAAATGCCCGCCTTTCGGAAAAATCGGCCAAGGGCTATCGTAAAATATCGGCCCTTGTTGAGCCTGCGCTAAAGGGGATGAGCCATATTTATGCTCAGTTTGACGCCGATGCCCAACGCTTAATTGGGCTGGGAGCTGACCCTGATAAAGTGACTGTGACGGGCAGTATTAAGTTTGATGTATCGGTGGATGAGAAGCAGCGACAGAGTTTTATCGCGCTACGTGAGCAGTGGGGTGCGACACGACCTGTATGGTTACTGGCAAGCACCCATGAGACGGAAGAGGCGTTAGGCCTCGAAACCTTTCACAAGCTGCGCAAAGAGATTCCTGAGCTGTTGCTTGTTATTGCGCCTCGCCACCCAGAACGCTTTGACGAAGTCGCTGAGCTGGTTAAAAGCCAAAGCTTGCAGTTGGTGCGCCGTTCGCAAACGCACGATAAGCCAGAAGCCCTCGACTCACGCTGCGATGTTTACTTGAGTGATACGTTGGGTGAGCTTGCCGCTTTGTATGCCTGCGCAGATGCCGTTCTAATAGGCGGAAGTTTTAAACCTGTAGGCGGGCATAACCCGCTGGAGCCCGCTTATCATGGCATAGCGCCTGTGACTGGGCCTCATATTCATAACTTTGCGACAATGTTTGCGGAAATGGTTGAGCAAGAAGCGGCGTTTATTGTGGCTGATCAAGAAGCTGCGGTGAGACGGCTGTCGCGCTTACTGGTTGATAAACCTTATCGTGAGGCTCATGGGGCTAAAGCAAGGGCTTACCTTGAAGCCCACTCGGGAGTCTTGGATAAAGTGACTACTAGTCTAGTCCGCCTTAACGCTTAGCCGCATCACCTTGCCCCTTACCCGTCGCTGTTTGAAGTATGTATTTCATGTAAGACTTCAAACTCAGCGAGCGCAGCATTTGCTTATCCACTTCGGCCAGTTTTTCAGGTGTTGACATATCAATGCCGCTTACCTGAGCGAGGCCAGTGATACCTGGTCGGGCGTCAAACACGCCCAAGGCAGCACGCGCGGCGGTTAGGGCTAGCTGGTTTTCTAACCCTGGACGAGGGCCAACAAGGCTCATATCGCCCGTTAACACATTCCATAATTGCGGTAACTCGTCGAGTTTGGTCTTACGCAAGAAGGCACCGTATTTTGTGATTTGTGCGCCAGATACAAGATGGCTAGCGACAGATGCGGTACCTAACGACATGGTTCTAAACTTGACCAGGGTAAATGGCTTTTGGAATCGCCCCAAGCGTTGCTGAAAAAATAGTGGCGAGCCTGTATCAACGTATCCAATTACCAATAAGAGTAGGATGACGGGCAATAGCAGCGTGAGGCCGATGAGAGCGAAAACAATGTCGAGCAGGCGTAGCATGATAATTCCTAGTGCGAGCGGCAGAATGCTTTGTAAATTTGGTCGTTTGCCGAAAACGGAGGTGACCATTGTAACTGTTCGGCGCTAAAGTCGATATCCACTTGTGATGACTCGAGCAGGCTCTCGCTGATCTTGCTCAGCCCGACGCCCTTTAGTACGCGTATTAACACCGCTTCAGGGAAGGGCAGTAAAAAGGCACTCTTGCCCTGTGCTCTGGCAATCAGCTTGAGCAGCTCAGGGGTTGATAAGTCTTCATTGTCGCTAACCAAAAAGGTTTT
This sequence comes from Pontibacterium sp., assembly GCA_049603715.1. GTDB lineage: Bacteria > Pseudomonadota > Gammaproteobacteria > Pseudomonadales > Balneatricaceae > Pontibacterium. The sequence continues at coordinate 67,864 of JBMYSW010000007.1, read as the reverse complement.
TCCTGCGGCATTAGGGTGTATGCAGCAGTGCTGAATAAAGTCGACGAGGTTATCAATACCCACCATTGAGCGTTTATTGTGAATACTCTTTAGAGGTATCGGTAAGGAAAGCGCCGTGAGCTTAGCTAATAAGCTTAGGTTACCCGCCAGTCCTGGGCCATAAACCACGGGTGGTCGAATCACCACCAGCTCCATAGCCGTACCAGAGGCTTGGTGCCATTGCCAAAGGGCTTGTTCTGAATGGTGCTTAGATTGAGCATAAAGCGACTGAGGTGAGGGCGTATCATCATGTCGAAAAGGCGTTGTTGTAGTGACTTCACCATTTACTTTGGCTGAGCTAACAAACACAAAGCGCTGTAAACCTTCGGCCGCAGCTTTTTGGGCTAGCGCTAGTGTGCTGTGGCTGTTTACCTGCAGATACTCCTCTTCAGTATGCTGCCCACCCGCTAGCCCCGCTAAATGCACGATACAATTAAAAGAAGTGAAGTCTAGCTCGGGGTTTATCTCTCTTGATAGGTCGCCAAGAGCCAGTCGCTGACTATCGCCATGACGGGATGTGCCAGTTACTGCGTGGCCGCTTTGCGTAAGGTGTTTTTCTAGGTGCTGACCAATAAATCCGTTGGTGCCTGTGATAACAATGTGAGCCATACTCAATTCTCGGCTCTAGGGAGCCTTGCTAAATGTTTAACAAAGTATCGCAACATGCTGACAAAGTGCCGGCGCCCATGCCAAAAGTTGTTATGGCTGTCTCGTTGAGCCTCGTGAATAGCAGATACGGAAGGCACGACGATAACTTTCTGGTCGTTTTTCCACAATCGAGCGCAAATGTCGACATCTTCGTAGTAAAGATAGAAGCGCTCATCAAACCCACCGATGTCATCGTAGCTTTGACTTTTGAAGACTAAGAACATCCCTGCGACCCACTCAGGGCAAAATACCTCTCCGCTTTGTGGTACGACATAAGTCCCTTTAGATTTGAATACTGCCTTTTTTAATAGGGAACAAGGCGTCGGAAAAAAGCGAACACTGTCTTCTAAATCTCCTGATGGGCTCAAGATCAGTGGTGCGGCGAGGTGCGCGTTATGCTTTTCTAGTTCCGCGACCAGTGGAATAAAGATGTCTTCATAAACAGTAATATCTGGATTAAGAGGGCAAAAGTAAGTGCTAGTGCAGTGCTTGAAAGCATTATTGTGATTGCTTCCGAACCCCAGCGGCTTTGAGTTGTGAACAACTAGGAGTTTGGTGTGTGGAGGTAGAGATATTGGTTCAGGTATGTTGATCGTGACTATAACACGTTGAACACTGTCAAAACGTAATAGTTGTTCTACGAGTGGAGGTATAAGCTTGCCGTGAAGGTGACTAACAATTGAGACAGTGACCATGGTGGGGCCTTTTGACAAGTGCCGCGTGGAACTATAGATGTAAGCTCAACGCGGCAGTAACGGTGCTAGTTGAATGTACTAATTTGACCAAACGGCTGGCCTTGAGCGTCCTTGTCAGATAGGACGGGTTTATCGCCATCAATTAGCGGCCACTCAATGCCGATGCTTTTGTCATTCCATAGTAAAGAGTATTCATCTCCAGGGGCATAATAGTCGGTACATTTGTATGTAAACTCTGTATCTGGTTGCGTAACATAAAAACCATGAGCAAACCCTGGTGGGATCCATAGCATATTCTTATTTTCGGCACTCAGTGTAGCGCCCACCCATTTACCGAAAGTGGGTGACGAGCGGCGCATATCAACAGCAACATCAAAAACTTCACCTTTAATGACACGAACGAGCTTGCCCTGGGGGTTTTCTAACTGAAAGTGAAGGCCTCTCAAAATACCGACGGAAGACTTGCTGTGATTATCTTGCACAAATTGAAAGTTACCACAGTGCTTTTCAAACTCGCATTGTCTGAATGTTTCCATGAAAAAGCCTCTGTCGTCACCAAACACTTGAGGCTTTAAGAGAACAACGTCAGGGATATCTAATGGTTCATATTCCATAGCCAGTTTTCACCTCTCAGTTAATAGCTTTAGAAGGTATTGCCCATATGCAGTCTTTTTAAGGGCGTTACCGCACTCTGTTAGCTGTTCGTTGTTGATCCAGCCTTTACGCCATGCAATCTCTTCTAAGCAAGCGACTTTTAAACCTTGTCTATGCTCGATTGTTTGAACATACTGCGAAGCTTCTAGCAAGCTATCATGTGTGCCGGTATCTAACCAAGCAAACCCGCGACCCAGTCGCTCTACTCTGAGGTCTCCACGCTCTAAATAAATGTTATTTACTGTCGTGATTTCTAACTCACCACGCGGCGAAGGCTTTACGTTTTTTGCTATTTCCACGACGTCATTGTCATAAAAATAAAGCCCGGTAACAGCATAGCTTGATTTCGGATTTTCTGGCTTCTCTTCAATTGACAGAGCTTTGCCAGTTTCATCAAAGTCTACGACACCAAACCTCTCTGGATCATGGACTAGGTAACCAAACACCGTTGCGCCTGACGGGTGTGAAGATGCTCGCTCAAGTTGCTCTGAAAAGCGCTGGCCATGGAAAATATTATCGCCAAGTACTAAGCAAACAGGGTCATTGCCGATAAACTCCTCGCCAATGATAAATGCTTGAGCGAGTCCGTCTGGAGAAGGCTGCTCAGCATATTGAAAGTTGATGCCGTACTGTGAGCCGTTACCGAGTAACTTTTTGTATTGCGGCAGGTCTTCTGGTGTCGAAATGATAAGAATATCTTTTATTCCAGCCAACATGAGTACCGAAATAGGGTAAAAGATCATGGGCTTATCGTAGATGGGCAGAAGTTGTTTCGATACACCACGAGTAATTGGGTGGAGCCGAGTGCCAGAGCCTCCGGCTAGGATAATTCCTTTGCGTGCCATGGGTAATCCTTAGCTGTTGTGCTGTAAGTATTCGTCAAGAGTAAGTTTCAATTGGCTTTGCCAAGTTGGCATTTGAATGCCTAAAGCAGCCTCAAGCTTTGAAACGTCAAGTCGTGAGTTTAGAGGCCTTGTTGCAGGGGTCGGATATTCCGAGCTAGGAATGCCCTGCAAAGCCACTGGGTCAATACTGAGCGGAAGCCGACCTTGAACTTGCTGAAAAATTTCTTTTGCGAAACCGTGCCAACTCGTATAACCGTTTGTAACAAGGTGATAGGTGCCTGTTTCGATTGTGTTGCTCAACAGCCTAGTCGCTGCTAACAGGGTAATACATGAAATGAGTCGAGCTGGAGTAGGAGCCCCAATTTGATCATTTACAACACTCAGGCTTTCACGCTCCATACCTAGTCGAAGCATTGTACGCAAAAAGTTGTTACCACGTGCAGCGTAGACCCAGCTTGTTCGAAAAATTAGATGTGGAACGCCGCTTTGCTTGATGGTGTTATCCCCCGCCAACTTGGTTCGGCCATAGATGGATAACGGGCCTGTCTCACTTTCCTCAGACCAAGGCGAGTCACCATTACCTGGGTACACATAGTCTGTCGAAAAATGAATTATCGGTGTCTGTTGTTGCTTCGCATAAAGGCTTAATGCCTCGGGAAGAGATTGGTTAAGTAGTGTTGCGCCAACCTCATTTCCCTCCGCCGCGTCAACCGCTGTCCAAGCCGCTGGATTAACGATTAAGTCAGGCTGGAGTTGTTCCAAAAAGCTGGAAACAGCGGCTGTATCGGATAAATCCAGCTCTTGCCTGCTAGGGGCGGTTACAACTCCTATGGTGCTTAGGTCGCGAAGAAGCTCAAAGCCTACCTGGCCCGAGGAGCCTGTTAAAAAAATCTTCATAGCCCCGTTCCTAAGCGCTCACCCTGGTAGCTACCATCTAAAACGCGCTGCCACCAAGCTTCGTTACTTAAATACCACTCTACAGTCTTCTTTAGACCTGATTCAAATGTCTCTTCAGGGGTCCACCCGAGTGTCTTCTCGATTTTTGACGCGTCAATTGCGTATCTCAAATCATGCCCTGGGCGGTCTTGGACATAAGTAATTAAATCCTCGTATTTCTCTACGCCTTCAGGTTTGTTTGGAGCTAGCTCTTCAAGAAGTGAGCAAAGGGTTTTAACTACTTCGATATTTTGCTTTTCATTGTGGCCACCGATATTGTAGGTGTCAGCGATTTTGCCTTTTTGAGCGACTAGAATAAGTGCTCGTGCATGGTCTTCTACAAATAGCCAATCTCGAACTTGTTCACCGTTACCGTAAACAGGAAGCGCCTTACCAGCGAGAGCATTTAAAATCATGAGAGGTATTAATTTCTCAGGGAAGTGATAAGGCCCGTAGTTATTCGAGCAATTAGTCACTAGCGTCGGTAGCCCATAAGTTCGATGCCAAGCACGAACTAGGTGATCTGAGCTTGCTTTACTGGCGGAGTATGGCGAGCTTGGAGCGTAGGGGGTTGTTTCGAGAAATAGGTCGTCTTCGCCATGAAGGTCACCATAAACCTCATCTGTTGAAATATGGTGAAAGCGAAAATTTTCCGCTTTACGGGGGCTGTTAGTTTTCAACTCGTTCCAATATGATCGAGCCGCCTCCAACAGCGTGTAGGTTCCAATAACATTAGTCTCGATAAATGCTGAAGGTCCGTCAATTGATCTATCAACATGACTTTCGGCTGCTAAATGCATCACAATATCAGGCTGATATTCTGCGAAGAGCGCCTTCATTGCCGAGCTGTCACAAATGTCGGCTTTTACGAAGTTGTATCGAGAGTTCTGCTCAACATCTGCGAGTGACTCTAAATTTCCAGCATAAGTTAGCTTGTCGACATTGATAACGGTATGGTCGCTGTTTTCAATGAGTTCGCGAACTACGGCTGAGCCTATAAATCCGGCACCACCTGTGACTAAAAATGTTTGAGGCATATGTTTTTCCTTCTGTTACTTAGCTATCACTATGAGCAATTAGGTAGCTTCGATGTGATTAAATGCTGCTTCCCTATTAAGAAAGTTAGTATAAATGAAAATTATAAATGTGCTCCACACTCGGGATATTTATTTCTCAATATTAAGCTCTCCCCAGCAAAGCTGCGATATAGAGTGCGAAGGTGTCGAGGCGTGTAGCCCGGTAAACCTTTGATTTAAATAAATGAAGTAGCGCTAACAGCCGTAGCGAGTTGCTTGCTTCAGTGAAGTGGTGAAAGCACTTTCTATTATCATGGGTGAGTTGTTCTGAAATCATAGATATCAGCTCGATATTTTCTTTATTCCAGTGTCGAAGTTTTTTATTACGGAGCCTGTTGAGTTTCTCATGTAACGACTGGAGACCTCGGTTTGCGCCGATTTGGTTGTTTTCATGCTGGCGATACCGAGTCTTGGAGACTTGGTCAAGAAATACTTGACCACCAACCCCAGTCACCAATTGATAACAGGTCCAGTCATGAGCCGGGATGGACTTGACGTTAAAAACGGCCTTTTTGATCAACTCGATGGCGGGCTGGTTTAGAACCATTGTGCAGCCGGGAGCAATACTTTGTACTAATGCGTGACGAAAGCTTGGCTCGACTTGAAACTTAGGGAATGTAAAAGGGGTATCAGTTTCGCAGGTCGAAAAAGCGGTTACTTGTGAACAGTAGAGACAAGGTGTTTTAGGGTCACCCGCGTCCATTTTTGAAACTGCTCGCTCTAGTTTGTCTAGCTCCCAAATATCATCTTGATCACTAAATGCAATATATTCGAACTCGGGAGGAATACACGTAGCTGATAGTAAAAAGTTTTTTGCAAAACCTTTATTGTCTGGCTGTTTCCCAATATACACACGGTATTGCTGATCAGGCTTGAGGTCTAGTGCGTCAATATCTAAGTGCTCTGGTGAGCAGTCGTCGCTGATAAAAAGGTGTGTTTCGACCTTTCTCTGCTCAAGAATAGAAGTAACCTGCTCCTTCAAGTACTTATTTCCATTATAAAAGCCTAACACTACTGCCACGCGAGGGTAGTAGCTGTCTTTGGGTGGCCTGTGTTGCTGCTTGAAAGGTTTAAAGCTAATCAAGGGCGTAACCTTAAGTTGTCATCAAAGACGAATTAAGCGCCATCGTGAACATGGTTTTTGTATGCTGCTATAGTGTCGCATATGGCCCCTTGGTGGCGAACAGTACCCTGATCAAGCCAGATGCCAACATTACAAACACGCTCCAGAAGGTCTAAGCTATGAGATGCTAGTACTAATATTCTAGAGTTGTCGACTAGCTGCTGCATCTGAGCCTCAGCTTTGGAGGTGAAAGATAAGTCGGTAACGCTTAACCATTCATCCAGAAGAAGGATGTCAGGTTGTACGGCGATTGACAAAGCAAAGTTCAGACGCATCATCATGCCTGATGAATAGTTATGCACTGGCATTTCTAAATAATCACCAAGCTCTGAGATGGTTGCAACTCTTTCTAAAAAGTTTTGGTATTCGCTTTTATCGATCCCGAGTAGCACCGCTCGTGAATGAACATTCTCTCTTCCGGTAGCAAAAGGGTCTAATGCAATCGCCGGGTCAATAATCGCGGCGATTTCACCATTGGATTTAAGTGTGCCGGATTGAGGTTTATATATGCCCGCAAGCACTCTAAGAAGTGTAGACTTCCCCGCACCGTTTCCACCTACAATACCTAAACGGTCGCCCTGTTTAAGGTTTATAGAAATGTTATTTAACGCATTCACGACTACATTATTGCTGTCGTCTTCTTTGCTTAGCCTACCACCCGTTCCGATGTTGATAAGCTTCTTTTTGAGTGAAAGGCTTTCGGCGCCATAAATCCGAAACGCTAAAGTTGCATCTGACAAAGACAGAAAAGTATGTGACATAGTGATTAGATCCAAAAAGGAACTCTGTGACCAAGCTGCTTCATTAATTTAAATGCTATAAACGCAGTGACAATATTAGCTACTATCAGGAAGCCCCAAGTGGTTAACTCGGGCACTGTTCCCAAAAGAGGTGCTCTAATAGCTTCGATCATATGATAGATGGGATTAAATTCGGCCAAAAAGGCTTTTCTGCTAAGCATGTCCTTGAGGAACATAATTGGAGTGATGAACATCACTACTTGCATCACGTTGGAAACAATGTGAGGAATGTCGCGATATCGAGCGCAAAGCGTGGCAAGAATGAAGCCTGAGAAAAACAGTAGTAGACAGACTAATATAGTTCCAGGTATGACTAGCAGTGTGTTGACATTAAGGCTTATTCCGAATGATAGCGCCACTACCCCGTAAACAATAAGGTTGTGAAGCATCAAGAAGAAGTTACGTGCTAAAACCCTCAGAACATGCACGCCTAGTGGCAGTGGATAGTTCCGAATTAGCTGCGAGTTACTAATAAAGGCGGTGCATGATTCATTAACCGTATGTGTTATTAAGAACCACGCTAAAAAACCCGTAGTAATATGCGGAACGTAGACCTGCAGCTCTAGCCCGAAAATCGTTGCATATATTAACGATAGAGCTGCTACTAGCATACCCAAGTTTAGTACGAGCCAAAAAGGGCCGATAACAGAGCCGCGATACCTTGAGCGGAGATCTTGTTTTGCAAACCAAAGCCATGTAGGCCATAACAAAAGTGCCGTAGTAAGGCTGCTGCCTGTGGGGTGTGAGTTGTCTTTTCTGTTCATGCGAGTGGTGTGTTTCTGGCTCATAAGTACACAGTGGATTATTAAAAAAGTGCGGCAAAGGCTCCAATTTATACTTGGAGCCCTAAGCTGCGCTTTATTTGAGACCAAAAAGTATCTGGCTTTCTTGTACTGAAAAGGCGAACCAGTTCATCATGAACATTTGGAGAGAGCTCTTCCGACAAAAAGGGAAACTTTAAGCTTGGGGCAAGAGACGCATGCTCCTTCTTCACTAATAGAGGCACTTTGCCAACAGAGATGCAAAAGTTTGTGTAGGTAATAGCGTTTTCAGCAGACTGAACTCGGTCGTTTTTGTTGGCTAACCCTTTTTCGATTAACTCTTTTTTGCTTAGGTGCTCTAATGACGTGGATTGAATGTCATCTAAAAATAAGAAATTGGTAGAGCACTTTAGTGCGTATGCTCTTTGCATAACGGCCTTACCTAATTCAATTTCACCTTTTTGGATGGCCCACCAGCGATCGTTTAGAGGTTCGTAAGAAACAAAGAGGTTTTGGATGGTTGCGTCGTCCAGTAAGGGTGCTGGAAGGCTCCAAATAAAGCTCTGAGGGTGTGGCACAGGTTGGCTGGGCATAGACGTCATGGCGAGTTGGTTACCCTCCAAATCTAATCCGTGAATGAGCTCTTCTTTACGCAGTATGAGGGTAGAGTCATTGATGAAAACTGCGCGTTCAAAGCTGTACTCTTGTGATTGGATAAGTTGCTCCCATGCCAACTTTCTTGCACCTATGTCTCGGCCGATATTATATGTATCAAACCAAAAACAAGTACTACTGAACTGGGGCAAAGGTTTTATTTCGGGGGTGCTCACTGATGTATTGTTGTTGACAACAACTACACAAAAGGATCGTTGTGAAGCTAACTCGATTATTTCAGAGAAATAATCGTTGAGTTTAGCGTTGTAGCACTCCAACACTAGTACCTTCGTTTCCGTCGGGTTGGCGTCTGATAGTGCTTGCTTCAAGGTGCGACGAGCTTGTTCAAACTGCTCGCTCTCGCCCCTTTTATATCGCTGCCTTGCACTCATTACTAAGAAAGGGCGTAAAATGATACGAATTAGCGCAAGAGATCCTCTAAAAATTAACCGTAGCATTGTTAGCCTTCTGTGCGATAAGTTGATTTGTGAAGCTTTTCATCTGCCCGCTTTTTGATGAGATCCAAAACTTCTTCGTCATGAGCTTGATTTTCTCGCGGCGCGAATAATGCGCGAGTACGCTCTGACGCGTCTTCGCGGGGTTCAGATACATAATAAGAAGCGAGGCTTTTTCTCATCTTGCCTGGGGCTGGGTCGTATTTTCGGCTCATGCCATGCCAGCTATTTTGGCTAGTGTTGAATATCACTGCACAGTTATAGAGAGGAGCTATTTCTTTGACTAGAGCTCCAGGCTCTGAAGGTGATTCATTACCCCACAGCCCAAAGTGCCCCCCGTCTGTTTCATTGTATTCGTCTGATAGGTAATAGATGACATTTATTCGTCTTTCTAGGCCTAATTTAGGGTGTATCGAATAATCTAGGTGTGGATTAAGGTTGCCTGATTGAGCATGAGCATGCTGACCGCCACCATGAAGTCCGGGGTCACTTACCATTTCGATATCAAACTTTTCAGAGAGAGCTTTAGCAACTGCGTCGCTGTTGATAAGACTGAAGTAAAAGTAAGTTTCGTTTTTGAAGAGGTTCCACTGGTTACATGTCTTTTTTAGTTCGAGCGCGTTTTGATATGAGTGCCAAGTTGGGCTGTTCCAGTCTTCGAACTCACCTGATAGCTTGGCTGCCATTTCTTCAGGCAAAAAGTTTTCGATAACGATATGGTCAATTGGGCTTTTGTGTAGCGTGGCTGCTGCAATCTTGCCGGTAATTGCGTCAAGTAAAGGGTTCATGTCGGCACTTCCTTAGATGCAAATGTTTTCACCTATTTGCTTACTTAGGTGAGTTAACGAAACAAAAGTTTAAGGCAACGTGGGGTTGATCGATAGTGCTTAAACTTGGGGTAAATTCGAAGTTAAACGGTATAGATGATGGTTAATGCTTGGGGTGGTATTACCATGCTGGAAACGTATCCATTCCATGTTGTGCTCCTTGTTTGCGTCAGCTCTGACTGCGTTATGTTATTGCCATCTAAAATCGTTTTAAAAGCTTATATGAACAGTAGCTGATCTAATCCCTAGATAGGGCCTATCTTAAGCTAGTTTTGAGATCTTGGCTAATACTTCATACAATTAGCGTGAAAGACGTTCGGTTTACGCTCTCTCTCATGAAGAGTCGCTTAAAGCTGCATGATCGTATATTGACTATCGTCAACCAACGGAAGCTTTTCACAAGCTTTTGGTTAAAGGTAAATATCCCCACCTTCTTCCTGCGTCTTAAACCGACGATGTACCCAAAGGTACTGAGCTGGATATTTACGAATATTGTCTTCCAAAGCCTTATTTAAGCGAGTGGCATCGGCTACATCGTCGCCACTAGGAAAGTTATCCAAAGCGGGAGAGATATCAATCAGGTATTGGCTGTCTTGGGTACGGTGGAATGCGACGGTTAGCACCTTTGCACCGGTCATTTTTGATAAACGACTCGGAGAGGTGAGCGTAGAAGCTGGTTGACCAAAGAAGGGAGCAAACACCGTGTTCTTGCGGCCAAAGTCCTGGTCAGGTGCATACCAAACTGTACGCTTTTGCTTGAGGGCTTTAATTAAGTCGCGAATTTCGCTGCGTTCAATGGCATGCGCGAAAAAGTTCTCGCGACCGCGTTTTTCCAAATAGCTCATCACAGGGTTGCTGTTGGCGCGATACATGCCGTCCATGGTGGTGTTGCGGCCTAAAATATTGGCGCCTAGGTCAAGTAGGGCGAAGTGGCCACAAAGGAGCAATACACCGCCTTCGGCTTGTGCGGCTTGAAGGTGCTCTAATCCATTAATTTTATAACGGCCTTGCCACAGGCTTGGCTTTGGCCACCACACTCGGCCAAGCTCAATGTAGCTAAGGCCTAGCTGCTCAAAGCTTTCTTTTACGAGTGTACTTTGCTCAGTCGCAGAGAGCTCGGGGAAGCAGTGTTGAATATTAACTTCGGCAATGTGGCGACGTCGTTTGACGTACTTGTGCAAAAAGCGTCCGAGTGCGCGGCCAATAGACGACTGTACTTTTAATGGCAATCGGCTGATAAGCCAAAGAACACCAAAGCCCAGCCATGAGCGCCAGTAACGCGGATGGCTGAGCGATGAGAGCATAGAGTTGGTTTGAGTCACGAAGGTTGCTCTTGGCGATTAAGCGTCAAACGCAAAGTCAAAGGTGAATGTCTCACCGGCTTGTTCGGCGAATGCTTGGTCGAGAACGCTACTGAGTGGTGCTTGGTCGCTATCACGCAGCCATTGTTGGTTATCTGCATCAAAATCGAAATGAAAACCGCCAGAACGTGCAGCGACCCAAAGCTGCTTTACTGGGCCTTGGCGTGTAAAAATAATTTGGCTTTTGTTTTCACAAATCACCGTGAGTACGCCGCCTTGGTTAAGGTAATCAAGGTCGGTTTCGGCCTCGTCGAGTGCTTCTTCAATGCGCTCAAGGGTTTCGTCAACGCGGTTATTAAATTCACTCTCTGTCATGTCACTACCTTAACTGTTACGGATGTATGGCTCTAAATGAGCAAATACAGGCTGATTCGTTTCTGTGACAGAGTATAACCAAGTTTACAGCTGTACTCATCATCGAAGTGGACAGGTATAATCTCCGTCAAATCATCAGATATCGCCGATATTGAACCTAAAAAGGTCTCCAAATGAAAATCACTATAGCTTTAGTTGCCTTTATTTTGTTACCCACGACCTTTATCAGCTGCGGCCAAAAGGGCCCGCTGACCCTGCCAAGTACGGCGCAGGTTCAATTTGGCACCACAGACAGTGAGAACACCCATGGATAGTTTTGAATACAAAAATGGTCAGCTATTTTGCGAAGAAGTGGCCATTGCTGAATTGGCAAAAGCGCACGGCACGCCTTTATATGTTTACTCTCGTGATGCCTTTGAGCGCGCTTACTTAAGCTACGCGCAGCCTCTTGAGGGTAAAGACGCGCTAGTGTGTTACGCCGTTAAAGCAAACTCTAACATTGCTGTACTAAACGTGCTGGCGCGTTTAGGTGCTGGCTTTGATATCGTCTCGATTGGTGAGTTGGAGCGTGTGCTTAAGGCCGGTGGCGACCCGTCTAAAGTGGTATTTTCGGGCGTGGGCAAAAAAGCGAACGAAATTGAGCGCGCGTTAGAAGTGGGCATTCGTTGCTTTAACGTAGAGTCCGATGCAGAGCTTGACCGCATTGATGCCGTGGCTCAGTCAATGGGCACCATTGCGCCTATTTCATTGCGTGTAAACCCCGACGTTGATGCGGGCACACACCCCTACATTTCTACGGGCCTGAAAGAAAACAAATTTGGTGTAGATATCGAAGAAGCGGTTCGTATTTACACTCGTGCTAAAGGTCTAAAAGGCCTGAATATCGTTGGTATGGACTGCCACATTGGTAGCCAGCTAACTGAAGTGGCGCCTTTCTTAGACGCGCTAGATCGCCTATTGGTATTGCTAGACCGTTTGGCCGAAGCTGATATTCATATCCACCACCTCGACCTAGGTGGCGGCTTGGGCGTGTGCTACACCGACGAAACACCGCCTGCGCCAGCAGATTACATCGAGAAAATTTACGAGCGCTTGGGTGATCGCCAAATCGGTTTGATTTTTGAGCCAGGTCGTTCCATTGCCGCGAACGCAGGTATTTTGGTAACCGAGGTTGAGTTCTTAAAGCCGGGCTCTGAAAAGCACTTTGCGATTATTGATGCTGCGATGAATGACCTTATTCGTCCTTCACTTTACAGCGCATATCAAGAGATTATCCCTGTTCAGCTGCGCGACAACGGCCCAGAAGAAAAGGTTTGGGACTTGGTTGGCCCTGTATGCGAGACCGGCGATTTCTTGGGTAAAGAGCGCAAGCTTAGCCTAGAAGCGGGTGATTTATTGGCGGTTTGCTCTGCAGGCGCTTATGGTTTTACTATGGCCTCTAACTACAACAGTCGTCCAAAAGCGGCTGAAGTGATGGTAGACGACAGCGACAGCTTTGTGATCCGTCGTCGCGAAACCTTGGCTGAGCTGACTCAAGGCGAAAAGCTGTTACCTTAAACAGTTAACTCGCCAAGTGATGCCAGTGACAGGAGAGCCAGATGCTTCTTAAATTTACAAAAATGCACGGCTTGGGTAACGACTTTATGGTGTTGGACCTTGTGAGCCAGCACCTTAGGGTCACCGAAGATCTTGTGCGTAAGTGGTCTGACCGAAACTTTGGTATCGGTTTTGACCAGCTATTAATCGTAGAGCCGCCAAGTTCACCTGAGGTCGACTTTAAATATCGCATATTTAATGCCGACGGCTCCGAAGTCGAAAACTGTGGCAATGGCGCACGTTGTTTTGCGCGCTTTGTGTACGATAAAAACCTTATTGGTCGTCGCGACATTCGTGTCGAAACCGCCAATGGCCGCGCGCTACTAACCATTCGCGAAGATGGCCAAGTGCGTGTGGATATGGGTGAGCCAGTATTGGCGCCAGCCGAAATCCCGTTTGATGCGCCAGCGCAAGCCAATAGCTACCCTGTGGTGGTGGAAGGGCAAACCCTTGAGCTAGGCGCGGTATCGATGGGTAACCCACACGGTGTACTCGTGGTGGACAGCGCAGACACAGCACCGGTTGAAGTGTTAGGCCCACTACTTGAACCGCACCCGATCTTCCCTAAAAAAGCCAACATTGGCTTTATGGAAGTGTGTAACCGCAGCAGTGTAAAACTGCGTGTGTTTGAGCGCGGAGCAGGTGAAACCCTTGCATGTGGTACAGGCGCGTGTGCCGCGGTGGTTTCGGGTATTTTACGTGGCTTACTCGATGCGACCGTAACCGTTGAGCTGCCGGGCGGCGAGCTAGAAATTACGTGGCAAGGCCCAGGTCATTCGGTATTAATGACCGGCCCTGTTGCAACCGTATTTGAAGGACAATTAGCCGTATGAGCAATAACTTAGGCGACACCCCTATCAATGGCGATTTGGTCGCTAACTACTTGCTAGCGCACCCAGATTTTTTTAACGAGCGTCAGGATGTATTACGTTCTTTGACCTTTACTCACCGCAGCGGCAAAGCCTTGTCGTTGGTTGAGCGTCAAATGGTGGTGCTGCGTGAACGCAACGAAATGCTCGAAAAAGAAAACAAAATGATGCGTGCTTACGCCGCCGATAACGAAGATAAATTACGCAAAACCCAGCGTTTGGTTATCTCATTATTGGAGTGTAACAACCTCGAAGACGTGGGCATCGTGCTGCAAGAAAGCTTATGTCATGACTTTTCGAGTGACTTGATGAGCTTAAAGCTGATTGACCCACGCGCAGGCGAGGGCAACAGTTACGGTGTGTTTAGCGAAAGCCAATTGGCTGAGGTTTCGAGCCTTTTGCAAAGTAATGTGCCAACCTGTGGTCGCTTAGACGATAGCCAAAAACAAGCGCTTTTTGACGACAAAGCGCCGCAAGTGGGTTCGTTAGCTGTGGCACCTTTGGTCAATGGTGAAACCCTTGGCGTGTTGGCGTTGGGTAGCTTTGACGAAAACTACTTTGCCAGCGACGATAGTACCTTGTTTTTAAGCTACACCGCCGATGTGACCAGTCGCGTGGTTTCGCGCTTTATCACGGGCAGCAGCGTAACTTGTTAGGCATTTTATATCGCAACTTATGTCGCAATTAACGGATCAGCAGCTGCTCGTCGCATTTTGTGAACACATGGTGTACGAGCGCCAGCTGTCGCCGCACACCTTAAGCAATTACCGACGAGACCTCTCTCGCCTTTACGACTATGTTGAGCAGCGCTTAACTTATTTCAGCGGTCGTGACCTTACACAGGCTGAGTCTTGGGCAATTTGTAGCCTCACCGACGAACATATTCGTTCATTTTTGGCGCAACTCAAACGCGAAGAGCTCAGCGCTCGCAGCATCGCCCGGGTACTCTCTGCGGTACGCAGCTTCTACGGCTTTTTACAGCGCGAAGGTTATGTCAGTGTTAACCCCGCAAAAGGGGTGCAAGCACCTAAAATCAGTAAACGCCTCCCCGAAACCCTCGAATCGCAAGACTTAAACACCTTACTCGACCAAACATCAGACGACCCTTGGATGCTGCGCGACCTCGCCATGGTCGAGCTGCTCTACAGTGCCGGTATTCGTGTGGCTGAGCTGGTGAGCTTAACCGTGCAAGATATCGACCTAGCTGAGGGCAGTGCTTGGGTGGTGGGTAAAGGTCGAAAAACACGCCACATACACATTGGCCAAAAAGCAAAAGAGGCACTGGCACGCTGGCTGCCAGCACGAGCGCAGCTCGCAAGCTGGGAAGAGCAGGCGCTTTTTATTAATCAGCGTGGGCAAAAGCTAACTACGCGCGGTGTGCAACTCAGGCTAAAAAAACTGGGTGATGCCAGCCAGCTTAACAGCCACCTTTACCCTCACCGATTGCGTCATAGCTTTGCGACCCATATGCTAGAAAGCAGCGGTGATTTACGCGCGGTCCAAGAGATGCTCGGTCATGCTGACCTCTCAACGACCCAAGTTTATACCCATTTAGACTTTGCCCACTTAAAAGACGTATACAGTCAGTCTCATCCACGGGCAAAAAAGAAATCCAACGACTAACGGCACAGCGTTACCTAAAGAGGCACTTAACATGGCGATTACCTGTGTGAGCTTTGATCTCGACAACACCCTTTGGCATACCGACCCCGTGATCAAAAAAGCTGACCACGCACTGCTGTTGTGGTTGGCCGAACACGTGCCTAACTTTGGTGTAGATTTTTTAAGCCAACGCCAACCGGCGGTATCACATCTGTTGCCCATCGCCCCTAACACAGCCGAGGGTGCAGCGCCGGCAGCGGCCTTGGTGGATTATCTCGCTCACTTGCGCTCTGCTGTATTAAAGGCTCAGCCCGAAATTGCTTACAGTGTCAGTCGGGTGCGCCAGCAAATGTTGCACCTTGGTTTTTGCGAGGCGGGTATTAGCGAAGCTGCACGTCATGGGCTAGTAGAGCGAGCATTCGAGCACTTTGTCGCGGCACGGCGTCAGGTCACACCCTTTGACGAAGCGGTGCCTATGTTAAGCGAATTAAACGCGCAAGGGCTTGATTGCTTTGCGCTCACCAATGGCAATGCTTGTATCAAAACCGCTGGGCTAGATCAGCACCTAAGTGCCCAATATACCGCCGACGATTTAGGCGTGATGAAGCCTCATCGCGACAGTTTTTTACGCGCGTTTGAACAACACGGTGTGGCTGCGGCTGAAGTGATTCACGTAGGCGATAACCTGATTGATGACATTCAAGGGGCGCGCAGTATCGGAGTGCCGAGTATTTGGGTCAACCTGACGGGCGAGGCTCAGCCAGACGATGTGCTCACCCTAGATCAGCTGCCTGCCCAAAGAGCGGCTGAAGTGAGTGTGATGGTCACCGACTTGCGTGAAATCCCTGCGGTGGTCAAGGCACTCGCCTAAGTCGTGGTAAACTCGTCGCTTAGCACAACCCTTATCGAGAGAGATTTATGAGTAAAGCCTGCGCACGTCATATTTTGGTGAAAACCAAAGAAGAGGCTCAAGCCCTAAAAGATAAAATCGCAAAAGGCGAAGATTTTGGCCAGCTGGCAAAAAAGTATTCCACCTGTCCGTCAAAAAAGCGCTTTGGCGACTTGGGTGAGTTTCGTCGTGGTCAAATGGTTAAAGCCTTTGACGACGTAGTATTTAAAAAGCCTGTGTTAACGGTTCATGGCCCAATTAAAACCAAATTTGGCTGGCACCTTAT
>JBMYSW010000007.1:0-51423 GCA_049603715.1 Pontibacterium sp. | reverse complement strand
AGCCTGTGTTAACGGTTCATGGCCCAATTAAAACCAAATTTGGCTGGCACCTTATTGAAACCATTTATCGTCAGTAGTTTTTCATGTACTAGTTATGGCGCGCCAAAAGTTGGAATAGTGTCTCGTATCATTTGGTGATACCTTAGATCGTAGCTAGTGGGAGGGACCCGCTAGTGGTAACAAGGGATGTTTCCTTATGTTTCGATTACGTACCCTACTATTTGTTTGCTTTGGTGTGGTTGCTCTAATCCCTGTCTTTGTATTGGGCGTGTGGGTGAGCGATTGGGCAGTTAAAAAAGAATACACTGCTGTTCAAGAGAAGCACCTTCTTGTTGCAAAAAACCTAACAAGTGCACTCTCACGTTATGCTGCTGATGTGGAAGAGGTGCTCCGCTTAGCTCATAGGCAAATGCACTCGGGGCAGAGTCACTCTAGCCAAGACCTTGATCCTTTGCTGGAAGCTCTCCATTTTTCAAGAATCTACCAGATTGATCAGGATGATCGCCTTCATAGTTACTTTGAGTCATCGAACCTTTCAGATGATAATGAGTCACCGCATTCCGCTCAGTTACTTCACCAAATAGAAACCCAAATAGATATGGGTGAGCTCGATCTTTCGTTCTTGCCCGTACAGGTCGTTGCGGGTACCCCTGTTGTACCTTTGGCTTTAAAGCATCAAAAAGGGATTTTAATAGCGGAGCTAAAAACCGATTACTTCCTGCAACTCCAGCAAGATATTAGTTTTGGGCGTAAAGGCCATGCAGCCATAGTTGATGGCATTGGGCGGGTTCTAGCACACCCTCGTCAGCAATGGGTTATTGAAGCTAAGGATATCTCAGCAGTGGCACCTGTTGCCCGAATGATCCAGGGAGAACAGGGGGTTTCGTTTTTCTACTCACCGGCACTAGAAGCGGATATGGTTGCGGGTTTTAGTAGCGTGCCCGAGACCGGCTGGGGAGTCATGGTGCCTCAGCCGTTATCAGAGCTCCATGATCACGCAATTGCGATTGTTCGAATAGCGCTCGCTATTAGCGTTGCAGGGATTGCTTTTGCATTGTTTATAGCTTGGCTTTTGTCTGGGTTCATATCTAAGCCCGTAGGTGAAGTGGCTCGCATTGCAAAATTGATAGCAAGCCATAAAACAAATGTCGACAAGGTCGCTGCGACGTCGCCAGCAACGCTTGAAATGAATGATCTAGTCGACTCATTTAACAGAATGACAGCCGAAGTTACATCAAAAACACGTGCCTTGGAGTTTCTCGCGAATCACGACCCTTTAACCCAGTTGCCTAACCGTACTTACTTAAAGGCGGCCTTAACTGAGCAGCTAATTGAATCAAAAAAGTCCAATACCCACTTTGGCTTGCTCTTTATTGACCTAGATGAATTTAAAGAAGTGAATGATACGCTAGGTCACGGATATGGTGATTTGCTCCTTAAGGGGGTAGCACAACGGATTCAACAGCAAGTTGGGGAGTTAGGTATTGTATCTCGCCAAGGGGGAGATGAGTTTGCCATTTTATTGGAGCCTAATTTGCCACCAGGAACCGCCGAAAACTTAGCAAAGTCGATAACTAAATCGATACAAAAGCCCTTTACGATCGAGGAAGACCAGCTATTTATTGGAGTAAGTATCGGTATAGCGCATTACCCAAAACACGCTCAAGACGTCACGGGCTTGCTACGTGCTGCGGACTTAGCTATGTATGCTGTGAAAGCGGATGATAGCCTTAATTATCGAGGTTTTAGTCGCGAGCTGCAGGTGACGCTGAGTGAGCGTAAACAGTTAGAAAAAGCGCTTCGTAAGGCGCTAAAACAAGAAGATTTTGTACTGTACTATCAGCCCCGTGTAGAGCCGATAAGCGGTAAAATTACCGCTTTTGAAGCACTGGTGCGTTGGCAACATCCAGAGAATGGTGTGCTGTTACCTAGCGGCTTTATTGAAGTAGCTGAGCGCACAGGCGAGATTTTGGCGCTTGGACGTTGGGTGATTGAACAGGCAATCTCAGATGTGGCTCGCTGGTGTGCTGAAGGCTATGGAGAGGTAAAAGTTTCGATTAACTTATCTGAGCGCCAGTTTCATTCGCCGGACTTAATTAGTGACATTGAGCGCTTGTGTGAAGAACATCAAGTAAAACCGTCGCAAATTGAGTTTGAAGTGACGGAATCTTTAGCGATGGAAAAGCCAGCAAAGGCAGTGGCGGTCTTACTACATCTCAAAGCGCGAGGCTTTCGTGTCTCTATCGACGATTTCGGTCAGGGCTTTTCCTCCCTCGCGCGGCTAAAGCAATTACCAGTCGATAAAATCAAAATTGATAAAGCCTTTGTTCAAGGGGTGGGGCCGCATGATAAAATAGTTACAAAAGATGCTGCAATCGTCGAGCATATTCTCCACTTAGCAGAAGGCTTGGGGATGTCAGTAGTAGCGGAAGGTGTCGAAACATTGCAGCAACTTGAGTTTTTGCAGCGTATAAAATGTCGTGAGGTGCAAGGCTTTATCTATAGTCCTGCAGTGCCCTGGCAAGAGGCGTTGGTATTATTGGCGCAAACGAAAATGATCCCGCGTGTAGCCTAACTACAACACATTCTTTAACTCCATTAGTGTGTTGCTTTTGCCGTGTTTAATTTTCTCGTGAGGGTACTTTGCATACGTAATGCGGCGAAAATCTGCTATTATGTGCGCCTTTCACGCGAAGTGTGTCCACAAAAACCGCTGTTAAATCGGCGTTTCTAGCAAACTAAAGCGGCTGTGGGTGCTGTATCGTAAACTGCGTAATAAACTCGCAGGCGAATACAACAAGCACACAGCGTTTAGGTGAGGGTCGTCAAGCGGCCCTAATGCATTGAATCGACTAGGATCAAGTAATGAACAACATTTCTGTTAGCATCATTATGGGCTCGCAATCAGACTGGCCTGTGATGCAAAACGCGATTATTCCTCTAGAAGAGCTAGGCGTTAGCTTTGAAACAAACGTAGTGTCTGCGCACCGTACGCCGGAGCGTTTGTACGAATTTGCCTCTAAAGCTCACGAGCGCGGAATTGATGTCATTATTGCCGGTGCCGGTGGTTCTGCTCACCTTGCAGGTATGGCTGCTGCCATGACTCACCTTCCTGTCGTTGCAGTGCCTGTGCCGAGTAAACACTTCAACGGTATGGACAGTCTGATGTCGATGGTCCAAATGCCTAAAGGCGTTGCTGTGGCGTGTCAGGCAGTAGGTAACTCGGGTGCTTACAATGCGGGCCTTATCGCTGCGCAAATGGTTGCCCTAAAAGACCCAGAGCTAAGCGCTCGCTTGCAAGAATGGCGTAAAAACCAAACTGACAGCGTTCCGTTCGAGGTAGAGTAATGCACGTAGCGATTATCGGCTGTGGCCAACTGGCCCGCATGATGGCATTGGCTGGTTGGAACATGAACGTTACTTTTTCGTTCTTGGCTGAGCCAAACGAAGGCACTGACTGTGTCAAAGGTTTGGGTACCATTGTTCAGCGTACGCCAGAGCTAACGGGCGAAGCGCTCTACAAAGCTCTTGGTGAGCCAGATGTGGTGACCGTTGAACGTGAGCACGTAGACACAGCATTGTTAGACTCTGTTGCACCTTTCTGCCCAGCGCATCCAAACCCACGTGCCATTGAAGTAACACAGCACCGTGGTCGCGAAAAAGATTTTATCAGCAAGCTTGGCATTAAAACCGCGCCTTACAAAAAGGCTAACGGTAAAGACAGCCTTGCGGCTGCCATCGCCGAAATGGGCTTGCCTGTTATTGTTAAGTCCAGTGAAGAAGGCTACGACGGTAAAGGCCAGTGGAAGTTGGATACCGATGCCGACACTCAAGCCTTTTTGGCTGAAGACGGCCTAGACCGTGACTTTGTGGTAGAAGGCCTTGTGGCGTTTGAACGCGAAGTGTCTATCATTACCGCGCGCTCTGCATCAGGTGTTTGCTCTGCTTATCCATTGGCTGAAAATGACCATAAGGGTGGCATCCTAATCACCTCGATTGCTCCTGCCGATGCAGATTCAGGTGAACTATCTGAAAAAGCCTCGAATATCGCCAAAACCTTAATTGAAGCCCTTGATTACGTGGGTATTCTTTCAATTGAGCTGTTTGTGGTGGGTGATGAGCTTGTGGTTAACGAACTTGCGCCTCGCGTACACAACAGTGGCCACTGGACGCAAGCGGCTGATGTTACATCGCAGTTCGAAAATCACCTACGTGCGATTCTCGACTTGCAGCTAGGCAACACTCAGCCAACAGGTCATTCGGCTATGGTTAACGTATTGGGTCGCTCACTTAAAGCTGAGTGGCTCACAGCTAACAATGTGCAGCTTCACGACTACAACAAGTCACCACGCCCGGGTCGTAAAGTCGGTCATTTAAATATCTACTCAAACGACCGTGATACCTTGGTTACTCAAATGAATGAACTACGCGCTTTGGTTTACACTGACGAAGCTTAAGTCTAAGTAAAAGAAAAGCCTGATTGCGCCACATAGAAACGCGGACCTTGAGTCCGCGTTTTTTTGCTTCGTTATCTGGCGAATCGAGTTTAGTGAATCAAGTCAATTGTCGGCACATCTAACTTTTGCATCATTGGCCGCTCGGGATGTTCAATGGCTTGCAATACCGCGTTAATCGTAAACTCACCGGCTTTGCCTACGTCCTCGGTCACTAAAAGTACGTCTTTCCTAAACATTTTTAAAAACGGGATAGCTTCTCGCCCCAAAACATCAATGTCTTTGCCTAGGGTTTTACCTAAGGATTCTAGCGCAGCAATCACTGACATACAGGCAACGGGGGAGCTAGAGTAAACCGCATCAATATCTGGGTGTTGTTGTAGCATTGCCCGCACTTCCTTTTCTATGTAGTCACTCGGCGAGTCAGAATTTACAGTAGGGCAAGCAAAGGTTTTACACGAAAGGCGTTCAGATGCCGCTTGTGTCCCTACTTCCATATCACGGGTGTAGCTGAGGCCTGAAGGAGGAAGTATGGTGAGGATGTTACGGCGACCTAGATCGTAAAGGCGCTGAAATGCGACCTTCGAGAACTCTTCGTTATCAAAGTCAAAATAAGGGTGCTGTTCTGCCCATACTGTTCGCCCGTGGGTCGCAAAAGGAAATTTTTGCTCCAAAAGGTACTTCACTCTTGGGTCTTCGGGCGTGGTGTTATTCATAATAATGCCATCCGCCGCACGAGTTTCGACAATATACTTAACGACGTTAAGAGGGTCTTCGCCTTCAAACCAATAGCTGGTGTTTAAGTGATAGTTGGTGCCTTTGAGTACCTCGGCAATCGCAGACATGAGCTTTGCGCTGTGGTTGGTCATATTGCATTCAACCGGCAGTACCAAGCTAATAACAAAGGTTTTTCCGGTACGTAGCCTAACGCCAGCGCGGTCTGGGATGTACCCCAGCTCACGGGCTTTTTCTTGTACTCGCCTACGTGTTTCGGCCTTGATGGCCGGGTCGTTTTTAAGTGCTCTCGACACGGTTGTCGCCGCGATATCTAAAGCATTTGCCACGGTTTTTAGTGTTGTTCTGGCCATTTTTTGCCTTTTGGGTATGGAGCGTTCAGTTAAATTTTAGCAAATTTTACAAAAAGTAGTAGTCAGGTTTTTCTTGATTTAAAAAATTTAAATCGTTATAAATTTTTTTTGCAACGTTATAAAAATTAAAATAGGTGCAAATATGAAGTTCTCAAAATGTCTTTTATCACTCGCTACGGCGGGTATCTTATCCACAACGGCTAGCGCAACAGAGCTTGAGGTCACCCACTGGTGGACGTCGGGCGGTGAAGCGGCGGCTGTTAAAGAGTTAGCGAAGTTATTTGATCAGTCTGGCCACAAGTGGGTTGATGGCGCCATTGCAGGCTCGGCCAGCGTAGCTCGACCTGTGATTATCAGCCGTATTGTGGGTGGCGATCCTATGGCGGCAACTCAGCTAAACCACGGCAAGCAAGCACAAGAGTTGATCGAAGAGGGCATGCTGCTAGACCTTACTGATGTGGCCGAAGCCAATGATTGGGCAAATAAAGTGGTGCCTCAGTCGTTGTTGGACGCTTGTACATATGAGGGGCGAATTTACTGTGCACCTGTCAACATTCACTCGTGGCAGTGGATGTGGCTATCTAACAAAGCTTATGCCGATGCCGGTGTTGCTGTACCAACCAACTGGGGTGAGTTTGTTGCCGCTGCCCCGGCGCTCGAAAAGGCCGGCAAAGTACCTTTAGCGATGGGGCAACAAGGTTGGCAAGCGAGCGGTGCCTTTGGTGTATTGATGGCGGCTCTGGCTGGCAAAGACATTTATAACCAAGTATTGGGCGACCACGATGCGGACTTGGCCGCTGGTCCAGAAATGGCCAAGGTCTTCAAAGCGGCAGATGACGCTCGCAAGCTCGCGGTGAACTCCAAAGTCCAAGACTGGAACCTCGCTACCGCCATGGTGATCAATGGTGAGGCTGGTGGCCAAATCATGGGTGACTGGGCACAAGGTGAATTCCAAGTGGCTGGGAAAGAAGTAGGTAAAGACTATACCTGTTTACCAGCGCTGGGCGCGAATGAAGTGATTTCTACCAGTGGTGATGCCTTTTACTTCCCTGTGTTAGATAGCGAAGAAAAAACCAAAGCTCAAAAAGAGCTGGCGCAGATGATTGTGTCGCCAGAGGCGCAATTGGCCTTTAACTTGAAGAAGGGGTCGTTGCCTGTTCGTGGCGATATCGACCTTCAGTCAGCCAATGAATGTATGGCCAAAGGCCTACAAATTTTGGCGAATGGAAATACGATCCCCAGCATGGAAATGCTGATTGACCCAGACACACTCTCTCAAATCGAAGAGCTAAGCATCGAGTTCTTTAATGACCCCTCGATGACCGCAGAGACTGCGCAAGCGCGTTTTGTGGAGCTTATCGAAGACGCTGAATAGCGTTCAAAGGTTAAGCGACCTTGTCTGCTGGCGGGTAGCAAGGTCGCTTTATTTTAAAGGAGATGTGAAGTATGGGCTCAAAACGGCATACCCGGCCGTCCAAGCTGTTCGGAAATAAGAGTGCAAAAATAGCCTCGCTTCCGATGATTTTTACCGCACTGGTCATATTTTTGGGCGGTACCTTATGGACGGTGACCTATTCATTTACCAAATCGCGCATGTTACCCAAAGAAAAATGGATTGGCTTTGACCAATACGAACGACTTTGGGGGAGCAGCCGTTGGTTAGTATCAATTGAAAACCTTGCCATTTATGGCGTGTTGGCTTTGGTTTTTTCGTTTGTGATTGGCTTTTTATTGGCGGCATTACTCGACCAAAAAATTCGCTTTGAAAATACCTTTAGAACCATTTTTTTATACCCCTTTGCGCTGAGCTTTGTTGTCACAGGTTTGGTGTGGCAATGGATTTTGAACCCAGATATGGGCGTGCAGCACTTTATACGTCAATTAGGCTTTGAAAGCTTTGTATTTGACCCTCTTTATGACCCCAACTGGGTGATTTACGGCGTTCTTATCGCTGGTTTATGGCAAAGCACGGGCTTTGTTATGGTGCTGCTATTGGCCGGACTACGTGGCATTGACGAGGATATTTGGAAAGCGGCCCGTGTCGACGGCATTAGCAAATGGAAGACGTATGTTGTGGTGATCATCCCCATGATGAAACCGGTATTTGTAACCACTTTGGTGATTGTGGCCTCAGGCATTATCAAGCTTTATGACTTGGTGGTCGCGCAAACGGGAGGTGGGCCTGGTATATCGTCCGAGGTGCCTGCTAAATATGTTTACGACATGATGTTTTTAAACCAAAACCTAGGCCAAGGGTTTGCTGCATCAACCATGATGCTCGTTGCTGTTGCGACCATTTTGATTCCTTGGGCTTATCTAGAATTTGGAGGGAAGAAGCGTGTTAAATAAATCATCTCTTAACCCTCATGCGCGGGGTGCGCGCCCTAAGCGTATTTTATCTAAAAGCAATGTATTGCTTTATTTTACCCTGACCATGTTTGCGCTTTACTACATCACACCGCTTTATGTGATGTTGGTAACCTCGTTTAAAACCCTACCTGAAATTCGCATGGGTAGCATCTTTTCGTTGCCCGTTGAGGTGACGTTTGAACCTTGGGTTAAAGCTTGGTCGCAAGCCTGTACGGGTATTACCTGTGAAGGGTTATCTACGGGTTTTTGGAACTCGGTGAGTATTTTGATTCCGTCTGTAGTGTTGTCGATCGCGATTGCTTCAGTTAACGGTTATGCCTTGGCAAATTGGCGTTATAAAGGCGCAAACGCTTTCTTTACGATCCTGATTATTGGCTCGTTTATTCCTTACCAAGTACTTATTTATCCACTCGTTATTATTCTGCGCGAGATGGGTTTGTATGGCTCCGTTTGGGGACTGGTGTTTGTGCACACCATTATTGGTATGCCGATTTTAACGCTGCTGTTTCGAAACTACTTTAGCTCTATGCCGCCTGAGCTTTTTAAAGCTGCTCGGGTGGACGGTGCAGGTTTCTGGGGCATCTTCTTCAAAATCATGTTGCCAATGTCGATTCCTATTTTTGTTGTGGCGGTGATTCTTCAAGTGACGGGTATTTGGAATGACTTTTTGTTTGGTGTGATTTACACCAAGCCGGTGGCTTACCCCATGACGGTACAGCTCAACAACATTGTTAACGCCGTGCAAGGGGTTAAAGAATACAACGTAAATATGGCGGCGACGCTGCTGACCGGCTTGGTGCCGCTCACAATTTACTTTGTGTCCGGTAAGTTTTTTGTTCGTGGCATCGCAGCTGGCGCAGTAAAAGGATAATAACAATGCATTCAGTAGAAATTAAAAATCTTGATCTTTCCTACGGTTCGACAAACATCCTTAAAGGCTTGAACCTCGATATTAACCAAGGTGAGTTTCTTGTGCTGTTGGGTTCATCGGGCTGTGGTAAATCCACCCTGTTGAACTGCATTGCCGGCTTGTTAGAAATTACCGATGGGCAAATTTTTATTAATGGCGAAAACGTAACATGGGCAGAGCCTTCTGAGCGCGGTATTGGCATGGTGTTCCAGTCGTATGCGCTCTATCCACAGATGACGGTTAAGGGCAACCTTAGCTTCGGGCTTAAAAACGCCAAGGTGTCTAAAGACGAGATTGAGCGCCGAGTAGCGCAAGCATCAAGTATTCTAAAACTCGACGAGTTACTAGAGCGAAAGCCTGCCGAACTCTCGGGTGGCCAGCGTCAGCGGGTCGCTATTGGGCGAGCTTTGGTTCGAGACGTAGAGGTTTTCTTGTTTGATGAACCCCTATCTAATCTTGATGCCAAGTTGCGCGCAGAGTTGCGAGTGGAGCTGAAAAAGCTACACCAAACCACAAATAACACCATGATTTATGTTACCCACGATCAAGTTGAGGCAATGACGCTGGCAGACCGAATTTCGATTATGAAGGGCGGAAAAATCATGCAGTTAGCTTCGCCTAGCGAAATTTACAATAAGCCTGCCAACGTTTATGTCGCAGGCTTTATTGGCTCACCCGCGATGAACTTTTTAGAGGCGACACGAACGGGAGGCCAAGTGCAAGTGGGCGACTTAACGATACCGCTTGAAGGCTATGCCTTCTCGGATACAGCAAACAGTGCCACAAGTGTGTTGTTTGGGGTTAGGCCTGAGCATGTCATTACGGGCGAGCTGGCCGAAAAAGCACCTTTTACTACCCATATCACGGTAGAGCTGTTCGAAGCCATGGGTGCTGACACTTTGGTGTATTCGACACTGCAAGGGCAAGAGTTTCGCTTGCGTGTTGACGGCCAAATGGATGTTGAAGAGGGCGACCAGTTGCTGATTGGTATCGACCCCTCACGTGCATCTCTTTTTGATCAAACCACTGAGCTGCGCATCTAAGCAGCTCCTCACTTTATAACATGAAGGGCAAAAAATTATTGAGCTTAGGCTCAAGGCCCCTACTCGGCTTTATGTTGGAGAAAAACAATGAAAAACACACATTCCCCCGAGACATTGGTGGACTTAATGACATTGGAAGAGCAGGTGTCACTGCTATCGGGTGAAGACTTTTGGTCATTACCTGCGATTCCTCGCTTGGGTATTAATAAGCTGCGAGTCACCGACGGACCAAACGGTGCCCGTGGCGCAGGCTCGCTGGTGGGTGGTGTAACGGCAGCCGCTTTTCCATGTGGTATTGCTTTGGGCGCAACATGGAACCCCGATTTAATTGAAGAAGTGGGGCAAGCCATTGCACAAGAAGTAAAGTCGAAGGGCGCACATGTGTCTTTAGCGCCTACGGTAAATATTCAGCGTACCGCCACCAACGGCCGTAACTTCGAGTGCTTTTCGGAGGATCCAGAACTAAGTGCTGCACTTTCGGTGAGCTACATTCAGGGGCAAAAGAAAGAAAACGTCGCATCGACCATTAAGCACTTTGCCGGTAACGAAAGTGAGATTGAACGCACCACCATTAGCTCGGATGTGGATGAGCGTACCCTTCGTGAAATCTACTTACGCCCCTTTGAGGCCGCAGTAAAAGAAGCGAAAACATGGGGCGTGATGTCCTCTTACAACAAGCTCAATGGCACCTATGCTGCCGAAAATCATTGGCTCCTAACTCAAGTACTTCGCGAAGAGTGGGGGTTTGACGGCATGGTGGTGTCTGATTGGTTTGGTACTCGCACGACTGCGCCCACGGTCAATGCAGGTTGTGATCTAGAAATGCCGGGGCCAACAAGAGACCGTGGTGCTAAGTTAATTGCCGCAGTAGAAGCGGGTGAGGTGAGCGCTGAAACCGTTCGTGAACGTGCTTTAAATGTGCTTCGTTTAATGGAGCGTGTCGGTTCAATTAATGACGATACACCATGGAAAGAAATAGCAGATGACCGCCCTGAGCATCGTGACATTATTCGTCGAGCAGGTGCAGAAGGCACAGTGCTTTTGAAGAACGAGCAGGGGTTATTACCGCTTAATAAAGATGAACTGTCATCGGTTGCTGTGATTGGCCCCAATGCAAAGGTTGCTCAAATTATGGGTGGCGGCTCAGCCCAGCTTAACCCTCACTACACAGTAACGCCTTGGCAGGGGTTGGCATCGCAACTCGGGGAAGAGCGTTTGAGCTTCGCGGAAGGTTGTAGCAATTATCGTTGGGAGCCTTTAATGCTGGGTGACTTCCATATCGATTTTTATGAGAACCGAACCCTTTCGGGTACGCCTGTACACAGTGAAGTTCAAAACGATGGCATCGCGTTTTGGATTCCTCCGTTTGGTGGTGAAAAAGTATCGCCTTCGTACTTCTCTGCCATGATCAAAGGCGAGTACACAGCAGAAGCTTCAGGTCAGCATAACCTCGGTTTTCACAGTGCGGGCTTTGCTAAGGTTTACCTTGATGACGAGTTGGTGCTGGATCTTTCAGAAGCGCATTGGAAAAAAGGTCGTACCTTCTTTGAAGAGGGTTGTGACGAAGTGGTTGCGCAAGTTGAGCTTGAGCAGGGCCGAACTTACCAAGTGCGCATTGAGTTTATCAGCCGCCAAGCAGACAACCTGTTTGTTGCAGCGTGGCGCTTAGGCATCTCTAAGCCCCTCGGCAATGAGGCTATTGCAGCCGCGGCAATGGCTGCTGCGCAAGCTGAAGTGGCTGTAGTGTTTGCTGGTCGTTCGGGTGAGTGGGATACCGAAGGCAGTGATCTTGAGCATATTCAGCTTCCTGGTCGACAAGATGAGCTGATTGCAGCGGTGCTTGAGGCAAACCCTAATACCGTGGTTGTGCTTCAATCCGGTGGCCCTGTGGAAATGCCATGGGTTGAACAGGCAAGCACGGTGCTGCAGTCATGGTACCCAGGCCAAGAGTGTGGCAACGCCATTGCCGATGTACTCTTTGGTGATCAGGAACCTTCGGGGCGTTTACCACAAACCTTCCCCGTTAAATGGGCTGAAAACCCAACGTATACAGACGAGCCATTAAACTACCCAGGCAAAGATGGTCACGTTCGTTATGCAGAGAAGCTCGACATTGGCTATCGCCATTATGACAAGACTGGTATAGAGCCGCTCTTTGCCTTTGGTCATGGCTTGGGCTACACCGAGTTTTCTATTAACTCGGTGCAAGTCGCTGCCATTGAAAATAACAGTGCAACGCTGACGGTGGAGCTAACCAACACAGGAACACGCGCCGGTACGAGCGTCGTGCAGGTGTATGTGTCTGAGCAAAGCCCAACAGTTGAGCGCCCTGTTAAAGAGCTCAAAGCATTTCAAAAGGTGGCTTTGGGTCAAGGCGAAAGTACGCAGGTGACCTTAAAGCTAGATGCGAGAGCCTTTGCGTATTGTGATACCCAAGCTAAAGGTTGGCGCATCAATAAAGGGGGCTTTGATGTGGCCGTGGGCTTTAGTGCAACAGATTTACGTGAGACGGTGACGGTTCAGCAGTCCGCAGCGCTTTTACCTTACTAGCTTGCTATTGAGGTGACTCCTTAGGGCAGCCGTTTGGCGGCCCTTTTTTCTCGTTGAAAAGTGATTGAGGGTGCTGAAATGAGCACAGACATGACGTTAACCCAAGCAAAAATTAGCACGCGTTATATGTTTTTGGTGGCGGGGATTGTGGCGGCTTCGCTTGCACCCCTTATGCCGTTTCTTAAGCTCGGCGCGGGGGTCGAAAATTTAGGCTTAGGGCTGTTAATTGTGTTTTTGGGTGTGGGCGCTTTGGTTTCTATGCCGTTTGCTGGCAGTGTGTCGGCATCAAAAGGACCAAAGGTGGTTATTATCTGTAGTGGCTCGTTGGCGATTGCGATGGTGCCGCTGCTACTGTTTGCCGTAACACCTTGGCTATTAGCCTTGGGGCTTTTTTGGTTTGGTGCTGGCCTTGGTGCATTAGATGTGTCGATGAATATTCATGGTGCTCAGGTGGAACAAAAAGCTAACAAACGAATGATGTCGGGCTTTCATTGCTTATTTAGCGTGGGTGCGATTATCGGCTCGGGCGGAGCGGCTGCTTTGTTGTTGCTCAATGTTGCGCCTTGGGTAGTA
Source organism: Pontibacterium sp. (assembly GCA_049603715.1). Taxonomy (GTDB): domain Bacteria; phylum Pseudomonadota; class Gammaproteobacteria; order Pseudomonadales; family Balneatricaceae; genus Pontibacterium. The sequence continues at coordinate 38,435 of JBMYSW010000007.1, read as the reverse complement.
GCTATCGGCATTTTTGTTGTAGCGGCGAGCTTATTCGGCCTCAAGCTACGTGGCCTATTGGATAGCCCAAGTAAAAAGCCAGCGGCTTGGTGTTTACCCAAAAAGCACGTGTGGTTTTTAGCGATTTTGGCCGGTATATCGTTTTTAGTTGAGGGGGCCATTTTAGATTGGGGCTCACTGTTGCTGATGGAGCGGAACGTTGCTTCGACCGAAAGCGGTGGACTGGGCTATATGTGCTTTTCTATGGCGATGGTACTGGGGCGCTTGTGGGGTGATAAGCTGGTGGCCATGTTTGGGGACTTTTGGCTCTTTACCTTAGGAGCTGTGGCTGCTGGTTTGGGCTTAGCTGTGTTTGCGAGTGCAGAAAGCTTGTTTATCGCAATGTTTGGTGTATTTGTTTCTGGCCTCGGGTCAGCGAATATTGTACCGATACTCTTTTCGACGGCTGCGAGTCAGAAGATTATGCCGAGTGAGCTGGCCGTTGCTTCTGTGAGTTCTATTGCTTATGCGGGCGTTTTACTCGGGCCTGCGTTGATTGGTCTTTTAGCTCACCAATGGAGTTTGTCGGTAGCGTTTACTGCTTTGGCGGTGTCGATGGTGTTATTTGTGGCCTTGTCTAAGCGGATAGGTTTAGGAGATGCCCCTTAAACACCTGACTATTCATCCTCTAAAAACAATGCTAACAAATCGTTTAAAAACAGCTGCCCTTGTGGTGTGGGTTTAAGGTATTCGTTGCTGTCGATGAGTAGCCCTTTGCGTTGTGCTTCGGCCACTTTGGGCGCTAACTCGCTGAAGGGGCGGCCCGTGCGGTCGCTAAAGGTTTGGCTTGTTACACCATCGGTTAGGCGCAAAGCGTTCATCATAAATTCAAACGGCAGCTCTTCGATGCTAAGGGTGCTTTCAGAGGCAATGCGACTGTCTAGATTGAGATAGCCTTTGGGTTGGCGTTGTTTAGCACGGCGAATAATATCGCCATTAGCGAGTGTTAACTTACCGTGTGCGCCAGCACCAATGCCGATGTAATCGCCAAAGGTCCAGTAGTTGAGGTTGTGGCGCGCTTGGCTGTTTGGCTGAGCATAGGCTGAAACCTCATACTGCTCGTAACCAGCAGCAGCGATAAGGGCTTGGCCTTCGCTTTGAATATCCCACAAGGTGTCGTCCACTGGCAGCTGCGGTGGCTTGCTGTAAAACTCGGTGTTGGGCTCAATGGTCAGCTGATACCACGAAAGGTGGTCTGGCTTTAAGTCGATGGCCTGTTGTAAGTCGGCTATGGCGTCTTGCAGGCTCTGCCCCGGCAAACCGTGCATTAGGTCGAGGTTGAGTCGATTGAAGGTTTTACGGGCAAACTCAGCTGCGGCAATGGCTTCGTTTTGGTTGTGGACTCGCCCTAGCGCGGTGAGGTGCTGGTTATTAAAACTCTGAACACCAATCGAAAGGCGATTAATGCCAGCGGTTTTAAAGCCGGTGAATTTATCTTTTTCAAAGGTGCCTGGATTAGCTTCCATGGTGACTTCAACGTCACTGGTGAGAGTTGCTCGTTTGGCGACGCCGTCCAACAGTCGGGTAATACTCTCAACGCTAAATAAGCTAGGCGTGCCGCCGCCAATAAAAATACTTTGAATGGCGCGACCGTGGCTTTGTGAAAGCTCTTGTTCCAAGTCGGCCAACAATGCATCGACATAGGCGGCTTCGGGAAGCTCATCACGAACGGCATGGGAGTTAAAGTCACAGTAGGGGCACTTTTTAATGCACCAAGGAATGTGAATATAAAGGCTTAACGGAATGCCGTGGGATGCGCTCATAGCAGGTGAATATCTCGCGTTAAATTACTGGCTCTCGAGACCAAGGTAGCTGGCTACTTGCTCAGAAAAAGCGGTGAGCGCTTGGCCACGGTGGCTAACACGATTTTTTTCTTCAGGTGCCAGCTGCGCTGAGCACACATTCAAGTCGTTCACGATAAACAGTGGGTCGTAACCAAAGCCATTTTCACCCTGTGGCTCGGTTGCGATGGTGCCTTCCCAAGTGCCTTGGCAAATCAGAGGCGTTGGGTCTGTTGCGTGGCGCATAAAGACTAATACACAACGAAAGCGCGCGGTGCGCTGCTCAGCCGGTACGTCTTTTAGCTCGGTCAATAGCTTCTCATTGTTTTTAGCGTCGGTAGCACCTTCGCCACTAAAGCGCGCAGAGTAGATACCTGGGGCGCCTTTAAGTGCATCCACTTCTAAACCTGAGTCGTCGGCCAAGGCTGGTAGGCCCGTAATTTCTGCGGCGTGACGTGCTTTTAAAATAGCGTTTTCAACAAAGGTCAGGCCAGTCTCGTCGGCATCGCTAACGTTGTAGTCGCTTTGCGGCGTTACGGTGATGTTAAAGGCATCTAAGCGTGCCTGTAGCTCTTTGATTTTGCCTTTGTTGGAGCTGGCGAGCACGATATTAGAAATCATAAACAAGTCCTCAGGTGTTGTACGTTTAAACACAACACGGGTTAAAACGCGGGGCGATAAAGTGAGGCAAGCCTAATCTAAAAAGAAGGTTTGCTCAAAGGTAATTACATCGGCAGGCTGGTTGGCGTCAGGTTGTACCAACAGGGTAAAGCGCAGTTGGGTGTTATTGGTAAAGCCAAACTGGCCTAAATAATAAATGGCCTCGCCTTCGTCAATGGTTTTGAACGTCAGCGTTTGGCTACGTCCAGCAAGGTCTTTGGCGGTGCCGGATACTTTCGCGGTTATGGCGACAGGGCTCGCATCGTCAGAGGTTTTGAGTACCGAGACATTGATATAACCAATGTTTTTACTGCGAATCAGCCCGTTTGCTTGTACCACCTCGGGTGGAATAAAGCGGCTGTTAAAGGCGTTGTAGTGCACTTGGTAGGGGCCAAAGGTGGCTAGCTGCTCTGCGAAAGCCAAATGGGGCAATGCGAGTGAGGCCCACAGAAGCAAAGCCGTTAAAACAGCTTTAAAGGGCGTTAGCAAAAAAGAGGATAGCAAGTGCATAAGCTGGCTCCTTGGTTAGGTCGCGTTACTCGCAGCGGAGCTGTACCCGCTGCGATAGATCGTCCTATCTTAGCCATAGGCGAGTTAGCGAGTAATGCGGTAGATCGCAATTTCGCCTAATAAGTTCGGCCATAAACGTTGCCACCAACGGTTGCGGTGGGCGTTATCCACCACGGTGCGTTCAAGGATGTGGATATTGCGCTCAATGCACAAACGCTCAAAGTCCTTAAAGGTACAAAAGTGGATGTTGGGTGTGTTGTACCAAGTGTAAGGCAAAAACTTAGACACCGGCATACGACCACGAAAGCCTAGGTAACCACGGGCACGCCAGTGACCAAAGTTAGGGAAGGTGACAATGCACTCTTTACCAATGCGCAGCATGTCTTCCACGGTTTTGTCGGGGTGATACATGATTTGCAGTGCTTGGGTCATGATCACCGTATCAAAGCTGTCGCTGCGCAGTGTCGCAAGACCAGACTCTATATCTTTTTCGATTACATTCACGCCTTTTTCAAGGCAAGTGGTGATGTTGTCTTCACCAATTTCTAGGCCGTAACCGCTGCAGTTTTTTTCGGTTTGCAGGTAGTCGAGTAGCTCGCCGTCGCCGCAGCCCAGGTCAATGACATGGCTGTTAGCTGGAATCCAGTTTTTGATGATATCTAAATCTGCGCGCATGCTTAGTTACCCTCTACAGCGGTTGTGCCTGCGGTGGCGGGCGTTTCGTTAATGCTACCGGCGACACGTTTCATGTAAGCGCCAAAAACGGCCATGTAACGAGGAATCGGAATCAAAAAGGCATCGTGGCCCTGTGGCGATTCGATTTCGGCGTAGCTTACGCTTTTGCCGGCTTCGACTAGGCTATCAACGATTTCGCGCGAACGTTCTGGCGAGAAGCGCCAGTCGGTGGTGAACGACGCCACCATAAACTTACAGCTCACTTTCTCCAGCGCTTTGGTTAAGTCGCCTTCAAAGGCCGCTGCTGGGTCGTAGTAGTCGAGGGCTTTGGTCATCAACAGGTAGGTGTTGGCGTCGAACTCTTTCGAGAAGCGCTCGCCTTGGTAACGCAGGTAAGACTCCACCTCAAACTGTGGCGTAAAGTCGAAACTGATGGTGCCCTGACGAAGTTCGCGGCCAAACTTTTCACGCATACCATCGTCCGACAAGTAGGTGATGTGGCCCAGCATACGGGCGATCATCAAGCCCGTTTTAGGTACTTCATTGTGTTCGTAGTAATGACCGTGGTGGTAATGGACATCTTGTGAAATCGCCTGGCGGGCCACTTCGTTAAAGGCGATGTTTTGCGCCGATAAACGCGGTGCAGCGGCAATCACTAAACAGTGTTTTAGGCGATCTGGGTAGTCGATGGCCCACTGCAATGCCTGCATGCCACCAAGGCTACCACCAATGACGGCGGCCCATGTTTTTATGCCCAAACGATCGGCCAAGCGTGCTTGGCTATTCACCCAGTCGGGTACTGTCATTAACGGAAAGTCTGGGCCGTAAGGTTTGCCTGTTTTGGGGTTGGTTTGATTAGGGCCACTGCTGCCGTGACAACCGCCAAGGTTGTTTAAACCCACCACAAAAAACTTGTTGGTATCTATGACTTTACCCGGGCCAACGGCAGAGTCCCACCAGCCGGGCTTTTTATCTTCGGTGCTGTGATAGCCGGCCACGTGATGGTGACCCGATAACGCATGGCAAATCAAAATCGCGTTAGAGGCGTCTTCGTTTAGGGTGCCGTAGGTTTCCACCATCAGATGATAGCTATCGAGTGAGCGGCCACAGGCAAGTGCCAAGGGCTCATTAAACTCAATGACTTGGGGAGTGACTAGGCCAACACTGTCGGCTGGAAAGACATCAGGCATATGACAACAACTCTAATCCGTCACGGGTAGGCACACGATAAAAGGTGCCTGCGCGTAGTATCTGTTATGCATTGATCAATGCCTTGGATACATAAGGCATTGAGGCGAATGTGGTGGTTACGCCACTGCAAGGTTAAGTTTAGGCGCTTTTGGCGCCAAGACCGAATGGGGTAGGTGGATGACCGCGAAGGCTAACACATAACCAAAGATAAGGTTAGCACCCCAGCGCCGTTAGTGTATCGGCGTTTAGCTGGGGCATTCTAACCTACTTTGTATCTAATTATGTAGCGAGAGGTGGGCCGTTAAAACGCGAGGTGTCGAATTTGTGATTGGATAAGCTGAATCACAATAAAAATCAAAATTGGCGATAAGTCTAGACCACCAATGGGCGGGATAACCCGTTGGGCAAGGCTAAACAGTGGTTGGGTAATTTGCTTAATAAGCTCTGGCCCCGGATGGTAGCTGTCGGGTGCTACCCAGCTAATGATGACAGAACCCAGTACTGCCCAAAAATAGATGGTAAGGATGGTGTCTAGCACACCAAACGCCGGCGGAATCAGCAGGCTTACAGCACTTGGTGTTGCGCCTTGATAAGCTAAGATCAGCACAATGGTGAGCGCCTTAACCGCAATGGCTAAGATTAGCGCGGCAACATCCACACGGTTAAAGCGAGGCAGCAGCTTTTGTAAAGGACGTAAAGGCGGATTCGATAGTTTGACCACAGCTTGGCTGATGGGGTTGTAGTAGTCGGCCTGCGAGAGTTGCAAGATAAAGCGCATGACCACAATAAACGCATACATTTGGCCAATGGTTTGAATCAAAAATAGTATCGGATCGCTTCCCATAGTGTGGGCCTCTGTCTGATCAGTGTCGTAATGATAAGGGTAACAAATTTTGGGGTGATTAATAGACGACTTAGTCGTAATCAATCACCCCATTCTAGCGTTTAACGGCCAGTTTTTTGATTATTTAGCTAACTCTGCGGCTAATGCCTTTGAGCGATCGGCACAGGCCTCGAGTGCTTTCTCGACTGTAGCTGGCAAACCGTCGGCCAAAAACGACTCAATGGCTTTTTCAGTGGTGCCATTTGGCGAGGTGACACGGCGGCGCAGTTCAGCTGGGTCAAACTCACTTTCTTTTGCCATTTTGGCAGCACCAAGAGCGGTTTGCAGGGTCAGTGCTTTGGCTGATTCAGCCGTTAGACCAAGCTTTTCGCCTGCGGCGATCATGGCTTCCATCATTAAAAAGTAATACGCAGGGCCAGAGCCAGACACGGCGGTGACGCTGTCGATTAACGCTTCGTCGTTCACCCAAAGGGCAAGGCCTGTGGCAGAGGCTACGTTACTCGCGAGCTGCTTTTGCTCATCAGAGACATCTGCATTGGCGAATAGGCCCGTCGCACCTTCGCCCACAAGGGCTGGTGTATTTGGCATAGCGCGTACAACAGCTATATCGCCACCCAACCACTCGTTAATGCTTTGAGTCGTGATGCCCGCGGCCACCGAGATAATAAGCGGCTTACGCGCTTGTACTGCGTCACGAAGATCAACACACACGTCTTTGAGTACTTGTGGTTTAACACACAAGATCACTACATCTGCATGGCTAACCGCTTCGGCGTTGTTGCTGGTGGTGTGCATGCCTTGTGATGCGAGGTCTTTCATGGCATCTGCATTGCGATCAGTTGCCCATAGCGTATTAGCGCTAAAGCCCTGATTTAAGAGGCCGCCAATAATTGCACGGCTCATATTACCGGCACCAATAAAAGCCAAAGTGGTAGATGACATAGAATGTACCTATATTTAAGTCATTAGGATGTAAGGCATTAGGGTATTAGCTACTTCCCGCAGGCTGACTTGGCTCAAGCGGGCTAACTAAAGATGGCGCTATGTTAACTGGCTTCGCTCATTGCGCCAACTTTAAGGCGATTTGGCCCTGCAAAGTCTACGTGAGCGATGTGCGCCGAGCTATTTACGTTAGCTGCGTGCGCCAAACAGAGCAGTACCAATGCGAATCATGGTGCTGCCCTCGGCAATGGCAAGCTCCATATCAGACGACATGCCCATCGAGAGGGTGTCGAGGCTTGGGTACGCAGATTGGTAGTGGTCCAGTAAGCTTTTCATTTTGGCGAAGTCAGCTTGGGTGACCTCTGGCGCAACCTTTGCAGCAGGTATCGCCATAAGGCCCCTAAGGCATAGGTTAGGTAGCTGTGCGCAAGCGGCTAACAGTGCGTCAAGGTCTTGCGGCAGACAGCCAGACTTACTGGCTTCTTCACTGATGTTGACCTGGATACAAATGTTTAAAGGCGGCAAGTGGCTAGGGCGTTGTTCTGACAAGCGTTGCGCAATTTTGAGACGGTCGACACTGTGAACCCAAGCAAAGTGCTCGCTAATTAGGCGTGTTTTGTTCGACTGTATCGGCCCAATAAAGTGCCATACAATGTCGAGGTGACTGAGGGTTTCGACTTTGGCTACGGCTTCTTGCACGTAGTTTTCGCCAAACTGTCGTTGGCCAGCCGCATAAAGGGCTTCTATTTGCTCCACAGGCTTGGTTTTGCTTACGGCCAAGAGTTGCACTTGGTCGCTAGGGCGGTTTGCTTTGCGTGTGGCGTCTTGTAAGGCTTGGGTAACGGCATTAAAGCGTGCCAGGGTTTCGTCGTTTGTCATGGGTCTATCAAATATAGGTTGGTCCAAGGCCTTTACGGGCATCGTGGCGCTAAAGAAACAAGCTTGGGCAGGAGCAGTGGCGCAAGTGTCATTTGTTTGCCCTAAGCGATATGCTAAAACTGTCGCTAGCCTCTGCGATCTTTAGCATCTTTGGGTTATTGTAACTTTTTTTATTATTTTTCGTTATTCACAACAGGCGGGATTCTAATTCACATGGATATTACAGAGCTATTAGCCTTTGCGGTTCAACAAGGCGCATCTGATTTACATATTTCCTCTGGCATGCCGCCGATTATTCGTGTTGATGGTGATGTTCGCCGCATTAAGCTGCCCGCGATGGAGCACAAGCAAGTACACGGCTTGGTGTACGACATCATGAACGACCAGCAGCGCAAAGATTACGAAGAGGTTTTTGAGGCCGACTTCTCTTTTGAAATCCCGGGCTTGGCGCGTTTTCGTGTAAACGCCTTTAACCAGCACCGAGGTGCCGCCGCGGTATTTCGTACCATCCCAGATAAAGTGTTAACGATGGAACAGCTGGAGATGGGGCAGGTCTTTCGTGACTTGTCGGATAAAGCGCGTGGCTTAGTTTTGGTGACGGGGCCAACTGGCTCGGGTAAGAGTACCACCTTGGCTGCGATGGTCGATTATATTAACAGCACCCGTGCCGACCACATTTTGACCATTGAAGACCCGATTGAGTTTGTGCACGAAAGTAAGAAATGCTTGGTTAACCAACGTGAAGTGCATCGTGATACTCAGAGCTTCTCTAATGCACTGCGCTCGGCACTGCGTGAAGACCCAGATATTATCTTGGTAGGTGAGATGCGTGACCTTGAGACCATTCGATTGGCGCTTACTGCAGCCGAAACTGGCCACTTGGTCTTTGGCACTTTGCACACCACCTCTGCGGCAAAAACCATCGACCGTATTGTGGATGTATTCCCAGCAGAAGAAAAAGCCATGGTACGCTCCATGCTATCAGAGTCGTTGCAAGGGGTTATTTCGCAAACCCTGCTTAAAAAGAACGGCGGTGGCCGTACGGCAGCGCACGAAATTATGATTGGAACACCTGCGATTCGTAACCTGATTCGCGAAGACAAGGTGGCACAAATGTACTCGGCCATTCAAACAGGGGCGTCCTACGGTATGAAAACCCTCGACCAGTGTTTGAGTGAGTTGGTACAAAAAGGCTACATCAGCCGTGATGTTGCGCGAGAAAAGGCACTCAACCCAGCGGCGTTTTAAGAGAGTAGGTGCACGTTATGAGCATCACTGATGGGTATTACTGCGTTCACCTCAGCGATAGCCAACTTGGCTTAATGCGGGTGGTGAGCGCCCAATGTGTCGTTAAGACTAAGGAGAGTTAAGTTGGACTTTACCCAGCTATTAAAAATTATGGTCGATAAGGGAGCATCCGACCTATTTGTGACGGCCGGAGCACGGCCGACGATTAAAGCAGACGGTACGCTAAAGCCGCTCACGCGTGAGCCGATTTCGTCGGCGCAAGCCCGTGCGTTGGTGCTTAGTACCATGAACGACAAACAGCGGGCAGAGTTTGAAGGCTCCCGCGAGTGTAACTTTGCCTTGTCGTTATCCAAGCTGGGCCGATTTAGGGTGTCGGCGTTTTATCAGCGCGATGTGCCCGGCATGGTACTGCGTCGCATAAACGACTATATCCCTAAATTTGAAGAGCTGAACCTGCCCGAAATTCTCAAAAGTCTCTCAATGACCAAGCGCGGGCTCATTTTGTTTGTGGGCGGTACTTCGACGGGTAAGTCCACCTCGCTTGCGTCAATGATCGACTACCGCAACAGCAATAGCCGTGGTCATATCATCACCATTGAAGACCCAATTGAGTTTATTCACCCTCATAAGCAAAGCATTATCACCCAACGTGAGGTAGGGATTGATACTGAATCTTTTGATGTCGCCCTTAAAAACACCTTGCGCCAAGCGCCTGATGTGATTTTGATGGGTGAGATTCGTACCCGCGAAACCATGCAGCACGGCCTAGCCTTCGCCGAAACCGGACACCTGTGTTTGGCGACTCTGCACGCTAACAACGCCAACCAAGCGCTGGATCGTATTGTGAGCTTCTTTCCACCTGAGCATCACGACCAGCTGTGGATGGACTTGTCGCTCAACCTAAAAGCCATTATCGCCCAGCAGTTGCTGCCTACCGCGGATGGTAAAGGGCGTCGCGCCGCTATTGAGGTATTGATTAACACGCCTTTGGTGCAAGACTACATTCGCAAAGGCAACGTGCACGAAATCAAAGAAGTGATGAAAAAGTCGGGTAACTTAGGGATGCAAACCTTCGACCAAGCCCTCTTTAAGCTCTTCCAAGAAGGTGCGATTACCTACGATGTGGCGCTGAATCACGCCGATTCGGCAAACGATTTGCGCTTGATGATTAAGTTGGATGACAGTACCAACCCAGATCTGAAAAAAGCTGGCGATGCCGACTTATCGTTACAAGGTGAGGACGAATACCTTGATGACGAAGGCATTGATAGCATGCCGTTGGGGAATGCTTAGTCTGCCCTCATTCAGGCCTTTTTAAGTATTAGAGCGTTAAGCATAAGAGCTTGAGGGATTAGAAACTAAAAAGCGCCGTTAAGCCCAAAGGGGCCTAGCGGCGCTTTTTTATGTGCGCGGGTTTGCGTGCGGCGGGCAGAGATTTAGGCGCTGTACACCACTTGGCCATTTACCAATGTGTGGCTCACTTTACCTTTGAGTGGGTAGTCCATAAACGGTGAGTTTTTACCTTTGGATAGGCTGGTTTCAGGGGTGAGTTGCCACTGTGCTTCTGGGTCGAAGATACAAAGGTCGGCTGTTGCACCAACGCTTAGGCTACCTGCTTCGATGCCCAAAATACTTGCAGGGCCAGAGGTGAGCTTCTCGATTAGTTGTGGCAGCGATAGCACGCCTTGCTCGACTAACAACATAGACAACGGTAGCAAGGTTTCTAGGCCTGTGATACCCGGCTCAGTGGCTGCAAACGGTGCTGCTTTTGCTGCGGCTTCGTGCGGCTGGTGGTCCGAGCAAATGGCTTGGATACCATCGCTTAACAGCGCCGAGCGCAAGCCAGCGCGATCAAGCGGGCTACGCAGTGGTGGAATCACGTAAAAGTTGCTGTTAAAGCCGTTTACGTTTTCGTCTGTGAGTAGCAAGTTATGGATGGCAACATCGGCAGTGACCTTAAGACCACGTTCACGAGCATCAATGACCATCTGCGTCGACTTGGCGCTAGAAAGCTGAGCAAAGTGAGCGCGGACGCCAGCAGACTCAGCGAGCAATAGGCAGCGCGCAACCTCAACGGTTTCTGCTGCTTCTGGGATGCCGTTAAGGCCTAAGCGTGTGGCGTTAATGTCGTCGTGCATATGGCCGCCAGCCGCGAGCGCTGTGTCTTGGGGCTGGAATACCACTAACAGGTCGTGGGTCGCTGCGTATTCTAAGCAACGAAGCATGACGAGCGAGTTATCCACCGGCAGGCGTGCGTTGGTAAACGCAACACAGCCTGCGCTTTTAAGGGTGTGCATAGGCGCTAGCTGAGCGCCTTCAAGACCTTTGGTGAGCGCACCCATCGGTAACACTTTTGCCTTGCCTGCTTCTTTGGCTCGGTCATGTACCAACTCGGCAACAGCGGTGGTATCGATAATCGGTTGCGTGGTTGGTGGCGTGACAAGCGTAGTGACACCGCCAGCGACCGCTGCATGGGTTTCGCTGGCAATGCTGCCCTTCATTGAAAAACCCGGTTCACGGGTGTGAGCACATAGGTCAACAAAACCCGGCGCAACCACTTGGCTGGCGGCGTGAATGACCGTGTCGGCTTCAAAACCTTCGGGCGCAGCGCCAATGCTGGCGATTAGGCCGTTGGCAACGTAAATATCAGTGACTTGATCAACATTGTTGGCAGGGTCAATTAAGCGACCCCCTTGAATCAGGATGTTCATGTTTATTTACTCTTGCCCGCTACCTTGAATGTTAAGAAGGTTCGATTTGCCTGTGGTTTGGCCACTCACGGCCATCGACATGACCGCCATGCGTACAGCAATACCATTGGTCACCTGATCTAAAATCAATGACTGAGGGCCGTCGGCGACCGAGGTGGCAATTTCGACACCGCGGTTAATTGGGCCGGGGTGCATGACCACAGCATCGGGCTTGGCAATGGCGAGCTTTTCGGGGGTGAGGCCGTAGAGCTTGTAAAACTCGGCTTCGCTTGGCAAAAGCGCTGTTTTCATGCGCTCTTTTTGCAGGCGTAGCATCATCACCACATCCACATCCTTTAGGCCTTTTGCCATGTCGGTGTATACCGTTACGCCTAAACCTTCGATATTTTTAGGTAGCAAGGTGTTAGGGGCAATGACGCGAATGTCTGGCACACCTAATGTGCGTAGCGCGTGAATTTGCGAGCGTGCAACGCGGCTGTGCAAAATGTCACCTACGATAGCGACGGTGAGCTGGCTAAAGTCGCCTTTGGCACGGCGAATGGTCAGCATGTCGAGCATGGCTTGAGTTGGGTGAGCATGGCGACCGTCACCGGCGTTAATCACCGCCACGTTAGGGGTAACGTGCTCGGCTATAAAGTGTGCCGCACCGCTGTCGCTGTGGCGAACCACAAACATGTCTGACTGCATGGCCTCAAGGGTCATCAAGGTGTCTTTGAGGGTTTCGCCTTTGGATGTGGACGAGGTGCTGATGTTGAGGTTAAGCACATCTGCAGACAGGCGCTTAGCCGCCAGCTCAAAGGTCGAAAGAGTACGAGTGCTGGCCTCAAAAAACAGGTTTACCACGGTTTTACCGCGTAGCAGCGGCACTTTTTTTACCTGAGGCGCGTTGGCAGCAAAAGAGTCGGCAGTGTCTAAAATTTCGGTGAGAATTTTTTTAGATAAGCCTTCCGTGGTGAGGTAGTGCTTTAGCTGCCCTTGCTCGTTGAGCTGGATAGCGTTGGGGTCTTTAAGTTCAAACATGTCAGTTGCTCGTTAATCAGCTGAGATTAAGGCCTTTAATTTCGAGAGTAAGTTCGTCGTTTTGCACCAGCTTGACGCGTTCACCTGGCGATAGCAGCAAACGCGTTCCCACCACGTCGGGCTGGAAGGGCAACTGGCGGCGTTGAAGGTCAATCATCGTGACCAGCGTGACAGAGGCTGGGCGACCGTAATCGAACAGCTCATTAATGGCCGCGCGAATGGTTCGGCCCGATAAAATCACGTCATCAACAAGAATAATGTCGCGGTCGTCGGTCGGCACTGGCAACGAAGACGGTGCAGACTTGCGGTGCATGCCGGTTTGGTCGAAGTCGTCGCGGTAAAAACAAATATCTAAGCTGCCGACTTCTTCAGAAATTTCGAGGGCCGCGCGCAAGTGCTCGGCTACCCAAACACCACCGGTTTGAATTCCAACAATGTAAGGGTTGTTTAATTGGCGTTTTTTAATCAGTAACGCGAGGTCTGAGGCGAGGCTATCGAGTAAAGTGTGTACGTTAAGGCTGCTCGATGTCATAAAACGTCTCCAACGGGGTGTGACTGGGCAGTTTGTGCTCGGTTTCAAACCAGCTTTCTAAAATAAGCTGGGCTGCAATACCGTCAACCGAATGGTTTTTGTAGTCGCGGCTACCGCCTTTGGCAAGGTGGATAGACTTGGCTTCTGAGGTAGTTAGGCGCTCGTCCATGAGATACACAGGGTACTTAAAGCGCTCGTGAAGGCGGTTGGCAAACTTGCGGGCACGGCGTGCCATCTCACTGATAGTGCCGTCCATATTTAAAGGAATGCCAACCACAAGGCAGTCGGGCTGCCATTGGTCGAGTAATGACTGGATGGTGTCCCAGTTGGGAATGCCGTCGCGCGCAGGAAGTGGCGCGAGGGCGCTGGCGGTCCCGGTGAGGGATTGGCCCGAAGCAACCCCCATGCGAGAGGTACCAAAGTCAAAAGCGATAACCGTTTGCATGGGGGTGTTCATAATGGTGTTAGGCGTGTCCGAACTGGGATGTCATTAAATTCAGGTCTACACCCAGAGTCGAGGCTGCAGCATGCAGGCGCTCCTCCGGTGCGGTGCGAAAGAGTATATCTGAATTTGCCTGACAGCTTAACCATCGGTTGTCTTTGATTTCGTCTTCTAATTGACCTGGGCCCCATCCTGCGTAACCCAAGGCAATTAAGTACTCCTCTGGGCCGCGACCTTCACTGATGGCTTTGAGTACATCAATGGTTACGCTCAGAACCACGTCGTCGTCACAGGCGTGGCTTTTTTCCCACTCGCGAGCGCTGCCCGAGTGCAAGATAAAGCCTTTTTCGGGCTGTGTTGGGCCTCCGTTGTACAGCGGCGCACTGCTGCGTTGGTAGTCGGTAAAGTCGAGATGATCAAATAGTGAGTCGATATCATAAGGGGTGGCACGATTGACGATAATGCCCATGGCCCCTTCTTCGGTATGGCTGCAAATGTAGGTTAGGGTCTGGCTAAAATCGCTGTCTTGAAGGTGTGGCATAGCGATTAAGAACTGGCCAGCGAAAGAGCGAGTGTGGTGGTACTTTTCATTCAACATGGCGGTATCCCTTTACAAACAAACGTGAGGCGCGGCTGGTTGCAGCGGCGCAGTTAAAGGTGACAAAGCACCGGCATATTGGCTGCCGGAAGGTGTTACGGGTTGATGCCAGTAGTACAAGAAAAGAAATAAAGAATAGCGGTTGCTAGGTTAACTTTTTGAGCAACGACTCAGTTAGATTAGTCGTTGATTACAGCTTTTTCTAGCGCTGAGGGGAGATTTTAAGGTGGAAGTGAGGATAAAGGGTGAATTAGACCGGCGTTGCTACACCGGTCTAATCAGCTTTTGCTTTGGGCTATATCAATAGGCGCTTAGGCTTTTTTAGCTAACTCAGCTTCGATTACGTCCATCAGTTGCATGGCAATGTCGGTACCAAATTGGTTGTCGATTTCGCGCACGCACGTAGGGCTAGTGACGTTGATTTCGGTAAGGTAGTCGCCAATAACGTCCAGACCAACAAAGTACAAGCCTTTCGCCTTAAGGGTTGGTCCCACTTGCTGACAAATCCAACGCTCGCGCTCTGTTAGCTCACGGCCTTCGCCACGGCCACCAGCTGCGAGGTTGCCCCTAGTTTCGCCTTGGCTAGGGATACGAGCTAAGCCATAAGGAATCGGCTCGCCGTTGACCATCAAGATGCGTTTATCGCCATCGACAATCTCAGGGATGTAGGCCTGCGCCATGATGGTTTCTTTACCATGGTTAGTGAGGGTTTCGATGATCACACCCAGGTTAAGGCCGTCTTCTTTGATGCGGTAAATATTCGCGCCCCCCATGCCATCAAGGGGCTTAAAAATGACGTCTTTATGTTCGGCATGAAACGCCCGCAATTGCTTTTCGTCGCGGCTTACGAGTACCGGTGGGCAGCATTGTGGAAAGTGTGTGGCAAATAGCTTTTCGTTAAAGTCGCGCAGGCTTTGTGGGTTATTCACCACCAGTACGCCCTCTGCTTCAGCTTGGCTAAGCAGGTGCGTGGTGTAGATAAACTCGTTATCAAACGGCGGGTCTTTGCGCATCAGCACGGTATCGAGCTCTGCCAGTGGGCGGGTGACGGTTTGCTTCACGCTAAACCACTGGTCTGGGTTCATGTCGACGGTGATTTCGGACATGGTGGCAAAGACTTGGCCATCCCTTGAGAAAACGTCTGCCTGTTGCATGTACCACAGGCTCCAGCCTTTGCGCTGAGCGGCCCACAACATGGCCAAAGATGTGTCTTTTTTAAACGAAATGGACTCGATAGGGTCCATAATCATGCCTAGTTGAACGGTCATTAGTCTTCCCTTTGAGGCGTTGCCTCGTTTTTACAGCGGGTGATTGGGCGAGCCGACGACTTATTGGTCGCCCCATAAATAATTCAAGATGGAGAGTGCCGCGACAGGTGCGGTTTCGGTGCGCATAACCCGAGGGCCAAAGGCGACGGCTTGAAAGCCATGTTGTCGTGCGAGCTCCACTTCTCTTTCGGTGAGGCCGCCTTCGGGGCCAATAAGCAAAGCAACGCTGGCGGGTGGGGTAAATTCACCGAGCTTTTTGGCGCAGTGGTGGTGCAAAACAAGCTTGAGGTCCGCATTCTGTTCGCTAATCCAAGCTTCAAGGGGCGTGCAGGGTTCGATTTTGGGTACTTTGCTGCGGCCGCTTTGCTCGCAGGCGCTAATGGCAATTTGCTGCCAGTGGTTGATGCGCTTGGTTTGGCGCTCTGCATTTAAGCGGACTTCACAGCGTTCGCTGGTTAGCGGTGTGATTTGATTTACACCCATTTCGGTGCTTTTTTGTACCGCGTAATCCATGCGCTCACCACGGGACATGACTTGCCCAATGTGGGAGTGAATGGCGGACTCTGTTGGACGAGGTTCGCTTTGGTCGATACGTGCCTGTGCGGATTTTTTTGAAACCTGGGTCAAAGTCGCACTGTAGTCATGACCATTACCGTTAAACAAGGTAATAGCTGCGCCTTCTTTTAAGCGAAGGACTTTAATGGCGTGTTGAAAGCAGCTGTCGCTGAGGGTGATCTCGCTGCCCTCAGAAAGGTCAGCGATTTCATAAAATCTGGGGTTGGCCATTGAGGGTTCCAAGCAAACAATGTGAGTGTGCTCAGTCTACCTCAATCACCAAGTCTTGCTCTAGTAGCTGTTCAAAAGACTCCACATCCAGTGGGCGAGATAAGAAGAAGCCTTGCACTGTGTCACAGCCCATTAAACGCAGCTCGTCGAGCTGGGCTTGGGTTTCGACACCTTCGGCTACCACTTTAAGGTTAAGGCCGTGGGTCATCAGAATGATGGCCTCTACAATTTTGCGGTGCTGGCGGCTTAAATCGACTTCTTCAATAAACGAACGGTCGATTTTCACATTGTCGATATCAAGGCTCTTAATACGGCTCAGTGATGAGTAGCCTGTACCAAAGTCGTCAATCGAGATACTCACACCGGTTTTGCGAATGCTGGTGAGCTGGCGTGTGATTTGCTCGAGGTCGTCAATCAGCATACCTTCGGTTAGCTCAAGCTCTAGCATCGACAAAGGCACTTGGTATTTGGCAAAGATGTCTTTTAAGCTCTGCTCAAAGTCTGGGCGCATAAAGCTAATGCCAGAAAGGTTAACTGCGATTCGCGGAATAACCATTTTACGGTCGAGCCAACGGCGACACTGACGAGCGACAGCTTCGAGTACCCAAGCGTCAAGGCGAGAGATCAAACCACTCTGCTCTGCCACAGGGATAAAGTGGGCAGGCGAAATAAAGCCTTGTTCTGGATGATTCCAGCGTAGCAGCACTTCGGCGACTTCAGGTGTGTTGCGTTCGAGGTCGAAAATGGGTTGAAACACCAAGTGGAACTGGTCGAGTTCCAAGGCTTTTTGCATTTCTTGCCACAAAACAATGTTTTTAGAGTCGGTGTTTAAGCCGAGCTCGCGGTAAAACAGAATTTCGCGCTCGTGCTTTTTAGCCGCTGCCACAGCGGTTTCGGCGCGTCCAATAAGCTGGAAGTTAGAGTCGCCATCATCAGGGAAGCTACTCACACCAATCCGACCGCCCACTTGTAAGCTGTTGTCGCGAACGTTAATTGGCTCGGCCAAAATCTGCAGCAGTTGCTGGCCTTGTGCAGTGATGGTGTCATCGTCGTTGGTGTGAGGCAACAAAATACCAAAGGTGTCTTCTGATAAACGGGCGAGCACATCATCGGCTTTGAGCAGGTTTAAAATACGCTTGGCGGTCTCTGAAACGAGGATATCGCGGTACTCGCTGCCCAGCTCAATGGTGATCTCATGAATAAGGTCAAACTTGAGCACTAATACACAGAGCTCGCTTTTTTGTGCGGTGTGGCGAGTAATTTCTTGGTCAATCGCCTGTGAAAAGCTGCGACGGTTGCGCAAACGGGTAACCGGGTCGTAATCCTCCAAAAAGGCAACTTGCTCCTGTACTTTTTGTAAACGACGGTTTTCAGCAAGGTGGTTGCGGAACACGCGCAGCGTATTGGCCATATGACCAATTTCGTCTTGGCGTCGGGTGTCTTGGGCTTGTGCTTCAAGGTCGCCCTGAGACAGGCGGCTCATGGTCTCGCTCATTTGGCTAATAGGCTGGCTGATATTGCGCGCAATTACCATGGCGCCGGCGACACAGCCCAACAACATAATGCCCGAGAGCAGCAGGTAGCTGATAATGCGTTCGTAAAACAGCGGGCTCACGTCTGCGAGGTAGAGGCCTGAGCCTAAGATAAGGTCGGTGCCCAAAATGCGTTCGGCGTAACCGAGCTTTTCAGACGGTTTGGTTTCGTTGGGTTTCGGCCAAACATATTCAACAAAGACTTCGTTTTTGCCCACAGCACTGGTTAGCAAGTCTTGGACAAAGTTGCGCCCTTGGGTGTCTTTTAGGTGCAAGATGTTACGGCCCTCAAGGTGATGAGAGAGGGCGTGGGCAATCATATTGCCGTTAACGTCAATGAGGTAGAAGTAAGAGTCATCGTTCGTTGCGGTGGAATG
Organism: Pontibacterium sp.; assembly: GCA_049603715.1. Lineage (GTDB taxonomy): Bacteria > Pseudomonadota > Gammaproteobacteria > Pseudomonadales > Balneatricaceae > Pontibacterium. The sequence goes on along the minus strand of JBMYSW010000007.1, from coordinate 20,400 downwards.
CACAATGTTGGTGGCATTGACGATGAACTGCTGCTCAGACAGCTGCCCCTCCGCTACGAGTGCATTGAGCTCGCGAATTTGGTTGGCTCCGTTGTGCACCAAGCTTTGCAGGCGCTTCTTTTCGGCGCGTAATACATCCTCTTTAGTAAACGAGAGGTTTACCGAGATGATGAGGCTTATCCCTGCTACAAACAACAACACAAGCAACAGGAGCTTGTTGTGAATTTTAATGTCGCTTAAACGCATATTGATCCATCTTTTGGTGTTTACTCAGGTTTAGTCACAGACGATAAAAGAGTCAATGTACGCCTACCGAGAATTTTTCGCATTTTGTTCAATACAATAAAAAAGGGTGACCTAAGCCACCCTTTTCTCTACTTGATTCGCGTCGCGCTCAGCCTTACAGGCCAGCTGCGGCGCGAAGCTCGTCGGCCTTGTCTGCCTTCTCCCATGTAAACGCAGTAAAGGTGTCGTTGCCTACTGTCATTTCGTATGGGTTACGTCCAAAGTGGCCGTACGCAGCTGTTGCACGGTACATTGGGTGCAACAAATCAAGCATGCGTGTAATTGCATAAGGGCGGAGGTCAAAGTGGTTACGAACTAACTCCACAATCTTGCTATCGGCCACTTTGCCCGTTCCAAAAGTATTAATTGAAACAGAAGTTGGCTCAGCAACACCAATCGCGTAAGAAACTTGGATTTCACAGCGATCAGCAAGACCTGCTGCAACAATGTTTTTAGCCACATAACGGCCAGCGTATGCCGCAGAACGGTCTACTTTTGATGGGTCTTTACCTGAGAAAGCACCACCACCGTGGCGAGCCATACCGCCGTAGGTGTCTACGATGATCTTACGGCCGGTTAGACCACAGTCGCCTACAGGGCCGCCGATAACAAAGTTACCGGTTGGGTTAATGTGGAACTGGGTATCTTTAGTGATCCACTCTGCTGGAATCACGTGCTTAACGATCAATTCCATGACCGCTTCACGAAGGTCAGCAAGGCTTACGTCTGGGTTGTGCTGGGTGGATAGAACCACCGCTTCAACACCGACTGGGCGTCCGTTTTCGTAGCGGAAAGTAAGCTGAGACTTAGCGTCTGGACGCAACCAAGGCAACAAGCCAGACTTACGAGCTTCTGCTTGACGTTCAACCAAACGGTGGCTGTAGCAGATAGGTGCTGGCATCAACACGTCTGTTTCGTTAGACGCGTAACCAAACATCAAACCTTGGTCGCCAGCGCCTTGGTCTTCAGGGCGGCTACGGTCAACGCCTTGTGCAATATCGATAGACTGTTTACCGATGATGTTGATAACACCACAGGTTTCGCCGTCGTAACCAACGTCTGAAGAGGTGTAACCGATATCAGAGATCACGCCACGAACAAGGTTTTCTAGGTCGATCCAAGCGTTTGTGCTGATCTCGCCAGATACGATAGCAACGCCGGTTTTTACCATAGTTTCACAAGCAACGCGGGCGTGCTTGTCTTCAGCAATAATCGCATCAAGTACAGCGTCAGAAATTTGGTCTGCGATTTTGTCTGGGTGTCCTTCAGACACAGATTCGGAGGTAAATAAGCCGTATTCGCTCATCGCTATAGAAGTCCTCTAAAAAGTTAGCTTGCGTCCCGGGTTATTAAGGGAACGCACACAGCGTGAAGGTTGTGGCCGTTGCTTAAGGTCGGTGCGATAAATGAGGGATCGCAGTGAGGTTTAAGGTCCTGGCCGGGTCATTTTTTGGAATCAGAAGAGTATAGCGTGTTGTTCGCATTTACACTTCTTATCCATGCAGAATTTTGCGTGTCGGCTATTCTATCTCTGCATAGGGGGTTTTGCATTGTTTGAAATCGTACTTTTGCTGAAAGTTTTCGTCTTTCGCATGAAATTGGATCATTTTTAGCAGTTTTTTGCCCTTATTATTTGAAGGTTTTGCTTAAGTGCGAGAAAATGCACGCCTAAATTCAAATGGCTGGACAAATGTGCGCTAGCCAACCAATTCAATCTATGGGCGCCAGCCCAGGAGCATAGTGAATGTCCTCTCGTCGAGAACTTGCGAACGCGATTCGCGCGTTAAGCATGGACGCCGTACAAAAGGCTAAATCGGGTCACCCAGGCGCGCCTATGGGCATGGCCGATATCGCTGAAGTCCTTTGGAACGACTTTTTGCAACACAACCCAAGCAACCCTCAGTGGTTTAACCGCGACCGTTTTGTATTGTCAAACGGCCACGGCTCAATGCTTATCTATTCGTTGTTGCACTTGACTGGTTATGACGTATCGATTGACGACCTAAAAAGCTTTCGTCAACTTCACTCAAAAACCGCAGGTCACCCAGAGTACGGTTACTGCCCTGGCGTAGAAACCACCACAGGCCCACTTGGCCAAGGTATTTCTAATGCTGTGGGTATGGCAATTGCCGAGAAAACCCTCGCCGGTCAGTTTAACCGCGACGGTCATGACATTGTTGATCACTACACTTACGCTTTTATGGGCGACGGCTGTTTGATGGAAGGTATTTCCCACGAGGTTTGCTCGTTGGCAGGTACTCTTGGCCTAGGCAAGCTAATTGCGTTTTGGGATGACAACGGCATCTCTATCGACGGCGAAGTGGAAGGTTGGTTTACAGATGACACCGTTAAGCGCTTTGAAGCTTACGGCTGGCAAGTGATTCCTGCGGTTGACGGCCACGACGCTGACCAAATTCGCGCAGCCATTGAGGCCGCACAAGCAAATACAGACCAACCAACGTTGATCTGCTGTAAGACTGTGATCGGTTTTGGTTCGCCAAACAAAGAAGGCAAAGAAGACTGTCACGGTGCCCCACTAGGTGATGACGAAATCGCGCTAACCCGTGAGCGTCTCGGTTGGGCTCATGGCCCATTCGAAGTGCCATCAGAAATTTACGCAGACTGGGATGCTAAAGAAGCCGGTAGCCATGCAGAAAACGCGTGGAACAGCGAGTTTGCTGCTTACCAAAAAGCTTACCCAGAGCTAGCAGAGCAGCTACTTCGTCGTATCTCAGGTGCGCTTCCTGCTGACTTTGAAGAAAAAGCGGATGCTTACATCGCCGAAGTGGCAAGCAAAGGCGAAACCGTTGCGAGCCGTAAAGCATCGCAAAACACTCTTAACGCCTACGGCCCAGAGTTGCCTGAGCTACTCGGTGGTTCTGCTGACTTGGCAGGTTCTAACCTTACTTTGTGGTCTGGCTGTAAAGGCGTTGAAGCAAAAGATGCTAGCGGCAACTACGTATACTACGGCGTACGTGAGTTCGGTATGTCTGCCATTATGAACGGTATTGCTTTGCACGGTGGTTTTGTACCTTACGGTGCGACCTTCCTTGTGTTTATGGAATACGCGCGCAATGCCCTACGTATGGCGGCATTGATGAAGCTTCGTGCAATCCACGTTTACACTCACGACTCCATTGGCTTGGGCGAAGACGGCCCTACTCACCAACCGGTTGAGCAGATCGCTAACCTTCGTCACACGCCAAACATGCACACATGGCGCCCATGTGACGCGGTTGAATCAGCGGTGGCTTGGAAGTCAGCTCTTAAGCGTGAAGACGGCCCATCGGCGTTGATCTTCTCTCGTCAAGGTTTGGCACACCAAGCCCGTACGCAAGAGCAAATCGCAAACATCGAAAAAGGCGGTTACATTCTTCGTGACTGCGAAGGTACGCCAGCGGTTATTCTTATCGCGACCGGCTCTGAAGTTGCATTGGCAATGGATGCAGCAAACGAACTTGCTAACGAAGGTGTGGCAGTACGTGTGGTTTCAATGCCAGAAACAGCAACCTTTGAAAAGCAATCTGCTGAATACCGCGAGTCTGTATTGCCAAGCGCTGTGACTGCGCGTGTTGCCATTGAAGCCGCGCAAGCTGACTACTGGTACAAGTATGTTGGTCTAAACGGTGCCATCATCGGTATGACTAGCTTTGGCGAGTCTGCACCTGCGGGTGAACTCTTCAAGTTGTTTGGCTTTACAACAGAGAACGTTGTTAACACAGCTAAGTCTCTTTTGGTGTAAGCCTTTGAAGGTATAACTCAAAGTTAAAAGGCTACCTCGGTAGCCTTTTTTGGTGAAGTGAATGGCGTTTAACATTGCGATTAATGGTTATGGGCGTATTGGCCAGAGTGTTTTGCGGGCGATTTATCGTTCGCCGTTTCGCGACGACTTTAAAGTTGTGGCGATCAACGAACTTTCTGACTTGGCCACAGTGACCTATTTGACCCGTTATGATACGACCCATGGACGATTCCCCGCCGATGTATCCTCGTCTAATGGCTACTTGTTGATCAATAACGACGCAATTAAAGTGTTAAATGAGCCAGATCCAAGCAAGCTGCCTTGGGCTGAGCTGGACGTTGATTTGGTCTTAGAGTGCTCTGGCAGTATCAAAGAACGCAGCGAAGCGCAGTTGCATTTAGATGCGGGGGCCAAGCGCCTATTGTTTTCGCAACCGGCCACAGCCGAAGTGGATGCCACCGTTGTTTATGGCTTTAACCATCAACAGATACAAGGGCAGCACCAAGTGGTGTCAGCCGCGTCGTGTACCACCAATTGCTTGGTTCCGGTATTAAATTTGCTTGATGAAGCCTTTGGGATTGTAAACGGGGTGACGACCACGATTCACTCGGCGATGAATGACCAGCCAGTGATTGATAGCTATCACCAAACCGACTTGCGCTTAACGCGCAGTGCTTTGCAGTCGATTATTCCGGTAGATACGGGGCTGGATAAGGGAATTAATCGTTTAATGCCGCACCTAGAGGGCGTTTTTGAATGCTTGCACGTGCGAGTACCAACGATTAACGTTTCTGTCATGGATTTGTCGGTAAATGTTCGTACCTTGACCGATAAAGATGCAGTGAATGCGCTCTTACAGGGTGCAGGGCAAGGACCGCTGCACGGTATTATGGGGTACACTCAAGAACCACATGCCTCGGTAGATTTTAATGGTGACCCTCGCTCTTGTATTGTCGACGGCACCCAAACCAAGGTGTCTAACGGCTCGCTTATCAAGCTTATGTGTTGGTTTGATAACGAATGGGGGTTCGCAAATCGCATGCTCGACGTTGGGCGCTACTGGTTGGCAAAGCATTAACTTATACAATCAATCGTTTGATTGATACAATTTCACACTTGGCGGGTGCCTTGTTGCACAGATGTACGCCAGTTTAAATATAAAAGCGAGCAGGACTCATTGATGAGCGTAATTAAAATGACAGACTTGGATTTGAGCGCAAAGCGCGTTCTTATCCGTGAAGACTTAAACGTCCCTGTAAAAAACGGTGTTGTAGCCTCTGACGCACGGATTCGCGCAGCACTACCTACCATCAAGCTAGCCATTGAAGCGGGCGCTAAAGTGATGTTGATGTCACACCTTGGTCGTCCAACTGAGGGTGAATACGATGAGCAGTTCTCATTGGCACCTGTTGCAGCGCACCTTTCTAAGTTGCTCGACATTGAAGTACCTTTGGTAAAAGACTGGCTAGACGGTGGTTTTGACGTGGCTGAAGGCCAAGTCGTTCTGCTTGAAAACGTTCGCTTTAACACAGGCGAAAAGAAAAACAACGAAGATTTGTCGCAAAAAATGGCGGCGCTTTGTGACGTCTATGTAATGGACGCATTTGGTACTGCGCACCGCGCCCAAGCATCGACTCACGGTGTTGCACAATTCGCACCGGTTGCGTGTGCTGGCCCGCTATTGTCTGGTGAGCTAGAAGCCCTTGGCAAAGCCCTTGATGAGCCTGCGCGCCCATTGGCTGCGATTGTTGGTGGCTCTAAAGTATCAACCAAGCTTGAAGTACTGACGGCCCTTTCTGATCAAGTGGATCAGTTGATTGTGGGTGGCGGTATCGCAAACACCTTCCTTGCGGCTGCAGGTAAGCCTGTAGGCAAGTCATTGTGTGAGCACGACCTTATTCCTGTTGCAACCGAACTCATGAGCAAGGTAAACATTCCGTTGCCTGTTGATGTGGTGGTGGCAACTGAATTCTCTGAAACAGCAGAAGCTGTAGTGAAGTCAGTTGATGACGTTTCAGACGACGATATGATTTTGGATATTGGTCCAGAGTCAGCTGCCAATTTGGCGAAACTACTCGAAACTGCAGGCACCATTATTTGGAATGGCCCTGTGGGCGTATTTGAGTTTGACCAGTTTGGTGAGGGTACTAAAACTGTTTCTCTGGCAATTGCAAAAAGCGCAGCTTTCTCTATTGCTGGTGGCGGTGACACCCTTGCAGCCGTTGATAAATATAACATTGCGGACGATGTATCCTACATCTCGACAGGCGGTGGTGCTTTCTTGGAATTTGTAGAAGGCAAAAAACTTCCTGCGGTAGCGATACTGGAGACGCGCGCGGCTCAATAACGCTCTGGTCTATGTGATAACTATTGGGACAAATTTAGAGGTATAACATGGCACTGGTATCAATGCGGCAGTTACTGGATCATGCTGCAGAGCATGGTTACGGTCTACCTGCGTTTAACGTGAACAACCTAGAGCAAATGCGCGCCATTATGGAAGCGGCAAGCAAAACCGACTCTCCTGTGATTGTTCAGGCGTCAGCAGGCGCGCGTAAATATGCGGGTTCTAACTTTTTGCGCCATATGATTTTGGCAGCAATTGATGAGTTTCCTCATATTCCTATTTGTATGCACCAAGACCACGGCACCTCGCCATCGGTTTGTCAGCGTTCAATCGCAATGGGCTTCTCATCAGTAATGATGGACGGCTCGTTGATGTCTGACGGTAAAACGCCATCAAGCTACGAGTACAACGTGGACGTAACCCGTCGTACCGTTGAAATGGCGCACGCGTGTGGCGTATCTGTTGAAGGTGAGCTAGGTTGCCTAGGTTCATTAGAAACAGGACAAGCAGGCGAAGAAGATGGTGTGGGCGCAGAAGGCATCTTGTCTCATGACCAAATGCTAACTGACCCAGACGAAGCAAAAGACTTTGTTGCTAAAACTGGCGTAGATGCCCTCGCAATTGCGTGTGGTACTTCGCACGGCGCTTACAAGTTCACCCGTCCGCCAACAGGTGACATCTTGGCGATTGACCGCATCAAAGCGATTCACGAAAGCATTCCTAACACCCACCTTGTAATGCACGGCTCTTCGTCTGTGCCACAAGACTGGTTGGCTGTGATTAATGAATTTGGTGGCGAGATTCCTGAAACTTACGGTGTGCCAGTTGAGCAAATCGTAGAAGGCATCAAGCACGGCGTACGTAAAGTAAACATCGATACCGACCTACGCCTAGCGTCGACCGGTGCGATTCGTCGCTTTATGGCTGAAAACCCAGCTGAGTTTGACCCACGTAAATACCTGAAGAAAACCGTAGAAGCGATGAGCGCTATTAGTGCTGCGCGTTACGAAGCCTTTGGTGCTGCTGGCCAAGCGTCTAAGATCAAAGTGAAGTCACTTGAAGATATGGCTGCTTTTTACGAGTAAGCTGTGTTGAGGTTGACCCTCTGATAAAAAGCCGCCCTAAACTGTGTTTAGGGCGGCTTTTTTGTGTCGGTCAGTTTAATGCGAGCGTGAGCGCCGTTTGCCTAGTTAACGAGGGCCAGCCGCTTGTTTTTCGAGGCGGTAAATATCGTTGGTAAAACGCTCTGAAACACCAGTAAAGGCTTCGGTGACTACTCGGTCAGTACCGCCAGAGTTTTTAAAGGTACTGGCACTGGCACGTTTATTCAGTGAACCCAGCACCTCGCCTGAGTGGGTAGACTCAAATTTAATATTGAGTGACGTTGAAATCACCTCAAGGTTTTTGGTCAGCGTGGATGTCGAGCTCGACGTTGCGAGTCGGGCGTTGATCATCAAAGCCGCACCCTTAGCTTTGGCTTGGCTGTGCCATTGAGCCGGAGGCGTGTTGCTCAGGTCGATAAACGGGATGTTTTGTTGATCAAGAGCAGCAAACACTTCTCGCTTGAGAATATCGTCACCGCCGCCACTGGCCGCAAAGGCCACCACAAAGTTGGCACGCTGTCGTTGTACTAAGCCTGCAGAGCTTAAGAGGTGAGTCATCAGGTCGTCGTCATACACTTGTACCACCCAAATTTGGCTCGTGAGCCCTTGGTTGTTTTTGTAGCCAATGTCACTGCCAATCAGGCTGTCGTTAAGTGGTGAGCCCAAGGCGGTTTGAAAGGCTTTTTCGCGCTTTTGAGCGGCAAATTTGTCGTTTAAAAACGACTTGGTAAAACGACTGCTGGCCTGCTTAAGCACCACGGGTGTACTCGACAAGAGGGCGCTTTTGTTCGGAACCTGCAGTGGCTGTACATAAATCCCTAAGTTACTGTTGCTTTGAATGGCTTTGTACACCTTGCTTAAAAACGGTGTGCTAGGCGCAGTGGCAGGCAAAGTACCGCTCGAAAGCCAAGAAATAACCACCTGCAATGGGTGCTCTTCTTGGGTGTTGAGCTTGGCGAGCTCTTGGTGCGCCTTGTCCCAGTTTTTGCTTTCGAGTAGTGGGTTAATCGTTTCCCAGCGCTGAATTAACCAAGGTAACTGCAAGTTTTTTTCTGCACCCAGAGACTGCCAGTCAATGCTGACTGGGCCGCTCATTTTAGCCATGGCTTCTTGGTAACTGTCGGAAGTAATTTCAATATTTGCGACGGACACGGGTACAGCAGAACGAATATGGATGTCGTTTTGGCTTAGGCGACTTTGCACTGCGGTGATGGGCTGCTCGGCATCACTGCTTACCACATCAATCCCCACACTCGAGCGGCGAATTTCAGTGTTGTTTAGGGTAATGCGACCGCCAGTGAGGCTGACTGCTGTGCCTGAGTTGGTGACGGTGGCTTGCTCTAATCGCAAGTGGCCATTACGACCTGCAGTGAAGGTAACGCCGTTACTGTTGGCGTTTTCGATTGAGAGATCGGCGTTTTCGACGGTGAGCTGGTTACCGCTACCGTTGAAGCGCAAATGGCGCCACGCCTCACTCTGAACCGGGGTGTTTTCTACGCTTAGGGCGTAGTTGTTCCCGTCAAAGGTGATATTGGCATCTGGGCTGCCGAGTAACTGAACTTTGCCCAACACTTTGATGAGGCTGTTATCGGCAATTTCGATACGCGTACCCGGCTCAACGCGTAGCTGGGCGCTGGGTTCGATGGTGACTTTACCGTTGACTAGGTAGGGGCTTCCGAGGGCTGACCAAACCGTGGGTGTGTTGATGACACTTGCCACTTGGGTCGGGCCGGGCTTTACCACACTTACAGTAGTGGTTTTGGCAGCAGCTTTGTTACCCGCTTGGTCGATGGGCCTAACGCGATACACATAGGTGTGGCCGATTTGGGTGTTTTTATCCACAAAGCTGTTAATCGACGCTGTAGCAATGCTTTCGTATTCGCCAATGAGGATATCGGCGCGCTCGATATGGTAACCAATTTCGGTACCTGCATCTGTGTCGTTATTCCAGCTAAGCTGGATGCCGCCGGGAATCGCATAGCCTGTGAGTGAGCTCAGCTCTGGAGGTGCCACGGTGTCCACTGCGACGCGGCCTGATAATCGCCACAAGGTATTGGCTTTATCGGAGGGGCGGGTGGCACTGATTTCAATGACGGCATCGTCCCAGTTTTCACCTGCTTTGACCACGTAGCGCCCTGAGTAGTTGCCCGGAGTTTGTTCATTCAGCGCGATATTGCTGATGGCACCCAAAGAAAAGCTGGCGACTAGGCCTTGCTCGGCTTCCATTAATACGGTGATTTCATCGCCTGTGCGGAAAGGGCCGTCGGCGTTGTTCGATAGGGCCAATGCGATTGCTGGGGGTTGAATGCGTTGCGCACCTGCTGGCTCTGGAATGACATCGGCAAACTGTCGAGCCAGTTGGTCAATGAGCTGTAGCCTTGTGGCCTCAGATAACAAAGAGGCTGAGGTTACTGCTGTGGCGATAATACCCAGTGGGTTAAGAGATACACCACCTTCGCGTTCGATGATGGATTCTTTGTGCTGCCAAATAATTTTTTTAGCTTGTTTACTGTAAAGAGAGACCGACACCTCAATTTCGTAATGGGCGTAGGCCGCTGCGTAAACCTTGTCGATGGTATCGACATTGACATGAAGTAGACCGTCTACGCCCAGTGCTGTGGCCAGCGCCTCATCACTAATTTGCGCGAAGGGTTTGTTTTCGGTGACTTCGGCTCGCTGAATGCCAAACTCGACTTGGTGTGGTTTGAGCAGCGTGTAGCGGCTGGTACCCAAAATATTGTGTAAGGCGTTACTAATGTCTTGGCGTTCGCTTTCCTCGCCTTGGCCGGTTGCGGGCAATACGGCAATGCGCTCGGGAACGCCTTTAAGGCCAACAATTTTTTGGGTGGTGTCTGCGACGACGCCCAGCGCATTAACAACGCCCTCAACGGCACCGTTTTGTTTGATGTTTTCGATCAGGCTTTTGCCTTCTTGGGCGCTGGATATTGGCGACCAAGCAAGGGTGGCTAGCATCAAGAGCCCAGAAAGCGCGCGATGGCAGGGACGAAAGCGTCGCATAAACTTACCTATTTTTATGTCGTGTACGAAACCCAAAAGCCCTTAGTAGGGCTTTTGGTCAAGAGCAATGGCTTTAAGCTGAGCGAGTGGCTCGGCAGTGTCTTGCGCTTTTTTCTCGTTCATTACAATGGCTTTAGCCAGCTCCATTAGAGCCGCTTTAGGGTTCCCAGCTTCGATGTAACGCTCTGCGTTGGCGGCGTAGCGAACTTCAGGATCTTTAAGCATATCGACCAGTTTTGTGGCGATTTCATTGGCTTGCTGTGTGGCCAAGTCACGCAAAATTGCGGTGCTTGGCGGCAAGTCAGCGCTGCTGCCTTCTTGAGTGTAAAGACCAATCTCTACACCTTCGATGCTTTGGCCCTCGTGCAACGCTTCAGCCGATAAGGTTTCGGCGTGCAGGAGTTTTGCCGCGATGGGGTCCAGCATACGGAAAGAGGTACTAACACTACCTAGCTTGCGAATGTTGGTTTCGCGGAAAGAGATCATTTCTTTGACTTCTTTCTCAAGGGTTTCAGCCGGCGCTGTTGCACCTGATCGGGAGCGCTCTTGCTCGGTCATGGCTTGCCAAGCCGCATACTCAGGGTTTGGCGTTTCGATGATTTCAGTAACGACGCGTTTGGTCTTCTTGATGCTGCGCTCAGACTCATCGACGTTGGCCTCAACCACCGCGCCTTGTACCAAATAGTCGGCAGTCGATAGGTTGATTTCGCCGCCTTCTTGTAGGGCTTTGATTTCTTGTTCTTTAAGAATGCTGTTCATACTGTCGCGCTCAAGAATGCGGATATCAGCATGGTCGGCATTAACAAAGTTTTCGATCAGTGAAGCGGTAATAAGCGCGCCCAAACCTGGGGCGTTACTTGGGCTGTCAAATTCGCTGGCAGCGAGTTTTACCACACTTGAGTCAAAGATTTTGTTGTATAGGGCCGCTTTAGTTGGCGTGGCAGATGCAGCGTCTTCGTCAAAGTCGTCGATGATACGGAAGTAAGCAAAGGCAAGGCCGTACTCTTGGGTGTCATAGGCGTCTTGGGCCAAGGTAAAGACTTGCGATACAAACTCGGTGGTGGCGATTTTATCAATGGTGCCAGCGCTGATATCGGTAGGCAGATGTTTGCGTAGCTCTTGGATGCGCATGAGCTGTTGGTAAGCTTCTAACAAGCTGTCTTCAGATTGGGCCGATTGCGCCATTAAACCGAAGTACTGCAAAAGCTCTGAGCTGTATGGCATCAAGGCTTGCTGCTTTTCAGGGGCAGGGTAATCTGCGGCCAGTTCGGCAATCAGCGCATAAAGCGCTTCTACATCGCCCAGTTGTTGATAGGCTTCGAGCTGAGAGATCTGAACACTAAAGTAGCTTTCGTTGACGTCTTTAAGTTGCTCAGCGGTCAGTTGGACTTGGCTGAGGTCTTTTAATGTTTTGGAAGCGCGACTTAAATTGTCGTTGCTCACGGCTTGCTGTGTATCGCTAAGCGCTTGGGTGATCAGCGTGTTGTAGCGGGCGATTTTGCCGTTTAGGTCAGCGTCTAGGGAAAAAATGTCCAGCGCTGCTTTTTCTCGCTCAATCAATTCAATGGGTGACAGTTGCGCAAAGTGTTGGGCTAAACCGTTGATATTGGTGTTGCGCTTGTTTTGTGCCTCTACCAGCGCGTTACTGGCTTGTTGGTAGGCTATGCCGTCAATTGCGGCGATAGCGGCAACCTGCTGTTGAATATTGGCATCGGCAGGGGCGGGTAAATAACCTTCGCTGTTTTGTGCCGCTTGGATGCTGGCAATGACCTCTTGCAGCTTAATTTGGCCAAGAGCCGAGCCTACCTTGTTACGCGACTCAAGCAGGCCCGCATTGTTAGGGTCGGCTTTTAATTGCGCTGATAAGTCTTGGTAAAGGCTGGCAAGCGTGCCGTTTTGCTGAGCGGCAGTAATTTCGGCATCGCTGATGGGCTTAACTTGAGTGCCACATCCCACGAGTGCAATGGCGAGGGCAAGCGTGCAGGTTTTTAACGCAGGGTATTTCATCTATCGTCCTTGTTTTGTCTATACAGTGCGACTAAAAAGCAGGCAAAACGATCCTTAGTCGCCTGTGGATAAAGTAATCATTAGGGTTTTGTTGCGCGACTGGATAGGGTTGATCGCGCGATACAAATAAGTATTAACGTATGCTTTGAATATACCAAAAATATCAGTGTTTTGTATGGCTCGGGCAAGCGAAACTCTGATTAGTCTTGGCTTTATTCCATTAAATTAAGGAAATGGTGGCAGGTGGGGCAGCTAGGCAAGCTTTTCGGCTGCTTGCGCTAAGGTGCTGGATACGTCGGCACTGAGTTTTAAGCTAAACAGCTCGTCGGCCCGTGTGGTACCCATAGTCAGCCCAGCGATAGGCAGGCCCCAAGCATGAGCGCGCTTACAAAAACGAAAACCAGAATACACCATTAAACTGGTGCCAATGGTGAGTAGTGCATCACTTTGTTGAAGCTGGTCGAGGGCGCTTTGCACCCTCTCTTGTGGCACATTGTCGCCAAAGTACACAACATCGGGTTTTAAGATGCCACCGCAGCTGCAGTTGGGGACATTAAACAGCGAAAAGTCGACATCCTCTAACTTAGCATCGCCGTCGGGGGCAGGAGCGGCGCGCAGTTGTGCAAAAGCAGGGTTGTCGCGAGCACTGCGTTGGTGAATGTCGTCGCGGCTATATCGTTGGTCGCAGGCCATGCACTTCACTTGGTCGGCACGCCCGTGCAGGTCAACCACGTGCTGGCTACCTGCTTGTTGGTGCAGGCTATCGACGTTTTGAGTGATGATTTGTTTTACATAACCCAAAGCCTCAATGCGGCTAAGTGCAATATGGCCGATGCTTGGCTGGGCATCGCGAATGGTAGGCCAACCAATCAAGCTACGAGCCCAATACCGCTGCCGAGTGGCTTCGTGGTTAATAAAGTCATGATGTTGCATGGGTTTGCTTTGCTGCCACTGGCCTTGTGCGTTGCGATAGGCAGGAATACCCGAGTCGGTACTCATACCTGCGCCTGTTAATACCGTGAGTTTGGGGTGTGCTTTGATAAATTCGACCAGTTGTTCGCTAGGAGTCACACATCACCTTTGATTCTTTGCGGTTCATTGAGGCGCTTTAAGGGAGCTAAGAAAGCGTGCCGGAAAGCTTGCGTTACGCTGTGTGCAGTTATCATAGATCAGATCGAACACTGGCGCTAAAACAAAAAAAGCCGCGAACACTCGGAGTGAACGCGGCAAATGAAAAAGCAGGCCTAGAGTGGAGCTAGGCCAAGGCTGCTATTACTTCGCTTTTACCTCTAGGCGGCGACGGTGAAGTACTGGCTCGGTGTAGCCGTTAGGTTGTGCACAACCTTCAAATACCAGTTCGCACGCTGCTTGGAAGGCAATGCTGCTGTCAAAGTTACCTGCCATTGGCTGGTAAAGCGCGTCGCCTTCGTTTTGGCGGTCAACCACTGCGGCCATACGTTGCATGGTTTCCATCACTTGCTCTTGTGAACAAATGCCGTGGTGCAACCAGTTAGCAATGTGTTGGCTAGAGATACGCAGTGTTGCGCGGTCTTCCATTAGGCCGACATCGTTAATGTCTGGCACTTTAGAACAGCCAATACCTTGGTCAACCCAGCGAACTACATAACCCAAGATACCTTGTGCGTTGTTGTCTAGCTCTTGCTGAATTTCTTCTGCTGACCAGTTAGTGTCTTCTGCCACTGGAATGGTCAAGATGTCGTCTAGGCTTGCGCGCTCACGTTCTGCTAGCTCTTTTTGGCGAGCAAATACATCTACCTTGTGGTAATGCATGGCGTGAAGCACAGCCGCTGTTGGCGATGGAACCCAAGCGGTGTTAGCGCCAGACATTGGGTGACCAATCTTAATTTCGAGCATGTTGGCCATTTGATCTGGAATTGGCCACATACCTTTACCAATTTGCGCACGGCCACTTAGACCACAGATAAGACCGTTATCTACGTTCCAGTTTTCGTAAGCACCGATCCACTTAGCACCCTTCATTTCGCCTTTGCGAATCATCGGGCCTGCTTCCATAGAGGTATGGATTTCATCACCGGTGCGGTCAAGGAAGCCGGTGTTGATAAATACCACACGCTCTTTTGCTGCGCGGATACATTCTTTTAAGTTAACGGTAGTACGACGTTCTTCGTCCATAATGCCCATTTTCATGGTGAAGCGCTCTAGACCAAGTGCGTCTTCAATGCGGCCGAAGAGAGTGTTTGCAAAAGCAACTTCTTCTGGACCGTGCATTTTGGGCTTAACGATGTACATAGAACCCGTGGTGGTGTTGCTGTACTTGCCGTTGCCTTGAAGGTCGTGGATTGAGATCAAGGTGGTTACGATGCCGTCCATGATGCCTTCAGGCACTTCTTGGCCGTCTTTGTCTAGGATAGCGCTGTTGGTCATTAGGTGGCCAACGTTACGAACGAACATCAAGCTACGACCTTTTAGGGTCATTTCTTTGCCTTCGGTGTTAGTGAAGGTGCGGTCAGCGTTTACGGTACGAGTAAAGGTTTTATCGCCTTTGGTTACGGTTTCGCTTAGTGTGCCTTTGATAAGACCCAACCAGTTGCGGTACGCCAATACTTTGTCTTCGGCGTCTACAGCGGCAACCGAGTCTTCACAGTCCATAATGGTGGTGAGTGCCGCTTCCATTACGATGTCTTTGATGCCTGCTTTGTCGGTACTACCAATCAAGCTATCGCGGTCGATTTGCACTTCAAAGTGCAAGCCGTTGTTTACGAATAGCAAGGAATCTGGGGTTTCTGCAGAGCCGGTGTAACCCACCAGTTTGCTTGCGTCAGCCAGTGATGCGCGTGTTCCGTCAGCTAGCTCGGCTACAAGTTCGCCGTAAATTACAGAGTAACCAGTAGCGTCTGAGTGAGAGCCTTCTGCTAATGGCGCTGCTTGGTCTAGGAAGCCACGTGCATATTCAACGACCTTTTGACCGCGAACAGCATTGTAACCTGCGGTTTTTTCTGCGCCGTCTTCTTCAGAAATAGCGTCGGTGCCGTAAAGTGCATCGTATAGGCTGCCCCAACGAGCGTTGGCTGCGTTAAGTGCAAAACGGGCGTTCATTACCGGTACTACCAACTGAGGGCCGGCCATGGTTGCCATTTCTGGGTCAACATTGGTGGTGTCGGCACTAAAGTCTTCACCTTCAGGTAGTAGGTAGCCAATTTCGGTCAGGAAAGCTTTGTAGCTTTCCATGTCTGGCTTGCCAGGGTTTGCGCGGTGCCATTCGTCAATTTTGGCTTGAAGTTCGTCGCGCTTAGCTACGAGTGCGCGGTTAGTTGGCGCAAGCTCGTGAATGATGCTGTCGACCTGCTGCCAGAAGTCTTTTTCCACGACACCTGTGCCTGGTAGGGCTTCGGTGTTGATAAAGTCGTATAGCTCTTGGGCTACATCGAGTTGTCCGATTTTAATACGTTGACTCATTTTCTGGCCTCATGGTTGTGTCGTTTGTTGCTTTGGCGTGAGGGGGCCAAAGCAGCGATGGTTATTTTTGTTCGTATACTTTTATTGTCGGTGTTGCTTGTTTGTGCATTGCAACAGTATCGAAAAGTGTAACCCTTGTCGCCCCAATTGCATCTAAAGTAGCATGAATAATGGCTATTAGTTGAAGGTTATAGGGGTAAAAATGCCGCCAAATGCATTTAAGTTGCGCGCATTATCTTTAAAAATTCAAATATTAGGTTTAGCTAATGTGTTGGTGTGACGCTTGAGGAGTCTTGTTTTAGGTGTGGAGCAGGTGTGGGGCAGGTGTGGGGCAAGAGAGGAAGGGGTTACCTAAAAAAAGGCTTTAGAAAGGGTTAAATAAAAAAATACCAGTGAAGTGCAACTCCACTGGTATTTTGGTCATACATCAAAAGGCGTAGCTCAACTACGCCTTTGGTATGGATAACAATTAGAAAAGGCGACGAACGCGGATGGTGCCTTCGATTTCGCGAATCTTTTCAATCGCAACATCAGAGCTTTCTGCGTTGATGTCGATGACTACGTAACCCACTTTGTCGTTGGTTTGTAGGTACTGGCCTGAAATGTTGATGTTGTTTTCAGAGAAAACAGTGTTGATTGCAGTCAGTACGCCAGGCACGTTTTCGTGAATGTGCAACAAACGGTGAACGTCTGGGTGCTCTGGTAGCGCCACTTCAGGGAAGTTAACAGAAGTGATTGAAGTACCGTTGTCGCTGTATTTAGCCAGCTTCTCTGCTACTTCAAAGCCAATGTTCTCTTGTGCTTCCATGGTTGAGCCGCCAACGTGTGGTGTTAGGATCACGTTGTCGAATTCACGCAATGGTGAGATGAACTCGTCATTGTTAGTGCGAGGCTCTACTGGGAATACGTCGACTGCAGCGCCTAGTAGCTTGCCGTCGCGCAATACGTCGCACAATGCGTCGATATCAACCACAGTACCGCGAGCTGCGTTTAGGAACACAGAACCTGGCTTCATTTGAGCAAACTGCTCAGCGCCCATAAGGTCTTTGGTTGCGCCTGTTTCTGGTACGTGCAATGACACAACATCAGCCATGCCCAATAGCTCTTCTAGGCTGCCTACTTGGCTAGCGTTACCTAGTGGTAGCTTGGTAACTACGTCGTAGAAGTAAACTTCCATGCCAAGGCCTTCTGCCAAGACACTTAGCTGAGAGCCGATGCTGCCGTAACCCACGATACCAAGCTTTTTGCCACGGATTTCGTAAGAGTTAACCGCGCTCTTCTGCCACTCACCACGGTGAGCTTTGGCGTTCTTTTCAGCAACGCCACGTAGCAAAATGATGGCTTCAGCCAACACAAGCTCAGCTACTGAACGCGTGTTTGAGTAAGGTGCGTTGAAGACGGCAACACCACGACGAGTCGCAGCGTCTAGGTCAACTTGGTTGGTGCCGATGCAGAAACAGCCAACAGCAACAAGCTTTTTAGCAGCTTCAAAAACGTTTTCGTTAAGCTGAGTACGCGAGCGAATACCGATAAAGTGAACATCTTTTACTTTTTCGATTAACTCTTTTTCAGGAATCGAGCCCTTGATGTATTCAATGTTGGAGTAACCGCTTGCATTGAGGGTATCAACGGCAGACTGGTGAACACCTTCTAGTAGAAGGATCTTGATTTTGCTCTTTTCTAGGGAAGTGGTTTTGCTCATATTCGCGAACTCAGTTAGGTTAGTTCCGTCAGCTTTCAATAGGCGGGCAAGTTTACCATAGGGTTGGCTAAAAAACTGGCTAGGCTATCAGCAATCGCTGGAAATATATTCAAGAAAAGTTGAGTAAAGCTGGTGTATCCCCGACTTTAGGCTTGGTTTGCCCTACAGCGACGGAGACTTAAGCGAAGTTAAGAAGAGGTGCTTGGAGAGACTTGCCGCCTTAACGGGCGTTAAAGCGGCAAGAGCGACCTTAGCTGTAGTAGCAAAGGTAAGCTGCAGGTGCTTCAACGATCAGTTGGAAGCTCTGGTTTGCTGCAACGTTAAACTCAGTACCTGCTGGGTAATCAACGTAGCTGTCGCTGCCTGGTAGTTTGACTTTAAGTAGGCCGCTGGTCACCTTCATTAGCTCGTCTTCGCTGGTGCCAAATTCGTATTCGCCTGCTGCCATTACGCCGGCAGTTACTTTGCCTTCTGCGTTTTCAAAGCCGATAGATTTTACTTTGCCGTCAAAGTATTCGTTTACGTTTAGCATTGTCTTTCTCCAAAAAATTGTGCGCGCATAATAGACATTTATGCGGCACTTGTCATTCAGCTGTTGCTGGGCTGGTGGATAAGCTGCCGCCCTTCGTTCAACAAAAAGTCGATAAAGGTTTGGTTTGCGACCGACAAGTAGCCCTCTTTTCGCCAAGCGATTGACAAGTTGAGCTCAACTGAGGTGGTAAAGGGGCGAGCTGTTAGCGCAGGGGTGTCTTGAATTACCCGGGGCAGCAGTGTCGTAAGCCCTTCATTCGCCACAACCATGGACTTCATGAGCTGCAAGATATTGGTTTCGAATGAAATTTTTAGCGGCATTTTGTGTTCTTTTGCGAGGCGATCCACCAAGTTGCGATGGAAATAGCCGTGCTTAAAAAGAATGAGGTTATGGGCAAAGAACTGCTCAACATCTACCGCTGAATGCTGAGCTAGGGGGTGATCCGTTGGCATAATCACCATCATGGGTTCTTTAATGATGGTTTGGGTCATCAGGCTAGGCGAGGCCGAGGCGGCAACGAGCATGGTGACATCGAGTTTACCTTGTTCGAGCTGCTGTTGTAGGTCGCTTGCACCACCCTCGGTGACGGATACCGTCAGGCTGGGGTAAGCCTTGCGAAACGCCATAAAAATCTCGGGAAAGTAGTAGGACCCCAACATGTTAGGGATACCCACACGTACCTCACCCTTAGTAAGCCCGCGAAGTTCGTCCATTTCTACTTTGGCGTCGTCTATCGCCTGAAAGATGCGCTGACAGTGGCCTAGCAAAATACGGCCTTCGTCGGTCAGCGCTATTTTGCGGTCGTAGCGATGAAACAGCGTCAGTGACAGCTCTTCTTCGAGCTTTTTAACCGCCATGCTAATGGCAGGCTGAACCACGTGCATAGCCTTAGCCGCTTGAGTAAAGCTCAGGGCTTGGGCGGTGGCATAAAAGTAGCGCAACGATTTGATATCCATGTATCAATTATAATGATGGATAAGATCATAACTATCTATTTTTTTGATTTATTCGCCTTTGTTAGAGTGCCAGCTTCGTTATGAGGTTGTTTTGGTAGAGGTGTGAGCATGTCTGATTCGCAAGGTGTGCAGTACGGTAGTCGTAGTTATTGGTTTGCCACCGTCGCGCTGGCGGTGGGGTCTTTTATGATCTTTTCGAATGTGTATGTAACGCAGCCGTTGTTGCCTATGTTGGCGGCAGACTTTGAAATTACGCCGTTAGAAGCGAGTTTGAGTATGACGGTAGTGACACTGATGTTAGGTATATCGTTACCCATTTATGGTGCGCTATCTGACGTATTAGGCCGTCGAGGTTTGATGTTGGGCAGCATGGCGGGTGTGTTGTTAGTGTCTTTGCTGCTATCGCAAGTGGATAGCTTTAGCGAGCTGCTCTGGCTGCGGGCGTTGCAAGGCTTGTGTTTAGGTGGGCTGCCTGCCATTGCCATTGCGTACATGGGCGATGAGTTTAGCCATCGTGCTTTGGTGTCGGCTGTGGGTGTGTACATTGCAGGTAACACACTGGGTGGCTTGGGAGGTCGCTTAATTGGTGGTTTTACCGGTGAGTGGTTGGGCTGGTCGCCTGTGTTTTTGGTGATGACGTTGGTGTGCTTTATTTGTTTATCGGTCAGTGCGTATTTACTGCCCGCGTCTCAACGCTTTGAGGCCCAGTCGTTGCGCCCTAAGCGCATGTTGGCTGATTTGACCGGGCATTTGCGTAACCCTGTTTTGTTAATGGCTTACCTTATTGGTGGTTTAAACTTTTTTATCTTTATTAATCAGTTTAGCTTTATTGTGTTTGTATTGGCCGAGGCGCCTTACTCGCTATCACCAAAATGGCTAGGAATGTTGTTTTTAACCTACTTGGCGGGAACGCTGGGGTCGAGTGTATCGGGTAGCTTAGTGGCTCGCTTTGGGCAGATGCCTGTGATGGCGTTGGGAATCGTATGTTTGATGGTGGGCACGTTGGTGACGCTATCTGATGAGCTCAACATTATTTTATGTGGCTTTTTGATCAATGCCTTTGGCTTTTTTGTGTCTCATTCATGTGCCAGTGGTTGGGTGAGCCAAAACGCAAAAGTGGCCCGTGCCAGTGCCTCGTCGCTTTACTTGGTCTTTTATTATGTGGGTGCCAGTACGGGTGGCTTTTATTTACACCTGTTTTGGGAATGGCGGGCGTGGCAGGGTATTGTGATTGGCTCGCTGATGGTTCTGGCGGTTACCTTGACCTTGT
>JBMYSW010000006.1:0-160765 GCA_049603715.1 Pontibacterium sp. | reverse complement strand
TATCCGATAGGGTGCCGTTGATAAAACGATCAACATAGTCTTCGTCGTGCATAGTAATAATCTCGTCGCGGGTGGCGAGTCGAGGTGCTTGCACGTTAATGGTGTCGATATTAAATAAACGCTCGGCCAGAAGTTTGTAGCGATCGCGGGGGAAGCGTGCAGTTGGGTCGATACCGTCGGTATACAGTGGATGGTAGAACACATTAAGCATGACGGGACCTTATCGCGCTAAGACGTTTATGTTGGAAATAATGACTGTGTAAAAGCCAATGCGGCTAAACCTTATCGCCCAGTGAGCACTATGACAAGGCAAGTCACAAGTGATACATGAGGTAGAAGGCTTTGGGGTGATACACGCAGACAAGCTTACGTAAGCAGGCAAGCTTTGGATGCTGCTACAAAACCATCGCGACAGCGCAGCTAACAGACACCACTAACCAAACGGGTAGCTTAGCTAAAAACAAGGCGGCGTATAAGCCAATCGCAATGGCGGCTGCTTGCGGGCTGGTTAGGCTGGTAAGCAAAATAGGGTTTATAAGCGCAGCAAACAAAAGCCCAACCACGGCGGCATTAACGCCGGCAAAGGCACCTAGGCCTTGAGGTGAGGCGAGTTGCTTAACGCGAGCGAGGTTGTCTTGCGCGACCCACAAAAGCACAAAGCCGGGTACAAAGGCGACTACAAGGCAAAGCGTCGCGGCAAGCCAAGGGGGTACAGAGGTATCTAACGCTGCACCGATAAAGGCGGCCAAGGTAAAGATGGGCCCAGGAATGGCTTGCGCTAGGCTGTAACCTGCAAGCAGTAGATCGCTATCCATTAGTTGGGCATCAATAAGCTGCTGGTGTAATAGCGGCAGCACCACATGGCCGCCGCCAAAAACCAAGCTGGCACTACGGTAAATAATATCGAGCCCTTGTAAGACCGGAGACTGGGTTGCTTGCGCGGCCCATGGCAGTACAACAAACAAGGCAACGGCCACAAGTAACGAAAACCAGCCTAGTCGCTTTTGCCAAAGGGCAGGGGTTAGGCGAGCGGGCGCAGATTGTGCTTCGTTCTGAGAGGGTTGGCATAACAAGGCACCTGCAATCGCTGCTAATAGGATAATTGCCGGTTGGCTCCAAAAGCTAGGTATTAGCAATACGGTAATGGCGCTGGCAGCCGCAATCGCCCATGTTGGTTTCGATGTACACAGGCTTTTCGCCATGCCTAAAACGGCATTGAGCACCACCACAAGGGCGATGAGCTTGAGTAGGGCGAAGACCGACGCGTCGATATCAAACACACCATAAGCCAAGCCGTAGGCAGCAAAACCCATAAAGAGCGCCGATGGAAGGGTAAAGGCAAGCCATGCGGTACACGCACCTGCAAAACCTCCTGCCACACGGCCTAATCCAAAACCCACTTGGCTGCTGGCTGGGCCTGGTAGTACTTGGCTTAGGGCCACAAGGGCTGCAAAGTCTTGCTCGCTAAGCCACTGCTTTTGGTTAACAAAGGTGGTGCGAAAGTATCCGATATGCGCGGCGGGGCCACCAAAGCTGGTAAGGCCAAGTAAAAAGAAGCATTTAAAGATTTCAAAACAAGAAGCGGGGCGCGAAGGTGTCATAGGTTTTGGGCTGGAAAATTTAAATAATAGAAATAACGAGGCTGATAAAAAGCTCAACCGATCATGTTGAAGTTTATGTATTTCAGTTTTATGACAGTGGCTGAGAATAGGCTTAGCAATGGGGTGAGTATGCGCGAGCTTGCCTTGCCCTGCGAATAAAATTTTGTCAGCATGGGCGACATTGGTAAGCCTTGCTCAATAAGGCTGTTTAAGTATTAAAAACAAGGACATTTAAGGGCGACGATATGGGATTTATCTCCGGTGTTTTTCTGTTTTGGCTGTACTTTTTAGCGGCGCTGGGTGCGCTGGTGGTATTTAAGTGGGCTTACGCAAAAGTAACCCCTTATGACGAATGGCGCTTAATCAAAGAAGAGCAAAATACGGCAGCGGCTATTGCCTTTGGTGGTGCTGTGCTGGGTTTTGCCATTGCCTTGAGTGGTGCATTAAGCCAGTCCGTGTCGTTTTGGGACTTTATCTTGTGGGCGCTAGTGGCGCTTATTGGTCAAATCGTTGCGTTTTACCTTGTGCGTAGCTGCTTTTTGCCGGCGTTATCTAGCCGTATTGAGGCGGGCGAAGTGAGCGCTGCGATTATGCTTGCCGCGACGAGTGTGTCGGTGGGTGTACTTAACGCAGCGAGCATGACCTACTAAGGAGGTAAGCATGGCGCAAAAACGTTCACGCTCCGTTACATGGACGAAGAAAACAGCCGTTAAGCCGACCCTAGCCTTAATGATGGCGGGTGGCCTTTATGGTTGTTCTAGCGAAGACGATCAAACCCATTTGGTTACCTCTATCCAAGACTGTTTAGATCAAAACTATTGGACCGAAGAGGTCTGCGAAACGGCGTATGCCCAAGCGTTAGAAGAGTCGCAAGTTAACGCCCCCCGTTACGATAGCGAAACCTATTGTGAAAACGACTTTGGCTTTGGTAATTGTGACTACAACCGCGAGGGTGGTTGGTTTTATCCTGCGATGACGGGCTTTTTGTTGGCCGAGGTGATTGATGAAATTGGTGACCTCTACAAATACAAAAATAAGCCTAAGTCGGTGTATGCCTATCGCAACCGGGCGGGCAGTGGCTTAATGACCCTCGACGCCGCTAAAAAAATGCACTCCCAGTCTAAGGCTGGCAAGTTTAGCAGCAGTACTTATCGCTCTAGCAGCGATGCGACTTCTCGTAGTGGCTTTGGTGCAGCCGCAGGGCGCGCCACCAGTAGTTTAGGAAGCTAGTCCACTGTGCTTCGCATTCCTATCAATGAACGACCTCATTGGCCGCAACTAGCCAATGAGGTTGGCTTTAAGTTTCATACCATTAACGGCGAGCGTTATTGGGATGAGCGCGCCTATTATCAATTTAGCCTCGCACAAATCGAAAACGACCTCGAAGCGCCCACTGAAGAAATCCATCAAATGTGTTTAGAGGTGGTTGATCGAGTCGTGCGCGATGAACAGCTGCTAACTAAGTTTGCGATTCCAAAAACCTATTGGCAGTGGATTTACGACTCATGGCAGCGTAAAGATCCGAGCCTCTATTCCCGCTTAGATTTTGCCTACGACGGCACTGGCCCTGCCAAGCTCTACGAAAACAACGCCGATACGCCTACGAGCCTTTATGAGACGGGCTATTGGCAGTGGTTATGGTTAGAAGAGCAGGTGGATGCTGGCTTGTTGCCAAAACGCACTGACCAGTTTAACGGCTTGCAAGAGGCGCTGATTCGTCGCTTTGCGACCATTGAGCGCCAAGTCAGTGGAGCTTATGGGTTACACAACCGTTTGTTGGTGCACTTTGCCTCGTGCAAAGGCACGGAAGAAGACCGTGGCACGGTGCAGTATCTTGAGGACTGTGCACGAGAAGCGGGCATTGTGCCCAAGTTTATTTACGTTGAAGACATTGGCTTGAATGCAAAGGGCCAGTTTGTTGATTTAGACGGCGTGAATATCGAGCATATTTTTAAGCTTTACCCTTGGGAGTTTATGTTTCGTGAGACCTATGGCGAAGCGCTGTTAACCAGCAAAACTCAATACATTGAGCCGCCGTGGAAGTCGGTGTTATCCAACAAAGCTTTGTTGCCCATGCTGTGGCGTTATTTTCCGAATCACCCTAATTTGCTACCCGCATTTTTTGAGGGGGAGCCGTTACCTGACGCAAGTCACGGTTGGATTAAAAAGCCGATATTCTCGCGAGAGGGCGCGAATATTGCACATGTAAATGGCGACAAAGAAGCGGTGTTATCGGTTGGCCCATACGGCGAAGAGGGGTATATTCTACAAAAAGCCCACTACCTGCCGCAGTTTGGTCAAAACCACACGCTCATTGGCAGTTGGCTCGTTGACGGAGTGGCCGCTGGGATTTCTATTCGTGAAGATCATAGCGCCATAACGCAGGACTCAAGCCGCTACCTTCCTCATGTGATCATCGATTGAGGCGCCTAGGTGGCTTTATCGTGAGTGTTAAAGGAGATGCGCTGTGCAAGCGTTAAATACCACCAAAATCGATACCTTTAAAAAAGCTGAAAACGGCCGTCCAGCTGGCTCGATTGTGGCTGAGTTTGATGGTTTAGCCTGTTTGCGCCAAGCGGTGCATGCCAACCCGTTTTTAGAAGTGCCTGAGTGTGAGCTAAGCGACGAGGGTGTGCTCTTACTAGAAAACATTACCCAAGACCCTATCAGCCGAGAGCATTTGGTGAACTTTGGCCTTGGTATGGCGCAGCTCCATGCCCATAAGCATGGCCGCTACGGCTATGGTCGCGATAACTTTATTGGCCTGTCGCCGCAGATAAACACCTTTACCACTAATTGGGGTGAGTTCTTTGCCCAGTATCGCCTCAATGCTCAAATCGACGCCATTGAAGATGAGCAAATGCGCGATGAGTTTCAAACCCGTTTAGACGATAAACGCACTGAGCTGGTGGCTTTTTTAAATGCCAATACGGCTTTTGCGAGCTTGTTACACGGTGATTTGTGGTCGGGCAATGTGCTGTTTAAAGACAAAAAAGCATGGCTGATCGACCCAGCAGTGTACTTTGGTGATCGCGAAGCAGACATTGCAATGACCGAGCTATTTGGTGGCTTTGGTCGGCCTTTTTATGATGCCTACAATGAGGTGCTGCCGCTCAGTGATGCCTACGCCCTTAAAAAGGTGTTTTATAACCTCTACCATTACCTTAATCACTTTAATTTGTTTGGCGAAAGCTATCGCCAACGTTGCTACGACTCGCTATCGGTACTGGATGAGCTGTAACCCTCAGCGGTTTAGCGGTTGTTTATTAAGGAATCTATGACTATTTTGCTCGCACTGGGTGTGTTGTTGCTATTGGTGATGAGCGTGCGTTTTACCACGGTCACTATCGCTAAGCTGGGCACCAAAAAGGCGGTGGATCCTTACCGCATCAAGTACATCACCAAAACCATTAACCTTGGCCTATTTGTTTTTTACTCGCTTACCTTGTTGGCGGTGTTGGGCATTGGCTATGCGCAGGTGTCGATTTTTTTGTCGTCGGTCTTTGCGGTGTTGGGCGTGGCGCTGTTTGCTCAGTGGTCTATCTTAAGCAATATTACGGCGAGCCTGATTATCTTTTTCGGCTTTCCTTATCGGGTGGGCGACAACATCAAAGTGCTGGATAAAGACGGCGATATTCAAGGCATTATTGAAGAGATTGACCTGTTTCACGTGCTTATTCGCGTCGGCGATGTATTGATTACTTACCCAAATACGCTCATTCTGCAAAAGGCGGTTGTTAAGCTGCCGCCCTCGGGCGAACTGCCTTTGCTAGCACCCGAGAATGCACCTACAGATACTCCAAGCGATAATAAAGACAATTAATGAGGTGTCGCTATGATGGAAAAGCCAACGCCACCGGGCGAGTACGAATGCTGTGAAGGCGGCTGTGAGCCTTGCGTTTGGGACCTTTATTATGAGGACTTAGCGCGTTGGAAGGCTGAGCAGGCGGCGCAAAACTCAGGTGACCCAAGCGCTACGCATAAGTAACGCTTGAGATCAGCCAAGCGATTAACGGCTTAGCTGCATTTCGCTCATGATTTTTGTTGCCAACTCTTCTACCGAGAAATTCGTTGAGTTGAGGTGTGGAATACGCTGGCGCAACAAAATCTTTTCTACGGCATCCACTTCAAACTCACACTGCGAAAGCGACGCGTAACGCGTATCTGGTCGGCGCTCATGGCGAACGGCGGCCAGCTGTAATGGGTCGATGGTTAAACCAAAGAGCTTGTCGCGATAAGGCGCTAACGCAGCAGGAAGCTTCGCAAACTCCAAGTCGTCCTCGGTAATAGGGAAGTTAGCTGCACGAATACCAAACTGCATGGCCATATAAAGGCAGGTGGGAGTTTTTCCGCAGCGGCTGACGCCCACTAATATAATTTGCGCATCTTCGTAATGATTGGTGCGCGAACCATCGTCGGCTTGCATGGCAAAATTTACCGCTTCGATTCGATCGCTGTAGCGCCCACGTTCTTTAATCGCATGAGCGCGACCGACGGAATAGGATGAGCGCGTATCTAACTCTTGCTCAAGAGGCGCTAAAAATGCCGAAAATACATCTATGTTCATGGCATCGGCTTGGCGAATGATTTGACGAATATCGGCATTTACCAAGGTGTCAAACACAATAGGGCGTTGCTCGGAACGGGCGCAGTTTTGGTTGATGGTGTTAACCACCTCTTGGGCCTGCGCAGGCGTGGTGATGTAGGGCAGTGTCACCCGGTCAAAGGTGATGCCGGGAAACTGCGCCAAAAGACTGTTTCCTAGGGCTGAGGCCGTAATGCCTGTGCCGTCCGAGATAAAATAGGCTGTGCGTTTCATAAACCAAACTTAAGCGAGTTAGCGAGAGCGCCTTATTATAAATCATTTATCGCTGATGTGAGTGCAGGCTCGCGGGCTTTATTTTTGCTGTTTCATTGCTAAGTCATCAAAGGCTGCCATTCTTCATCGATTTAGACGGTTGAATTGAAGTATCATGTAGGTGTCCGCAATTATTTTTATTCTTACAGCGGGTTGTTAAGTCACTAAAAAGAGCTGGGGTAAGGGTTTGGTAGACCAATATATTTTAGATTTAGAGCGCCTTAATGTATCGAGCGAAGTTGAGGCGGGGGATGCACTCTCGCTGTTAGCAAAAACACCTCACCTTGGTCTTGAGGGAATCGATGCGCTGGTGGCGTGGTGTATGTTGCCCGCTGCTTGCTCTCACGTATTTAATCAAGAAACATGGGCAGATGTTATCCGTACCCATAGTTTTCAGGTCGACCTATCTAATAAAACCACCCTTGATTTTGCCGCTGAGCAAGTACGCGCAGCGCTACACGATTTGCCTTTGCCGGCACAGCTCACCCGCGAACTTGCCAGCGCCATAGCCGAGCTACCTTTGAAAGAAGGCGAGGTGTATGCCGTAAGGCCGGTGTTTACAGACCAAACCGAATACCGTCACCTTAAAAAGCTTCTACCCTTCACCATGTTTTCTACCACGCCTGAGGTGCTTAAAAACCACATCAAGCACCAGCTTATCTCTTTGATCGACCGGAACACTTATGGCTTTGGTGGGCATGAGGGCTGGCAGGGTATTTGTCAGAGTGTGGCGATTCTTATTCAAAAAGTGCCACTATCCGACGAGATTATCTCGGGTACGCTGGTGTCTAAAGACAGTGAGACCAGTTTTGCGGATGTGGTCACTGTTCGTGCTAACTACGGTATGCCTGCGCAAGACTCGCGCGCGGGTATCTTTGATGATGAATTTTGTGTGCACAAGCGCACCTGCCTAGAAGGTCGCCCAGCAACCCTTAAGCGCAGCTTAGGTGCCAAGCAGCGCACTGCCGTGCTTGATAAAGATGGTCTAGATCGCGACGGTCAACGTGGTGAGTGCAGCTACCGCGTAGAGCCGACTGCGGCAGACAAGCGCCGTCGCTTTTGTGTTGATGATGGCAAGCTGACGCCATTGGTACGTGCCTCGGTCGAGCTGGAGCGCCTTTTTGGCGCGCCCGTTAAGCTGGGTTGGTACACTGATTTGGCGACAGAGCAAACCTATATCACTACCATCGAGCCGATGGTGCAAGAAGTGGTGAACCACGGCTCAGCGGTCGAGAAGTACCTGCTTAAAGAAAGCGGTACGATGATTTGTGAAGGTCGCGCTATTGGCCACAAAATCAGCTCGGGGCGTGTGCGGATTATTCGTAATAAGCACGACTTGGAGTCCATCAGCGACCAAGACATTATCGTTGCTGAAGCCACAGAGCCTAAATGGGAGCCTTATTTGCGCAGAGCCGCGGGAGTGATTACCGACCGTGGAGGGCGCACTTGCCATACTGCTATTGCCGCGCGTGAGTTAGGTATTCCAGCTATCGTAGGCTGTGGTGATGCGACCGAGCGTTTGGGCCCTGGGCAGCCGGTGACCGTTTCCTGCGCCGAAGGCGATGCCGGCCGAGTGTATCTTGGTAATCTTGAATTTGAACACCACGAAAGCACTGCTCAATCGTTGCCCGAGTTACCCATTGATGTCTTAATGACCACGGGTAACCCCGATCGCGCATTTGAATTGCGCAGCTTGCCAAATGCCGGCCTTGGGCTTGCGCGTCTAGAATTTATTATCAACCGCATGATTGGTATCCACCCTAAAGCTATTTTAGATGTGGATATGGCACCAGAGGCGCTTAAAGCGACTATTGAGCGTCGTTGTGAAGGTTACGCCAGCCCAATGGAGTTTTATATTAATCGGCTGGTGGAGGGAATCGCGACACTAGCAGCGGCCTTTTATCCTAAGCCTGTTACCGTGCGCCTATCAGACTTTAAATCGAATGAGTACAGTCACCTTATTGGCGGTGACCTTTACGAGACCCACGAAGAGAACCCCTTACTGGGTTTGCGTGGTGCCACCCGCTATGTCTCTGAAGAGTTTCGTGGCTGTTTTGAGCTAGAGTGCCAAGCCCTAAAACGGGTTCGTGAAGACATGGGCTTTGATAACGTACAGATTATGGTGCCTTTTGTCCGTACCGTGGCAGAGGCGAGTCAAGTGACTGACCTGCTGGCAGAGAATGGGCTTAAGCGGGGTGAGCGGGGGCTTAAAGTGGTTATGATGTGTGAGATTCCATCGAATATCATTTTGGCTGACCAGTTTTTAGCTTACTTCGACGGCTATTCCATTGGCTCAAACGACCTTACCCAACTAACGCTGGGTGTGGATCGAGATTCACATCAATTGGCGCACTTGTTTAATGAACGAGATGAGTCAGTTCAGCGCTTAATTTTACAGGTTGTTAAAGAGTGTAAACGACTTGGAAAGGCAGTGACCCTGTGTGGCCAAGGCCCGTCGGACTACCCAGATGTGGCTAAGTGGCTAATGGAGATCGGCGTAGAGGGCTTGTCGCTCAACCCAGACTCAATTCTAGATACTTGGTTCTCATTGGCGGAAAGCTAAACTTATCCGTCATAGCAAACACCAAAATCTACAAAAGGCTAAGCTCTCATGCTTGGTCTTTTTTTTTGCCCGCGGGTACGGAGTTGAGAGTTAAACAGTGATGCTTGTACTATGTTTAATTATACCGTTATCTAATTTATAGATGATGATAGTGCTTCGAATAGAAAGGTCACATTTAAGTTAAACAGGGGAGAGGGCTGTTTTAAGCCAGTGCCGAGATTAGGTAATGTTGATTAAGCGCAAGTCATTGATCGGGTAAGCGGCGTAGAGTGGCTATAAATCGGAGAAAGTAAGGGCTACGGCTTGATCGAGCACTCATAAGATGCAGTTAAAATACTGTTTTAGTGCGTGCAGCTATATAAATAGATGTATTCGAAAGAGGTGGCTGCAGTCGACTTTAGTATGGCTCAAAAAAATATCACGTAAAATCAATATCTTATGATTTGTTTTTTGTTTTTTTGAAAGTTGGCACCCTTAATGCATTTATTGAAATATATTTGAAACCTTTGCTGTCTAAGATAGGCACATAAGGTTGAGACGCAACAGCAGCGTCCAAGTTAAGTAAGAAGAAGCAGTTTTTATATGTTGTCGCTCCTTCCAAAGTACGGGTGTTAAAACCCATTATTACCGTATTCGCTTACGGTTGTATGTAAGCAGCACCGTCGGTGCAAACGTTAGACCACAGTCAAGAGGGAATTATCATGACTCAAAACGCATCTTCTCTAAAGTTCAAGCAAGTATTCGCCGTTGTAGTTTCTTTGGCATTTGCAGTTTCCGCTATCTTCATGATGGCTTCAGCAATCAACGACATTAGCACCGGTATGGCGCTAAACATCGCGGTTGCGCTTAAAGTTGTATGTGCATGTGTAGCCCTGTCGTTTAGTTGGGTTAACTTCAAAATGGTGACTGTGACACGTGCGCATTTAGCGCGTATGCAAAACGCCTAAGATTTTCGTTCTGGCTTGAACGCCGTTACACCTCGCAAGGAAAGCGGGGGTAAGTTCAAGAGGTTTGGCGCCCTAAGCGCCCCTAGACCACCTAACGCTCTTCGCGCTAGGTGGTTTTTTGTTTTTAGTGCCTGACATTCGACCTCAATAGAGAGTTGTGCGCCTTTTGGCTATAATAGCACATCAATTGAATGCACTCTGGAGATCGCCTCTTTGTTAAACCTCGGCCACCCCAATAAATTGTCTGTTATTCGTTCGTCAGCGCAAGGTTATTTGCTTGATGGCGGTGAAGACGGTGCTGTGTTACTTCCCACCAAGGAGGCGTCAAAATCTTACGCGGCGGGTGATGAACTTGATGTTTTTGTTTATCACGACCAAGACGGGTACTACCTAGCCAGCGAAAAAATGGCGATTGCCAATGTGGGAGAAGTCGCTGAGCTGTCAGTGGTGTCTGTGACCGACTTTGGTGCTTTTTTGGACTGGGGTTTGTCTCGTGACTTGTTTTTGCCGTTCTCTGAATCGCGCAAGTTTAAGCCGGTGCAGGGGCGTAAAATGGTGGTTTACATTTACGTCGACAACCAAGGCCGCATTTGTGCGTCGGCACGTTTAGATCGCTTTTTATCTACCGAAACAGAAGGCTTTAAAGCAGGACGTGAGGTTGATATTACCGTTTGCCAAAAAACCGATTTAGGTTACAAGGTGTCGGTTAATAACCAATATTGGGGCCTAATTCACAATTCAATGACTTTTAAGTCGTTGCGCATTGGCTACAAGACCAAAGGGTTTGTGAAGCGCGTGCGTGAAGATAGTCGCCTTGATATCCAGTTAGAGCCTCTCGGTTACAAGCGTATTGAACCACTCCAGCAAAAGCTTTTAGAACACATTGAAGCGGCCGGCGGCTTTACACCTCTGTGTGATAAAAGTGACCCTCAAGAAATCGCTCGTATTTTTGGTGTAAGTAAAAAAGCCTTTAAACAAGCCATTGGTGGTTTGCTTAAGCAAGGCAAAATTACAACCAGTGCTCAGGGTACGCGAATCGTAGATTAGTATTAAATACAAAGACTTATCGTTACACGTTAAGCCTTTGGTTTTACTTTTTTGCATCTGCTTTTTTATTTAAAACAGGCCTTTGGTTTAAGTGAGTTATCTGGTTTTCGGGCGTATGATGTTCGTAACTATTTTTTGATACGACAAACTGACTGTATCCCAAGGAGTGCGTATGGACGATTTACTACCCGAACTTTGCGACCAATTTGAAGACCTTGTCACTGTGGTCGAGCCTATGTTTGGTAACTTTGGTGGCAAAGAGCGCTTTGGTGGCGAAATAGTCACACTTAAAGCGTTTGAAGATAACTCGAAAGTGCGCGAGATGGTGGCGACACCAGGCAAAGGCAAAGTGTTGGTTGTTGATGGTGGCGGCTCAATGCGTCGCGCAATGCTTGGCGATATGCTTGCCGAAAAAGCCGCAAAAAACGAGTGGGAAGGCATCATCATCTACGGTTGCATTCGCGATGTAAACGCCATTGGTGATACGGACTTGGGTGTTGCCGCTTTGGGTACCCACCCAATGAAGACTGAAAAGAAAGGTTTGGGTGAGCTAAATATTCCTGTGACCTTTGGCGGTGTGACCTTTACACCGGGCGAATACGTTTATGCTGATAACAATGGGATCTTGGTTTCGCCAAAAGCCTTAGTCTTAGAAGACGCATAAAAGACCAAGGCTAGAATAAAAAACGGGCTGAGTGCCCGTTTTTTATGCCTTATCGGTTGCGATCAGTGTGCTTTGCATATTGGGGTTTTGTAACACTTGCTCTAGGTTGTATTGCCCGAGCGTAGAAAGAAACGCTCGATGGGCTTGAGCAAGGGCTCCTCGAAGTGAGCAGCAGTTTGCAAGAAGGCAGTTTTGGCCTTCACAATCAATGAGTTGTTCATTGCCTTCTGCTTGCGCTACTATCTTGCCTATATTGATATCTGACGCGGGCATGCCCAGTTGCAAGCCGCCGTTTTTGCCACGAAAGGTCTCTAAGTAGCCAGATTTTGACAGGCTATGGACTACTTTTCGCAGGTGTTCAGCCGAAATGCCATAAAAGTCTGCAATTTCTGTGAGTGTTGTACGACGATCATTATTCATCGCAACGTAAATAAGTACACGTAAGGTGTAATCTGTAAAGCGGCTGAGCTGCATGTATTAGCCTAATCGTAAGTGCAAAGGTAGGGGGCGACTATACGTAACCGCTCCGCGTCGTTCAACTAACTTCGTTGAAAAGATGTTATTGAAATCTATTTTTAGCCGTTTTTTCTAATTTGACTAGGGTTTGCATCGCAATTGCGACGTTTTGCCGTCTAGACAGGGGTTTTGTGTGTATAAAGCATTAATATTTGATTGGGATGGAACCGTCATTAATTCAACGGCACGTATCGTGTCGAGTATGCAGAAGGCTTCGTTATCGCTCTCACTGGAGCCTCTAAGCGCCGATGCAGTTAAAAATATTATTGGTTTAGGGTTGCCTGAGGCGATACGCACCTTAATGCCTGGTATTGCGGACAATGACTTGGAGCAAATGAAAGCTCGTTACAGTCAGTACTATTTATCGGACGACGATACCCCCGCTCAGTTGTTTGATGGGGCTCATGAATCCCTAACTCGACTTAAAGAGCAGGGTTATACCTTGGCAATTGCGACAGGTAAAAGCCGTAAAGGCTTAGATCGTGTTTTGGCGGAGACGGATACTGATTCCTTGTTTAGCATTACGCGTTGTGCTGATGAAACTCAGTCTAAACCTCATCCGCAAATGCTGCATGAGATATTAACTCACTTGTCGTTAACGCCCAACGATACCCTGATGGTGGGGGATACGGAGTACGATTTAGAAATGGGTCAGCGCGCTGGGATGCATGTTGTAGCGACAAGTTACGGTGCTCATGCCGTTGAGCGGCTGCTGCCATACGAGCCTAAGTTGGTGATGAATAAGTTTGTCGATCTTGAGAATTGGTTATTGAAGTAAGGTACTAGGCCACAATGTCAAAAAATATTTGGGGCGAAGAAGAGCGCCCAAAAGAAGATTTAGATACAAAGGCTGAAAACAGCGGACATGACGAAGATGAGACGCTAACGCCTGGCTCTGATTTTCACGCTGAGCTGGATGAGGCTAAAGAGAGCGACGCGGTTTCGCCTAAAACCAGCACTGATCCTGATGCAGGTGTCCAGTCTGCTGGTGAAGAGCCCTCAGCTAATAGAGAGCCCTCAGCCAATAAAAAGCCCCTAGAGGTAACCGAGTCCTCAAAAGAATGGCGCTTAATCGAGCGCACTATGAACGGCTTACAGCGAGAGCAGCGGGCGGCGCGTCGCTGGGGCATCTTTTTTAAGTCGCTTACCTTCTTGTACCTCTTTACCTTGCTGGGTTTTGTCTACTTCTCGAACGAAGCAGATCTACTCGACGAACAGCCAGAGCAGCACGTGGCATTAATTGATGTAAATGGCCCAATAAGCGCAAACAGTGAGGCGAGTGCTGATGCCATTGTGGGTGCATTGCGAAGTGCCTTTGAAGCACCAGAAGCTGAGGCGGTGCTGTTTCGTATTAATAGCCCCGGTGGAAGCCCTGTTCAAGCGGGTTACATCTACGACGAAGTGATGCGCCTAAAAGCGTTAAACCCTGAAAAACGTGTATATGCGGTGATCACCGATGTCGGCGCGTCAGGTGCTTATTACATCGCTGCGGCGGCAGATGAAATCTACGCCGATAAGGCCAGTTTGGTCGGTTCGATTGGTGTTGTAGCCGGCGGTTTTGGTTTTGTAGAGCTTATTGAAAAGCTGGGTGTTGAGCGACGTCTTTACACGTCAGGCGAGCATAAGGCGTTTTTGGACCCGTTTTTGCCGCAAAGCCCTGATGCTCGTGAAAAGTGGCAAACCGTATTGGCGGGTACGCATCAGCAATTTATTGATGCCGTGCGCAAAGGCCGTGGTGAGCGTTTGAGCAACGACGAAGACTTGTTTACGGGTATGGTGTGGAATGGCGAGCAAGCCCTAACCCTGGGGTTAATCGATGGCTTGGGTAGCAGTAGTTATGTAGCGCGCGAGATCGTGGGTGTTGAGCGCTTGTACGATTACACCTATGCACCACAGCTTTGGGAGCAGATTTTAGATCGAGTGGGTGTAAGTTTCGCGGGCGCTATTGTTAGCGAGCTGCGTATGCAAAACGGTATGCCACAGTGGTAATTTGCGTCTAAGCGGAGCCTTGGGCTCTGTAATCGTAAAAACGCCCAAGTAGGTTTTGCGCTGCTTGGGCGTTTTTGTACGTGGGTAAGCCGCTTATAATAAGAGCGGCTTGGTGTCCGAGTTGAAGTGGTTAGCGCGTATGTAGTGCCAATGGCTCTATGCCTTCGTTGCGTAAAAACTCTGTTAGCCGAATGAGTGGTAGGCCAATGAGGGTATTAGGGTCGTCGCCACTGAGCTTTTTAAACAAGGTGATGCCTAAGCCTTCACACTTAAAGCTGCCTGCGCAGTCGTAAGGGGTTTCGGCTTTTAGGTAAAGCGTGATCAACTCATCAGTTAAGGTGTTAAAACACACGTCAAAGGTTTCGACACTGTCTTGGTGCTGCTTTGTGACGCTGTTGTACAAGCACAGTGAGGTTAAAAACCGCACAGTTTTACCTGAACTGTAACTTAGCTGCTCAAACGCTTTGTCAAAGTTTCCGGGTTTGCTTAGGGGCTCGCCATTAATAATGGCCACTTGGTCGGAGCCGATAAACAAACCATCGGTGCCTTGTTGTGCCGCGGCAGTGGCCTTTTGGTAGGCGAGGCGTGCTACCAGTGCTTCGGGCGTTTCGCCGACGAGAGGGGTTTCGTCGATATCGGGCGCAATGGGTTTGATATTTGGGATGAGCTTTGATGCTAGGCTCAGGCGGTATCGCGAACCAGAGGCTAGGGTGATGTTGGGTAGGGCCATGATGATGTTGCCAGCTGTAGTTGAATTGGTGCTATTCTATCGCAAAAGTGTACCTAAATAATGGCTGATTGCGGCGCTGTTTAAGGTGTTTTGGGTAGGGATAGACAGCCTTGGTTTTACCGCTAAGATCGCGGTTTGCTTAGCATTTAAGCGGTTTTTAGAAGGTTTGCTCGTTAATTTAAGAAATAAGCTGTTTTTTGTGCCTTATTACTGAATTTAGCTTTGACAGAAAGGCAACTCGGCCCTAGAATTGCGCGCTTATGTCGTATGACCCATTACCGAAAAGAGTTGACCCTCGTAAGCTAGCCGATCGCAACGTGACAATTAAAGGGCACGTTGAGGCTGAGCAAATGCCGCGTTTGCGTTCGCTTCTATGTGATTCTAGAGGCGGGGTTGATGCTGAGCTAATGTTCTCGGTAGACGAGCAAAAGCTCCGAATTGTTACCGGGAATGCAGCGGGTCACGTATTTATGACTTGTCAGCGTTGCCTTGAACCCGTAGAGGTTGAAGTGCATGCAGAGTTGAACTTGGCGATCACACTGACCGATGAGCATGTTAAAAACTTGCCGCGTAAGTATGATCCCCTTCCTCTTGAAGAAGAGGATGTAAGCTTGGTAGAAGTGCTAGAAGAAGACTTGCTCTTAAGCCTGCCACCGTTTGCTTACCACGACGACTGCAGTGTAGAAACCTCTTATGGTAAAATAGAGGCAGCGCAGGAAACTAAACCGAACCCTTTCAGTGTGTTGGCTGAGTTAAAAGCCAACAAGACTTCAAAGTAGGAGTTACTTAACAATGGCAGTACAAAAGAGCAAAAAGTCTCGCTCAAAGCGCGATATGCGTCGCTCACACGATGCGCTAAATGGCCCAACACTTTCTGTTGACGCTACTACAGGCGAAACTCACCGTCGTCACCACGTAAGTGCAGACGGTTTTTACCGTGGTAAGCAAGTTGTAGCATCTGCTCAGGAAGGCGACGAGTAATATTGTCCCGTTTCTGTAGTATTGCAGTTGATGCAATGGGCGGGGACTTCGGTCCCCGTGTTACAGTAGCAGCCTCTATTGCTGCGCTAGAAAAACACCCTCATTTGACCATCAGTCTTGTTGGTCACACTCCCTCTATTTCTCCGTTTTTAACGCCGCTTAATTCCGACATCGCAAACCGCATCGAAGTTGTACACGTCGATGGTGTTATCGGTATGGAAGAAAAACCCTCGTCTGTTTTGCGTAATCGTGGCGAAACTAGCATGTCCAAGGCGCTTGAGTTGGTAGCCGAAGGGCAGGTTAGCGCCTGTGTGAGTGCCGGTAATACCGGTGCGCTGATGGTGCTTGGGCGTAAAATCCTTAAAATGCTGCCGGGCATTGATCGACCCGCTTTAATCTCACCGATACCTACCTTTAAGAGCCACAGTTATATGCTGGACTTGGGTGCCAATGTGGATACCAGTGCTCACAATTTGCTGCAGTTTGCGGTCATGGGGTCTGTGCTCGCAGAAGCGGTGGATGGGTTAAACTCGCCACGCATTGGCCTTTTAAATATCGGACAAGAAGAAATTAAGGGTACAGAGTCGGTTAAAGAGGCCGCAGGGTTGTTGTCTCAGTCGGGCCTAAACTACATCGGCTTTATTGAAGGCGATGATGTTTTTGGTGGCGCTGTGGATGTGATTGTATGTGACGGCTTTGTCGGAAACATTGCACTTAAAAGCAGTGAGGGGTTAGCGCGTTTGATCTACAAACGGGTTAAACAAGAGTTTAGTCGCTCTATATGGGGGCGCATGGTGGGTGTTTTGGCTCGCCCCTTGTTAATGCGTATTGCGACTCAGTTAGATCCGACCCGACGTAACGGCGCAAGCTTGTTGGGCTTAAACGGCAGTGTGGTTAAAAGTCATGGCAGTGCAACCAAAGCCTGTTTTGGCTTTGCGATTGAGCAGGCGATGGCTGAGGCCGAGAAGGATGTGCCTGCATTGATTAAGCGTCAACTGGCCGAAAAGCTGGTTAACCGTTAGAGAATGTTTAATTTCCCTTTGAATACTGTAAACTAGCACGTCAGTTTTACGGGCTTAAGTTATCTTAATGTTCGTTTGCTTATTCGCTGAGAGGATAGCGTTTTAAAAACGCAAAGCGTTACGCTCTCGGAAATAAGCGCTTTTAATGTATAGCGTTAGTTGAATAGATATTATTGTTGAGGAACCTATGTCGCAGAATTTGGCATTTGTATTTCCAGGGCAAGGCTCTCAGTCTGTTGGTATGTTGTCTGAGCTAGCTCAAACTTCACCTGTGATTGAGGCGACCTTTGCAGAAGCGTCTGAAGTGTTGGGTTATGACCTATGGGAGTTGGTACTAAACGGCCCTAGCGAAACCCTAAACCAAACTGATAAAACTCAGCCAGCGCTTTTGACAGCAGGTGTTGCTTTGTGGCGTTTGTGGCAAGAAAAGGGTGGCGAAAAGCCAGCCGTTGTTGCAGGCCACAGTTTGGGTGAGTATACCGCTTTGGTTTGTGCTGGCGCACTTGGTTTTAAAGACGCGGTAAATCTTGTTCGCTTGCGTGGCGAGTACATGCAAGAAGCGGTGCCTGCAGGCGCGGGTGCTATGGCGGCGATCCTCGGTTTAGACGACGCAGATGTAGAAGCAGCGTGTGAACGTGCAGCACAAGGCGACGTGGTATCGCCCGTTAACTACAACTGCCCAGGTCAAATCGTGATTGCAGGCGAAGCGGCAGCGGTTGAACGTGCCATTATCGAATGTAAAGAAGCGGGCGCTAAGCGTGCGATTCCACTGCCTGTGAGTGTGCCTTCGCACTGTGCTTTGATGAAGCCTGCTGCCGATAAGCTGGCGCAAGTTTTAGATTCAGTTGAAGTTAAAGCACCTGAATTGCCTGTTATTCAAAACGTAACGGCAAAAAAAGTGTCTGACCCGCAAGAATTGAAAGAAAACCTATTGGCTCAGCTCTACAGCCCTGTATTATGGACCCGCTCAGTTCAACTTATGTTGGAAGAGGGAATTGATACAACGGTTGAGTGTGGGCCGGGTAAAGTATTGTCTGGATTAAATAAAAAGATTCAGCGTACATTGGCTGTTGCCGCAATTAGCGATGCAGCTGGCCTCGAAAAAGCATTGAGTTAAAAACTAGATATCCTCAAAGGGTTATTTTATGAGTATTGAAGGCAAGGTTGCTCTTGTTACAGGTGCTACGCGTGGTATTGGTAAAGCGATAGCCTCTGCACTTGGTCAACAAGGTGTTGTAGTGGTAGGAACGGCTACAAGTGAAAAAGGCGCAGAAACCATTTCTGCGTACCTTGAAGAGCAAGGTATTAAAGGCACTGGCCTAGTGCTAGATGTTGCATCAGCTGACTCAGTAAGCGAAGTGCTTGCTAAAATCCAAGCTGACTACGGTGTGATCGAGATTCTTGTGAACAACGCAGGTATCACCCGCGACAACATCATGATGCGCATGAAAGACGACGAGTGGGATTCGGTGTTAAACACCAACCTGAACTCGGTTTTCCGCTTGGTGAAAGGCTGTCTACGTGGCATGACAAAAGCCCGTTGGGGTCGTATCATCAGCGTGAGCTCGGTAGTTGCCTCTATGGGTAACGCTGGCCAAGCAAACTATGCTGCGGCTAAGTCGGGCATGGAAGGCTTTACACGCGCACTTGCACGTGAAGTTGGTTCGCGTAATATTGCAGTCAACTGTGTGGCGCCTGGCTTTATCGACACTGATATGACCAGTGGTCTGGCCGACGAGCACAAAGAAAAGTTACAATCGCAAATTCCTATGAATCGTTTAGGTCAGCCGGAAGAAATCGCATCTGTTGTTGCGTTTTTGGCCTCTGACGGCGGTGCTTATGTCACTGGCGAAACGATTCATGTCAATGGTGG
The DNA here is from genome assembly GCA_049603715.1 of Pontibacterium sp. GTDB lineage: Bacteria > Pseudomonadota > Gammaproteobacteria > Pseudomonadales > Balneatricaceae > Pontibacterium. Next base: position 141,974 of record JBMYSW010000006.1, on the reverse strand, counting down.
TATGTACATGTCGTAAACCTTATCAACGAAGGAATTGTTTTTTTCCGTAAATTGTTGATAATGGGCGACAGTTAATAACTAAAAATTAAAGCCGAGATTCATTTCGGGTTTTGGTTCAACTAAATCCAGACCATAATCTTTTATGTGATGGAATGGATAAATAATAGGAAGAGTTATGAGCAACATCGAAGAGCGCGTAAAAAAAATTATCGCTGAACAGTTGGGTGTTAAAGCAGAAGCTGTTGTAAACAGTGCATCATTCGTAGAAGATCTAGGTGCAGATTCTTTGGACACTGTTGAGCTGGTAATGGCTCTCGAAGAAGAATTCGAAACTGAGATCCCTGACGAAGAAGCGGAAGCGATCACTACTGTTCAGTTGGCAATTGATTACGTCAACAAAAACCAATAATTCGCATTATTGGTCTTTTGAAAAGCCGCATCTATGAGAGTAGTGCGGCTTTTCTTGTTTTAGGTAGCAAATTTTGGAGAGGCATATGTCACGTAAGCGCGTTGTAGTGACTGGATTGGGAATGTTAACGCCCTTAGGTAACTCGGTAGAGGCCAGCTGGGAGAGTTTATTAGCAGGTAAAAGCGGGGTGGCACCGATCACTGCGTTTGATGCCTCTGCATTTGCAACACAGTTTTCTGCTTCTGTTAAAAACTTTGACGTGACAGAGTTCATGAGCGCTAAAGATGCGCGCAAAATGGATACCTTTATCCAGTATGGCATGGTTGCTGCCGAACAAGCACTGCAAGACAGTGGCTTAGAGATTACTGACGCTAATGCAACTCGCATTGGCTGTGCCATTGGTTCTGGTATTGGCGGACTGCCAATGATCGAAGCCAACTGTGCAACATTAAACAAAAGCGGCCCTCGTCGCGTATCGCCGTTTTGTGTGCCGGGTAGCATCATTAACATGGTGGGTGGCAACTTGGCGATTAAGTACGGCCTACGCGGCCCTAATATCGCCATCAGCACGGCGTGTACTTCAGGTACGCATAATATCGGCCAAGCCATGCGCATGATCCAATACGGTGATGCGGATGTGATGCTCGCAGGTGGTACCGAAATGGCCACAAGCCCGATTGGTATTGCGGGTTTTGCGGCTGCACGTGCATTATCAACCCGCAACGATGCACCAGAGCAAGCGAGTCGTCCTTGGGATAAAGATCGTGATGGTTTTGTATTGGGCGATGGCGCAGGTGTGTTGATTCTTGAGAGCTATGACCATGCGGTGGCTCGCGGTGCGAAGATTTACTGTGAGCTCGCTGGCTTTGGTATGAGCGACGACGCCTTTCATATGACCGCGCCGCCCGAGACGGGCGAGGGTGCCGCATTGGCAATGACCAACGCTCTAAACGACGCTCAGCTCGCACCTGAGGCTGTGGGTTACATTAACGCCCATGGTACATCGACTCCAGCAGGTGATATTGCTGAGTCTAATGCGGCCAAACAAGTGTTTGGTCAGCACGCTTATGACCTGCGTATGAGCTCTACTAAATCGATGACAGGCCACTTAATTGGTGCTGCCGGTGCGGTAGAAGCTATTTTTAGCATTTTGGCGATTCGCAACAACGTTGCACCGCCAACTATTAACCTAGAAAACCCATCGGATGGCTGTGACCTAAACTATGTCGCAAACGCCCCGCAAGAAGCCGACATTCAAGTAGCTCTGTCTAATTCCTTTGGTTTTGGCGGCACCAACGGTTCGCTTATCTTTAAAGCTATTTAAAGATGCTGAGCTGGGTTAATGGCACCGAATCGATCCAAGTACAATCCTCTGACCGAGGTTTGGCTTATGGCGATGGCCTATTTGAAACCTTATTAATTGTAGGTGGTCTCCCTCGCTACGTTGCTGAACACCAAGCGCGTATGCGTTTGGGAGCCCAGCGGTTAAACCTTCCTACTGAGGCGGTAAACCAGCTCTTTGCTGAGCTGGCGCAAGCCCTTTCCCTCGCTGACCTTGACTCAAAGCTGGCCTATGTGGCCAAACTTACGCTAACCCGTGGCGTAGGTGGTCGGGGTTATTTGGCACCAGAGTCCCCAAAGCCGACACGAATACTCAATGTCTCTGCATTACCTGATTGGTCTCGCCGACAATCGTTGGGTGAAGCGGGTGTTAATCTTCGTTGGTGTTCTACTCAATTGGGGCATAACCCAGCCTTGGCGGGCTTAAAGCACCTTAATCGCCTAGAGCAGGTTTTAGCGCGCAATGAGTGGCAAAGCCCTGATATTCACGAAGGTCTAGTGTGCGATTTTGAGGGGCGGGTGATTGAAGCCACTATGAGCAATGTATTTTGGGTTAAGGATGAGGTTCTTTATACCCCAGAGCTATCCTTGTGTGGTGTTCAGGGGGTGATGCGGGATGTATTGCTTCGCTTTTTTGAGGCGCAAGGTTACATCTGCAAAGAAGGGTATTTCAGTGCTGATCATTTAGACGATGCGTCTGAGGTCTTTTTAACCAATAGCATTAATGGCTGCTGGCCTGTCACTCAGTTGGGTGATAAGCCCATTGCTATTGGCCCATTCGCGCGCCTTGCGCAAAAGTTTTTAGTTGAGGAGTATTCGCGTTGAAAAAGGCGCTGTTGATTATTGTTTTTGTATTTACACTGATTGGCCTTGCGGTGGCCGCCGGCGGTTATTTTATTTACCAGCAGTTTTTAACCACGCCCAACCAAAATACCCAAGCTTATGTGCTGGATATCAAGCCGGGCATGAGCTTTAACAAGATTACTCAAACCCTCGTCGACGAGGGGGTAGTGAGTAATGTGCATTTATTTAAGGTGTATGCCCGTCTCGAAGGTATTGCGACGCGTGTAAAAGCCGGTGAGGCGGCGTTTGAGCCCGGACTGACACCCACCGACGTGGCGTCGCTGTTAATCTCGAATCAACGTGTTGAGTACTCTGTGACCATCGTAGAGGGTATGACCTTTAAAGAGTTACTGGCGAAGCTCAAAACGGTAACCAACATCAACCACACTCTGACGCCTGAAGCTCAGCAAAGCCTTTTGTCGGAGCTTAAAGTCAACCAAGGCCACCCTGAAGGCCTGTTTTTAGCCGAAACCTATCGCTATCGCAAAGGTGAAAACGACGTGGATATTTTGCGTCGTGCAAACCGCCTTTTAGCTAGCTACCTCGACGAGCAGTGGCAGGAGCGACAAAAAGGGCTGCCTTACAAGTCAGCTTACGAAGCACTGATTATGGCGTCGATTATTGAGAAGGAAACGGGTCGTCCAGATGAGCGTCCAGAAATTGCGGGTGTGTTTGTTCGACGTTTAGAGAAAAAGATGCGCCTGCAAACTGACCCTACGGTCATTTACGGCATGGGTGATAGCTACAAAGGCAATATTCGTCGCAAAGATTTACGTACAGCGACACCTTACAATACCTATGTAATTCCTGCGTTGCCGCCTACACCGATTGCGATGGTAGGGCGAGAGGCCATTAATGCGGCGTTTAACCCAAAAGACGGTAAGGCGCTGTACTTTGTTGCCAAGGGTGACGGTAGCCACTATTTCTCGGCTACTTTGGCAGAGCACAATAAAGCGGTGCGCGAATATCAGCTTAAGCGCAGCAAAAACTACCGCTCGTCGCCTTAGCGAGCAGGTTACAAATTAGGGTACGAAAGTATTTATGTATTCCGGATTTTTTATAACAGTAGAAGGTACCGAAGGCGCCGGCAAATCCAGCTGCTTGAGCGTGGTATCTGATACTTTGCAGTCATTGGGCATTGAGCCTGTGTTAACACGTGAGCCCGGCGGTACGCCGTATGCCGAGTCTATTCGCGAACTGTTGCTCAAAGACACCGATGAGCCCGTTGCGCCCATGGCCGAACTACTTTTAATGTTTGCCGCACGCGCGCAGCATATTGAGCAAAAAATTCGCCCAAGCTTGGACGCAGGGCGTGTGGTCGTCAGTGACCGTTTTACCGATGCGACCTTTGCTTACCAAGGTGTGGGCCGAGGCTTGGGTACTGAGGCTGTGTGTGGCCTTGAGACGATGGTTCAGCAAGGTCTAACCCCAGACTTAACACTGTTACTCGACTTACCTGTTGATGTAGGCCTAGCGCGAATGAGTGCCCGAGGTGAGCCAGACCGTATCGAGAAAGAAAAGGTGTCTTTTTTTGAGGCCGTGCGTGAGGGCTATCTGGCACGCGTGGCACAAGAGCCGCAGCGCTTTTTAGTAATTGATGCCAGCCAGCCTTTGGAGCAGGTGCAGGCCGATATTCGCCGAGGCCTTACTGAGCGCTTGATGCAAAGGGAGCAGAGCTAATGGCGCAAGTCACTCCCTGGTTGACCAACAATTGGCAGCACCTTGTGGCGCTTCATGGCAGCGAGCGTTTGCCACATGCGTTGTTAATGCACGGTGTGGCCGGTATTGGCAAAGAGGACTTTGCGCGTGCATTCGCTCAATACCTGCTTTGCGACCAAAAGCAGGGCGACCAAGCCTGCGGGCAATGTAAATCTTGCTTGCTCTCTAAAGCCCATACGCACCCCGACTTATTTGTGTTGCAGCCCGAGGGCAAAAGTACAGCCATCAAGGTTGACCAAATTCGTGCGCTGGGTGAGTTTATCTATAGCTCCGCGCAGCAAGGCGGCTATCGGGTTGTGGTGATTACCCCAGCGGATACGATGAATATCTCCGCTGCCAACGCCTTGCTCAAAATGCTTGAAGAGCCGGGTAAAGATACTTTGCTCATTTTGCTGACTGATCGCATGGGACAGTTAATGCCTACGATCAAAAGCCGTTGTCAGCACCTTGAGTGTGCGCTACCTACGCCAGAGCAGTCATCGGCTTGGTTAGCAGCCCAAGGTGTAGAGGGTGAGCAGGCGCAGTTGTTACTTAAGGTGTGCCATGGCGCGCCGCTGGCCGCACTGGCCTATCATCAAAACAACCAAGGCCAGCAACGAGAAGCCTTATTGACTGGCCTTGCTGACATTATCAAAGGGCGTCGATCACCCTTAGCGCTGGCCGAGGCATGGCAAAAACAAGACCTCGAAGCGCTGCTAGGTTGGTTCTATGCGGTGGTGCTGGATATCGCTAAAGTGCGCCAAGGTATGCTGGACGAGCCTAGCTTGAGCGACTGCGCGAACATGGTTAAAGCCATTGCTCGCAAGGCGGAGCCCAAGGCGCTGTTTGCCTTATCTGACCACTTGCTCACCGCGCGTCAGTCGGTCATGCTTAACCACAATGCCAACAAGCAGCTAATGCTTGAGTCGTTATTGATTGAATGGTCCCGTGTGACCCTGTCAGGGAGAAGATAACATGCCGCAAATGCCTAACTTTAGTCACGGAATCTTATCGCTAGATATTCCAAACAAAGAAGCGCTCTATAAAGCCTATATGCCGTATATTAAAAACAGCGGTTTGTTTGTGCCTACAACGCGTAACTATCGCTTGGGCGAAGAGGTCTTTATGTTGCTGCAGCTCTTTGGCGAAAGTGACAAAATTCCAGTGACCGGAAAGGTCATATGGGTAACGCCAGTCGGAGCCCAAGGTGGCCGAGAGCCGGGTATTGGCGTTCAGCTTTCTAGTGACGACTCAACCTTGGTTAACACCATCGAAAACCTATTAGCTGGCGCACTAAATTCCGAGCGTCGTACACACGCGCTTTAATTGCCCGTTTTTGAAAGTAAGACACAACAGAGAACTCCTTATAACATGTTTATTGATTCCCACTGTCATCTCGATCGTATTTCTCTAGATGCTTATGAAGGCAGCTTTACCAAAATGCTCGATGCCGCTAAAGCCCGAGAAATCAGCAAAATGCTGTGCGTTTGTATCGAGCTTGACGACTTTGAGCCCATGTATGAAAAAATTGCTGAATACGAGCATATCTACAGCTCAGTGGGTATTCATCCGTGCCACGTAACGGAGCGCGCGGAAAGCGTTAAAACGCTTCTAGAATTTGCGAACCGTCCACGTATCATTGCATTGGGTGAGACGGGCCTCGATTACCATTACAAAGATGATAACAAAGCGGTTCAGCAAGAAAGCTTTGCTAACCACCTAGAGGCTTCGTCTGAGTCAGGTTTGCCCGTGATTGTGCATACCCGAAATGCTCGTGAAGATACTTTGGGTGTGATTCGTGAAGCTGGTGATGAGTCGGTGGGTGGCGTGCTGCACTGCTTTACTGAAAACTGGGAAATGGCAAAAGCGGCGCTCGACCTAAATTACATGATCTCATTCTCGGGCATTATTACCTTCAAAAATGCCGCAGAGCTGCGAGAGGTGGTGCAAAAAGTACCGCTCGATCGCATCTTAATTGAAACAGACTCGCCATACCTTGCGCCGATTCCTTACCGTGGCAAGCAAAACGAGCCTAAGTACGTGGTAGAGGTGGCTCAGCAAGTGGCCGAGCTAAAAGGTGTGTCGGTTGAGGAAGTGGCGCAAATTACCGCTGATAACTTCCATCGGTTATTTACCAAGGCATAACAAGCCTAGCACAGCCTTAAAACTAAAAAGCCACCGGCGCGAGCAGGTGGCTTTTTGTTATGCGAACTATTTCGCGATCTCTTGTTTGCTAGCTGGCCGCTTGGCGGGCTAATCCCAGCCGTCGTCCGCTTCAACAGGGGCAATGCTGTCGAGCATTTTGCCAATATCAAGAATGATAATAAGGGTTTCGTGGTGGTAGCATACGCCTTGTACAAAGCGGCGGCCGCCCTCTTCTCCAGAAACGCTTGGAGCGCGATCTACGTCGTTTTGCGGTAGGTTGATGACCTCGTCCACACTGTCGACCAACATACCCACGACTTCTTGCTCGTTGTATTCGAATACAATGATGCGTGTCTCGTCGTCAGTAGGGATGCGTTCCATATTAAACAACTGGCGTGTATCGATAACGGTAACGACGTTACCACGCAAGTTGATGATACCCAATACGTAATGCTCTGCACCCGGTACTGGTGTGATTTCTGTGTAGCGCAAAACCTCTTTTACGCGGATAACGTCGATTCCAAAGAGCTCATCGTTAACTTTAAACGTTGCCCACTGCTGGTAAACCACTTCGTCTTTGTTACCGTGCTTGGACTTTTCTTTGCTCTCTGTGCTGCTTAAGAATTCTTGTAATTGTTCGGCGGCGGAATCAAGATTCATGGTTAGGTCACCGTATATCAATGAGTTAATCAACGTCGGGTCGGTGTGTTGTGTTCAGATACAACCAACTTACTGCTCCAACACTTTTAGCCTAGTCTATAAATCGGCTTTATAAAGCCCAACACCAAATATTTGTTGTGATTCGGGCGATTTAGACACCTTATCGGCCAATATTTAGAGAACCTAAGGGGCAATCTCGTCAGATTCGCCCCTTAAACGTATAGGTAACGAGAGAGGGAGAGTGTGATGCGGGCTTAGAGGCAGTTTGTTGGCTTTGGCAAGCCGGCGAGTTTGGCGGCAAATTTGGCGGGGCTGCCGGGAAACAGCTTAAGCAAATACATGCTGTTGCCTTTTTCTTTGCCTAGCGTAGTACCGATGTATTTTACAAAAGGGCGCATGGCAGGCATAACTTCATAAGTTGCGTAAAAGTCGCGTAAGGCATGCATGACTTCCCAGTGCTCTGGTGTGAGCGTGATGCCTTCTTGCTCAGCCAACCAGTGGGCAACTTCTTCGTTCCAGTCATTTAAATCGGCCAAAAAGCCTTCTTTATCCAGCGCTACATTCATGAGGCAAACCAACTGATGATAGGTGAATGGGTTTCGGTTAGGGTGACCCATTGAGTATCGTCGATGGCGGTAATGTCGCTTGCAAGGCGCTCACTAAGGCCGCGGGCCGTCAAATCTGCTGTGAGTGCATAACAGTTCTCGACGCTCGCCAGTAATTGCGAAGACTTGGAGTGGGCTGCGCCGCTTAAAACACCGTCTTCCATTAAAATAATGGCATCGCCTTTGGCATAGCTATTAAGGCAGCGCTCAAGTGTGCTGATGTGGGACGGCCCAGTAAAAACGAGATGTAACGCCATAAAATCGGTCTCAACAATTAAAAGCTTAATACACTGGTGTGTTTGGCAATAAGGCTCTGTATGTCGGCTGCTGCGACACAGGTTGCGGGTAAAGCGAGATCAGCCTCACTCAAGCCGCGCTCGGCTAAAGATGCTTGGCAGACAAACAATTGGTCTACATCGTACATAGCGAGTGCCGCGAGCGAAGCGCTGAGGTTTTTTGAGCCAATGGATTGGGGTTGGTGGTCGCCCAAAAGCTGAAACACACCATCGTCCATAAACAGCAGGCTAACAGGAAACTCAAACGCACCGCAGGTGAGGGCGATATCAAGACTCTCGCGTGCGGCGTGGGAGCCGTAAGGCGCGGTGCGATTAAGCAATAAAATAGATTTTTCGCTCATACACAAAAATCGTTTCAGTCGAAGGTTAAGGTAAATAAAGGCGCTTTAATGACCAAAGGTAATGACGCGATCGGCACTTGCGGTTGCATCCACTAATTGCCCTAGGCCCGATAGGGTAAAGCCCTCAGCTAACGAGTCGCTTGCGTGGCCGTAGCGCGATGCTTCGTTAGCGTCGATAACCCCTCGCTTAACTGCGGCAGCAATACATACTACAAGGTCAATGTCGTGCTCTTTTGCAAGCGCTTGCCAGGCTTCGTGAGCTTTGGGTTCATCTTGTGGCGGGGTGTTCAAGCCGTTGGCGACAGTCACGCCATCGCCATAAAAGAACACCCGCCCAATGGTATGTCCGGCCTGCAGGGCGGCTTGGGCAAAGCGTAAGGCGGAGCTAGGCCCTTGAGTGCTATACGGTGCACTTTGAATAACCAGAGTGTAAATCATAGGTGTATCCCAATAAAAAAGCCCCGCTATCTTAACAGAAAGCGGGGCTTAGTGAGTGGGTTTAACGAGAGATTAGTCGTCGTTAAGGATGCCCACCAAAGACAGCATGTGTACGAACAAGTTGTAAATGTTCAAGTACAAAGACACTGTTGCCATCACGTAGTTGGTGTAAACACCGTTAACAATTTTGCTGGTATCGTAAAGGATGAAACCACACATCAACAGTACGATCATTGACGAGAAAGCAACCTGGAAACCGCTTACGTCAACACCAAAGAGCGGTAGAGCGAACATTGCAACCATTGCGATGAGCGCAACGATCATACCTGCAGCCAAAAAGCCGCCCATAAAGCTGAAGTCTTTTTTGGTGGTTAGTACGTAAGCTGACAAACCAAAGACAGTGAAAGCGGTCATACCTAGCGCGGTGGTAACGATTTCGCCACCGTTTGCCATGCCTAGGTAGTGGTTAAGTAGCGGGCCGAGGCCAAAGCCCATAAGACCAGCAAACAAAAATACAAGAGGAAGCGCCGCAGGGCTGTTCTGCTTTTTGTTAAGCACAAAAATCATCACAAAGCTGGCGATTACGCTGCCTATGTAAACAATAAAAGGGGGTTCCATCATTACCGATATGCCAGCAGTAATCGCACTCATAACAAGTGTCATACCTAAGAGCATATACGTGTTACGGATGAGCTTATTAGTCTGCAATGCAGACTGTTCGTGCTGAGCACTGTAAGTATCGATGTTACGCATTGTTATCCTCGACGCGGTTAACGTTCGTGTAAAAGTTTACGGCAATAAAATTGACGTAGATCAATTTATGCTAATGTCCGTATTGAGTTTTCTACATTACCATTCCTTATAGATGGTGGCTAGCAGCCAAAGTTTCAAGTGCCAAATATAGTGGCGTGTTCACGACCAAAGCATGAGTGGGAGTTAGTAAAGCAGTGCTTTAGGTAGCGTTAGTGCGCAGCTGGCGAGCGGTGTAAGGCTCTTTTAAGTGGTGTTGATCTAAATAAACCAATGATTTTTTTAATTATTTTAAAAAAGCACTTGATCCGTCGGGCAGCTATCCGTAGTATGCGCCCCTGTACGGAGGGATGGCTGAGTGGTCGAAAGCACTGGTCTTGAAAACCAGCGGTCCGAGAGGGCCCCAGGGTTCGAATCCCTGTCCCTCCGCCATTTCTTATCTACTGCTTCATTCGCTAAGCAGGCTTTTCCAAATTTTCTTTATGCAGTTTTCTGGCCTCAGCCTTGTTCTGACTTTTTGCCATGTTTGATACCCAAATTATTTACGAAGACGAATTTCTTATCGCGGTGAATAAGCCATCTGGCCTTTTGGTGCACCCAAGTTGGATTGCCTCTCGAAATACGCCACACCTTACCGGCGTGCTAAAGCAGTATTTAGGCCACAGTGCCTACACAATTCACCGACTTGATCGCCCAACGTCGGGTGTCATTGTATTTGCAAAAAACAAGGCGACAGCACAAAAGCTAAACCACTTATTTGCCGAGCGAAAAACGCAAAAAACCTATCTAGCCGTAGCAAGAGGTTTTGTGCCGGAAGAGGGTACGGTTGATTACGCCCTTAAAGAAAAGCTGGATAAGATTGCCGATAAGCACGCAAACCCTGACAAGCCGGCGCAGCCTGCGGTGTCTCATTTTCGCTGTTTGGCAACGGCGACGGTGGATATTGCTGTAGGGCGATACCCTAGTAGTCGCTATAGCTTGGTTGAGGTAAAGCCCGAAACGGGGCGTAAGCATCAAATTCGCCGCCATTTAAAGCATATCTCCCATCCGATTGTAGGGGACACCAAGCACGGTGACTTGCGACACAACAAAGCCTTTGTGGAATCTTTTGATTCTCAGCGACTTCTATTAATGGCGACAGAATTGTGTTTTGAGCACCCTGACACGGGCGAATGGTTGACCTTAAGTGCCGGCGTTGACCCTAAGGTAGAGCGACTGTTTGATGAACTGGGTTGGGCGGGGCATTTTCCGCGCTACAACCCCGATTTAACCGCATTGATGTTGCCTCAAACCATTGAAAACGCCGACGATGCGGGCGAAAATTCACCCCAATAAGGTTGGCTAACAGTCGACTAAAATTACAACGATAAAATATGTACTCGCTCGACGAGTCTACTTAGGGATACGGAAAGGTTATGACCCCCCAAACTAACTTGAGCAGCCAGCTGGCCGCAAAAGGTGACGCGTTTTGCGTTGGTATCATTGGCGCAATGGACGAAGAGGTGGCCTTGCTAAAAGCCTCCATCGCCGACTGTGAAGAGCAAGTCATTGCGGGTTACTCGTTTTTTGTGGGTAGCATTGATGGTCGCAGTGTGGTGTTGCTTAAGTCGGGTATTGGCAAAGTAAACGCAGCGATTGGTACGGCGCTATTACTGAATGTATTCAAGCCTGATTGCGTCATTAATACCGGTTCGGCTGGCGGCTTCGATGCAGAGCTTTCGGTGGGAGACGTTGTGGTATCGAGCGAAGTGGTTCACCACGATGTAGACCTGACTGTATTTGGTTACAAGCCGGGCCAAGTGCCTGGGCAAGAGCCAACGTTTATTCCTGATGAACAGCTTTCGCACTTGGCCAAAGCCGCGATTGCAGACGTTGACGGCATTAAAGCGATCACGGGGCTTATCGCTACTGGCGATACCTTTATGAATGACCCGCAAAAGGTTGCCGATACCCGTGCGGTTTTCCCAACGGTTGCAGCGGTAGAGATGGAAGCGGCAGCGATTGCGCAAACCTGTAGCCAGTTTGCTATTCCGTTTATCATTATCCGCTCGTTATCGGACATTGCTGGTCAGGAGTCTGGCGTGAGCTTTGAAGAGTACCTTGTGACTGCTGCTAAAAACTCAGCGGACATCGTGCTGAAAACCGTTGCTGGCCTAAAAACGCTGTAAACATACTTAATTTAGCGCCACTTACATCTGTGTTGATGTGCTTTGTTTTATTGTGGCGCTAAGGTGGCGTTAAGCCAAAGAGCTGGAAGCAGCTAAAGTGTTTACAAAAAAGTATTAATAAAAAAGGGTGCCTAACCATGGCGCCCTTTTTTTTGCATAAGAGGTGTGACGGCAGGGCTAGCGCGCTACAGCCGCTTGCTCAATTAGAGGCAAAAGGGCAGCTTTGGCCTCGTCGCTATCCCACTCTTTTGCGCCCACAACGGTATGAATTAACCGCCCTTGGTGGTCTAGGATGTAGGTGCTTGGCATGCCTCGTAAGGCAAATACCTCGTAGGCGGCGCTTTCACTGTCCATTAAAATTGGAAAGCTCACAGGCGAAGGTAAGCGGGGTAAAAAGGACTGAATTTGCCCAGCAGGTTCGCCGCTGTTAATTGCCAGCATCTCAAAGTGCTCACCTTTTAAGCTTTGATATAAACGCTCCATTGATGGCATTTCTTTAATGCATGGGGCGCACCAAGTCGCCCAAAAATTAACCATTACAACTTTGCCACGGTAGTCCGTTAACTGAACCACGCTGTTGTCGAGGCTGGTAAATTGAGCATTAAGTACGGGCTGAGCGGGATGCGCATGAAGCTGAGTGGCTAATAGCAAGGGCGCAGCGGTTTTAAGTGCTAGCGATCGGTTTTTGCTAAAGAAAGCAGAAGCAGTTTTGAATAGTGTGCTTAACATCATATATATTACAGCAAATCAGCGCATAAGCGCTTTAAGTGAAAACAGAATAAACCCTAGGGGCTCGGACGCTGTGCTAAGCTGTTTGCTTACAGTTAACCTGCGCCGCTATGGCCAGTCGTGTGATACATCAAAGGATACTAGATGAACAATAATAATGCTTCGCTAACCGTCGCTTTTTTGGGCTTGGGTACCATGGGTTTTCCTATGGCGGGCCATTTGGCAAACGCTGGATTCACCGTGCGTGTTTACAATCGCACCTTTGCCAAAGCAGAAGCTTGGACGCAAACCTATGCAGGTAGTGCGCATAAAACACCGGCATTGGCGGCAGAAGGCGCGGATATTGTCTTTACGTGTGTGGGTAATGACCAAGACTTAGAGTCGGTAGTGCTTGGCGAAGAGGGCGCGGTCAATGGCTTAAAAGCGGGCGCTATTCTCGTAGATCATACTACAGCATCAGCCAATATCGCTCAAAAGTTGCATTCTGCTCTCGAAGCGAAGGGGATACACTTTTTAGATGCGCCTGTGTCCGGCGGTCAAGCGGGTGCCGAAAACGGTGTGCTAAGTGTCATGGTTGGCGGTGACGCGTCGGTACTTGAGCGAGTGATGCCGGTTATCGATGCCTACAGCAGTGCCGTCGCTCATATGGGTGCGCCGGGAAATGGCCAGCGAGCAAAAATGGTTAACCAAATTTGTGTTGCGAATATTTTGCAGGGCCTTGCTGAGGGTATGGCGCTTGCCGAAAAAACAGGCTTAGACACTCGCACCTTGTTCGAAACCATCAAACACGGTGCAGCAGGGTCTTGGCAAATGGCTAATCGCCACGAAGCCATGGCTGAGCGCAGCTTTGACTTTGGCTTTGCGGTGGATTGGATGCGCAAAGACCTCGCCATTGCGATGGCTGAAGCAGAACAAGTGGGCGTTGATTTGACCCTAACCAAACAAATCGACGCTTTTTATCAAGACGTTCAGGCACTGGGTGGCGGTCGCTGGGATACTTCATCTTTGGTGGCGCGCTATAACACCGAGCCGAACGAGAAAAAATAACGCCAAACCGCTGCATTACTAAGCATGCTCGGCACGGCATTAAACGTTTAAAGGTAGCTTTATCATGGATAAGTACGCGTTAATTTCATTTTTGCCGAGCGTAGCGGTGATTGCTGTGTCTGTTGTATTGGTGTTTGTTGGTATTCGCTTTGTTAAAAAAAGCATGGCGGCTGACGCAGCGGCAGAAAAGGCACGCAAGGATAAGTAACTGGCGATAGAGCCAATATAAGCTTTTATAAACGGCATAAGTGGTGAGGCTGCTTGTGCCGTTTTTTTATGGGGCGTTATTGTCCTGACCAATCGTTAGCGACCACAAAACCTCTTGAGACTTCTTTCCACTGCTGATCTGTTTTGGTGAGTGCGCGTAAGTGTACGGCGCGTTTACTCTTAGTAAAATGGCTCTCTAACAAGCGCTCAAGCTCGTGGGCGCTGTATATTTGTTGGTGATTGTTTCCTGCATTCGGCGCCATAAAATCGGTCGCTGCAAAGTGCTCAGCTTGTGATGAGTCGATAATTTGCGTGGGCTTTTCAGGGTAATCGCCACTGAGCCAGTTTGGCTTAACGAGTAGTTGGTAACCTATTTGCGAATCGAGCAAAATGTCGAGCTCTTCAAGGGGTAGCCACCAGCCTGTGAGTGCTTTGGGATTAATAGCCGGCGCTAAAGCGTCAGGCGCTGGGCGGTGCAAGGGTAAGTAAATCACTCCTTGAATCAAAATGAGTGAGCGGGGCGTTGGGTGACCGTATGATTCGCAGCATTGCGCGCCCTCTGCCGTTTCGCTTAACACGCTTTGGTGGCTTAACATTCGTTGCCACTTTTGCCCAAGTGTGTCTTTTCGGTTAGTGCCGACATAGTGAAAGAGGTTATCTGCGTCACCATCGAGCAGGTAAAACTTAACGGCGCACTCTAAGTGAAAGTGGTATGTTTTTTCTTTGCTTTTCGCGGTGCCTAAAAAATCAAATTCACCTTTCGTTATACCATTGACGATGAGCTGGGTATTTCTTTTAGTTTCAATGATATACTCACTGGTATTGAGCGCTTTCGCGACCAAGTCCTCATAGTAGAGCCCCAAGCGGGTTTGTGAGGTAAGCGGTTCCGGCTGTGGAGCTGTTGCCAATTGTTTTATCCAGGCTGCGCCGTCCCTTTGCACAGGCAGCATCATTAGCGAGGGTTGGCTTAACAGCCAAATGGCGTCGGGAGAGGGCGTTAACATACGTCTACCTGTATAAACTTGGTTGCCAGTGTATCAAAACAACAAAGAAGCAGCTTGCTTCGTTTATGGTTATTTTAAACAAGTGGATGAGATAAATGAGTACACCCCAAGGGCCGTCTCGACACCCGTCAATGTCCGAGTCTGACATTAACTACATTTTGTTAAACGGTGCGCACATCTCATTATCTGAGCTTCGTCGTGCAAAAACCTTTGAAAATAGCCTGTTCTTTTTGGCGCAAATAGGCGTCTACCTCGAGGTATCTCTTTCTCGTGGAGCGGGTATTTCAGACGAAACCCGTGAGGTGCTTGAGCGCTTGCACCGTGAAGGCACCGAGCTGCATATGCAGCTAAATAAGTCGAAGCACACCGCTCAAAACGCATAAATTAATTGCGTTGATTTAGTTTAAGTATTTGGTTTATATGTTTGATAGTAAAGCTTTTTTAAAGAATCTTACAGGGCGTCCCGGTGTATACCAGATGTTCGATAAGGACGGCGAGCTGCTTTACATCGGCAAGGCGAAAAACCTTAAGAATCGCGTCAGTAGCTACTTTCGCTCCAATGGTCACACCACCAAAACCCAAGCATTGGTGGCCAAAATTGCCGACATTCAAGTGACGGTTACAGGGAGTGAAACCGAGGCGTTGTTGCTAGAGCAAACGATGATCAAAAATCATCGACCGCCCTACAATATTCTGCTGCGCGACGATAAGTCATATCCCTACATTTTTGTTTCGACCAAAGACGACTACCCAGCCATTCGTTTTCACCGGGGCGCACAGCGCCAAAAAGGGCGTTATTTTGGCCCTTTTCCGAGCGGCTTAGCGGTGAAAGACAGCCTCAACCTGTTGCAAAAAGTCTTTCAGGTGCGCCAATGCGACGACACCTTTTTTCGCAATCGTTCGCGACCGTGTTTACAGCATCAAATCAAACGCTGTACTGCACCCTGCGTCGATGTGATTTCAAAAGAAGACTATGGCCGTGACGTAGAACACGCCATGATGTTTTTGCAGGGTAAAAGCCAAACCATCATGACTGAGCTTGCCGAAGAGATGGAAAAGGCGTCGCAAGCACTGGCCTTTGAACAAGCCGCTTTTTATCGCGACCAAATTAAAAGCCTGCAAAAAGTTCAAGAATCTCAGTCGGTATACGCCAACGAAGGGGATGCCGATGTCTTTGGCTGTGCTGTGGCCCCCGGTGGTGTTTGTGTTCACTTGGTGTTTGTTCGGGGTGGTCGAGTGATCGGCAGTAAGGCTTTTCATCCTCGGGTGCATATCGAACAGCAAGCCGAAGAAATTTTGGCTTCTTTTTTGAGTCAATGGTACTTGGCGAGCGACCGAGAGTTGCCCTCTACTGTGATTACCAGCATCGCCCTAGATGATATGACGATGTTAAGCGAAGCCCTGAGCCAAGCGCGCGGTAAAAAAGCGACAGTGATACACAATGTTCGCGGCAACC
This sequence comes from Pontibacterium sp., assembly GCA_049603715.1. GTDB lineage: Bacteria > Pseudomonadota > Gammaproteobacteria > Pseudomonadales > Balneatricaceae > Pontibacterium. The sequence goes on along the minus strand of JBMYSW010000006.1, from coordinate 125,837 downwards.
GCGCTGGCTGGGCTCGTTTGGCGCAAACCAATGCCGAGCAGCAGCTCGCCAGCCATTTGGCCAACAAGCAAAACAGCTACAACCGCTTGCTATCGCTCCAGCAGCTATTGAGCCTCGATGATTTACCAAATCGCATTGAGTGCTTTGATATCAGTCACAGCTCGGGTGAAGCGACGGTTGCCTCGTGTGTGGTGTTTGATAAAAACGGCCCTAACAAACAGCAATATCGACACTTTAATATAGAAGGTATTACCGGTGGCGATGACTATGCGGCGATGCATCAAGCCCTGACCCGACGCTACACCCGCATTAAAAAGGGCGAGGGCGTGGTGCCCGACCTGCTATTAATAGACGGTGGTAAAGGGCAGGTTACTCAAGCGATGGAAGTACTGCGTTCGTTGCAGCTTGAACAGAGCATTAGTGTGGTAGGCGTCGCGAAGGGGCCAACGCGAAAAGCCGGCTTTGAAATGCTGATTATGGGTGACACCGGTGAAGAGGTGATTCCGCCTTCTGATGCGCCGGGGTTACACCTTATTCAACACGTTCGCGATGAGGCACACCGATTTGCGATTACAGGGCACCGCGCTCGTCGAGCCAAGGCGCGTAAGCGCTCGCAGTTAGAAGATATTGCCGGAGTAGGCGCGAAACGACGCAAGGCATTATTGCAACATTTTGGCAGTGCTAAAGAAGTTGCCTCCGCAAGCGTTGAAGAAATTGCCAAAGTCTCTACTATTAGCCAAACCTTAGCAGAACAAATTTATTTAGCTTTGCATCCTGATGCATAACAAAAAGGGCGCAAAGTCGCGCATTTATTTATTTTATGAAAATACCAAATATTCTTACGAGTCTACGTATTCTACTTATTCCTGTTTACGTGGTGATTTTTCAGCTTAATGCCGCATGGGCGCCTTGGCTTGCCGGAGCAGTATTCGGCTTAGCGGCGATTACCGACTGGGCTGACGGTTATCTTGCCCGCAAACTCAACCAACAAACGCCTTTTGGTGCATTTTTAGACCCAGTGGCAGATAAGTTGATGGTCGTTGTGGCAATGGTGCTGATTGTTGTGGAATACAATCACCTGGCTGTCACTGTGGCGGGCCTAATTATCATTGGTCGTGAGCTCATTATTTCGGCCCTGCGCGAATGGATGGCCAGTTTGGGCAAGCGCTCGCAAGTGGCGGTGTCTTACATTGGTAAGGTAAAAACCACTTTTCAAATGATTGCGTTGATTGTGTTAACCGTCGCACCGGGCATTGAATGGTTGACGCAGGTAGGGCAGGTTACTTTGTATGCAGCTGCGCTGCTCACATTTTGGTCAATGATGCAGTATTTGGTTGCTGCGTGGCCAGAGTTAAAACAAGATCTGTAAGTATTTAAAAAATAAGTAATTTTTTTGCAATTTTATTGTTGACATGAAAAAGGGGATCTCTATAATACGCACCACTTACACGGCAGGGCGGGAATAGCTCAGTTGGTAGAGCACAACCTTGCCAAGGTTGGGGTCGCGAGTTCGAGTCTCGTTTCCCGCTCCAACTTAACGTGATAGCATATACGCTAACTTGTTAAAGCCGTCGTGTAATAAGTATTTGCTTTATATTGCTCCACTTATAAAGTTAAATACGTTGTTTGGGCGAAAGCCTTACACAAAAGGGCTGGATGGCAGAGTGGTCATGCAGCGGACTGCAACTCCGTGTACGCCGGTTCGATTCCGACTCCAGCCTCCATTTTGTGTACCACCCGCCCGGGTGGTGAAATTGGTAGACACAGGAGACTTAAAATCTCCCGCTCTAACGAGTGTACCGGTTCGAGTCCGGTCCCGGGCACCACGTAAGACCCATATCAACCCCGCGACTTAAAAGGTTTCGGGGTTTTTTGCTGCCTAAAATTCCTCGATTCCCCAGCCTTACTGCCTGCAAGGGTGAATTCGAGTTACTCACCTTTGCTTTCAGTGGTAACCCTCTCCTTGACCCGCCTTACGAATAAAGATGACATTGTTGAGATTAACGGCGCAGCAATGACTCCTGCAACTTTTCTTAGTTGCCTAAACAAAATTGGTGGTGAAAACGGCGTAGGTCGTTTGGATGTCGTAGAAAGCCGCTTTGCTGGCATGAAGTCACGCGGCTGTTACAAAACTTCAGGCGGGCCGTGCAACCGAGTCTATCACCCTAGATCGTGAAGCTACGCACCTTACAAATGAAGTAATGCATCGCTACGCTAAAGTGATCTACAACGGCTTCTGATGGCCAGAGCGGCGCAAGATGCTTCAGCATGGGAGTGTTTGGTTATATCGACGGCCAGATCATGGCTATTTTAAAACAGTCCGAGGCTGCCTTCATGTGCGCTGGAGTTATGGCGTGAGCAAGGCATGAGCCCAGGTCCGTTTTACAAATGGCGCGCTAAATATTGCGGTGTGGGTGCTATGCTTTATTTTCCAAGCTGATACCCGTGTTTCGTTAAGGAATGCAGTGTTTGAGCTCTTGTGAGATAGGGGGGTAGGAGTTACCAAATTAGTCAACTAGGCTTGGCGCGTGGCAATTGCTCAGTCCCGGTATTTACACTTATTTGTAGTGATGTAACTTAAGTATTTACTTATACTCGCTCAAAAAATAAACATTGCTGTATTGATAAGGGATTATCAAGAATGAATTCTAATGGCCATGCGCAGCAGAGTGCTGCTGATACTGGTTTAGTTTGTTTGGTTCAAATTTCGCGCTATCACGGCTTGGCCGCAGATGCAGACCAAATATCCCACTCCTTCGGCGAACCCGAAAATCACTTTAACGCTCAGTCCATCACCCGCGCTGGCCGCTCCCTTGGTCTGAAGGTGAAAAGTGTCGAGGCTAGCTGGGCTCGCTTATCCAAAATGCCTACCCCCGCAATTGCTCAGCATAAAGATGGCCATTATTTTATTCTAGCTGGAGTTAAAGATGATAAGGTCCTAGTTCAAGACCCCCTCGAAGGGCGCCCGCTTACTCTGCCAAAAGAACAGTTTTTGGAAATTTGGAATGGCTCGCTTATATTGGTGGCTAAACGTGCGAAGCTTATAGACGTTGGCGGCAGGTTTGGTTTTAGTTGGTTCGTTCCTGCGATTGTTAAGCACAAAAAGCTGTTCTTGGAAGTGCTCGTTGCATCGTTCTTTATTCAGCTATTTGCGCTCATTACCCCGCTCTTTTTCCAAGTGGTGATCGACAAGGTACTAGCCCATCGTGGATTAACCACGCTTGATGTACTTGCTATTGGCCTGCTGGCCGTATCGTTTTTTGAAGTGTTACTGGGTGGCCTTCGTACTTATGTTTTTTCACATACCGCTAACCGAGTGGATGTGACGCTTGGCGCTAAGCTTTTTGATCATTTACTCCGTTTACCCCTAGCCTACTTCGAAGCCCGCCGGGTAGGCGATTCAGTGGCAAGGGTGCGCGAGCTAGAGAATATACGTAACTTTCTTACTAGCTCGGCGCTCACGTTGGTCATCGACCTATTATTTACTGTGGTGTTTTTTGCGGTACTCTATTACTACAGCCCTATGTTAACGGCAGTGGTTGCAGGTGCCATCCCGTTTTATATTATCCTGTCTATTTGGGTAACGCCCATCCTTCGGGCTCGGCTAGAAGAAAAATTTGCTCGTGGCGCTGAGAACCAAGCCTTTCTTGTTGAGTCGGTAACGGGTATTGAGACTCTGAAAGCCATGGCTGTTGAGCCACAGATGCAACGTCGCTGGGAAGAGCAATTGGCCGGTTATGTGAGCGCCAGCTTTAAAGCTGCTAACCTAGGTAACATCGCTGGGCAAATTGCAGGGTTTATCAACAAAGTCACGGTGGTACTGATCCTATGGGTTGGAGCAACACTAGTAATTAAAGGTGAACTTTCCGTAGGGCAGCTCATCGCCTTTAATATGATCGCTGGGCGCATTAGTGGCCCTATCCTTCGCTTAGTGCAGCTTTGGCAAGACTTTCAGCAAGCCGGTCTCTCTGTTCGCCGCCTTGGCGATATTCTGAATACGCCTGCCGAGCCAGGCTACAACCCCGGTCGTGCAACTCTTCCGGACATTAAAGGCCGCGTTCAGTTTGATCACGTAAGCTTTCGATATGCACCCGACAGACCACAAGTATTGCGCGATATCGCCCTTGATATACCTGCTGGGCAAGTAGTGGGTATCGTTGGGCGATCAGGATCAGGCAAAAGCACGTTAACCAAACTGGTACAGCGTCTTTACGTGCCAGAGTCAGGCCGTATTCTGATTGACGGCGTTGATCTTGCGCTGGTAGAGCCTGCATGGCTGCGCCGCCAAGTGGGTGTTGTATTACAAGAAAACTTTTTGATGAACCAATCGGTGCGTGCCAACATTGCATTAGCCAACCCTGGCATGCCTATGGAGGCGGTGATTCATGCGGCCAAATTAGCCGGTGCACATGACTTTATATTGGAGCTGCCCGAAGGCTATGACACCGAAGTGGGTGAGCATGGCTCCAACCTATCTGGTGGCCAGCGTCAACGTATCGCCATTGCACGGGCGCTTGTGACCAACCCTCGTATTCTTATTTTTGATGAAGCAACCAGTGCACTGGATTACGAGAGTGAACGCATTATTCAAGATAACATGCGCGCTATCTGTAAAGGGCGTACAGTGTTTATCATCGCCCACCGCCTAAGCGCAGTGCGCCATTCAGACCGTATTTTGGTAGTAGAAAAAGGAAAAGTGGTTGAACAAGGCAATCACGACAACCTTATTCAAATTAAAGGCCAGTATGCCCAGTTACATGCTTTGCAAAGTGGTGTTAGGGCATAAGTTTAACTAAACGGCATTGTCGAATTAAGGAAAGAAAGACAGTGAAAAAAGAAGAGCTCCAGTTTTTACCAGCCGCGATTGAAATCCAAGACACACCACCAGCTCCCGCTGGCCGTGCCATTATCTGGAGTATATCAATCTTTTTTGTGCTAGCCGTTGCTTGGTCAATCTACGGAGAGCTCGACATAGTTTCTGTTGCACAAGGTAAGGTAATACCCGTCGGGCACAGTAAAACAGTCCAACCATTTGAAGCGGGTACGATTCAAGAAATTCATGTTGCTGAAGGTCAGCAAGTAAAACAAGGCGAAGTACTGATCTCGCTGAATGATGAAGCGCTACAGGCGGATCTAAGGCGTATTGAGTTTGAGCTTACCAACACCTTTTACGAGTTATCTCGGCTAGAGCAGTTTGTTCAGTGGTTAGAGAACAAAAGCGAGAGTAATCCACCTCTTCCTGACTACAACAATACTGAATTAGCAGGAGGGCCTATAGCAACACTGTCTAACGATACACTAGAGGGCTTGCCTGAGGGAGTTCGGCATTACCCTCCCGCTCAGAAGCGTCACCAGCTTTTGCTTACATCGCAACAACAAGAATATAACGACCGAAACCATTCCCTTTCAGCCGAGGCAGAGCGGGTGAAAGCCGAAAAAAGAATGGCTGAACAGCAAGTTAAAAAGCTTGAGGCTATATTGCCCATAATAGAGCGCCGAACTGAGAGTTACCAAGAACTAAAAGAAAAAAGAGTGATTGCTGAGCAAGAGTTTTTACGCTTTGAACAGCAGCGGTTAGAGTATGTTCACGACCTATTAGCACAGCGGCATCAAGTATCCGAGCTTGAGCAAGGCCTGCAAGAAATTGACGCCCGCCGTCGGCATATGGCCAGTGAATATCTTAGCCAAGCGATGGCCAGCCTCCAAGATGCGGAACGTCGATATGCAGGGCTAACTGAAGAGCATCAGAAAGGTTTGACACAACTGTCCCACACTCAACTAACTTCTCCTATAGACGGTGTTGTCGAGCAGCTTAGTGTGCACACTCTTGGAGGTGTTGTTACCCCTGCGCAAGAGCTAATGAAAGTTGTCCCGTTTAACCAAACCTTGATGGTCGAGGCCATGGTTGCAAATAAAGACGTTGGCTTTGTCGAGGAGGGGCAGCGGGTTGTGGTAAAAGTGGATGCGTTTCCGTTTACAAAATATGGCTTGTTGGAGGGCGAAATTACGAACTTATCGGATGATGCCATTGCAGATGAGCAGCTCGGCTTTATTTACAAAGCTCAAGTTGCGCTTAATGCTACGGCGTTGCCCGTAAATGGTAAGAGTGTAACGATAACGCCTGGTATGACGGTGATGCTCGAAGCGCAGACAGGTAAGAGGAGAGTGGTTGAATATTTTTTAGCTCCGCTTTTAAAAGCGGTAAATGAGAGTGTAAGGGAAAGGTGAATTTTGAGGTTTCATATGAAGGATAGTAATACAATTTATGCGTACCCAAAGCCTGTAATGAGGCTGGCAGTAAGGTTTTATATATTCTTATTTTTGGTTTGTTTATTTTGTTGGTTTTTCGTTAGGGGGAGTTTTTTGTTTTTTGATTGGTTTGAGTATATTCCATTTCTTTCTAAAAATATTAATGCATTAGCCTCAAATGGATATGAGGGTAGATCTTTGTCGTATCTGATAATGTATATCTCTAGCATTATAATTGGTCTATCTTTTTCTATAGTGTTTTTAAATAGGAGTGAATGTAAAGTAGATATTGCTAATTCTATTGATGTGTACGTGAATAACGTTTTTATATATTGGGGAAGGAAACGCAGCTGGATCCCTTTTGGGCTTTCAATTTTATCTTTTCCACTTATTTCTATTTTTTCGTTTTTATTTTATGGCGAGATAGACTTCGACTCTACATCGTATAATACGCTTGCAAACAATGTGCTCTATAAAAGTTTTACCTCATTTTATTTTTATGGATTTCTTGTTTTTCTTAATTTTTTTACAATAACTGTGAGTGGCTATTGTTTGTGTATTCTAGTGAATAATATACGATGTTCTAAAAACTAACGGGCATAACTTATAAGGAGATAATAACGGTGATAAATAAAGATGGAAGTATTAATAAAGGTGACTTTGATAACGGTGTAGAGAGTTTCTCTGACTTAAAGGGCGACATTGATCTAATAGCAGCGACCTTAACGGATTTAGAGGTGGAGGGGAAATATACGAGTCGTGTGATTACAGCTTCGGGCATTGTGAGTAAGCTTGAGATTGGCGTAAAGGCTGCGCAACTGGCTTTGTCGGACGATACTGTGAGAGACGCTATTAGGCTAGGAGCTGAGACTGTTGGCTCCGCTTTAGGCGCGGGCGCTGGTGTGGCAATCACCAAGACAAAAGTAGGTGGGGTCGCGGGAGGTGCTATTGGGGGGAAGTATGGGAGAATGTACGGTGAAGCTATGACACCGGAGCTAACCTACGAGCAAATAGTCGAGCGCAATGAAATGACTGATGAGTTCGGAGGCTTTGGTACTTTTCCTACATCCATTGATGAACAAAATGCTGCTGAAGTTAGGGCTTTCAAAACAAGAAGGCAAGTTCGTGACGAGCGATTGGAAAAGTTAAGCAACCGCGGTGGGGAACTGCAAGAAACTTTTTCCATACCTAACTCTAGGCAAGATGGGCTGACCGAAGGGGTCGCTTCATCCACATACGACCAAATATCTATAGACACAGACGAGATAACAGAGAGCTACGCTGCTGATGGGCAGACAAAAGTCGAAGAGGCGGAAAAAGCACAGCGCGATAGTGGCCAAGGGGACGATGACGATCGCGATAGTTGGTGGGAACGCTTTTGGGATCGTTGGACGGGGTCTGACTCATCAGATGAAGATGATACACCTACAATGGATAAAGGCGGCTTCGCCGACGAAAATGGTGATTGGGGAGGGCCGCCGGTCGTACTAGACCTAGACGGCGATGGAGTGGAGCTAACCTCTTCAGACCAGTCTTCGGCAGCCTTTGATTTTGATGGTGATGGTCATAGAGACCTAACTGGCTGGGTAGGAGCTGACGATGGCATCTTGGCGTATGATAAAGGCAATGATGGAGAGATCGTTGAGTCTGACGAAATAGTATTCACTGGCTACAAAGATGGGGCCCAAACGGACCTTGAAGGGTTGCGTGCATTCGATACCAACGGTGACGGTGAGCTAAGTGCTGCTGATGCCGAATGGGGTAGCTTTGTCGTTTGGCAAGATAAAAATCAAGATGGAATCTCGGATGAGGGTGAGGTGTCTACGTTAGACTCTCTCGGTATCGAGTCTATACACCTTTATTCTGATGAAGTTGCTTATCAAGATGGTGACAACACAGTACATGGCACTGGGCATTTCACCTACGTTGACGGGCGTAAATCCGCGTTGGGTGATACTGAGTTTGCATACCATAAAGCAGACGCAAGCAGCCTTGCAGACATTAAAGATAGCCGAACAGCAACGCTACTGGCTACAAACTCGCTAATCTCTTCGGTGTCGTTTGATGGAGCTGCCTTAGGGACCAATGATGGCGAAACTCTGAATGCGACCACCGACTCGTCGCTTATTTACGGGGCAAAAGGGGATGACACTCTAATCGGTAGTGATGGCCATGACTTATTGATGGGGGCAGACGGAGCAGATAGTTATAACGGTGGCGCCGGTAATGACTATATTGTGATCGATGATTTGGACCTATCGGTACAAGGTGGCTCCGGTATTGATGCTGTTGATATTAAAGGCAGCATGGGTAAGCAGTTTGACCTTGGTGCATCAGGTATTGAAGTTATTAATGGTAGCACAGGGGATGATACTTTTTCCACATCTACTCATGGCGCAGTAAGTATGTATGGGCGCTCGGGGAATGACCGCCTATCCGGAAACAAGGGAAATGACTTTCTTTCGGGCGGCGATGGAAACGATACAATAACTGGTGGTGAGGGAGACGATATCATCATCGGTGGTGCAGGTGTGGATACCCTAACGGGCGGCGCAGGGCATGATACCTTTATTGTAGATAGCTCGGATACTTTGATTGATGGTGGCGCTGGTTGCGATACTGTTTTGTTAGATAGCGCCAGTGGTGGTGATGTTAACGCCCAAATAAAAAATGTAGAGCTGGTCGTAGGTAGTTCAGCTAGCGATGCATTAAAAGTCGTGGGTAGCTCACCCGTTACCATTTATGGATTGAGCGGAGATGACGTTATTGAGGGGGCTCACAGCGGAGATAGGCTATTTGGTGGAAGTGGCAATGATACTCTTGTGGGGAATGACGGAAATGATCAGCTGTTTGGCGGAAGTGGCTCAGATACATTAGTGGGCGGCCAAGGGGACGATACTTTAGTCATCGATGCTGATGATCTGCAGTCTAACTTAGATGGTGGTATAGGTGATGACCTCGCCGTTGTAGGTGACGAACGCGGTGTTACTTTTGACCTTGGACAAGCCGGTATCGAGGCCGCGCTTGGGAATAAAGGTAATGATGTTTTCTCTACTAGCTCGGCGGTATCGGTGCGTATCGATGGTGGTGCGGGCAATGATAAGTTAACCGGCAACACTGGTGATGATACGCTCATTGGTGGCAATGGTTCAGATAAGCTTTGGGGTGGCGCTGGTCAAGATATTTTAATCGGTGGTGAAGGCTCTGACTCTTTACTTGGGGAAGCTGGCGATGATCTATTGTTTATTGATGCTGATGACCAGCAAGCGAAAGTAAGTGGCGGCGACGGGTTTGATACGGTTGTTGTTAGTGATGAGCGTGGCGTTGACTTTGACTTAGGCGCTGCAAATATTGAAGTTGCGATTGGAAACGAAGGTGGTGATACTTTTAGCCACAGCGGAGACTATACAGTACTCGTCGATGGTGGATTGGGTAATGACGTTATTTCTGGAGGCGCAGGAGATGATGTGCTCACGGGGAGCCAAGGCGATGATGCTCTAGTTGGCCACTCTGGTAATGACCTATTAGCCGGTGGTACAGGCTCGGATAACATTTCCGGTGGTGATGGTCATGATTATGCTTTCGGTGACCAAGGAAATGATACGCTTTCAGGTAATGACGGAAATGATGTTCTGTCTGGTGGCGACGGTAATGATCGCTTATTCGGTGGGGAGGGTTCCGATGTCCTATCTGGCGATAGCGGGAATGATGTTATCGGGGGCGGTACTGGTGCTGACTTTATTACAGGTGGCGCGGGTAATGATGTCATTGATGCAGGTGAGGGTGTTGATGCCATTCTGTTTAGCGGCGCCGTTTATGAATACAACTTCGAGACAAACGCCAATGGCTCGGCAGATGTAGCTGATACGGTCGCTTATCGTGACGGAACCGATACGGTATCGAATTCTGAAGTTATGACCTTTGGTGGCCGTGCATTTAATACAGATATCCTTTTGAATCAAAACGAAATTGGCACGGATGCGTCTGAGCATGTTCGCGGTGATGGCGGCAATGACAATATTGCGGGCTTTGCTGGAGATGATGTACTTATTGGGTTCGGCGGTGACGATGTCATCCGTGGTAACGAAGGCAATGATGAAATTTACGGTAACGAGGGAGAGGATACACTTCGCGGTGATGACGGAAGTGACTTTATTGCAGGTGGTGATGGGAATGACCACATTCGTGGCGATGCTGGTGATGACTCGCTAAAAGGGGAGCAAGGCGACGACCTGCTTCGTGGTGGTGATGGCGACGACTTGCTCTCTGGCGGGAAAGGTAATGACAGCCTTTACGGTGGAAACGGTGATGATACCGCTGTGTTTAGCGGTACTCGAGACCAGTATGTTATTTCTCAGTTAGGGAGTGGCTTTTATCAAGTACACGACACCCTGGCTTCTCGAGACGGAACAGATACTGTTCGAGGTGTTGAGAATTTTGAGTTCGCCGATGGCAGTTGGTCGCTGCAAGATATCGACAAAGAAACCCCGAACGCTGGCTCTCTTGTATATGATCCATTTGTTGGCTTCGCTGCAATGGACTTTCAAGAAGGCTCACATGATCCAAACGAGGCAAAAAAATACACGACTAGTGGTCATTATATCCGAGCGGGTAATGCAAATGATGTCATTTCTCTGGGCAACAGCCGAAATACCGTTTATGCCGGGAATGGGAACAATCAAGTTACTACAGGCAAAAGCAACGACAATGTCTATTCCGGTAACGGCAACGATGTAGTTAGTACTGGTGCAGGGCATGATCGTGTTAATGCTGGAGACGGAAATAATGTAATTGATACTGGCACTGGCTATGGCTCGGTTGACGCAGGGCGAGGTAATGATCACATAACAATGGGTGACTCTGGTGCAGTTGCTCGAAGTGGTGCTGGTAATGACGTAATTACAACAGGTAATGGCCGAGATTATATTGTTGCAGGCTCGGGGGACAATCAAGTTATTACAGGCTCTGGTCAAGATTACGTAACCTCGCAAGGCGGAGATGACGTTGTCCTTGCCCATGGGCATCATGTTCGCGTTAGAGCTGGCGATGGCGATAATGTTGTCGATGCTGGGAGCGGTTACGGCTGGGTCGAAACTGGGTCTGGTGATGACGATATCAAAACGGGGAACGGAGGAAGTATGATCCGTTCGGGAGCCGGTGATGACGTTATCGAAGCAGGTCATGGCAGCAACTACATCAATGCTGGTAGTGGTAATAATAAAATTACCTCTGGAGACGGGCGGGATAATATATACAGCGGCTCTGGCGATGACTACATTACTGCTGGCGATGGCCGAGACCGTATCTACGCAGGCGATGGGGATAACACGGTCGCGGCGGGAGATGGCTATGTCTATGTTCAAACGGGCAAAGGCGATGATCAGATTACCATTGGTGATGGTGGTGGCGTTGTCCGAAGTGGCTCTGGAGATGATATCGTCGTAACAGGTAATGGCCGACACACAATTGACTTGGGCCAGGGTAATAACAATGTTGTTGCTGGTAACGGCGCTGACTATATTCGTTCTTTTGACGGTAGTGATGAAATACGAGCAGGTGCTGGTAACGATCGCGTGTATGCTGGTAAAGGTAACGATATCATCAGTGGTGAGGCTGGAAATGACTATTTATATGGTGGCGAAGGCAGTGACATCTTATCTGGTGGCGCTGGTCGAGATTACCTGTATGGCCAACAAGGCAATGATACTTATCAGTTTGGGCGTGGTGATGGCGTAGATATTATTTACGACTATGAGCGCTATAGTGCTCGGTCTCAGCAATCGAATGGCGGAGATAGTATCGAGTTTGGCGCAGGTGTGGATGCTGATCAGCTATGGTTTAAGCGTTCAGGGAGTAACTTGCATGTAAGTATTATCGGTACTCAAGACTCAATTACAGTTTCAAACTGGTTTAGCGGAGATGACTATAAGGTTGAGGAATTTGTACTGGATGACGACTCCGTACTATCGGCCAACCAAGTGGATCAGCTAGTCAATGCTATGGCTTCATTTAATGCGCCAGCGATGGGTGAGTCTGAACTAACTGGAGCGGTTAAGGAAGAGCTTCAACCGGTAATTGCCGCATCTTGGCAAGCTGCTTAATTTATTTTTAAGTGGTTTCACCCAAAGCCGTGTCTGCTTAGCGTAGATGCGGCTTTTATTTATATTGAGCATACGGTTTTTAGGCCATTTATTATGTTTTGTAAAAAAATAATTATTTATTTTTCTTTGTCGGTATTCTTTGTGAGTAATTCGCTCGCGGGCGAGCTTCGAGAACTTTATCAACTCGCTTTATCTAATGACGCGACGCTCAAAGCGGCTCAAGCCTCATTAAATGCCAACACCGAAGTTGTCGTGCAGAGTAAAGCCTCTTTTTTGCCTTCAGTTACTCTCTCTGGTGAAATGACGGACTTAGATAGTGATGACGGTGACACTAATACCAATGGATACTCCCTATCGGTAAATCAATCGTTATTGGATACAGGGGCATGGTTTACTCTAAAAAAGGCAGAGCTCCTTGCAGAGCAATCCAAAACCGAGTTTAAAGTTGCTGAGCAGGATCTCGTGCTCAGAGTTATCGTCGGGTATCTGGATGCGCTTCGCTCCCAAGCCTCACTGGAGGCCGCCTCCGCCAGAGAGCGTTCCTTCGAGTATCGTTTAGAACAGGCGATTGCTCAATTCAACGCAAGTTTACTTGCAAACAGTGATGTACAGGAGGCACAGGCAGCTTTTGATAATGCGACGGTCGCGCGATTAAGGGCGAGTGGAAGTGTGGCTGAAAGTATTGAATCGCTTGAAGTGATGACGGGTGAACTTTTTACTGTAAGACAGCAGCTCGGGAGTGAGTTTCCTAAGGTTGTAGAGGGTGATCTACATAACCCATGGTTAGAAAAGGCACTTAGCGATAACTTGGTACTGAAGGCGGCTAGGTTGGCCACAATGATTGCTGAGCGCGATGTTCAAATAGCTAAAGCAGAAGCTTATCCAACGCTTTCTTTGAGTATGACACACGAAAGAGAAAGGAATAGCAGAGCTAATCGATCCGTGACAGAAAACTCAGTAGCACTGAGTTTGTCTGTTCCAATCTATACTGGCGGAGCTGTTAGCTCACGCCTGAAAGAGAGTGAATACCGTCTTCAGGAAGCAAAGCAAAACTTTGAGGCGGAGCTAAGGCGAGTTGCTAAAGAGACAAAATCCCTTGATCGTGGATTGGAAATAGAAGCTAAGAGTATCAACGCGCTAAAGCAAAGTTTAAAGTCGCGGAGGGTTGCCTTAGCGGGCTTTGAAGCTGGGTACAAAGCTGGGACGCGCAATTTAGGTGAAGTGTTGGATGCGGAAGATAAACTTTATGAGGCAAGTCTTAGTTATTCTGACGCACGTTTTTTATATATCAGAAATAAAATTGAACTAAGCGCTCAAATTGGCAAGCTTGATTCTCATGCTATCGACGAAATAGATGGTTGGTTAGGTGATCCCCCCTAAATTTTTTGTTTAGCCAAGGCTGGCGACTCCCAATCACTTGCTTTAGTTCGTCGCATTTTTCTAAAGTACCAACAAGCCCCTAGCTCGACTTTACAAATTTAAGCTAAGATACCAGCATATTCTTTGGGGTTTAGTCTTAGGCGCACAGCGTCTGCTAAATCAGTTCAACAGGGGGGAGTGATGAATTCAGAAGATGCATGGGTTAGCGTCATCCAAAAAATGGATGAAGCATATGCAGATTTGGTTCAGTCTCAGGTTGAAGTTGAAGAAAAAAACGCCGAATTGGAAGAAGCAAAAAGCTTTTCGGATAGTATTCAAAGCGCCATGAGTGATGTGCTTTTGGTTTGTGACCCGCAGGGTATCATCCAAGAGGGCAATCTTGCGCTCGAAAAGCTCACGGGCCAGCCCGTGGAAGAAATCATCGGTTTATCGTTTTACGATTTAGTTGCCGCTCATTACCACGCCCGTGTTTCTGAGTATTTTGCCTCGGTACGACAGCACCCTGTGCGAGACTGCGAAGTTGAGCTAAACGGCGCCGATGGCTTGATTCCCTTATCCATGAACTGCTCCGCCAGAATTAACCACCGTGGCCGCTTTGTCGGTGTCGTTATGGTAGGGCGTCCACTCGGCGAACTGCAAAAAGCCTATAAAGAACTCAACCAAGCCCATGCGGAATTAAAACTAGCGCAAGAGCGTTTGGTGCAGTCTGAAAAAATGGCGTCCCTCGGCCGTTTGGTTGCGGGCGTCGCCCACGAGCTAAACAACCCTATTAGCTTTGTTTACGGCAATATGCACGCGCTCAAGCGCTATACCGACCGTCTTTATACCTACTTTGACGCTATCAATAACGGCGATAGCCGCGAACAGCTACGCGAAATGCGCCAACGCCTGCGTTTAGATAAAGCCATTAAAGACTTAGATTCCCTTGTTGATGGAACTATGGAGGGGGCTGATCGCGTAAAAGACATCGTTAACGACTTGCGTCAGTTCTCTTCGACCCAAGTGTCAGAGAAAAAGGCATTTGACCTTGTCCACGTCATTAAAACCGCGCTGCACTGGATCATAAAAGAAAGTAAGGCACCGGTTGATGTGGTTGACCAAGTACCCGATGCGCTGCAGGCCTTTGGTCACTCAGGGCAAATTCATCAGGTGGTGGTTAACCTGATCCAAAACGCCATTGATGCCATGGTGGATAGCCCAGTTAAACGCCTTCGCCTCAATGCTTACGAGCGCGATGAGCTTGTCATTTTTGAAGTGCAAGACAGTGGCCCCGGTATCAAAGAAGATGACTATCGTCGCTTGTTTGAACCCTTTTTTACCACCAAACCCGTAGGTATGGGGACAGGGTTGGGCTTGTCGATTAGCTATTCGATTGTCTCTGAGCACGGCGGCGATTTAGTGATTTTAAATCACCCTGAAGGTGGTGTTCAGGCGCAGCTTATTTTGCCAAAGCAGGAGGTGGAGCATGGTTAATTTGCTCTGGCTACAATCCGGTGGGTGTGGCGGCTGTACCATGTCGTTATTAAATGCCGAATCGCCCGATGTGCTGACGCATTTTGAAAGTGTCGGTATTAACCTTTTGTGGCACCCGTCGTTGAGTGAGCAAAGTGGCGACCAAGTGACGGAGCTGTTAGAGCGTATTGTGGCGAAAGAGGTGCCTCTGGATATTTTGTGCCTTGAAGGCTCAATGATGATGGGGCCAGCAGGCACAGGGCGTTTTCACCTTTTGGGCGGTACCGGCAAACCTATGATTGACTGGGTGCGAGAGCTTGCGGCGGTTAGTCAGCATACGGTAGCCGTGGGTTCTTGTGCTGCATACGGCGGGGTGACCGCAGCGGGCGACAACATCGGCGAAGCGACAGGCTTACAATATGACGGCAGCGACATAGGTGGCTTGCTCGGTGAGCATTTTCGCTCACCAAAGGGCGACAGTGTGGTTAACATCGCAGGCTGCCCAACGCACCCCGATTGGGTGACAGAAACCCTCACCAGTATTGCACTAGGCGAGCACAGCGACCAATCCCTTGATGAGCTGGCGCGACCTAAAATGTATGCCGACCATCTGGTGCATCATGGCTGTAGTCGCAACGAATATTACGAGTATAAAGCCAGCGCCACTGCGCCGGGCGAACGTGGTTGTATGATGGAAAACATGGGCTGTTTGGGTACTCAAGCCCATGCAGACTGTAATGTGCGACCATGGAATGCCTACGGGTCATGTACGAGTGGCGGCTATGCCTGTATTAACTGTACAGCGCCGGAGTTTGAAGAGCCGGGGCATAGCTTTTGCGAAACACCTAAGGTGGCAGGTATTCCTGTTGGATTGCCGACCGATATGCCAAAAGCCTGGTTTGTGGCTTTGGCGTCGCTATCGAAAGCAGCAACACCCGATCGTTTAAAAAAGAACGCAGTCTCGGAGCAGTTAATTTACCCTCCGACGGTACATAAACGAAAAGATTAAACACTATGTCGCGAATATTAGCAGGGCCGTTTAACCGAGTAGAAGGCGACTTGCAGGTCACCTTGGATATACAAAGCGACCAAGTGGCCTCGGCACAAGTCAACTCGCCGCTATTTCGTGGGTTTGAGCGAATTATGTTGGGCCACGACCCCATGGATGCGCTGGTGTATACGCCGCGTATTTGTGGCATTTGTTCGGTAAGCCAATCGGTGGCTTGTGCGCGAGCATTGGGCGACATGATGGAGCTCGACATTCCTGAAAACGGTTTGCACGCTACCAACCTTGTTCTTGCAAATGAGAACATGACCGACCTGCTGACCCATTTTTACCTGTTTTTTATGCCAGACTTCGCCCGCGATCATTATCAGAGTGAAGACTGGTTTGCGCCAGTGCAAAGCCGTTTTAAAGCCACCCAAGGCAGCGCGACTCGGGCGATGTTGCCAGCGCGGGCCGACTTTTTGCACTTAATGGGGATTATGGCGGGCAAGTGGCCTCACACCTTAAGCCTGCAGCCCGGTGGTACGACCAAGCCAATTGAGGCGAGTGAGCGAGTCCGCTTGTTGGCGATTTTAGGGGGCTTTCGTCGCTTTTTAGAAACTGAGCTTTTTGGCGATAACCTCGACGTGATTGCTAGCTTGGCCTCTGTATCTGACTTAACCGCTTGGCAGGCCGAAAAAGACTGGAATAGCAGCGACTTTCGCCGATTCTTGCACATTAGCGACAGCTTAGCCTTAACCGAGTTAGGTGAAGGCACGCAACAATTTGTTAGCTACGGTGCTTACTTGCAGCCTAACGGCAAAGTGTTTAATGACGGTGTGTTTGTGCAGGGCCAGCGTGCTCAGCTCGATACATCGCTAATCACCGAGGACCATAGCCACGCATGGATGAATGCGCCCTTGGCCCGCCTGCACCCAAGGGAAGGGGTAACAGAGCCTATCGCCGATGAAAGTGCAGGTTACAGTTGGTGCAAAGCGCCTCGACTTGATGGGCAAGTGGTTGAGGTAGGTTCTTTAGCTCGCCAGTTTATAAACCAGCACCCGCTCGCCTTAGACCTAGTCGCCACCGCTGGCGCGAATGTGCATAGCCGTATCGTGGCAAGGTTATTAGAGCTGGCGCTAATTATTCCTAAAATGCAGGCCTGGGCTAAAGCCATCGATCCTGCGGCGCCGTTCTGCGCTCATGGTCAACTTCCAGACCAAGGGCGGGGCGTTGGGTTGATTGAGGCGGCTCGTGGCTCGCTTGGCCATTGGTTAGAAGTGGACAAAGGGAAAATTAAAAACTACCAAATTGTGGCACCAACAACTTGGAACTTTTCACCGCGAGACGAGCAAAACCAGCCGGGTGTACTTGAGCAGGCACTTGTGGGTGCGCCAGTAAAAGAGGGTGAAAAAACACCATTGTCGGTTCAACATATTGTTCGCTCATTTGACCCTTGTATGGCGTGCACTGTTCACTAAATGGCCACTGCAAACTTTCCTTCCCAAGCGACTTATCGAATCGCCATCACCGGCCTTGTGCAGGGGGTTGGCTTTCGTCCTTATATCTGGCGTTTAGCGCATGCCCAAGGCTTGGCGGGGCAGGTGTTAAATGACGGCGAAGGGGTAAAGGTTTTTATTAATGCCGATGAGCCTCGAATGCGCGAGTTTATCGCTGCGATTAAAGCGGACTTACCGCCCTTGGCGCGTATTGACTCTGTAGCGGTTAAGCAAATAGCGCCTAGGTCGTTTGACGATTTTTTAATTGTCGAAAGTGAGCAAAACCAAGTGGTGATAGGCTGCGCCCCTGATGCGGCAACTTGTGAGCAATGCCTATCCGAGCTCTTTGACCCAACAAACCGCCGCTACCGTTACCCCTTTATAAACTGTACTAACTGCGGCCCGCGTTTAAGTATTATTCAAAAAATACCTTACGACCGAGCAAGCACCACCATGTCGGTCTTTGGCCAGTGCGAGGCCTGCTTAACCGAATACAATGCGCCTGCTCATCGTCGTTTTCATGCTCAGCCTAACGCTTGTGCCCACTGTGGCCCGTCAGTGTGGCTAGAGGATACACAAGGGCAGACAATAAGCAGCGTCGATGCTTTTTATGACTTAGCGGTTCGCCTTAAGCAAGGTCAAATTATCGCCTTAAAGGGGTTGGGTGGCTTTCATCTCGTGTGTGATGCAACCCATGACCAAGCGGTCGCTAGGCTTCGGCAGCGTAAGTTTCGCCCCCATAAGCCTTTTGCCTTGATGGTAAAAGACGAGCAGGCCTTGGATCGCTATGCCACGGTAACGGAGCAAGAGCTGAAGGCGCTCAAAAGTCCGGCTGCACCTGTGGTGTTGTTAACACCCCAAGATACGCCAACACAAGCTCCCTTAAGTGAGCTGATTGCGCCGGATCAAGCGCAGTTGGGCTTTATGTTGCCCTACACGCCTATTCACCATTTGCTGCTGGAAACCTTAGATACACCCTTAGTGATGACCAGTGGCAACCGCTCTGGCTCGCCGCAGGCTATTGATAACGACGACGCCCGAGCGCAGCTAAGTGACATTGCCGATGTGTTTTTAATGCACAATCGCGACATTGAAAACCGCGTTGATGACTCGGTGGTACGTTTTATCGATGGCCAACAGCAAGTGCTGCGTCGTGCCCGTGGTTATGCCCCCAGTGCCATGATGTTGCCAGAAGGTTTTGAGCAAGCACCTGAGTTAATCGCTTTGGGCGCTGATTTAAAGAATACCCTGTGCTTTTTAAAGCAGGGGCGAGCGGTGGTGAGTCAGCATTTGGGTGACCTTGAAGAGCTACAAACCTACGAGCAATATCAATCGACCCTCGCGCTGTATCAAAACCTGTATCAGCTCAAAGGTCAGCGCTGGGTAAGTGATCGCCACCCTGAATACCTATCCACCAAACTAGGCGTTAGCCTAGAAGAGCAGGGCGGTGCGCTGACTCAAGTGCAACACCACCATGCTCATTTGGCGGCGTGCTTGGGTGATAACCAGTACCCCAAAACAGGTCGCCCCGTGTTAGGTATTTGTTTAGATGGCACTGGCTACGGTCTAGACGACACCCTGTGGGGCGGTGAGCTGTTACTCGGGAACTATCAAGGGTTTGAGCGCCTTGCGCACTTTAGTGCCTTTCCGTTGGTGTCGGGTGTTAAGGCGATTAAAGAGCCTTGGCGTTGCCTTTACGGGTTATTGAGTCAGTGTGGTGAGCTAGCAAGTAACCGTGAACGCTGGCAAAACCAACTTCCCATGCTGGCATCACCTATGTGTCGCACCTTCGATCAAATGATCGAAAAGGGCATTAATAGCCCAATGTCCAGCTCGGCAGGGCGACTCTTTGATGCAGTGGCCGCCGCTTTGGGCTGTTACCCAGCGGGCATTAGCTACGAAGGGCAAGCGGCCATTGCGCTAGAATCTTTGGCGCTAAAAGCTAAGGATGACTTAACACCTTACCCCTTTGCGTTAACCGAAACAGAAATTAACCCAAAACCTTGTTTACAGGCGATGTTGCAAGATTTGGAAGCGGGTGTACCGCCTGAGCAAATCGCTAAGCGTTTTCATGTAGGTGTCGCGCAAGCGTTGGTGGACACCGTGGCTCTACTCAAAGAGCAATATGCGTTTGAGCAGGTGGCCTTAACCGGTGGCGTGTTACAAAACCAACTGCTGCATCGATTATTGGTAAAAGGGTTGGAGCAGCAGGGTGTTGGCGTGCTTATCCATAAAAACCTACCGCCAAACGATGGTGGTATTGCCTTAGGTCAAGCGCTTGTTGCGGCGGCGAGGCTAACATAGTCAAAGCGGCTGACGTTTCTTTCTCTCCGTTCTTTACTCTTTCCTGCTTAGCGACTTTGCGCTTTTAGCGCTCCTTTACTCCTTTCTGTTGTTTCCTCTTCTGCTGCTTTTGGTCTAGAAAGTAACTTGCCGTTCGGTTTGTATGACTGGCAACCTTCTTTGCTTTTTAGTTCCCTCTAATCTTATTAACCCATTGTTTTTATTTAATAAATTATGTTGGCCTGTGGTTTGCTATAAGCACTTAGTCAAAACAATATAAAACAAAATAGAGCTGAGCACTGTTGTTTTACTTGGGTGCGCCTGACCCAAGGCTAGCTGCAACGGCTAGACAAAGCGCAGTGACCCTTCAGTGGTGTCATGCCGGAGAGAGGAATGTCTCAAATAGAAACCTTCTACGAAGTTATGCGAAGACAGGGGATCACCCGTCGTAGCTTTCTTAAATACTGCAGCCTTACCGCGGCTGCTTTGGGCTTAGGCCCAACCTTCGCACCACGTATCGCCAATGCCATGGAAACCAAAGAACGTACCCCCGTTGTTTGGTTGCACGGCCTAGAGTGTACTTGTTGTTCTGAGTCATTTATCCGCTCAGCCCACCCCTTGGTAAAAGACGTTGTCTTGTCGATGATCTCGCTGGATTACGATGACACGCTCATGGCCGCGGCAGGGCATCAAGCTGAAGAGCAGCTCTATAAAACCCTCGAAAAATACAAAGGAAAGTACATCTTAGCGGTCGAAGGAAACCCGCCGCTTAACGAAGATGGCATGTTTTGTATCTCCGGCGGTAAACCCTTTATCGAAAAACTAAAATACGCCGCCAAAGATGCCGCCGCGATTATCGCGTGGGGTTCGTGTGCGTCTTGGGGTTGTGTGCAAGCAGCGCGTCCAAACCCAACGCAAGCCGTACCTATCCATAAAGTCATTACCGATAAACCGATTATCAAGGTGCCGGGCTGCCCTCCAATTGCGGAGGTAATGACTGGCGTTATTACCTACATGCTGACGTTTGGTCGTATTCCTGAGCTTGACCGCCAAGGTCGCCCAAAAATGTTTTATAGCCAGCGCATTCACGACAAATGCTACCGTCGTCCACACTTTGATGCGGGTCAGTTTGTAGAGCAGTGGGATGATGAAGGCGCGCGCAAAGGCTACTGCCTATACAAAGTGGGTTGTAAAGGCCCGACAACCTACAACGCATGTTCTACCGTGCGCTGGAATGAGGGCATCTCCTTCCCCATTCAAGCGGGCCACGGTTGTATTGGCTGTTCGGAAGATGGCTTTTGGGATAAAGGCTCATTCTATGATCGCTTAACCAATATCCCGCAGTTTGGCATTGAGAAGAATGCCGATGAAATTGGTACGGCTGTCGCCGGTGGTGTGGGTGCTGCCATTGCGGCTCATGCGGCTGTTAGCGCGATTAAACGTGCGCAGCACAAAGGAGATCAAGAATAATGACCAACCCCTTAAACAGTAAAAATCTCGACAACAGCGGCCGCCGTATTGTTGTTGACCCTGTGACTCGAATTGAAGGTCACATGCGCTGCGAAGTTAACGTCGATGAAAACAACATCATCCGTAACGCCGTATCAACCGGTACCATGTGGCGTGGCCTAGAAGTGATTCTAAAAGGTCGTGACCCACGTGATGCTTGGGCGTTTGTAGAACGTATTTGTGGTGTGTGTACCGGTACCCATGCCCTGACATCTTGTCGTGCAGTAGAAGACGCGCTGGGTATCCAAGTGCCACTTAACGCCCACCTTATTCGTCACTTGATGGATAAAACCCTGCAAATTCACGACCATATCGTGCACTTTTACCACCTGCACGCTTTGGACTGGGTTAACCCCGTTAATGCGCTTAAAGCCGACCCTGTCGCGACATCTGAGCTGCAAAAAATGGTATCGCCGCGCCATCCTAAGTCGAGCCCTGGCTACTTTAAAGACGTGCAAACCCGTCTTAAAAAGTTTGTAGAAACAGGGCAGTTGGGTTTGTTTGCCAACGGCTACTGGGACAACCCAGCGTACAAACTGCCGCCAGAAGCGGACTTGATGTCGGTAGCACACTACCTCGAGGCCCTCGACTTCCAGAAAGAGGTGGTTAAGATTCACGCGATTTTTGGCGGTAAAAACCCACACCCTAACTTTATGGTGGGCGGCGTCGCTTGTGCGATTAATTTAGATGGCACGGGTGCGTCCGGCGCACCTGTAAACATGACCAGCCTAAACTTTGTGCTTGAGCGTATTCGTGAAGCACAAGAGTTCACTAAAAACGTCTACATTCCAGACGTATTGGCCATCGCGAGCATGTACAAAAACTGGCTATACGGCGGCGGCTTAGCGGCGCAAAACGTATTGTCTTACGGTACTTATGCGCAAGTGCCATACGATAAGTCGACTGACTTGCTTCCTGCTGGCGCCATTATTAATGGTAACTGGGACGAAGTGCATCCTGTCGATGTGCGTGACCCAGAGCAGGTGCAAGAGTTTGTTGACCACTCTTGGTACAGCTACGAAGGTGGCAAAAAAGGCCTGCACCCATGGGATGGCGAAACTCAACCTAAGTTTGAGCTTGGTCCGAACGCGAAGGGTACCAAAACCAACATCAAAGAGTTGGACGAAGAAGGGAAATACAGCTGGATTAAAGCACCACGCTGGCGTGGTCATGCCATGGAAGTGGGGCCGCTGCCTCGTTACATCATTGCCTATGTTAAAGGTCAAGAGTACGTGCAAGACCAAGTGGATCGCTCATTGGCTGCGTTTAACCAGTCTACGGGTATGGACTTGGGCTTGAAGCAGTTCTTGCCGTCGACACTGGGCCGTACTTTGGCGCGTGCGCTTGAGTGTGAGCTATGTACAGACTCCATGTTAGATGACTGGAATGCACTGATCAATAACATTAAAAATGGCGACTCTTCAACGGCTAACACCGATAAGTGGGACCCAAGCACTTGGCCTAAAGAGGCGAAGGGTGTGGGTGTAAACGAAGCGCCACGCGGTGCTTTGGCTCACTGGATCAAAATCAAAGACGGCAAAATTGATAACTATCAAGCCGTGGTGCCAACCACTTGGAACGGCTCGCCTCGCGACAGTCAAGGCAACATCGGCGCATTTGAAGCCTCCTTGCTGGATACCCCAATGGAGCGCCCGGAAGAGCCTGTTGAAATTTTACGAACGTTACACAGTTTTGACCCGTGTTTGGCGTGTTCGACCCACGTCATGAGTGAAGACGGTCAAGAGCTGACGAAAGTAAAAATTCGCTAAGGTGTGGCGGCCCAGTGCCGCCTTATCTGAGGGGCTAGTCGTATGAGTAACACAGAAAAAAATAATGAAGCAGCGGATGTAAGCGAAATTACCCGCAAGCAAACGGCGGTTTATGTTTATGAAGCGCCTGTGCGCTTGTGGCACTGGGTAACGGTATTTTCCATTATTACCTTGTGCGTCACGGGGTATTTTATTGGTGTGCCGCTTCCAACACAGCCGGGCGAGGCCATGGATAATTACCTTATGGGTTATATCCGTTTCGCTCACTTTACTGCGGGCTATATCGTGTCGATTGCCTTTATTGGTCGCATTTATTGGGCCTTTGTGGGTAATCATCACGCGCGCGAACTCTTTACCCCACGCTTTTTGTCAGCGCCTTGGTGGAAAGAGTTATGGCACGAAGCGCGTTGGTATTTGTTTTTAGAGCGTACACCCAAAAAATACATAGGTCATAACCCGCTGGCACAGCTGGGTATGTTCTTTTTCTTTGTATTGGGCATGCTCTTTATGATTGTTACAGGCTTTGCGCTATACAGCGAAGGGCTTGGACAAGGCAGCTGGGCAGATCAACTGTTTGGCTGGGTGATTCCGCTAATGGGGCAGAGTCAAGATGTGCATACATGGCATCGTCTAGGTATGTGGTATCTGATTACCTTCATTATGATTCACGTTTATGTGGCGGTGCGCGAGGATATTATGTCTCGCCAAAGCCTCATCTCCACCATGATTGGTGGCTGGCGCATGTTTAAGGATGATCGTCCTGATTAATTCTTAGGCTCTGTCAACTTTTTGCAATTTGCATCGTTTATTGGCCCATCTTCGGATGGGTCTTTTTTTAGGAGCCATAGATGGAAAATGTAGCAAAGCTGAACCCGTCCTCCCGTTATTACACTCGAAAGCCAGAGCACCCAGGTGCGTTTCTGTCGCGCTGCTACCTAAAACCTTTGGGCTTAAGTCAGTCTGATTTAGCCAAGGCGATGGGGGTTTCTCGTCGGCGTGTGAATGAGGTAATTAACGGCCAAAGGGCGATCACTGCTGATACAGCGCTACGTCTTGCTCGTTGTTTGCATACAACACCCATGTTTTGGTTAGAAAAACAGCAGCTTTGGGAGCTGTACTTGGCTAGCCGCTCCCTTTCTAATGCTCCAGCCACACCTCCGCCGTTGCGCCACACTGCTAAGTCCCAATAGAGTCTATTAGTGGAAAGTAACTTTCCGATTCTACTCTGATGTTGGAAGTCTTTGTTTGTGGTGTATTTCCTCGTTTTCTGTAACGCCTGCCGTAACACCCCGTAATACGTGGCCTAGCGCCAATTTTAAAAACTGGCACAGTCCTTGTTACATAGGGTGTAACAATAATCAAAATATTGATTTACATCATGAGCGAAAAACAAATATTAATTTTAGGTATTGGCAATGTGTTATGGGCAGATGAAGGCTTTGGCGTTCGCTGTGCAGAAGAGCTTAATCGCCAATACACCTTTCCTGATAATGTCAAAATCATGGATGGCGGGACTCAGGGTATTTACCTTGTGCAACACGTACAAAAGGCCGATGTATTAGTGGTTTTTGATGCCATCGATTACGGCCTTAAGCCCGGCACCCTCAAAACTATCTACAACGACGACGTACCCAAGTTTATGGGGGCTAAACAAATGAGCCTTCATCAAACAGGGTTTCAAGAAGTGCTCGCCATGTCTGAGTTTACCGGTAGCTACCCAAGTGACTTACTGCTGATAGGTTGCCAGCCGGTAGAGCTAGAAGACTTTGGCGGCAGCTTGCGCGATGAGGTAAAGCAGCAGCTTGAGCCTTCACTTAACATTGCCCTCGAATACCTTTCAGGCTTTGGCGTAACCGCGACTCCAAGGGACGCTGGCGCAGAAGCATTATCGCCTCATCAGCTTAACTTGAGCGATTACGAAACGGGTCGCCCAGACGAGGCTGACGCCTATCGCAAAGGTGATGTTCGCTTTATGCCACAGACCTCTGAGGGTGAAAGTTAATGTGTATTGGCATTCCAATGCAGGTTGTTCGCTGCGAGGAGCATCGGGCGCTTTGTGTTAACGGTTCAGATGAAACTTGGGTAGACCTTTCGCTACTTGGGCCGCAATCCAAAGACACTTGGGTGCTGGTATTTTTAGGCGCAGCCCGAGAGGTGTTAACCGAAGCGCGCGCAGCTCAAGTGCAAGACGCGTTAGGCGCGGTGGCTGCTGTGATGGAAGGCCAAACCGACGCCTTGGATCATCTTTTTGCAGACTTGGTGGGGCGTGAGCCTGAGCTGCCTGAGCACCTTCGCAAAAAATAAATTTAGAATAACAAACAGGATATTTTCATGTCTTCGCCATTAATCGAACGGCTCACAGAAGAGCTTCAATACCCTTTGCTCGACCAAGAAAACTTTGATGACTTTATTAAAAACGCGCCATTTTCTGTGTTGTTTTTTACCGAGGCGCCTAAGCGCTTTCCGGAAAGTAATGATGTGGCAGTTATCCTTCCAGAGCTGGTAAAACACTTTTCGCAACTAACTCCAGCCGTTATCTCTCGCGACCATGAGAAGAAGCTGCAAGGGCGATACAACTTTAACGTTTGGCCTGCGTTGGTGTTCTTAAAAGAGGGGCGTTACCTCGCCACCATTACCAAAGTGCAAGACTGGGATGTTTACATGGCCGAGATTGGAAGCATTCTTGCCCTAGAGCCAAAACGCGACCCGGGCATTGGTATTCCTGTTGTAAGCAACCCAACCCCTGCAAGCTGTGGCCAATAAGGAGGCGAACATGCGCGACGATCATATCCAGCTTTTTAACCTCTCTGTCGGCCCAGGTAGCCAAGACGAAGGCGACATGGTGCTCGACTACATGAAAATGCCGGGCGAAATGAACACCTACGACTTGCCCGTGTTGCCAGAAGCTGAGGATGTACAAAAATGCCCAGCAGCCGTTGCTGTGATGGACCAGCTTCAAACCTTAATAGCGGCCTACCAAATTGGCGATAGTACTGAGCAAATGGCGCTGGATACCATGCCAGAGCCAGATTTAGATTTACTGAATCAGGTTTTTGGTGAGGGTGAAGTGAGCATCGTGATTGATGGCGACGCGCCTTTGCGTATTCAAGAAACTGTGATGGCAGGTGTTTGGCGAGCACGTCAAATGGATGAGGAGGGCGATGTGGTTTCTGAGCGACTTGAAGTAGCTGATATTCCTTCAGCGGTTCGTGCTGCGGCCTTCAGTGGCGCACGCCCTTTTGTTGCGATACCTGAGCAAATGCCAGAAGGGCTGTTAAACGCGCCTTCGGTTTTGGTGGAAATTGCCGATGTGAGTCAGCGTTTTAGTGAGGCAAGCGAGCAGCCAGAGCAGCCTCATGTCATCAACTTATCCTTGTTGCCGTTTTCGCCAGAAGATCACAGCTACCTTAACGAGCAGCTTGGCGTTGGCGCCGTAACGATTCTGTCTCGTGGCTACGGTAACTGCCGAATTACCTCAACCAATGTGCCGGGTTTGTGGCGTGTACAGTACTTTAACAGCACAGACCAGCTCATTCTCGATACGTTAGAGGTGACCGAGGTGCCAGCGGTAGCCTGTGCAGCAGCAGAGGATTTACAAGACTCCGCTGAGCGCTTAACTGAAATTCGCGACGTTTTAATGTGAGGTTGCTATGAGCTATCAAGGTTTTGAAGGAAGTTACTTAGGCGATGCAGACCGCATCGATGATGACGCCCGTTTGGAATGCAAAATTTGTTGGTACACCTACGACCCAGCCCAAGGCGACGATGTTTGGCAAATTGCCCCAGGTACACCCTTTAGCGCTTTACCTGACTTTTGGCGTTGCCCAGAGTGCGATGGCGACAAAGATCAATTTATGGTGCTTGAGGGCGCATAAATGAGCCGTGTTGACCAGCTTGCTGCGCATTTTGAAGGGGTCGCGAATGCCATGGCTGAGCTGCCGATTTATAACGCGGCACTTTCGGTGGCTGTGACTGACTTTGAAGCCCACGGCGAAGCGCAAATAGGCGTGTTAGTCACACCTTGGTGTATGAACCTTGTAATTTTGCCTTCGCCAGAAGCGGTTAATACGCCACGACTCGTGGGGGTAAAAACCATGGAAGCGCTACCGTCAGGGCAATATGAGTTTATTTGGGGTGAGCTTGAGGGCTTAGGCTTTTATCAAAGCTGTTCGTTATTTTCGCCAATGTTTGAGTTTGAGTCGCAAGCGGTGGCATTAGACACGGCTAACGAGGTAATGAAAGCGCTGTTTTTAACCGAACATCAAGAAGCCACTGAGTGGGCACGGGCAAAAGCTGAGCAGGTGTCTTCTGTAAGCGCTGATCCTAATCCGACTTCTGCGCCTAAGGTTAAAAGCAGTGACGAACAGCCCAAAGCAAAAGATACAACACCTGAAACCTTAAGTCGTCGTGGCTTTTTAACCGGTCGTTTTGTTTCGGGGGCCAAAGAGTGAGTTTGGCGGGTTTAGGTGGGCAGCTCGACGTACATTTAGTATGGCGAGAAGGCCAAGTGTGCGACGTGCATGTAAATAATGCTCGACCTAAACAAATTAGCCGGATATTTATTGGCAAGCCGGCACATGAGGTTGTGGAGCTGATTCCAATGATTTACAGCCTGTGTGGTGTCGCGCAAAAGGTCGCTGCGCTACAGGCGATGGAATCAAGCTTGGGTTATCAAGCCTCACAAACCCTGTGTCGTGCCAGAGGTTTTGTAGTGGCTGCTGAGGGCGTACGAGAGCTGATGCTGCGCGTGCTGGACGGTTGGATTGAAGATGAATATCAACTCAGGGCAAAGGTCACTCAGTGGTTTAGTGCAGTTAATCAGCAGTTTGGCTGGGCGCTAACGCTTGCACCGACAAATGAGCCTGTTGAGCGGGGTGATCGCGCAGAGCAGCAGGAGATGGTTTGTATTGGGTTTGCTCAAACGCTTGCTGCGATGTTGGCGCGAATAGGTGTGGAAGCCTTAGGCGCTGATGCTGGTATAAACGGCTCTGAGGTGAAGGTGAATAGCGACTTAAAAGGGCTATTTACCTCGCCCAGTATAAAGCTAGGTGATGCTTCGCTGGCGCTCGACTTGTCGAAAAAAAGCATTCAAGCAGAGCTGCTTGAGGCGCTTAAAAAGCCCAGCGCATATGGCTTTTGTGCTCAACCAAGCTTAAACGAAAGCTGCTTTGAGAATAGCTTATTTACTTTAACTAAGCAAAATAAACAATTGAAAAATATAGATAATAAAACTTTAGGTAACACCTTAGCTCAGCGTTATGTTAGTTTGATGCAAACCTTGCGTTCGCTGCCGGAGCAAATGCTAAAGCAGCCCGAGCAGTGGCTTATTGCCAGCCACTTTGCAGGCTTAGGTTTAGTAAAAGCAGCCCGTGGTGGGCTTGCGCACTACGCCAAACTTAATCACCAGCAACAGCTTGTGGAGTATCAAGTCGTTGCGCCGACAGATTGGAATTTTCATCCGAAAGGCACGTTGTTTCAAATGCTTAAAGGCGCTAGCGTAACAGAAGAGCAGCTACCTTTATTGGTGAATACATTGATTAAGCTCGTGGACCCTTGCGTGCAATGGCAGCTTACATTGGATACAAAACATGCATGAAATGTCGATTGCTGAAGGCATTGTTCAAGTCCTTGAAGAACAGGCCCAAACCCAAGGGTATCAGCGAGTAAAAACCGTTTGGTTAGAAATTGGCCCGCTGGCCTCTATCGAAGCGCCAGCCCTTAGCTTTTGCTTTGAGGCCGTTACCAAAAACACCTTAGCCGAAGACGCTAAGTTAGAAATTATACACCTCAAGGGTGAGGCGTTTTGTTTGCAGTGTTTTAAAACCGTTGCCGTGACGCAACGCTACGACGCCTGCAGCGAATGCGGTAGCTATCAGCTACAAGTCACCCAAGGGGAAGAAATGAGAATAAAAGAATTGGAGGTTGAGTGATATGTGTACGGTTTGCGGCTGTTCTGAAGGCGAAGTAACCATTGAAGGGCATCACGATCACCACCATGACCACAGTCATGATCATCACGCTGTGGCACACGCCAAGGTAGAAGGCACTCAAACAGGAAGCGCTCAAACAGACAGCATTCAGACTGAGGGCGACAATATTCACTTTGGCAAAGGCCCAGCCCACGCCCACGTTGCAGGCATGAGCCAAGCGCGCATGGTGCAAATTGAGCAAGATATTCTTGGCAAAAACGACCGTTATGCCGCTCAAAACCGTCATCGCTTTGAGCATCTGGCGCTTTTTGTACTTAATCTTGTTTCTAGCCCCGGCTCTGGCAAAACCACATTACTCACTGAAACCCTAAAAATCATCCAAAGTAACTACCCAGTTGCAGTGATCGAAGGCGACCAACAAACAGCAAATGATGCCGAGCGCATTCGTGAAACTGGCGTACAGGCGATTCAAATCAACACGGGTAAAGGCTGTCATTTAGATGCCCACATGGTGGGCCATGCGATGGATAAGTTTGCCGACTTAAAGGGCGGCATGCTGTTTATCGAAAACGTTGGCAACCTTGTATGTCCTGCGGCATTTGACCTAGGCGAAGCCAGCAAGGTAGCGATTTTGTCGGTAACTGAGGGTGAAGATAAACCGCTCAAATACCCAGACATGTTCCACGCATCGGACTTGATGATTTTAAACAAAGTGGACTTGCTACCGTACTTGGACTTTGATGTAGAAAAGTGCATCGCCTACGCCAAACAAGTGAACCCAAATATTCAGGTATTGCAGCTTTCTAGCCGTTCAGGCGAAGGCATGGATGCATGGATTCAATGGCTTGAGCAGCATCGCTCTGCCATGATTCATAGCCAAGTAAGCGCCCTGCAAAGCGAAGCCGATAAGCTAAAGGCGCTGTTATGATGAATGATAGCCCGCGCCCAACGGTATTGTGCGTCGATGACGAGGTGCGCTCACTCGAAACCCTAGAACGTACGCTTGATGAAGAGTTTGATGTGTTAACGGCTTCGAGTGCCGAAGATGCACTCGCACTGTTAAACCAGCATCAAGTGCACGCTATTTTGTGCGACCAGCGCATGCCTGATAAAACCGGTGTCGAATTGCTAACCGAGGCTAGAGATAAGTGGCCGCAAACCGCGCGCCTTATATTGTCTGGCTACACCGACTCTGAAGATATTATTAAGGGCCTAAACGAAGCGGGTATTCTGCAATACATTACCAAACCGTGGCATCCAGATAATCTATTGATGATTATGCGTGGCGCTTGTCGTTTGTACGATCTGCAAAGCGAAAACGAATTGCTCGCTATGGAAATGCGCCTAACCGAAGGGCAGGCAGAGCAGCGACTATCTGCCAAAAAGGCGCGCTTACAAGAGGCGTTTCAACTCGGTGAAATTCAACGCCACGAAACCAGTCCACTTAACGATCTGTGTAATCAAGCCGGAAAAATCGCACCTTATGACGTATCTGTTTTAGTTACGGGACCCTCAGGCGCGGGTAAAGAGCTATTCGCCAGAGCGCTGCATTACAACAGTTTGCGATCTGATAAGCCTTTTGTAGTCGAAAACTGCGGCGCAATGCCTGATGAGCTGCTGGCCTCCGAGCTGTTTGGCCACAAAAAAGGCGCATTTACAGGTGCGATTACTAACCATATCGGTCTGTTTGAGCAAGCCGACGGTGGCACCATCTTTTTAGACGAAATTGGCGAAATTAGCCCAGCGTTTCAGGTGAAGCTCTTAAGGGTTTTACAGGAGCGCGAAGTTCGTCGAATTGGCGAACATCAGCGCCGTAAGGTGAACGTTCGTATCGTAGCCTCCACCAATCGTGACCTTGAAGAGGAGGTCCGTGCGGGGCGTTTTCGGCAAGACTTGTACTTTCGCTTAGCTGAAGTGACCTTAGAGCTACCGTCACTCGATCGTCGTCCAATGGATATCCCTGTGTTGGCGAACAGCTTTTTAGCACGTGCCGTTCAAGACTTTGATAAACCTGTGCACGGCTTTACCGACGAGGCGCTGACCTGCATGCAGCGATATTGCTGGCCGGGTAACGTGCGCGAGCTGCAAAACGAAGTGCGACGCATGTTGGTGTTAGCAGAAGATGAATGGCTAAGTGCCGACCTGCTTAGCCCACGTGTATTGCGCGCGGCGCCTATTGAGGAAGCTGAAGAAACCGAAGGTTTGGCGCAACTAGAAGGCACTCTGAAAGATCGTGTCGAAGTGCTTGAAAAGCGCATTCTGCGCGAAACCCTTATTCGCCACCGCTGGAACAAGAGCAGTGCTTCTAAAGAGCTTGGGCTCTCTCGCGTTGGTTTGCGCTCTAAGCTAGAGCGTTATGAGTTGGAACAAAACCCTTCAAGTAGCGGCAGCGAAACCTTGCAATAAACCGGAGTTGTTATGTGTTTAGGTATTCCCGGAAAAATTATATCCATCGAATCAGCTGAAGAAGCAAAAGCAACGGTTTCAGTCTCCGGCGTAAAGCGAGAAGTGAACATTAGTTGCGTGATGCCTTTAGACGGCGATGTGTCTGAGCTAATAGGGCGCTGGACCCTCGTGCATGTGGGTTTTGCAATGAGCCTGATTGATGAAGAAGAGGCGCAGCAAACCCTTAAGGTCTTAGCGGAAATAGGCGAGCTACAAGAAGAGCTCGACGCCATGCAGCTGGGTGCTAGCGAATGAGTCAAAGTGACGCTAGCGCAGATGATTTGCTTTCGGCTCTGTACCCATCCATGCGAGATGAACCTGCCAATGCAAAAGAGCGCGATGAGGCAGCAATGGCCTCTGCGTTGCTTTTGGCTGTACAGCAAAAGGTAGAAGCGAGCCTAAAAGTTAAAACCCAGTTTTTCGAGAAAAATAGCGAACAGCTAGTACGTGCGGCCTCCCTGATTAGCCAAAGCTACCAAAACGGTGGTCGCTTGCTGACTGCGGGTAACGGTGGCTCAGCCTGTGATGCGGCGCACTTAGCAGTCGAGTTTATGCACCCTGTGACCACAGGGCGTCCGGCTTTAGCAGCGATTAATCTATCGCAAGACGTCACCATGATGTCTGCCGTAGCCAATGACGTTGGCTTTGATCAAGTGCTGAAGCGTCAACTTATCGCCATGGCGCAGCCAAACGATGTGTTGGTGGTGTTTTCGACCAGTGGTAACTCCAACAACCTTATCGCGGCATGCAATAAGGCTGCAGAAATGGGGCTTTCGGTTATCGCTTTTGTTGGTGGTCATGGCGGCCAAATGGCAAAGCTGGGCGCAATATCCGAGCTTTTACTGGTCGAAACCGACAGCGTTCACCGCATTCAAGAGTGCCATTTAATGTGCTACCACATTCTATGGGACTTGGTTCACAGTCAGCTGGCCGAAACCCGTGGCAGCCGCGTTAAATAACGCACCGAGCCTGCAATTTAAAATAATCATAACGAGTTGAGCGAATGAAATTTGTAGATGAATTTCGAGATCCAGCATTAGCAAAACAAGTGCTGGAGCGTATTCACCAAATAGCCGACGAGCTAAATGTGAACAGAACACGTCCGCTGCAAATAATGGAAGTGTGCGGTGGTCATACCCATTCTATTTTTCGCTATGGCCTAGAAGAGCTGTTGCCTAAAAGTGTCGAAATGGTTCACGGTCCTGGCTGCCCGGTGTGTGTATTACCCATGGGTCGAGTCGACGACTGTGTCGCTATTGCGGAGCAGCCCGATGTGATTTTTGCCACCTTTGGTGATGCGATGCGCGTACCGGGCTCAAAAAAGAGTCTCCAGCAAGCCAGTGCCGAAGGTTGTGATGTGCGTATGGTGTATTCGCCTATGGATGCACTGGCCATTGCTCGTGCAAACCCAGACAAACGGGTCGTGTTTTTTGGCTTGGGTTTTGAAACCACCATGCCAAGCACTGCGCTCACCGTTCAGCAAGCCAAGCGAGAAGGGGTTAACAACTTCTTTTTGTTTAGTAACCACATCACCATCATCCCAACGATAAAAGCGATTTTAGACTCGCCGGATATGACCATTGACGGCTTTTTAGGTCCCGGTCACGTCAGCATGGTCATCGGTCAAAAGCCTTATGAATTTATTGCAAAAGACTACGATCGCCCCTTGGTTATCGCAGGTTTTGAGCCTTTAGATATCCTGCAATCGCTGCTCATGGTTTTAGAGCAAATCAAAGAAGGGCGAGCTGAGGTAGAAAACCAATACAAGCGCATTGTGCCCGAGGGTGGCAACCTAAACGCCCTTAAGGCGGTGGCTGATATCTTTGAGTTGCGTGAGTTTTTTGAATGGCGTGGTCTTGGCTCAATCGACCAATCTGGTGTGCGAATTAAAGAGGCTTACCGTGATTTTGATGCCGAGCACACCTTTACGATGCCAAACTTGCAAATCGCCGATCCTAAGTCCTGCCAATGTGGCGAAGTGTTAAAGGGTGCCATTAAGCCTTGGGAGTGCAAGCTTTTTGGCGAGCAGTGTAACCCCGAAACGCCTATGGGCGCGCTAATGGTCTCGACCGAAGGGGCCTGCTCTGCCTATTACAGCTACGGCAAAATTGCCGCACAGAATATTGCCTAATGAGGATGAATAGACCCATGGCACAAACTAAACGCACACTCAAAGCTAGCAAAATTACCATGGCTCACGGCGCTGGCGGCAAGGCTATGCGTGACCTCATCGAAGATGTTTTTGTGGGTACGTTTGATAATGACGACCTAAATGCATTAGAGGATCAAGCGCGATTTGACCTGCAAAGTTGGTTAAAACAAGGCTCACAACTTGCTTTCACAACAGACTCTTATGTTGTTGATCCTATTGAGTTTTCGGGTGGTGATATCGGCAGTCTTGCAGTGAATGGCACGGTCAATGATTTGGCCGTTTCGGGTGCGATACCAAAGCACCTCTCGTGCGCCATGATTTTAGAAGAAGGCTTAGAAGTCGAGCAGTTACGCCGAATTGTTGCTTCAATGAAAACAGCAGCAGACGAAGCAGGTGTGACCATTGTAACGGGTGACACCAAGGTGGTGCCTCGCGGAAAAGGTGACAAGATATTTATCAACACCACCGGCATTGGTTTAATTCCTAAAGGTGTTGATATTTCGGCATCTAACTGTCGCGTCGGCGACAAAGTCATTGTTAACGGCTACATCGGCGATCACGGCGCGGTGGTGCTTAATGCCCGAGGTGATTTGGCGCTAGATGTTGAGCTAGAAACGGACTGCCAGCCGCTTCACGACCTGATGCAAACCATGCTTTCTGTGTGTCCAAATATCCACGCGGTTAGGGATGCGTCTCGTGGCGGTGTAGCGACCGTTGTTAACGAGTTTGCTGAATCCTCTGGCGTTTCAATTCGCTTAGATGAAGATGCGGTACCTGTGCGCACGGAAGTTCGCGGTGTGTGCGAAATTTTGGGGTTAGACGCACTCTACTTCGCCAACGAGGGCAAATTGGTAGCTGTGGTACCCGAGAGTGCCGCGGATGAAGTATTGGCCGCAATGCGCGCACATCCTGCAGGAAAGGACGCCGCGATTATTGGTGAAGTCTTTGATGGTGTGCCTGGGCGCGTGCTTGTTAAAACAGGCTTTGGCGGCGAGCGAATATTAGATATGTTGGTAGGCGAGCAGTTACCGCGTATTTGTTAGGAGCACAATAGCGTTAGTGAGAGGTGTAAATGGGCTCTCTAGCACTCTATGCTCGTTTCTTTTGCTTCTTAAGAAGATCATCAATTGGCTCATCGAACGGTTAATCTAATTGTTCGGTGGGCCTTTTTAGTTTCAGGCGCTTAGCTTGGTTATCTGTAGACAAAAAAATCGGGCACAAGGCCCGACAAAAGATTGGGTGATAGAAGCAGCCGTGCCTCAAGAAGTTGCCAGTGGGCGTCCTTTCCCGTTGGGGATGTCTGGCGATTAATCTAGGCTGCGATGAATGACAAACCCGCCATTGCAATGAGCACACCGATTAATTGGGTAACCATAGGAAACACGCGAGAGACTGCGTGAGATGACGCGACTGACGCAAGTGTTACCGCTGCGCTCGCACCTAAAAACCCAAGAGCAAAGACCCATGCAGAGCCAGTTAGTTCTGCGCCGTGGGCAGCACCATGAAACAAGGCAAAACCAGACATCAAACTAATCGAAGCTGCTTTTGGTAGCTTAACCGCTGCTGTAAGTAACAAGCCCAGCACGAGCACAGATGCTGCGATACCTGTTTCGATAAGCGGGACCGTAAAGCCGGCCGCTGTTACCAAAAAGCCTAGGCCGAGTGCGCCCATAAATGCTGTTAAGGTAGGCAATTTAACTTCGCGGGATTGAGTAGCCAACCAAAGTCCAACGGCTGTCATAGCTAAAAGGTGGTCGATGCCTGTAAGTGGATGCAGTACGCCAGCAATAAGTGACGACTCCATAATGCCAGTGGTATGCGCCATGGCCGGAGTAGACATACTAAGCGCGGTAAGGGCAAGAAGGTGCTTTGCTTTCATTATTTATTTTCCTCAAATGGTTTGTCTCTACTTGAGCAAGGCTTATGCCAATCACGAAAGCAAGACAGCCGACTTCCTAATATGCTGTTTTTACGAGGTTTTATTAGTTGGCGGCGTAAAAAATTCGGTTTTTTAATTATGAGCTTTTGTGAAATATGGAAAGCAGCTTTCCATCCAGTGGTAGTGAGTGTTAGAGCGGTAAGCAGTTAGAAGTTTAGTTTGGAAGTGCGCTTAGGCTTGCATTAGTCGAAGGGTGTGATAGCGTGGGGTCGCTACTATAAAATGTATTTAAAATAACGATTTATAAATAGGCTGTAATGTACCGCTGCTTCGGGTATTCTTAAAAACTGTATTAAATAATACGTATTAAATATTTTATGAGAAAAGAAACGACGCAAGAAAAGGTTCATCGTGCCGCAGATGCCTTGTTGATAGAAGGCAAACGCCCTACACAACAAAATATTCGCGACTATATCGGCTCTGGCTCTATCTCAACCATAAACAAGGCGCTAAATGAATGGTGGGCCAATTTGGGTTTGCGCATTCAGGCGAACGAGCAGCGCCCAGATTTGCCGGGGCCGGTGATTGATACCGCGAAGGCTGTATGGGATCAGGCGCTACTTTATGCTCAAGAAACACTGGATGAGAAGTTTCAAAAGGCTAAAGCAGAGATAGATGAAGAGTGGCATGCCATTAACGAGGCTAAAAAAGACACTTCACATCAAAGTACTGCTTTTTTGAACGCCTTCGATAAAGAAGTGGCTCGCCGAGAGGCGTCGGAAGCAGAGCTAAAAGAAGCGCAAGCGGCCTTGATGGAGTGCGAAAAGCAGGTTATCCGCCTAACAACCGAAAATACAGCGCTGTCTCGCGAATTAAAGCAGTTAGATTTGCTTGCTAGCCAGCCCAAGCAGAATGCGCCTGATGAATTAATTGAGCTAACAATTCAATTACGAGTGCGTGAAAAAGAGCTTGTGGCGATTTCTGAAAGCCGCGACACCCTTGCTCAAAAAAATGAGCAGCTGCTCACCGAGCTTGCAGAGCTTAAAAAGCAGCGAACTGAACGAGAACATGCGCTTGAAACCGTGATTGCGCAGCAAGATGTTCGATATCAAGCACTTAATGACGAGTATAGGCGCTATCGCGAGGGCGACTTTCGATAATTCGCTATACGAATGGGGTAAAACCCGCTAGCCTTAAGAAAATTAAAAATTAACGTGTAGAGCCCTTATGGATAGCTTTATATACGCCACCGATGCCTATGCTGCAATTTCCGCTAAACTTAAGGCGGGCAGCAAGCTTGATCAAGTTACCTGCGATAGCGAACAGGTGTTCGCTCTTGCTAAAAGCATTCTGGTTAAAGAAAAGATTGGCGGTGTAACAGTGACCTTGGTGGACCCAAAAGGAACACCAATACGTCAGGTTACAAGCAAAAGGCGCGCTGAGCCCGTAACAGAAAAGCCAGCGGTTGAGCCTACAAGTCCAGAGCAGCTCACTGAGCGTCAGCTTGTTGTAGTATCTGCTTTAGAAAAGGTTCTAATGCATTGTAAACGCGAAGGTTTACAGCTAATTGGTTATAGCGATGCGCTCGTGGTTTTGCCGTCAAATGTGGCAGATGAAGAAGTATCAAGCGCGAATGCTTATGAAATAGATACGGGCGACTGCTATCGCGGTGCCGACGAAATTCAGCCCGATCTAGAAATAGAATAATAGTGTACACGGAGGCGTAATGCCGCAAATTAAACTTATGCTTGTCGACGACCACCCCATTGTTCGAGCGGGTTTTCATCGTCTGTTGCTGACCGACCATCGTATCGATGTGGTAGGGGAGGCGAGCTGCAGTAATGAGGCAGTAGAGCGTTATCAGGAGCTAAATCCGGATATCGTGCTTATGGACCTAAACATGCCGACCAATGAGCAAACCGACTCTGTGGTGAGCTCTAACGGCGGTTTGGACGCTATTCGTCGTATTATCGAAATCGACAGCGAAGCCAAAATACTGGTGCTTACCGTTATGGAGGCGGATCCATTTCCTTCGCACGTGTTAAGCGCTGGTGCCAAAGGTTATTTAACCAAGCGTTGCGCCCCTGGCGAACTGCTAGAAGCGGTGCTCACCGTGCATAACGGCGACACCTATATCGCTGAAGGCATTGCGATCGCGCCTACAGGCGATAAAACTGAAGAAACCTCGGTGGTTTCTAAGCTTACAAAGCGTGAGTTTCAGGTCTTTACACTGCTTGCAGAGGGTAAATCGGTGGCTCAAATCGCCGATGAGGTCTACCTGAGCGTAAAAACCGTTCATGCACACCGCACCAACATCTTTCGCAAACTCGACCTAAAAACCAATACGGATATCGTACACCTAGGTATTCGTATGGGTATTGTGCAGGCTTAACATTTGAGACCAATCAACGACCCAAGCTCGGCAGAGTATCTTGATGCGCAAGTTATCTTTTCGATGCTTGAGGTTGGCGATTTAATCTTGCTAGAAGCAGATGTTTCCATCGATGGTCTGCGGGTTCTGCTCGAAAACAAAACCTACGAAATCCTCGTAAAACAAGAGCACTCACCGGGCAATCCGGTGTTCATTGTGCAAAGTCCCATTACCAATAAACTCATCGAAGTACATCCATCACTGGTGGCAAGTTACTACGTTCGCCACACCATTATTCAATAAATCTCGTTCAGCTCGCGCGAGATCTTCCTTAGTAAGTTTCAATTTAATAGGTCGGCAAAGTGCTGAGGCTTTAATGCGTCTGTGCGTGACGCTTTTGGTGTGATCTTAGTGTGAAATTTGACGGTTTAGCTGGCCGGAAGTGAGCGCTAGCTGTTGATATAAGCCTTTATTGACGTAAATCTGTCGTTTTATATAGGTTCGTATAATATATATTATGTTAAATTATGGTTATTAGTAAAAGGCGTGTTATTTGGCTTTGTTGATGAGTAGCCATTAAACACGCCTTTCGTGCGGAAAGCTTGAAGAATTGGCTTTTATGGGTAAACCCTTAATCTTTGCAAGCTGTAGTACCTGGTTGTTCATTGCGATCCAGCTATAAGGAATCATTCTGCATACTATCCCAAAAGTCAGAGTCCATCTCTTTGATTTCGATATGCTGCTTTGTTTGCATTCCGACACTGTAATCATAAATATACTTTGCCAATTGCTCGCCGCTAATGAGTACCAAATTGGTGGTGCCATTTAAGCCGTTAGCATATGCGATCGCGCCTGCGCTATAGGATGATGTTGTGATAAAAACACCCTTGTTAGACTGGGCAACCGCGAGAGCCCCAACAAACTTTTGAACCTCTTCTCGCCCTACCGTATTATTCCTTGCGTAACGTTTTGCCTGAATATGAATCTTTCCTAGGCCCAGAACATCTTCTTTTATAATGCCGTCTATACCACCATCGTTTGAAGCCTGCGTAACTGACCCGGCGTTTTTAACCTGACCTCCATAACCCATCCGTTCCATGAGTTTAACTACAAGGCTCTCAAATTCTGATGGCGTCTTACTTAGTACGGTATCGATTATTTGATCATAAGTGGACTGACGTATGTTTTCGTACGCTGTATTGAGCAGCTCTTGCGGTGTTTGGTTACTTGTAGGTATGAGGTCAGCTGTTTCGTCATCTGCGCCCTCGGCAGCTTTTTTAACCCTTCGCTCTGCTGCTCTTTGTGCCATCTGCTCCTTAACATATTGCTGAATTTCATTAGGGCCTTTGACCAAAAGCTCTTTTGCTGCATCTGTGTTTTTATATACACCCGTTCGCGGCCGTTCAGTGAGGCCGCTATTGGTCAAATAACTGAGTGCCCAGCTAATCCTATCCAAAAAAACTGTGCCATTACCGGAGTCATACTCTTGAGCAATTTGCTCATCAGTCAACCCAAACTCTCTAGCTAAGGGCAGCTCAAGGTTTCGATATTTCTGCTCACCATGCGTTTCTAGATAGCGCAGAATGTTTGGCATAATCTCTTTGTATTTTGGGATAGACATGTCTTTTCCGAACGGTTTAATTGTTTAAAGTAACTTTGTTATTACTAATGATGCTT
Source organism: Pontibacterium sp. (assembly GCA_049603715.1). Classification (GTDB taxonomy): domain Bacteria; phylum Pseudomonadota; class Gammaproteobacteria; order Pseudomonadales; family Balneatricaceae; genus Pontibacterium. Next base: position 86,156 of record JBMYSW010000006.1, on the reverse strand, counting down.
CAGCCCAGTGAGCTAAATCTTTGGCAGTCCATTCAATCCACCACCGGGTAATGCGCTTCACCCCAGTTTTCCTCTGGGTGCTGCATCATTAGCTCGATCACCACGGGTACAACTTTAAGTAAGATGGCTGTGCAATCTTGTAGCTGGGTACGGTTGGCTGAGCTGTTCCAGGTTGCGCCGCCGTGTAGAACTTGGTTGCGTAGTGTGTAGATTCGTCTAAATACGATGGATAACACCCTATCTGTATCTTTGCTCACCAAACCTTCGGTGGCTCGACGCTTTGAGCGCATAAAGTCTTCACGCCAACGACGCTCGTTTATGCTGCCGTTCTGAAAATCCCAAAACGGCTGAAAGGTGTGCTCGTTGTTGAGGAGTAACCGTATCGGGCCAGAGAACTCTTGCCACACGAGCTGATAAAGGCGGTGCTCTGTGTCGAGCTTAACGAGCTTTGCAAAAAAGCTTTCGAAAATTCCGCGCTCTGAGGTGCGGTATTGAGCGTCTACATCTACTGCATAAGCTGCATTAAAAGAAACCCATAAGCTTATGAATTGTATATCTAAATCGTCATCACTTAACTCGGCTCGCTGGAGCCAGCTTAAGGCTCGATGAGTACGTAAAGACAAGCTTTGATCAAAGTCTTCTCGAAGGGTACGGTGCTGTTCTTTTAGTACGGGGTAGCTCATGGCAAGTCCTTTTTTAACGTTGAGACCTAGCTGTGGCCTTTGGGCACCGTCGTCCAAAACGGCACTTAAGTAGTTATAATCATTTTTAGCGAATATTGCTACTTGCTGATATGAGCACTGCTCCGTTGGCCTGTATTGTCCGCCTCTCACGCTCGAAAGCGCGAACTTAAATATAGATTAGAATAATTCACCTCTGCGGTCATAAATTGTCGTTTTTAATTTAGACTAAGGTCTCATACACTTCTCCGCGTTAACCAATGAGACGCAGCATTAAGCAGTCTCTACCTTTGCAACACACCTGCACCAGGAGTCGAACCATGAGCACACCTTCTCTAGAACAACTTTTAAAAGACGCTGAACTAAGCCACGTAAGCAAAATGGAGCTAATCGAAGCTCAAGCACACGCTGCCCGCGCTGAATACATCGCATCTTTGGTTGTTGATACTTGCTCTGCTGTTAAAAAAGCCGTTACTGGCCTAAACCTTCACTTGCCAAGCTTTGGTAAGCACGCCCACTAAACTTCGTAGGCGTTAGTAATGCAGCTTCATCCTTAAACTGAAGCCATTATTAAAAGTACAATGCAGACTCCCTGAGAAAGCAGCTTTATGCGTCGCTGCTTTCTCTCATTTTCTCCCCGCTTTCCCTACCCGCACTTGCTGCCATTTGCCACTCTTTATTCATGAGGTTTATCAGCTAAACCTGTGTGGCGATATTTGAACAACAACTTCTATCACTTTCTATCAAAATGAATAGCTTATTGGCGATTTTGAATCGCTGAGCTGTCGCTTCGGTCTATCGTTTACGCATACAATGCAAAAAAGACATTAAGCGAGTATCTCTATGAATCTTTATGTATACGATCACTGTCCTTTTTGTGTTCGCGCGGTGATGGCTGCGGGCTACAAGCAGGTGGATGTAAATGTTATTGCGCTGTTGAACGATGATGAGGCCACCTGCCATAACCTTATTGGTAAAAAAATGGTGCCGATTTTAGAGCGTGACGGCCACGCGATGGGCGAAAGCCTCGATATCGCTTATAAGCTTGATGAAATTGGCTCGTCAGAGCGTGTATTTAGGCCAGTAACCGCCCTAAAAGATGGCGTCGCAAAGGTGATGGGTGAAGTGAGGCAGTCCGTGTGGAACTTATTGTTTCCTCGAAACATTCAAGCCATTGAATGTGATTTTGGCACACAGGGCGCTAAAGATTATTTCCGCGGCAATAAAGAGAAGATGATCGATCAGTCGTTTGAAGATGCTCTTGCTCAAACCGATGAACACAAAGCAAAGGTAGAAGCCGCGCTAGCTGCATTACCTACGCTGCCGCTGCCTTCGCAGCACGAGCAGACCCTGGGTTGGGATGATGTGTTTATCTTTCCAGACTTGCGCAACTTAACACTGGTTAAAGGCATCAAGATGCCAGCGGAGGTACGAGCCTATGTTGATGAGGTGAGTAAGCTTAGCGGCGTTCACACTTACGACAACATTGCTTGCTAAGTTTAAGCTCAGGCACAAATAAACCCACCATTGGCAAAGTATGTCATGCCAGTGGTGGGTTTCTGTTTTTTAGCGGGGGTTAGTCGACTTGGATCAGACACTGCCCCATAAGGAGGGCCATAGGCTTGTAGTTTTTATCCTCAAACCCTTTGGTTAATGCGCCTTTGTATTCTGGCATTGTCATTAACTGCGCAAGTTTCACTTCCTTCATCCAGTTGGCGCGGATGCAAACCAACAGCATAATCAGCTCTGCCATTTCTTCGTTACCCGCCTGAAACGGTGATATACCTACAAACTCACAGTAGACAGTGGCCATGCGCTCAAGTACTTGCTCAGGCCGCTCGGCAGCGTCATTATTAACTTGTGTACATGGTTGAATGACTTCGTCTTCTAGTCGTTTAAGCAAACCAAGCACTTCGTCTTTATCTCCGATACCGTGAACAAGAGAAGGACGAATGTCGCCAGCCCAAGGTGAAAAAGCGCTAAGCCACCAACTATGCCAGTCAAAAACGTCACTGAGTAACGCTGGTTTGGAACCGTCTGAGAATTCTACAACCACTTTGCGGTGAAGTAGTCGTAACCGTGCTTGCGCTGCTGGCGACCACTGAACTGAGTGGGCAGCGCCATACGCTAGGGTTGATTGACCATAACATGCAAGCTCTTCAGATCGACGACTGTTAGAGCAGATAACTTTACGAGGCAATTGAGCACCTATCCAATACGAACTTGTTAAAATTCGTACCCTTTTAAACCAGTTGGAGTATTGCTTTTAAAACAACTAAGCTTCTTGTAGGTGAATTAGCAAGACACGGGCCAAGTCGTGTTTTTTTGATAAAAATCAGGTTTTTATAACTTAGGTTATAGAATATCCAATGGTTTCGATTATTCCTTTTAACCCTGCCCCACTGTTGACCTTGTTTTGGGCCTTTTAGTCAGGTTTTGCCCATTGAGGTGGCACAGTTTAAACTAAGTTTTTATAGATTTAGATAACGGTATAATTAATATGTATTTAAAAAGGGGCAAAGCCCCTTAATGTATTTTTTATCTATGCGGTGAAGCTAGACCGGGATCGACAGTAAGTACCAAAGCCACGCCATAGCAGGTATCACGGCGATAGCAAGCTTAACCATAGATACCGAATCACGCTGCTCGACAGGCTCTACTTGCGGCTTACGACCATGAATCATCGCTCGCACTAGGTGCTCACCAAATTTAAAGCGATGAAAAGCAATCGCCAAAATATGGGCAACAATCATAAACTGCAGGAAGCCTTGTAGCGGTTCGTGAATCATGCCACCGAGCTCGTTAATTGACTCAGGTACGCTGTTATAGAAAGGCCCTTCCCACATAATCTCGTCTGAAATTACCATGCCAGAGAACGCCTGAACCAATAGCAACACTAGCAGAGCAAATACCATCAAAGCCCCTGCTGGGTTATGTCCGTAATGGTTTTGATGCTGCCCGGTCAGTAAGCCTTTGATGTATGAAAAAGTCGTGCTTGGCGAGAATGCAAAAGACTTAAAGCGAGCATAGCGCGAGCCTAACACACCCCAAAACAGACGAAAGATCACCAGTGCCGATAACAAATAGCCAGCTTTGAAGTGCCACTCCATCCAGCCCTGATCGCCACTGATGATTAAAAAAATAAAGGTAGACGCTAACGTCCAGTGAAAGGCCCGCGTAGGGATATCCCATACTCTGACTTGACGACGATTAACACGAGACATGGAAATGCTCCCTCATATATAGCCTTAGTGATGGGCGAGCCACTCCCGTATTAAACAGCGAATGACTCACCAGAAGCGCTTTAATAAAAGCTACTGACTTATTAGTTACTTCGACTTGTAGTCAGAGTGGCAGCCCTTACAGGTTTTGCCCACGTCGCCAATCGCACCACGCAACGCTGGCAAGCCGTTACCCGCAGCATCAGCTAAAGAAACAGAAGCTGTTTTTAGGCCCATGAATAAGTTATCGAAGTCGTTCATATCCTTCCAAATAGCCATCTTAGCTTTGGTATCGTCAGCTTCGCCTTCGCTAGAGCCTGTAGGCCATAGACCCATTTGGTCCATAGATGCTGCCATTGAAAGGTTGCCTGCTGCTGCGCTTGCTGTTGCAGCATCGTAATCCATTTGGCCTTTCGCCATAGAGCCCAGAATACCCATGTTGTAGGCAATAATGGTCATTTGAGCCTTACGAGCGTCAATTTGCTTTTCATATTCATCGGCAACAGCCACCCCAGAAAATAAGGTGGCTGCGGTTAGGCTCACTGCAAGTTTCTTCATCATGTTGACTGTCCTTTTTAGATTAACTGTTCGCACGAACGATAGACCCAGCGGGCGATCTGAATAGCACTGACCTTTGTAAAAAGTATGACCCTCACCTGCCTCCTTTTTACGGCTTAAGCTATTTCGCCCTTGAGCGTTTTGTCGCTGGGTATGTGGCTATGCTTACCACAAATCAGAGATTTGAGTCGATGTTATTTACATAAAGTTACACCTGTATTGCTTTAACTTGCTAAGCGTTAGCCAACAATCTAAGCGTGGCAGGCGCTACGACATCTGGTAAACTTGCGTTTTTATCGCCCCTCGCAACAAGATAGCGACCAGCTCCGTCACCATCTAGCACGGGCCTTTGTTTATTCGCTCAACATAGGAACAATTAATGGGTCTTTCCGATAAAGTCTTAGCCGTCAACGACGACCTGCCTATTCGCACCGGTGCACCAGTTCACAGTGGTAAAGTGCGCTCTGTATATTGGCTCACAGAAGAAGACAGCGCTCGCCTCATTAAAGAGAAAGGCTACCCAGTCCCAGCCGACGCCCCCTTGGCTATTATGGTTATTAGCGACCGCATCTCTGCTTTTGATTGCATTTGGACCGGTGAAGGCGGCATGGCCGGCGTACCGGGTAAAGGTGCAGCGCTCAACGCTATTGCTAACCATTGGTTTAACCTATTTCGCGAAAACGGCTTAGCCGACAGCCACATTTTGGATGTACCACATCCGCTGGTTTGGATTGTTCAAAAAGCTAAACCGGTAAAAATTGAAGCGATTTGCCGCCAGTACATCACTGGCTCTATGTGGCGTGCGTACGCCAAAGGCGAGCGCACCTTTTGTGGCATCGAATTACCTGAAGGCCTAGAACGCGATCAAAAGCTACCTGAGTTGCTGGTTACCCCATCTACCAAGGGTATTCTAAAAGGTATCGACGGCGTACCCGAGGCTGATGATGTAAACATTACCCGCGCAAACATCGAAAATAACTTTGCTGCTTTTAACTTCAATTCAGCAGACGACATCGCGCTATACGAAAAGCTATTAAAAGACGGCTTTAAGCTCATTAGCGAACAGCTAGCAGGGCTAGACCAGGTGTTTGTGGATACCAAGTTTGAGTTTGGTTATGTTCGCGACGAAAACGGCGACGAAAAACTGATTTACATGGATGAGGTTGGTACACCAGACTCTTCCCGCATTTGGGATGGCGAAGCTTACCGCGATGGCAAAGTAGTCGAGAACTCAAAAGAAGGCTTTAGGCAGTTACTGCTTAACCACTTCCCAGATCCAGACATTTTGCTAAACAAAGACCGTATGCCTGAGCGCGAGGCACTCGCAGCAAACAACCCTCTACCTGAGTCAGTGCTTATGGAAGTGTCGAGTACTTATGTGGGGATTGCCGAAAAAATCATTGGCAAGCCGCTTACGCTTTCGGACAACCCACGTGCGGACATTATTGAAACACTGGACAAGCAATACAACTTAATCGATTAACCTAAAGTTTCGATTTAAGCACCTGCCGCAACACCTTTTTGGAGTGTTGCGGCTTACTCCCTTCTCATCTGTGCGTCTGCACTCAACTTAAGTACAACTCAGAATAACCTTATAATTCAAAGGCTTTTTGAGCAAAAAACCGCCAATATTCCATTTTATTCACCTAATGGATAATAAATTTTATCGCAACGCACAAGACAAGCACGAAACCTAGTAGGTATAATTTGCCTGTTACGACTAATAAATAAACCAAAATGTAACAGATGCGTGCTCCATTGCTAACCAATGGGAGCACCATCACTGTTGTATAAATTGGAAGTGAGTTGCAAGGGCTGTGGCGAACACGCTGCGTCACACCTAGACAGGCCAAAAGCCTCCACCTGCACCCTTCCTATCCATTACTTATCTAACGATGGCAAAGTGCTTATGACTTCTAATTCAGTTGATGTCTTGCTTATTGGGGCCGGCGCAATGAGTACCACTCTGGCGACGCTTCTCAATGAACTTGATCCGTCCCAATCGATGCTTATGGTTGAGCGCCTCGACCGCATCGCACAAGAAAGTACCGACGCAATGAATAACGCGGGTACGGGTCATGCTGCATACTGTGAGCTTAACTACACGCCGCAAAAAGGCGATGTAATTGATACGACCAAAGCGTTTAAGATCAATAGTCAGTTTGAAATCAGCCTTCAATTTTGGTCTTACCTTGTAGAGAAACAAGCACTCCCTGAACCCGAGTGTTTTATCAATCCGGTTCCCCACCAAAGCTTCGTTTGGGGTGAGAAAAACGTTAACTTCCTTCGCGCACGTTACGAAACCCTCACCAAACACCACCTTTTCCAAGGTATGGAGTACTCAGAAGACCCTGAAGTAATCAAAGAGTGGATGCCTCTGATTATGAAAGGTCGCACAGGCAACGAAAAAATCGCTGCTTCACGCGTGCCCCACGGCTCTGATGTAAACTTTGGTGCTTTGGCTCGTAACATGGTGGTAAACCTTGAGAGCAAAGAAAACTTTGAACTCAAAACCGGCACCGATGTTTCGGCACTTAAAAAGAACAGCGACGGCAGCTGGTCAGTCACCCTTAAAAACAACGCCACAGGCAGCAAATCACAAGTAAACGCTAAGTTTATTTTTGTTGGCGCAGGCGGCGGTGCTTTGCCTCTACTGCAAATGTCAGGTATTGATGAAGGTCTTGGCTACGGCGGCTTCCCAGTGAGTGGTCAATGGCTCGTCTGCAACAAGCCAGAAATTGTTGAGCAGCATGCCTCTAAGGTTTACGGCATGGCACCCATCGGTGCTCCTCCAATGTCCGTTCCTCACTTAGACACCCGCATCATCGATGGCAAAAAAGCCCTTCTCTTCGGCCCATTCGCTGGCTTCACCACCAAGTTCCTAAAACAAGGCTCCTTCCTAGACCTGTTTAAAAGTGTTCGCCCAAACAACTTAAGCCCAATGCTTAAAGTTGCAGCAAGCAACATGGACTTAACCAAGTACCTCATCAGTGAAGTGATGCAATCTCATACTTCACGTGTCGAGTCACTCCGCCGCTTCTTCCCAGAAGCACGCGAAGAAGACTGGAAACTTGAGTACGCTGGTCAGCGCGTTCAAATTATCAAAAAAGACCCTAAACTTGGCGGTAAGCTAGAGTTTGGTACTGAGGTAATTTCTGCAGCCGACGGCACACTGGCAGCGTTACTTGGCGCATCTCCGGGTGCATCAACCTCTGTTAGCGCTATGCTTCAGGTAGTTGAGCAATGCTTTAAAGACAAGGTTGCATCAGACGCTTGGCAAGAAAAGCTAAAAGAGATGATTCCATCTTATGGCTTGAGTCTAACAGACGATGCTGAGCTGCTTGAGAAAACCCGTAGCCGTACGCTAAGTACACTACACTTGGGTTAATCAACACATTGCCTAATCAAAGCCGAGCATCGCTCGGCTTTTTTGTGCCCGCACGCTAAGGTTTTTAATCTTTAATATGGTATAACCCTTATAAGTTATTCATTTTAAAGGCGCTAAGGCATGGCAAAGTCTGTTTTAATTACAGGGTGTTCTTCGGGAATTGGGCTACATACCGCACATTATTTAAAAGCGCGAGGCTACCGAGTGCTAGCCACCGCTCGCAAAGCAGCTGACGTAGAGTTATTAGCCGACCAAGGCTTCGAGTCCCACCTTCTTGACCTAGACTGCGACACTTCCATCACTGAGGCAGTGGCTTGGGCGGCAAACTTAACTCAGGGCAAAATAGACGCACTCTTTAACAACGGCGCTTATGGCCAGCCCGGCGCAGTTGAAGATCTTAGCCGAGACGCGTTACGCCAACAGCTTGAAACTAATGTGCTAGGCACACACGAGCTAACCCGGCAGGTTCTTCCGCTCATGCGCGCACAAGGCCACGGACGCATTATTCAAAACAGCTCGGTGCTTGGCTTAGTGGCTTTGAAGTTTCGCGGCGCTTATGTCTGCTCTAAGTTCGCCCTTGAGGGCCTAAGCGATACGCTGCGCCATGAGTTAAAAGGCAGCAATATCTACGTGTCGCTGGTGGAGCCCGGTCCTATTACTAGCAAGTTTAGAGAAAACGCCTATCAGGCGTTCAAACAACATATTAATATCGATAGCAGCCCCCATCGGGCAATTTACCAAGCAGTCGAGGCGCGCTTAGCCAATCAAAGCCCCGATAAACCAACGCCTTTTAATCTAGAACCCGAGGCAGTGGCGGCTAAGGTACTCAAAGCCATTGAATCAAAAAAACCAAAGCCGCGTTACTATGTTACCTTCCCAACCTACCTCTTCGCCTACTTGCGACGAATATGCACAACGGGTTTTCTTGATCGAGTGATGCTGCGAGTGTCCGACGACGAAAATAAAGCATAAAAAAACGGCGTTAGTTTTCACCAACGCCGTAGAAAGCCCTTTGCTTGCTGGATGACCTATTCGGGCAGCCTCCGTCTAAAACACACACCGTTAGGCCGCAAAACAAAGGGGATACGCTAAAAGCGATCTAGCTTAACTCTTTTTAATTAGCTCTTTTTGATTAACCCTTTTTGATCAAGTAAGGCTGCAATTTCTGGCACACTTGCAGGGTCATCAATGGTTGAAGGAATTGAGTAATCTTCACCATCGGCGACTTGGCGTAGCAACTTGCGCAAAATCTTGCCCGACCGGGTTTTTGGCAAACGCTGAACGACCATCGCTCGCTTAAAGCAGGCAACAGCACCAATTTCTTGGCGAACAAGGGCAACAAGCTCTTGCTCGATCGACTCTTCGGTGGTTTCAACACCGTCTTTTAGCAAGATAAGCCCAAGCGGCTGCTGACCTTTAAGGTCACAATAAATGCCAATCACTGCACATTCAGCAACACTATCGTGCCCTGCAACGATCTCCTCCATTTCACCCGTCGACAAGCGGTGACCCGCTACGTTGATCACATCGTCGGTGCGGCCCATAACAAACAGGTAACCGTCTTCATCAATGTAACCACCGTCACCCGAGCAGTAGTAGCCCTCAAACTCTGAAAGGTAGCTCTCTTTAAAACGATCTACATCACCCCAAACCGTTGGTAAGCAGCTGGGTGGCAGTGGCAACTTAATGGCAATTGAACCCTGCTCGCCCGCCGGCAAAACCTCTCCCGACTCAGATAAAATCTGAACATTAAAGCCAGGGGCTGGCTTGGTCGCCGAACCAGGCTTAGGCTCAAATGGCTCAATACCTACTGGGTTCGCACAAATAGCCCAACCCGTTTCGGTTTGCCACCAGTGGTCCACGATTGGTTTTTTGAGATGCTCACTCACCCAGTGGTACGTTGGCGGATCAAGACGCTCACCCGCCATAAAGATGGTTTCGAGGGCAGACAAATCGTATGCCTTAACCAAAGCCGCATCTGGGTCTTCTTTTTTAATCGCACGGAAAGCCGTTGGCGCTGCAAATACCGCTTTACATTGGTATTCCTCACACACACGCCAGAATGCACCTGCATCTGGAGTACGAACTGGCTTACCTTCGTAAACAATGCTGGTACAGCCAGCAAATAAAGGCCCATAAACAATGTACGAGTGCCCAACCACCCAACCCACATCCGAAGCCGCCCAAAACACATCGCCAGCGCTCATGTTGTAGATTGCTTTCATCGAGTAGGTTAGAGCAACTGCATGGCCACCGTTATCACGCACCACACCCTTGGGCTTGCCTGTTGTACCCGAGGTGTACAGAATATAAAGAGGGTCGGTTGCTTTAACAGGGACACAAGGCTGAGCCTCGGCAGAGGCCATAGCGTCCTGCCAATCCAAGTCTCGCTCTGGTTGCAGCTCAGCAACTACCTGCGTACGCTGCAAAACCACACAACGCTTCGGCTTAAATGAAGATTGCTCGATGGCAGCATCTAGTAAAGGCTTGTAAGGGATAACCTTAGCAACTTCGATACCGCATGAGGCCGATACAATGACCTTTGGCTGGGCATCTTCGATACGAACCGCCAGCTCGTGTGCGGCAAAGCCACCAAAAACCACCGAATGGATCGCACCCAAGCGTGCCACTGCCAACATGGCAATCACCGCTTCCGGAATCATTGGCATATAGATGACAACACGATCGCCCTTTTCTACGCCCTGCGCAGCAAGCACGCCCGCAAAGCGAGAGACATGATCGAGTAACTGGTCGTAACTGATTGTTGCTTTTGTTTCTGTTACCGGCGAATCGTAAATTAACGCCGCTTGCTCGCCTCGACCAGCCTTGACGTGCTGATCTACCGCAAGGTAACAGGTATTGAGTTCGCCGTCAGCGAACCAACGATCTATGCCGTTTTCGTCTTTAGATAATATGGTGCTAGGAGCTTTAAACCACTCAATTAGACTGGCTTTGGCACCCCAAAAGTCTTCAGGAGACTCAACAGATTGTGAATACTCTTCAATGTATGGCATAACATCGGCCCTTGTTTTTGTAATAGCCGAAGCCAGGTGTGCTGGCTCACTTTAGGTTGTTATCCGCAATTAATACGTCGCATGTCGGAGCGAGGCCCCACCGAGCCTCCATGCATTAACTGCATGAGATTGTAGACAATCATCAATAGAGTGTTGTTACTCTAGTCGATAATTTGAATAAAATATCTACTACATTTGGCGAATAACACCAAAATCACACATTAGCGATACACAAAGCGAGTACCGATCCAGCGACAACCAATATATTGTCGACAATCCCGCCCACTCACAGAAGAGCCAAACAATCACCTCGCAAAACTAAGACAGCTGACATAACACCAACCAAAGAAAAGGCTTAGACCCTAAAACGAAAAAAGGCCGCATAAGCGACCTTTAAGAAACAAACCCAAATTAGCGAAGCGCTAAATTAGATGTCTTTTGGCTGAACTGGGATAGCATCTTTAACACCGGTTAAGGTGTTACGGGCATGAAGCTCTTCGTCAGAAACACCCACACCACCGTCAGCCTGCGCACCCGCAAAGTAACAAAGTGTTGGATGGAAGCCTTCGACTTCTTTTTCATCTAGCTGGAAGTATGACGCGATAATCAACAAATCACCTTTGCTGGCTTTATGCGCCGCTGCTCCGTTCACAGAAATAATGCCGCTGTTTGGCTCCGCTGCAATAGCGTAAGTGGTAAAACGCTCACCATTATTAATGTTGTAAATATGAATCATTTCATATTCTTTGATACCCGAACGCTCTAGCAGCACACTATCGATGGCACACGAACCTTCGTAGTGAAGTTCGGCGTGAGTAACAGTTACACGATGTAACTTGGCTTTCAAAAAAGTTTGCAGCATAAGCTAAAGACCCTGCAGTTGCTCCCCATCCCTCAACAACGTCGGTTGAGGCATATTCATATCTGCGCATGTAACAGCAAATGCTGATTTACATGGCCCATGTTGTCACAGAGGATTAACATCGTTAAATATCCGTCAAGATTGACGAAGTTCCGATATAAATCCTTGCAAATGTTCTTTAAACCTTTGGATAACTCCAAAAACAAATCACATTTACATTATAAAAATTCACCTTTTTAGCGCATGGCTATTGTGCAAGCGCACGATTCTAACACCATCATCTTTAAAATTTAACGGTATTTTAAAGATTTGACCTGAACTATCGTCGATGACAGTACTTATATCAGCCCGTAAAGCCCAGATATTGCTCATCCGCGGTTTAAACAATATTCGCACTCTGCATTAAGACCGCTCAACTTAGATTGAAAGAGAATCAGCGCCTTTTTTGCAAAAATCTTTTAAACTACAGCCTTTTACAATCAGAAAATTGAGATTGCCCTGTGAAACCAGTCGACAAATCACCTGCTATTAAAGCCTCTTTAAATGAACGCATACTCATCCTTGATGGTGGTATGGGCACCATGATTCAAGATTACAAACTTGAAGAGAGCGACTACCGCGGCGAAGAATTTGCCGACTGGCACACCGACGTTAAAGGCAATAACGACCTTTTGGTTCTGACGCAGCCTAAGATCATTGCGGATATCCATCGCGAATACTTGGCGGCAGGTGCTGACATCATTGAAACCAACACCTTTAACGCCACCACCATTGCAATGGCCGACTACGATATGGAGAGCCTTAGCCGCCGTATCAACGTCGAGGCCGCAAAGCTTGCTCGCCAAGTCGCCGATGAGTTTGACGCACATACACCCGATCAGCCTCGCTATGTAGCGGGCGTGCTTGGCCCCACAAACCGCACCTGTTCCATTTCGCCTGACGTAAACGACCCAGCGTTTCGTAACGTGAAATTTAACGAGTTGGTAGAAGCTTATACAGAGTCAGTTGACGGTCTTGTAGAAGGCGGCTCGGACATTATTCTGATCGAAACCATCTTCGACACACTGAACGCAAAAGCGGCTATTTACGCCGTTGAGACTTATTTTGAAGAAAACGGTTTCCGCCTACCGGTGATGATCTCGGGTACCATTACTGATGCCTCAGGCCGAACCCTTTCTGGCCAAACCACCGAAGGCTTTTGGAACTCGGTTCGCCACGCCAAGCCTATTTCAGTCGGCCTAAACTGTGCGTTAGGCCCACAAGAGCTTCGCCAGTATGTAGCAGAACTGTCGCGCATCTCTGAAACCTTTGTGTCAGCGCACCCTAATGCCGGCCTACCAAACGCCTTTGGCGGGTACGACGAAACACCCGAGCAAATGGCTGCAGAAATTGATGACTGGGCATCCTCTGGCTTCTTAAACATCATCGGCGGCTGTTGTGGCACCACACCTGAGCACATCGCCGCGATGCGCGAAGCAGCACATCGTCACGCGCCCCGCGCCTTGCCAGAAATTCCCGTCGAGTGCCGCTTATCAGGCCTAGAGCCAATGAACATTGGCAAAGACACCTTGTTTGTAAACGTAGGTGAACGAACCAACGTGACGGGTTCGGCAATGTTCAAACGCCTAATTAAAGAGCAAGATTACGAAACCGCACTCGAAGTAGCACTTCAACAGGTTGAAAACGGCGCACAAATTATCGACATCAACATGGACGAAGGCATGCTAGATGCCCACGCAGCCATGGTTAAGTTTTTGAACCTGATTGCCGGCGAGCCGGATATCGCCAAAGTACCGATCATGATCGACTCCTCTAAGTGGGATGTGCTTGAAGCGGGCTTACAGTGCATTCAGGGTAAAGGCGTGGTGAACTCCATCAGCCTTAAAGAAGGCAAAGAGAACTTTGTAGAACAAGCGCGCAAGATTCGCCGCTACGGCGCTGCCGTTGTGGTCATGGCGTTTGACGAAAAAGGCCAAGCCGACACTTACGAGCGCAAAATCGAAATTTGTGAGCGCTCTTACCGCGTATTGGTGGACGAAGTTGGCTTCCCACCCGAAGACATTATCTTTGACCCGAACATCTTTGCCGTTGCAACGGGTATTGATGAGCACAACAACTACGCCGTTGACTTTATCGAAGCAACTCGCTGGATTAAACAAAACCTGCCTTACGCGCAAATTTCCGGCGGCGTGTCTAACGTATCCTTCTCGTTCCGAGGCAACAACCCGGTGCGTGAAGCGATTCACTGTGTATTCCTTTACCACGCCATTCGCGAAGGTATGGACATGGGTATCGTTAATGCTGGCCAGCTGGCTATTTACGACGACCTACCGGAAGAGCTTCGCGAACTCGTAGAAGATGTGATTCTTAACCGCCGCGATGACGGCACCGAGCGCCTACTCGACGTCGCTGAAAAATACCGTGGTGACGGCTCAGCCCAAGAAGACACCAAAGCTGCCGAATGGCGTAGCTGGGACGTAAACGCTCGTCTATCCCACGCATTGGTTAAGGGCATCGCCGAGTACATTGACGAAGACGTTGAAGAGTGTCGCCACAACTACAGCCGCCCACTTGAGGTGATTGAAGGCCCATTAATGGACGGCATGGGCGTTGTAGGCGACTTGTTTGGCGCCGGTAAAATGTTCTTGCCGCAGGTAGTTAAGTCCGCTCGTGTAATGAAAAAAGCCGTAGCCTACCTTATGCCTTACATTGAGCTTGAAAAAGCCAATGCCGAAGACTCAAGCTCAAACGGCAAAATCATCATGGCGACAGTTAAAGGCGACGTACACGATATCGGCAAAAACATCGTGGGCGTGGTACTTCAGTGTAACAACTACGAGATTGTCGACTTGGGCGTAATGGTGCCTGCCGAGACGATCCTAAAAACTGCACGCGAAGAGAACGCCGACATTATCGGCTTGTCTGGCTTGATCACTCCTTCGCTTGACGAAATGGTACACGTTGCCAAAGAGATGGAGCGCCAAGGTTTTGATATCCCGCTGATGATTGGCGGCGCAACCACCTCAAAAGCGCACACCGCGGTGAAGATCGATAACGCTTACAACCGCGACCAAGTGGTGCATGTCACCAACGCATCTCGCGCAGTAGGCGTTGCTTCGGCGCTACTCTCTAAAGAAAGAAAAGCCAATTTTGTCAAAGAGATACAAGAAGATTATCAAGCAGTACGCGAGCGCCATAAAGCACGCGCCAACGAAAAACGTCGCGTTTCTTTAGACGCTGCTCGCAAAAACAAATACGCCATCGACTGGAGTGATTACACGCCACCAGTGCCAAAACAGCTTGGCATCCAAGTCTTTGACGACATCGCGCTAAGCGACATTTTACCCTACTTTGACTGGACGCCTTTCTTCCAAAGCTGGGAACTGGCAGGCCGCTTCCCTCGCATTCTCGAAGACGAGATTGTCGGTGAAGAAGCAACCAAGCTATACCATGATGCGCTAGCGATGCTTGATGAGCTTGTTGAGAAGCAACTGCTTGGCACCAAAGCGGTGGTTGGCCTATTCCCGGCCAACAGCATCAACGACGATGATATTGAGCTTTACACCGATGAGTCTCGCACCGAAGTACTCATCACCCTTCACCACCTTCGCCAGCAAATGGAAAAGGTGCAAGGCAAAGCCAATATGTGCTTAACAGACTTTATCGCACCTAAAGAAACAGGCCTAAAAGATTACTTTGGCGCCTTTGCGGTAACTGCAGGCTTAGGTTGTGACGAGCTCGTAGCCAAATACGAAGCAGACCATGACGACTACAACTCGATTATGGTTAAAGCTTTGGCCGACCGTTTTGCTGAGGGCTTGGCTGAATACCTACACGCTAAGGTACGTAAAGAGCTATGGGGTTATGCTGCTGACGAAACCCTTGATAATGATGACCTCATTAAAGAGAAGTACCAAGGTATTCGCCCTGCGCCGGGTTACCCTGCGTGCCCGGAGCACACAGAAAAAGGTCTATTGTGGGAGCTATTGGATGCCGAAAAGAACACCAGCATTACGCTCACTGAGTCGTACGCTATGCTTCCTGCAGCTGCAGTCAGCGGTTGGTACTTTAGCCACCCAGAGTCACAATACTTTGGCGTTGCCAAAATCAGCGAGGACCAAGTTGACGACTATGCAAAACGCACAGGCCTAAGCAAACAAGAGGCTGAACGCTGGCTGGCACCAAACCTTGGTTATGAGCCAGAAGACACCTAGATAGCTATTGAATAACAACGAACTAACGTCAGGGGCTGCATCTTTTGGGATGCGGCCCTTTTTGTATATAGAGGGCCGCTGTAGCAAACACCTTACACTTCCCTTACCCCCGTCCACTCCTCTCGCCGACAAACCCCACCAACTTCAAAAACCAAGCCCCTCACAGCGCTTTTTAGTTAAAGGGAGCCACAAAACCCTGCTTAACACCTTTTAGAGACACCGCCTTATCTGTCGATGAATTCCAATCAAAAACCGAGAAAAGCCCTATTTTCACCTCAAATACCACCATTCACCGTACTTATAATCAGTAACATTTAAAATGATATTTACCCACTTTCACGGTATTCTTTGTTGCCTAACTACAAACTCAGGCTCTTAAAATTTAAGACCTAAGGTGTAATTTTTCCTGAAAATCCTTAGGTTTTTCGCCGTTTTAAGCCATCAGAGCTCATAAATTCGCCGTTTTTACTGGGTTTAGCCGTCTACTTCTTTAGTTATAAGGCAAGGGTCTTAGGCCACCCTACTTCGCCTTAAGTCGATAGGGCGAGTCTGTAAAAAAATTACCAACTTGCTATAATGTTTGCCGCAAAAATACATTTTAAATCAAGGCAAATAGCCACGAGGCCAAAAGCACCGTGGACAACTATATAAGCCATTTGGCCAACCGCAGCCATTTAGATTGGGGATTAGAATGACTACACCAGTGCAAACTATTTATTACACTCTCACGGACGAAGCACCTGCACTTGCAACTGCTTCTCTGCTAGAAGTGGTACGAACTTTTACAAGCAAAGCTGGCATCTCTGTTGAAACTACAGACATCTCTCTTGCTGGCCGTATCCTTGCCGCTTTCCCTGAAAATCTAACCGATGATCAAAAAGTAGAAGACGGTCTTACTTTCCTAGGCGAACTAGCGAAAGACCCTAACGCTAACATCATCAAGCTTCCAAACATCTCTGCGTCTGTTCCTCAGCTAAAAGCAGCGATCGCTGAGCTTCAGTCTCAAGGTTACAACATCCCTAACTTCCCTGAAGAAGTAACCACCGAAGAAGACAAAGACGTTAGCGCTCGTTACGCTAAGATCTTGGGTAGTGCGGTTAACCCAGTACTTCGTCAAGGTAACTCTGACCGTCGTGCGCCAGCAGCGGTTAAAGCCTTCGCTCGCAAGTTCCCACACTCTATGGGCAAGTGGAGCAAAGCTTCTCGCTCACACGCTGACTACATGCGCGATGGCGACTTCTTCTCTAGCGAACAGTCAATCACTACTGACGCTGACACGACTGTGCGCATCGAGTTCGTTGCTCAAGACGGCACCGTAACACTTAAAAAAGAACTTCCACTAGAAAAAGGCGAAGTTCTAGACAGCATGAACATGAGCGCTAAAGCGCTACGTGCTTTCTTTGAAGAAACACTAAACGACTGTAAAGAATCTGGCGTGATGTGGTCTTTGCACGTTAAAGCGACCATGATGAAGGTATCTCACCCTATCGTATTCGGTCACGCTGTAACTGTATTCTACAAAGAAGTATTCGAAAAATACGCTGACCTATTCGAAGAGCTAGGTGTTAACCCTAACAACGGCCTAAGCAGCGTATACGACAAAATCAAATCACTTCCTGAGTCTAAGCAGGAAGAGATCCGTCACGATATCCACGAGTGCTACGCGCACCGTCCAGAGCTAGCAATGGTAGACTCTGTTAAAGGTATCACTAACCTTCACATCCCAAGCGACGTTATCGTTGACGCATCTATGCCTGCAATGATCCGTAATGCTGGTCAAATGTGGGGTCCAGATGGCAAGCCTAAAGACGCTAAAGCAGTAATGCCTGAGTCTACTTACGCTCGCATCTACCAAGAAATGATCAACTTCTGTAAGACTAACGGCGCGTTTGACCCAACAACTATGGGTACCGTTCCAAACGTTGGCCTAATGGCAATGAAAGCAGAAGAATACGGTTCGCACGACAAGACTTTCGAGCAAACTGAAGACGGCGTAATGCGTGTTGTTGCTGAAAACGGCGACATTCTAATGCAACACACTGTAGAAAAAGGCGACATCTGGCGTGCATGTCAAACCAAAGACGCGGCGATCCGCGACTGGGTTAAGCTTGCTGTTACTCGTAGCCGTCAGTCTGACACTCCAGTTATCTTCTGGTTGGACGAAGAGCGTGCGCACGACAACGAACTACGCAAAAAAGTTGCACTTTACCTACAAGAGCACGACACAGACGGTCTAGACATCACTTGTGAGTCTTACGTTCCTGCAATCCGTCGCTCTATGGAGCGCCTAGTACGCGGTCAGGACACCATCTCTGCAACCGGCAACGTACTACGTGACTACCTAACTGACCTATTCCCAATCATGGAACTAGGTACTTCTGCGAAAATGCTTTCGATCGTACCAATGCTTAACGGCGGCGGCATGTACGAAACTGGCGCAGGCGGTTCTGCACCTAAGCACGTTCAACAAGTAGAAGAAGAAAACCACCTACGTTGGGATTCTTTGGGTGAGTTCTTGGCGATTGCTGTATCTCTTGACGAGCTTGGCATCAAAAACGACAACCCACGTGCTCGTATCTTGTCTGCTGCAATGGACAAAGCAACTGAGCGCCTATTGGGTAACGAGAAGTCTCCTTCACGTAAAACTGGCGAGCTAGACAACCGTGGCAGCCACTTCTACCTAGGCATGTACTGGGCTGAAGAAGTTGCTAACCAAACTGAAGACGCAGACCTTGCGGCTCAGTTTAAGCCTCTAGCTGAAGCGCTTGCTGCAAACGAAGAAACTATCGTTGCTGAGCTTGGCGCTGTACAAGGCGCTCCTGCTGACCTAGGCGGTTACTACCACGCTGACCCAGCGAAAGTAACTGCAGTAATGCGCCCTAGCGCAACGTTCAACAGCCTACTAGAAAACGCATAATCGCGATTAACTAGAAGCCAAAATAAAAGCCGATTACTGCAAGGTAATCGGCTTTTTTATTGCGCTTTGGGTTCACGCCAAGTCACCTATAGGAAGCGCCGCTAGGCGCTCCAACGAGCCTTACTCTTCACCCGGCTTCTCTGATTTAGAAGGCACCTGGTGCAAATGAACATCCAACTGATTAAACGCAATTTCAATGCCTGCCGTTTTAAACTTAGCATCCACCGCCGTGTTAATTTCATGCGTCACCTCTAAGCGGTCAGACATCGCATTCACATGCAAGCGCAAATCAAAATCGAGGGTACTTGCACCAAACCCAAGAAAGAACGAAGCTGCCGGCGGCTCGTCAAGCACTTTGGGGTTTTCATGGGCTGCTTCAAGTAATAACTCCCTCACTTTTACCGTATCACTGCCGTAAGCAACACCCACAGGAATCACCACACGCGTTACCGAGTCAGACAACGACCAGTTAATCAACTGCTGTGTAATAAAGGTCTTGTTAGGGATAATCACCTCTTTACGATCCCAGTCGACAATGGTGGTCGCACGAATTTGAATACGGGTAACAGTGCCTGTTAAACCATCAATGGTGACCGTATCACCGATACGCATTGGCTTTTCAAACAAGATGATTAAACCGGAAACAAAATTCGCCACTATCTCCTGTAAACCAAAACCTAAACCCACACCCAATGCAGCCACCAGCCATTGTAACTTGCCCCATTCCAACCCAAAGTAAGAACAAGCACTCAGCACACCAAACACAATCAAGCCGTACTTGGTTAATGAAGTTAATGCATAGCCCGTACCTGGACTCAGATTCAAGCGAGACAACACCATCAGCTCAAGCAGCCCTGGAAGGTTGTAAGCAGCCAACATACTAAAGCCCAACACCACTCCCCCCATCAATATGCTCTTTAACGTAATGGTAGCGATAATATCGCCGTCAGCATTGACGCTTTGCCAAATCTCAAGGGTGTCCAAACTATCTATAAACGGTAGGTACTCTCCCAAGGCCAAATACATAAACGAGACAAACGCCACTAAGGTGGTGATACGAAGCAAAGTCTGACTCTGCTCTGAGACTGTTTGCATATTAATGTAATTGGTTTCGAGCGGCTGCTCGTCGTCAGGGTTTTCTCTCGCCGCTTCGCGCTCTGCGCGCTTGGCTTTGATTTGCTCAAACTGCAGGCGTCGCTTAGTAATAAGAAGCCAGCGCAAGCCTAGCTTGTATGTCAGCGCCGTTACCAAGCACACCACAATGGCCTTAAACAACGAGAACATAAACACGCTCACCGTCAACGCATAACCCAACAGCACCATAACGAATAGCGCAAGGTTAAAGGCAACAAGACAGATGAGCCAAAAAGGCACATGACTCCACCAGCGCTCCCCCATCATTTCGTTTAAGTTTTTACGACTACGCCAAAAGCTAAACCAAAATGCAGTGAACGCCAACGCCAACGCCGCCATCGACAGGCGAAAAGGCCCCGAACGCACCACCTCAGAGTCGATACTCCACATCCACAAGCTAAGCAAAATAAGCGGCACCGCCACCGAGAACAGGGTGCTCACGCGACGACGGATAAGAGCCGCTGCTTTTGGCTCCATACCAAAGTGGCCAACGCACACGCCATTACGCGACGCCAAATAACGAAACAGCACCCAGCCAGCCCAAAGACTTAGCGCAGCCACATCCAATGTTTGCTCTAGCGCATTACCTATGGCCGAGGTAGTGACGACCGTCGTTGCCACAAGCAACATAAACAAGGGAAACACACTGGTAATCACCACCGGCAGCACCACGGCTAATAACGTATGCTGACTACTGTCGTTTAGAACATGACCTATATTATCAGCCCAACCCGCTTTGCGACTGTTATAGTAACGGCGCAAATAAAGTACCACGCCCGCCCACAAGGCTAAGAGCACCACACCCAAACCCGTCAGCAAAGTCGGTTTAAATAGCGACCAACCCACTTGTTGAGCGCTATAACTCAGCACATAAAGCGCACCGGTAAAGACCTCCGGTAGCCACCCCAACGAGATAGGTTCTGAAATTGGGTTGCGCAGCAGCTGCTGATAGATACCCTGCCAGTTGTTTTCAATTTGGCGATTAATCTGGCGCTGATAAGTGCTCACCTCCATAAGCGCCTCAATCGCTTGCTGACGCACTTTTAAGGTATCCGCCACCAGCTGCTCGTAATCCTGCTGAAGCGCTTCATCCACCACCGAAGCATCAAGTGCCGCATCTTGGCTCATTAGCGGTTCACTCTCAGCCTGCGCCAAGGCATTTTCGATACGTAGGCTGTTTATTTCTTCTTGCGTGGCTGCTTCATCTAAGGTGTCGCGTGCACTGAATACAAAGGCACGTTGGCGCGCATTCATCGAGGCGCCATCGTAAGCCAACTGCTGACGAATCGAGCGAAATACCGTGGTCAGGGTATCAAGGCGGGTTTTTAGGTGCTGCCCCTGAGCTTGCGCCCAATCGATACGCTCAAATAACTGCGACTGGGCCGCGATGAGATCTAAATTTTGTTGTGCCACCTGTGCCGTGGCTGACGGAATTAGCGCTGAGGTTGGCTCTTGCGCTAACGCTTCTTTCGCTCGATTTTTTGCTTCACTTACCTGAGAGGCCAACGAGGAGCGCAGTTGAGCTTGTTGATCGCGACTCATTCGCTCGTAGGCAGCACGCAGCCCAGACAACTGAAGACTTTGCAGCTCTAGCTGCAAGCGCGCCAAGCTTTCGCGACTCGGTAAAACCAAAGCTTCTAGCTCTAACGCCTGAATACTTAAACTGTATTCTTGTATCAAATTATCATTAAGCTGCTGCTCTAGCTGAGCATTGGCACTCGCCGAGTCCACGACTTCATCTGTTGCAAGAGAAAGCGCTTCTCGCTTATCAGCTAAAAGCTGCGCCATGCTATCGCGACGCTGAATCGTTTGTCGCAACTGAGTATCGGCACTGGCGACCGCTTGCTCTCGCTCCAATATGGCCGCCGAGGCGCTGATTAACTGCTGTTCTAACGCGGCCTGCGTGTTCCAAGGCAGAGGAACTGGGTTCGCTTTAGTTTGCTCTACACGCTCACGTAATGTCGCAATTTGCTCAGGAAGCGCTTTCGCCTCCTCGTTTAAGCGAGCTAAGCTCTCTTGCAACCGAACCTGATTCTGCGTTGACACCAACACATCGTTTAACAGCTTGGTAGTTTCTGAGGCTTCGGTAACCCCTGCTAGCTGCTCTATTTGCGACTGCAATTCAGAAGCTTGGGTTGTAAGCGCCTCCACCGATATTGCATGAGCACCAGCACTGACGCCCCATAACGAAAGCCCCAAAAGCGCCGTGCCCAAAGGCTTTAGGCATCGCTTCACCGAGCTCTTTACCAAGCTCTTCACAAAAAGAGTAGCACCTTGCTCTAACGCTAAAGGCGCGCGATTTTTGCGGTTAACCCCTGCACCATCCATTAAAACATTTTCACGTAAAAGCCACTGACGACCTATGAGCTTTCTCACTCTCACCTCTAAAGTTTAACCACTGGCGACACACTGGCACGGACCGTTTCTCGACTGTTTTGCCTGTGCACATCGCCCAATAAACAGATCATATGACCATACACCCGCCTAGGGATTTGGCAATAAAAAAGACCATAAGCCAATACTTATGGTCCTTTGAATGGATTTCGGCAGCACAGGTTAAATTAAAAACCTAAGCCACTGGCAATCACAGCTAAATTTAAGCAAATAGCAGCGCGTTAGTGCAGCTTCATCTTTGGCTGTACCGAACGACCGATTTTGTTTGCCAAATACAGCAAGCTAGCGCCGACCCAGCCATACACAGCAAACTGGTGCATACGGTAAAGGGAGACATACATAACACGTGCAATACGCCCTTCCACAAACATTTTACCGCTACCCAGATTACCCATCAGGCTACCCACGGTGCTGTAACGACTGAGGTTTACAAGTGAGCCATGGTCTTTGTAGACAAATGGCTTTTGCGCCTTACCTGCGAGCTTCGCCAACAAGTTTGAGCCCACGGTCGTTGCCATTTGGTGGGCCGACTGAGCACGTGGTGGAACAAAGCTGCCATCCTCGTTTTGGAAGGCGCAACAATCGCCCAACACGTAAATATCATCACTCGCAGTACTTTCGAGCGTTGGCTTAACCAAAATTTGACCATTGCGCGAGGTATCGAAAACCTCCATCGCTTTTATAAAGTCAGGCGCTTTTACCCCCGCTGCCCAAACCATCAGATCAGAAGCGATAAGCTCATCGTCTTTCGTGTAAAAGCCCTCGGGCTTCGCCTCTTTAACGGCGACGCCTTCCATCACGTTTACACCTAAACGCGCCAATTCTGCTTTTGCCGAAGCAGAGATACGCTCAGGCAAAGCGGGCAAAATGCGTGGACCCGCCTCTATAAGGTTTACTTTGAGCTTCACCGACACATCTGGCATGTCGTATACCTTGAGAATATCAGCCACATGACAAAGCTCTGCCGACAGTTCCACACCCGTTGCGCCACCGCCAACAATCGACAAGCTTAGCTGCGCCTCATCTTTTTGGTGAACACGCAAAAACTGGTTTAGTAAGGCGCGATGAAAACGCTCAGCTTGGGCCTGCGAGTCTAAAAAGAAACACTCTTTAGCCACACCCGGTGTACCAAAGTCATTACTGACACTGCCTACCGCCATGACAAGGTAGTCATAGTCGACCTGACGCGCCGGCACAATTTCTTTATTGTCGCCATCCACAATGGGCGACAGACATACTTGCTTGGCGTCTTTATCTAAACCCTCCATGGTACCAAGGATAAACTTGTATCCCTGCTTACTGCCGTGGGCGCGATACACCACGCCGTCTGTATTGGTATCTAAGGAGCCCGTCGCCACCTCGTGCAGCAACGGCTTCCAAACATGGGTGCGGTTCTTATCAATCAGAATCACACGGGCTTTTTTCTTCTTACCGAGTTTATTACCTAACCGGGTTGCTAACTCGAGCCCACCGGCTCCTCCACCCACAATCACAATGGTTTTCATTGAATGACCCTCTAACATAAAAAACTGGCACCCATGAAGTCACAAACACACCCTGTAAAACGACGGTTATCGATTGCTGCACATAACTTAGATACAAAACAGAGACTCAACGAAGAGCCTCACTACCCAGAATAAACGTGGGCATAGGCAGCGCCCTCATCCCTTAAAAGAGAAAGCGGGCAGATAACGAGTGCGTTTTTCACACTTCATGCTAATGGTAAGCGCGCAAAAACAGCCATCCTAAGATGGCGCTAATTACGTGGCACTTTGGTCGCACTTACCCAAAATACAAATACTTTGACCTACTAACGGCAAACCTAAACTCGACGCTCTTGTCTGATTAACTTACTATGAGAACACCTTTAGGGCGGCGAATATTTACAACATTCATACCTATCTAGTCATATCTATTTAGGCCGCCGTCACTCTAGAACCTTGTTTGTGGAGCCCCCATGGAATTGAGCCACTCAACACCCAATAAACGCCTAAGCACGCCAATCAAGTCAAAATCACTTCAGCCTAAGGCGAGCATCTTGCTTACTGCCGCCTTATTAGCAGCAAGTCTGAGTACACCCAGCCACGCTGGCTTTGGTGACTTTCTCAAAAAAATAGAGTCTGAAGGCAAAGCAGCGATTGAAGAAAAGCTTGGCACACCCGACGAAAGCACAACTCAGTTGGCCTCATCATTAAGTACAGACACCATTATCAACGGCCTCTACGAAGCCTTGAAGGTAGGCGCCAAGCGTTCTATCACAACGCTTAGCCAAGAAAATGGTTACCTTGGCAACAACGAAGTTAAAATCCCTCTGCCAGACAATATCGAAAAGGTATCAGGCCTATTGCGTAAATATGGCCTAGGCAGTCAATTAGAGGCCTTTGAGTCAAGTATGAACCGTGCAGCAGAAAAAGCTATCCCCCAAGCCACAGATATTGTGGTGGGCGCAATCAGTGACATGACTTTTAACGATGCTGTCTCGGTGTATCAAGGCGGCGAAAACGCGGCGACCAGTTACTTTAAAGACAAAACCTCTGGCCAGTTAACCAACATGATGTCGCCCTTAGTGCACGAGTCTATGGAGTCGGTTGGCGTTACCCGCTATTACAACCAACTCATTACCGAAGCCAAAAAAGTGCCTTACATTAACAAGGTACTGGGCGATGCGTCTCTTGAATCCCACGTTACCCAAGGTGCTGTAAACGGCCTGTTTACGCTGCTTGCCAAAGAAGAAGCGCAAATTCGCGAAAACCCAAGCGCTCGCACGTCAGATATCCTCAAAACGGTATTTGGTAACTAAGCACTAAGGCTCTATTTTGGTTAGCGACTGGCCCTTGCGAGTCGCCAACCACCTACCACACAGCTAAAACCGCATTAACGTGACACCTTACGCCAGCGCTTAAACGGCAATGCATTAGAAGCGGCCAAGCCTCCAAATGCGATAACCAACATACCTAGCCACTGAATCCAGCCCAACGACTCAGACCAAAATACCCACCCTAGTACCGCCGCGATAACGACCGATGAATAGGTAAAAGGCGCAAGCACGCCTGCTTTTTCCATTCCGTAGGCTTTACTCAAAAGCAGCTGGGCGATGGTCGAGGTAAGCGCAATGGTACTGAGCAGCGCCCAGTCGGCTAAAGTCATCGGTTGCCAAACATATAGCGCAGGCAGCAGCATAATTAAGGTGCTAAATAGCGCAAAGTAAAACACGATGGTTTGGGTGGACTCAGACACATGCATTCGGCGAATCGTAACCTTGGCCAGCGCTCCTAAAGACGCGCCTAAAAGCGCCACAAACGCCGCCATATTGACTTCACCCTGTGCAGGGTTAAGCACCATCACCACACCCACAAAACCTACCAGTATAGCCAGTTTGGTGACGCGACTCACCTGCTCACCTAACCAAAAGAAGGCGATAAAAGGTACAAAGAACGGTGCCGTTTGCTTAAACAAAGCCGCTTGCGCCAAGGGCAAATGACCCCACGCATAAAACATACACGACATAGCACTCACACCCACAAAAGCGCGCATAAAATGCAGGTGTAGTACTTGGGTTTTGAGTACAGGTATCGACTTATAAATAACCCAAGGCAGTAAAATCGCTAACGCCAAGGCGTTGCGACCAAATACGATTTGTAGCGAAGGTAAGGACTCAGAGGCCCATTTAACTAATGTGCCCGACAAAACCAAAAAAGCTTCAGAGGCAATGATAAGTAAGGGTGCGACCATTCCGAGGGGAATGAGTGTACGCCAGGGCCGCGCGGCGCGAGTGTCTTGTTCCAAGTTAGGATAATTCCTTTGGTAGACCACACGCACTGCAATCACCGCAGCGCGTGTGGTGATAACGCCTTAAACCTTAATCACCTCGTAATCACTGCTTAGGGCACTTGCCAATTTATCGTTTGTGAGTACACCCACAGACACAGGCTTATCAGCCAAGTAGGTGTTCGCAACACGTTTTAGGTCGTCGATCGTAACTTCTAAAATACGTTGACGATGACGCTGGCGACGAGCCACGTCACGCCCTGTTAGGCGTTGCTTAAAGTCTGCAATGGCTTCGCCGTGAGGCACACTCGGCTTATCCAAAGATGACACCACACTTAAAATAGCTTCTTCAAGCGCTTGATTATCATGATCTTTTTCTAGCAACCAAGTAATCGACGCTTTAAAGTCGTCTAGGGTTTCTTCTAAACGCGGATCGCGGTAAGAGTAGAAGCGGAATGCTGCGTTTTGGCTGTCTTGCATCGCGCCAGCACCGTAGGCACCGCCCTGCTCTCGCACTGCACGGTGCAGGAAGCCGTTTTGCAAAAACTCGCCCAAGACAATTAATGCAGCGTTGTCTTCGTGGTCAGAGCATACGGTTTCAATCGCCATGGCACAGTAGCTTACTGGTGTGCTGGTCGTCCAAGCTTGCTTCACATGCTCACGGACCGACGGCAAATTAAAGGCCACAACAGAGTCCTGAGCCGCAGGCTGCCATAGCGCCTCAAGTGCATTAATACACTCGTCTTTGCGCTCCGCCTCAGCAACCACAAGATGCTGGCGAGGCGACGCCATAATTTTGCTATGCAATTGCGCTAAGCGCTCCATTACCTCAGCTTGCCCTTCTTCGGTGGCGAGCTTTTCTTCCATTGCTCGCAGCAAAGCCACTTTACCTAAGCCCAGGTAACGCTGGCTGTAAGCCCCCATTGGGCTCATTTTTGATACAGCTGCCACCATTGCATAGTAGTGACCAGACCCCGTGAGGTTAGACTCAGAGCGAGTACGCGCTTGGGTTACGATCTCTTTGATGCGATCGATTTCGTCAAAGCGAATACTGTTAAGCGTGTTATAAATGTGCTCAAGGGCGTCTTGTCGCTTAGAAGCAAGGGCCGACGACGACACACAGAAGTTAGCATCTAAGGTTTGAATATCACCCGTGGTTGCCGTCACCGAATGGTGGGCGTTAAACGAGCCAAAAATACCCGCCTGTCGTTGCTGGGCTTGAGTGTAATCTAGCTCACCAAAGCCAAGCTCAGTTAACAAGAAGCCGTAAAGCTCTAGAATATCTAACTGCTCCACCTCAAGCTCAGGAATTTGAACCCAAATGCTTTGATAAACAAGGCCATTGGTTCCCGCTGGGTAAAAGGTAATTTTGTTTTTGCTGCCAAGCACTTCGTACTCTTTTATCGGCAAATCACTCGGCACGTCGGCCAAAGTAACCTTCGGCAAAATGTCTGGGTCATCGGTTGCTGCTTGGCGCTGCGCCAAGGCTTCCGCCTTTTCCAGTACCGCAGCTTTGTCGGCATCGCTCATTTGCGCTTTAATGTCGGCCAAACGCGCCTTTTCAAACGCATCTTTACGGCTATTAAGCTCGCTGTCTGGCGACATCGTCAGGCGTACGCGGTGATTATTCTCAAGCAATAGGCGCTTAACCAAGTTTTGAATAAAGTCTGGCTGCTCGCACTTTTCACGCAAGCGAACCAAGGCAGAGTCTGTATCAAACGCAGACAATGTATCACCGCGGTGAATCGCTGTTGGCATGGCGCCCACTAGCAGACTCAAACCATAGGGCTGATGACCTGCCGATAGTTCGCGCTGATCAAGCTCTAGCTGATAAAGCTGGGCATCAAGGGCTTCTTTATCTACGCCCTTTTCCGCGACCTCCTCAAGCACCGACAGAACTAACGCCTCGAAAGCATCGGCGCGCTCTGGCTCACTGCCTTCAATACCGCACACAAAGCTCATTTGGCGATTAGACGACTCCAAACCACACAAAGGCGAAACAGAGGTACCTAAATCGGTGTTCTCTAAGGCACGACGCAGCGGCGAGCCACTATTATCAAAAAGCACCTGCTCTAATAACTCGGCCTCAAGAGAGGCTTCTAAATCTGTAGAGTGGCCCAGCAGCCAACCCATAACATGGTGAGTTTTCTCTGAGAGGTCGTCCTGTTCTAGCGGGTACGACTCTTGAACACGTAACGGTGCAAACAACGGCTTCTCATCAGAAACTGACACCTCTTCTTGCGCCTTCTCAAAACGGCTCAAGGCTTGGGTGTCCATACGCGCCTGCAGCTCTTCCACCGGAATGTCGCCAAAGGTCATAAAGACAGCATTGCTTGGGTGGTAATGCTTTTTGTAAAACGCCATTAGCTCATCGTAGCTAAGGTCGGGAATATTTACCGGCTCACCACCACTGTTGTAGTGATAGGTAGACGTTGGAAATAGGTAAGACGAGAAGGCCTGCCATAGCATCGAGATCGGCGAGCTCATCGCGCCTTTCATCTCGTTAAACACCACCCCTTTGTAGACTAGGTCGGAGTTAACATCGCCCTCTTTTTCAAACTCAATACGATGCCCCTCTTGGGCAAAATCTAATGGATCAAGGCGACTAAAGAAGGTCGCATCTAAATACACATCCATGAGGTTAAAAAAGTCTTTTTTGTTTTGGCTAGCAAAGGGGTACGCCGTCCAGTCGCTACTGGTCATCGCGTTCATAAAGGTATTAAGAGAGCGACGTGTCATCATAAAGAAAGGGTCGCGCACTGGGTACTTTTCACTGCCGCACAGCACAGAGTGCTCTAGGATATGGGCAACACCCGTGGAATCTGTGGGCACGGTACGAAAAGACACCAAAAATACGTTTTCTGTATTATCTGATGCTATATGGTAATGAAGCGCGCCGGTTTGCGAATGGACATATTCAGCCACTTCGATACCTAGGGCTGCTATTTCTTGTGATTTAACAAACTCAAAACCTTTCGCACACTGAGCTGACGCCATGCCGTTCTCCTGTAAAAGTAAAAACTCTCGACTCATTCTGGCTATACGTACTTAAAAACCCTAGAGGTTTAGTCTTTTATTGCCGTACAGCAGCCTTATAAATGTATTGTCGTGTATTAAATCGATTCTACATCAAACCCTTAGCGGTTATCAGCGCTATTTTCTTCATTTTGCTAATCCCCTTTCAAACCCCCTACAAAAACACGACTACTTCACAAAAAGAAACAAGCATTGCAGCGCAAAATATTTTTAGCGATTATTCAATAAGATATATACAGCCTCTAAACTCAACATATATTTCAATGAGTTAGAGGAAAAATCCCCAAATATCTATCTTTTTGCACTGCAGCAAAAAACCATTGACAGGCTACTTTTTGTTCACTATATTGAAATCAAATGCTGCAGCGCACAAAGGCTTGAGAAACAGCGGTACAAGCCAAGGGCTAAGCAACGAGGAAACACAAACTTATCAAGCAAAGTGCTTACACAAAGGTGGCAACCATGTACGAAGATTTGATGAAAGAAATGAAGGAAAAAATGCAGCCATTCATGACAATGTCTGAAATCAACAAAACCGCGGCTGAAAAGATTTTCACCTTGCAGTCTGAGTACTTCACTGACTTCGTTAACTCTTCGGTAGAGCAGCTTAAAGCGCTAACCGAAGTGAAAGATCCAAAAGCGCTTATGGAGTTCCAACTCGCCTACGCTAAAACCCTCGAGTCAAAAATGACTTCAGTTGCCGAAGAAGAAATGGCAGCCATTAGCGAAGCGCAGGAAAAGATTTCTGCCATCATCGAAAAGAGCCTAGAAGAAGTTGGCAGCGCTGACTACTTTGCAGAGGTAAGTAAGTACATTAACGACTTGACCGAAGCTGCAAACAAATACATGACCGATGCCGCCGCTTCTGTTGAGGCACCTGCGCCTGCACCGGCGAAAAAAGCGCCAGCGAAAGCTGCAGCGCCACGTAAGGCACCAGCCAAAAAAGCCCCTGCCAAGGCTGCTGCTGAGTAAGGATGTTATGAATCAAAGGGCTAAAACGCTGATAACAATCACCGCTTATCAGCACCGCTATTTAAATGCTTAAGCGTAACAGCGAGTTGTCGTTACAGGGACGTTTCGCTTGAGCAAAGGGGCTTTCTCTAAAAAAGCCCCTGCAACGAGCACTCCTCGGGAGCTTTCTGCTCCTCTCTGTACCACTCTGGCTGCAATAGCCTTTATCCCTTTCTGGCCCCAATGGGGCCTTTTTTTTGTCTGTTAATTAGCGCTTCTGCGATTGGTCAGCCAGAACCCCTAAACCACCAAAAACATCGTCTAAAAAACCGTTTGCCCCATCGCCACTCGAATGGCCGCTTTGCGCGCGAATGGCAAATTACCCGCCACACCTAACGCAGCATTTCTTAGCACCTTCAGTGGTAAATGGTCATTTGAAAAGGCTTTATAAAACAGATCCATTGTCTGCATCATCATACGGTTGTGTTGGCGACGCTTTTTCTCATATTGAGCAAGTACTTTAGTCGCGCCCAATTCTTCCTGATTGGCCACAGCTGAAATTAAACACTCTGCCAGCACCTTCGCATCCAGTAAGCCGATATTCACGCCCTGGCCCGCAAGCGGATTAATGGTATGAGCAGCATCACCCACCAGCGCAATACCCTCTTTGTAATACTGCTGCGCATGCTGACGAGCCAGTGGGAACCAACCTTTGGCTGTAATACCCGTGAGTCGCCCCAAGGCACTAGGAAAGTTAGCAACAATGGCAGCCAAGAGCGCCTCATCATCTAACGCCATTAACGCCCGCAATCGATCCGGGTGGTCGTACCAAACCAGTGACGCATTTTGACCGGATAACGGCAATAAAGCGCGCGGCCCCTCAGGTGTAAACTGCTGCCACGTAATTTCCTGCTGTTCAAAGTCAGTCGTAACATTAATCACCATGGCACCTTGCTCATAATCCCAACGATGCACGCCTATATGGGCAGCCGCTCGAGCACGAGATTGGGCACCATCGGCCGCGACCAACAAACCAGCTTTTAAACAACTGCCTTGCGCCAGGGTCACGGTGCTGCCGCTTGCTTGGTAATCTATGTTGGCAATCGAATCATTGATCAATGAGATATTGGCAGCACCTTCTAAGGTCTCGAGTAAAGCCAACTGAATAAGGCGGTTTTCGACAATGTACCCTAAATGGCTAGCGCCAATATCGTCAGCATCAAACAGGGTCGCACCCCATTGCTCGTTTAGCTCCCAAACCTTCATCTGTTTGTAGGGGCAAACACGCCAACGCTCAAGAGACGACCAAGCGCCCAGATCCGTCAAAAAATCTTCGGACCCGTGACTCAGTGCAGACACACGCAGGTCATGAGGCACGCTTGCATCGTATGCCTTTGGCATATGCTGCTCGATCACAGCCACACTTAGCTCTGTGTCTTTTAATGCTGATGCGAGCGCCGCGCCCACCATGCCACCGCCAACAATGACTACATCATACGCTTGCTGCATTTTATCCCGCTCTCTTTCTCTAATACCTATTTGGCTATCTACTTGGCTGATTTACTAGGCCTCGTAAACGGCACCTTGATGCTCTACTCGATCTACTGGTGTACAAAAACGCCACTCGATAAAAAAGGCAGCCTAAGCTGCCTTCATGCATCATATGCTGGTTATTCGTATCACCCAAAGACCTAGATCAATGGTGTGTTACGGACAGCTTATTAAAGTGTTTCGGCACCACCCATGTAGCCACGAAGCACTTCAGGAATAACCACCTCACCGGATTCGGTTTGGTAGTTTTCGAGCACAGCTAGCAAGGTGCGACCTACCGCCAAACCTGACCCGTTTAAGGTATGCACTAGCTCAGGCTTGTTGGTTTCTGGGTTACGGGTACGTGCCAACATACGACGCGCTTGGAAGTCAGTCATGTTAGAGACTGAA
Organism: Pontibacterium sp.; assembly: GCA_049603715.1. GTDB lineage: Bacteria > Pseudomonadota > Gammaproteobacteria > Pseudomonadales > Balneatricaceae > Pontibacterium. The sequence goes on along the minus strand of JBMYSW010000006.1, from coordinate 54,078 downwards.
GAGATTTCACGGTATTTACCTTGAGCCGGCAACCAAACCTCAATATCGTAAGTTTTTGCTGCGCTAAAGCCTAAGTCGCCGCCACACAGAGCAACTACTCGGTAAGGTAGTTCAAGCGCCTGCAAAATTGCCTCAGCATGACCTGTCATTTCTTCAAGGGCATCCCAAGACTTATCAGCGGCAACCACTTGCACCATTTCCACTTTTTCAAACTGGTGCTGACGAATCAAACCACGAGTATCACGACCCGAGGCACCCGCCTCTGAACGGAAACATGGCGTGTGGCTGGTAAACTTGAGCGGCAACTCATTAGCATCAACGATTTCGTCGCGCACAAGGTTGGTTACTGGCACTTCAGCCGTTGGAATAAGGTAGTAAGAGCGGTCGCCAAACGGAAGCTTGAACAAGTCTTCCTCAAACTTTGGCAACTGGCCAGTGCCTTTTAGCGAGTCGGCGTTAACCATGTAAGGCACGTAAAGCTCTGTGTAACCGTGTTGGTTGGTTTGCACGTCGAGCATAAATTGAATCAATGCGCGGTGCAGACGGGCCAACTTGCCCTTCATAACTGAGAATCGTGAACCTGTGATTTTTGCCGCTGCTTCAAAATCAAGCAAACCTGCCATTTCGCCAAGTTCAACATGGTCTTTTGGCTCAAAGCCTAAATCTTTAGGCTCACCCCAAGTGCGCACCTCAACGTTGTCGTCTTCACTTTCACCCGCAGGCACAGACTCATCCGGAAGGTTTGGTACACCCGCTAACAAATCGTCGAGCTGATCTTGCAGCGCACTCAACTCGGCTTTTGCTGCATCCAGCTTACCGCCCAATTCAGCCACTTCGGCCAACAAAGGCGCAATATCTTCGCCCGCAGCTTTCGCTTTACCAATACCTTTAGAACGGGTGTTACGCTCGTTTTGCAAAGACTCAGTTTGAACCTGGAGTTCCTTACGCTGCTCTTCTAGCGCGTTAAAGGCCTCAACAGGAAAGGTAAAACCTTTTTTTGCCAGTTGTTGTGCAATCGCTTCAGGGTTGGATCGAATGACTTTTGGGTCAAGCATGATTTTAAATACACCTATCAAATATAAAGGCCGCAGTCTGCTCGCTACTTGGCTAGACTCGGCTCACTAAAACATACGGGCAAGACTCAAACCCGCATATAACGCCGTAACGCATAAGATAACGCTTAATGATATATAAATCAGCGCCGACATAACATGCCCTTGGGTCAACATCAGCACAGTTTCTAACGAGAAGGTCGAAAAGGTGGTAAAAGCACCAAGGCCGCCTGTCATCAAAAGCAAGCGTGCTTGCTCAGACAACTGGCCGTTTTCAACGATCACCACGTAACCGACACCCATTAATAATGAGCCCGCCACGTTACACAAAAAGGTTGCCATTGGAAACTGACCCAATACAAATGGCCAAAGCAACGACAGGCTATAACGCGCCATGGCTCCAACAGCGCCCCCAAGGGCAACAACCAAGAAACTTTGCATACTGCCGCTTACCCTCGGTTACACACTACTTTTCGTAGCGTTTATTGTTACTTAACTCGTCAAGGTGACGTAAGTGCGCCAACTTGTCTTTAATTTTTGCCTCTAGCCCTCGGTTTTGAGGCTGATACCACTCTGGCTGCCCTAACGCTTCGGGCAAATAAGACTCTCCTGCCGCATAAGCGTCTGGCTCATTGTGGGCATAGCGATAATCATCGCCATAACCCAAATCACCCATAAGCTTGGTGGGCGCATTGCGCAAGTGATTGGGTACCGGGTGATCGACATCCTCTCGCACCGCAGCGCGGCAGGCCTTGTAGGCTGCATAAACGGCATTACTTTTGGGTGCACATGCACAATAGATTGCCGCTTGCGCGATGGCTCGCTCACCTTCGGCAGGGCCTACACGATCAAATGCATCCCATGCACTGAGGGCCACTTGCATGGCGCGCGGGTCTGCATTGCCAATATCTTCCGATGCGATAGCCACTAATCGGCGCGCAACATACAAAGGGTCGCCACCGCCCTCCAAGATACGACAGTACCAATAAAGCGCACCGTCTGGCGAAGACCCTCTGACGGATTTATGAAAAGCGGAGATCAAGTCGTAAAAGTGATCGCCCTGCTTATCGTAAGCGCGACCATTGGCAGCCAACACCTGCTTAGCCGATGTGCGGGTTACACAAAGACCGCTTTTCGTTTGAGTAGCAAGGTCTGCTGACACCTCAAGCATATTCAAGGCACGACGAGCATCGCCATCTGCCACACGAATAAGCTCATCAAGCACACCCTCTTCAAACGAAAGCGCTTTACTGCCTAGACCTCGCTCGCTGTCATTAAGCGCTTGTGTGACCAGCTCGCGAATATCGTCGGGCTTAAGCGATTCAAGCAGATAAACGCGGGCTCTGGACAGCAGTGCGTTATTTAATTCAAAAGAAGGGTTTTCGGTAGTCGCACCGATAAACACAAAGGTGCCATCTTCGATATAGGGCAAAAACGCATCCTGCTGGCTTTTATTAAATCGATGCACCTCATCCACAAAAAGCACGAGGGTTTTACCCGTTTGCAATCGTATTTGCTGCGCTTGATCAATGGCACTGCGAATTTCTTTTACGCCCGAGAGCACCGCCGAGAGTTTTAGAAAGTACCCGCCCAAATGCTCACAAATAAGCTGCGCCAAAGTGGTTTTACCCACACCCGGCGGCCCCCAAAGCAACATAGAGTGAGCGACTTTTCGCTCTAGCACTTCTCTCAGCGGCATCCCTTCGCCCAACAAATGGCGCTGACCAATGTACTGGTCTAGGGTTTGTGGACGCATGCGTGCCGCCAAAGGCAAAAACTTTTGGTTTTTACTCTGCTCTTCTTGGGCGAACAAATCTGCCATTAGCGCTCATCATCCACAATCAGATCCACACCCTCAGGCACTTTAAAGTCAAACAAGCTATCGGCCAGAACCGGGTTAATTTCGACTTGGCTAAGCACCACAGCCGTACGTTGACCCAGCTGGTCTTCAAGCAAAAACTCCGAAAGCACACCCGCGTGAAACAACAGGCGAATCCGACTGAAGTTAGAGTTCTCTTGTCTTGGTGTCAGTTCAAATAGCTCTGTCGCTGGCTGCGCCACCAAAGGCACCTCGCGGATTAAAAACTGTTCATCAAGGGCGTCCACACGGCCATTAAGAATCAATGCCGCAGCGTTATCTTGACGATTATCCGCTCGCTTTTGAGTGACTTGCTCTAGGTCTGGGTCATAGATCCAAACATATTCACCATCGCTCACAATCTCTTGCGGGAACGGCGTTTCGACACTCCACACAAAACGATTGGGTTTTGCTACCGAGAATTGCCCTGCTTGCACATCGCCCTGACTTGAACCTGTTCGGGTGACACTTTGCTCGAAGCGCGCCGATAGGCGGTCATAACCTGACAACAACTGACTCAAGCGATTAACAACACTCGCCTGAGACTTAACAGTTGCGATATTTTGCATCTCCCCGCTGTTTGCCATCGCCAACGAGGGAGATAAAGGGGCAACGGCTAGGGTTGCGGCCATTGCGGCAATCGCAAAAGGCCGAACAATTGTTTTAGTGTTAATCAATGTTTTAATCTGCATTCTGGTTTCGCTCCTTAAGCACGCGCGTTTGGTAGGTTAGTCACCCACCGGAGGCGGCGCTAACACTTCGCGACGACCATTATTATCTGGCTCGGATACCACGCCCGCACCCTCCATTGCCTCAACAATACGAGATGCGCGATTGTAGCCGATACTAAACTTGCGCTGCACCATAGAGACAGACGCTTTTTGCGCTTGTGTCACTAATGCCACCGCTTCGTCGTAGTAGCTATCCTGCTCCGCGTCACCTGAACCAGAGCTGTCTGGGTCATAACCCTGACTAAAGATATCTTCAACAAACTCAGGCTCGCCCAACGCCTTCCATGCCTCAACGGTGCGATGCACCTCATCATCACTGACAAACGCGCCATGGACACGGTTAGTTAGGCTCGTACCCGGAGGCAAATACAACATATCACCCCAACCTAGAAGGTTTTCGGCACCGGTTTGGTCCAAGATGGTTCGCGAGTCGATTTTCGACGATACCTGAAACGCAATTCGCGTAGGCACGTTAGCCTTAATCAAACCAGTAATAACATCCACCGACGGGCGCTGCGTAGCGAGAATCAGGTGAATACCCGCAGCACGGGCTTTTTGGGCAATACGTGCAATCAGCTCTTCCACTTTTTTGCCCACCAACATCATCATGTCAGCAAACTCGTCAATCACAACCACGATAAACGGCAAGGTTTCTAGTGGCGGTGCTGGCTTATCAGGTGGGTGACCATACTCCTCTGGGTCCCACAGTGGGTCGAGTAAAGGCTCACCACGAGCGATCGCCGCTTTTACCTTTTCGTTGTAACCATTGAGGTTTCGAACACCCACTTTGGACATCAGCTTGTAGCGGCGTTCCATTTCGGCAACACACCAACGCAGGCCAGAGGCTGCGTCTTTCATATCGGTGATAACCGGCGTCAACAAGTGCGGAATGCCGTTGTAGATAGATAGCTCCAGCATTTTGGGGTCAACCAGCATCAAACGCACTTCATCCGGTGTCGACTTGTATAGCAAGCTCAACAGCATGGCGTTTACACCCACCGACTTACCCGAACCTGTGGTACCCGCCACCAACAAGTGGGGCATGCGTGCGAGGTTTGCCACCACTGGGTTGCCGCCAATGTCGTTACCGAGCGCCATGGTGAGGCTAGACTCAGCGTCTTGATAAACGCTTGAGGTCAGCACCTCGCTTAAGTGAACGGTTTTGCGATGCTCGTTAGGAATCTCGATACCGATAACCGACTTGCCAGGAATAACCTCAACTACGCGCACACGACTCACCGCCATTGAACGTGCCAAGTCACTCGCAAGGTTAGTAATTTTGCTGGCTTTAACACCAGGTGCTGGCTGGAGTTCAAAGCGTGTAATGACTGGGCCAGGGTTAACCTCTACCACCTCGGCAATCACGTTAAAGTCTTTTAATTTCGCCTCTAGCAAAGCCGACATATCATCTAGCTGCTCGCTCGAATAGCCTTCATCAACCTCCTCAGAAGGCGCATCCAGCAACTCTAAGCTCGGAAGCTGGCGAATCTTTTCGACGGGTTTCGTATCTGGCTTGCGCTCATCCAGCCCCAAATCTTGCGCTTTCATCGGCTTATGAGATTCGGATAGCGGCACGATGACACGAGTCTTTTTAGCTGGCTCGTCTACCAACTCACCTGCAACACGTGCCTCAATTGCTTCGTCACTTTCCCATGGTGGATTATCTGCCGGCGCTTTTACTGGCTCGGGCTTAAGCTCTTTTGCCTCATTAGACTCTTTAACCTCTGGTGCGCGGGTTAGCTGTGCTTCTTTCGCCTCAACGGCGGCCATCAACGATGCGGCTTGACGGTCGCTCATAGCTCCCAAGCTCGCTTCACGTTGGGTTGCCTGACGCGCTTCAGCCACGCTTTCAGAAGGCTTGGCTGAGGCTTTTGCTTCAGCTACCGGACCAAGAATCACACCGTCTTCATCGGCCAGTACTTCCTCAGAAAAAGTTTTGGGCGCCGCTTGGCGCGAAGATTCTGGTGTAGGCGCTGATGTAGACTGAGACTCCGTGTCAAATGACAAGCCGTCAAAGGTGGGTTCAATTCGGCCCAGATGCGTTTCATTACTTGCCTCAAACGCGCTACGGCTCGCTTGCTCACCAGCATTTTGCGCAGACACTTCGTTAGAAAGCGGGTCTGACATCGGAAAGTCGTCAAATAAGGGGTCACGAGCTTCGGTTTGACCAGCAAAGAGCGCCTCATCAGTTTGGCCGCTCACCTGAATCTCAGGCGCAGCTGACCTTGTTTCTGGCGCAGGCGCTGACTCCTGAGAGAATCCCGCACGACGGCTATCGCCTTGGCTGTAACGACGATGGTCGCCACTGTAGTCCACCGGTTCACTTTGAGGCGCTGCCCCACCCATGCGAGAGAGAGTACCAAGCCCTGCGGTAACCCCGGCGGCGTGATTCTGAGAAGCTTGCCCAGAGGGCATCACAGTACGGCGCTCTGGCTTTGGCTGAGCATAGGCACCGGTTTGAGCATGACCTCTGGGTGTCGCCGCATATAGATGAGCAGATTCACGTTGAAGTCTGTCATCAGTATGAGCTTCGTGCTCAGCAGCCGCTTTGCGGTCGCGTCGGGCCTGAGCTGAGCGCTGACGCTTTTGTGATAACCATTGATCTGCCGCCGTCATGGCTGCACCTAAGCCATACAAGCCGCGACCAATGTTTTCGAATAATCGCAACACCCCAACATCCGCATACAAGCTTGTGCCGAACACAACCAGAACCAACAGCACGATCGAGGCGCCGACCACATCAAGATGCTGAGCGATAAAGTCCCCTACCGACTCACCCAAAAGGCCACCGGCAGAAAACGGCAACCCGCCTTCGTTTGGTAAATGCAGGGCTAAAATAGCCGCCAGCGCAGCAAATAACACCACTGCGCCCACGAATCGGAATAAAAAGAACGGCAAGGTAAAAACCAGAGGCAAAGCCGCTTCTGCCGCCTTCTGTTTACGCCAGTAAGCGTACAAAGGGTAACCCGCTACAAATGGCAAACCGTGAGCGACGTAACCCACCAACGAAAAGGTTAAGTCTGCCAGCCAAGCGCCTTTGGCACCCATAAAGTTATTGATGGATGCGGTGTAACCTAAATGAGACCAGCCTGGGTCGCGCGCGTCATAACCCAGTAATGACAGCCACCACACAAGCATCACTGCCATTAAAAACAAGGCCACGCCCTCTTTTAACAAGCCCGATAGTTTAGCCGCTAAGCGGTTAGCAACCTGCTGTTCTAAATCTGTTGGATTACTCACAAAAAACCTTAAAAAACAATAATTAAAAGCAAACTAATAAAGTTATACAAAACCTTAAAAACGACCTTAAAAACAACCTTAACGCCATCGACAAGCGCAACCATCAACCACCCTTATTCTCTACAAGAAAAACAAAGCGCTGAAGGCTCACTTTCGTGTTGAGCAATTACCCATGTACGACTAAATACTCACTTCATACTAGCACTAAAACCCCTACTCCTCACTAGCCAAGCACATCCAACAAGCCTTTCTTTTTAAAGGCAAGTTAGCCGAAAAGCCGCATTTTTGATGCACTCAAAACACAGCTAGGCTAACATTGCCCACCAGCACAACATTTTTGCTCGCAAGAGCCGTTGTAATTTGCGCCTACGCCCCCATCTAAGGCTTACTTGCTTCGAAAACACGACTTACGATTCGAGCACCAGCCTTAGCTAGCACGAGCGCTGTTATTGGTTCAGCCATCGCCTGCTTATCTAACAAATAAGTAAATTAAGGCGACTATTCACAATGGCAGCGCCCAAAGCACTCAAGTTTATGAGCGTAAGGCATCTTTAATTCACGTTTATTTTAAGGTAGCGGTTATGAGCGACGTACAACACCATCGTTTGATCATCCTTGGTTCAGGCCCTGCGGGCTACACAGCAGCAGTCTATGCTGCACGCGCAAATCTAAACCCCGTCGTTATCACCGGCATGCAACAAGGCGGCCAGCTAACCACCACTACTGAAGTGGACAACTGGCCAGGCGACGTTGATGGTGTTCAAGGCCCTGAGCTAATGCAACGTATGCAGCAGCACGCAGAGCGCTTCGACACTCAAATTTTGTTTGACCACATTCACACTACCGAGCTAACACAGCGCCCATTCACACTTAAAGGCGATATGGGCACCTACACCTGTGACGCTTTGATTATCTGCACAGGCGCATCTGCTCAATACCTAGGCCTAGAGTCAGAAGAAGCCTTTATGGGTAAAGGTGTGTCGGCGTGTGCAACGTGTGACGGTTTCTTCTACCGCAACCAAAAAGTAGCGGTTATTGGCGGCGGTAACACGGCAGTTGAAGAAGCACTTTACCTAAGCAACATCGCATCAGAAGTAACGCTAATCCACCGTCGTGACAGCCTCCGCTCTGAGAAAATCTTGCAAGACAAGCTTTTCGAGCGTGAGAAAACTGGCAACATCAAGATTCTTTGGAATAACCAATTAGACGAAGTACTGGGCGACGACTCAGGTGTGACGGGCGTTCGCGTTAAGAGCACTCAGGACGGCAGCACTCAAGACCTCGACGTAGCAGGTGTATTCGTAGCCATTGGCCACAAGCCAAACACGGATATCTTTGAAGGCCAGCTGGACATGAAAGACGGCTACCTCAAGATCCATTCAGGCACCGAAGGCAACGCCACACAAACAAATATTGAAGGCGTATTTGCTGCGGGTGACGTATGCGACCACATTTACCGTCAAGCCATCACTTCTGCTGGCTTTGGCTGCATGGCCGCACTAGATGCTGAGCGCTACCTAGATAACCTAGAGAAGTAACAGCAAGCCACAGCTCCAAGGGTGCAGCCACTCTGCACCCTTCGCTTCACCTTTTGTTAGCAGCCATTGCAGGACACCCTCAGTCATGATCACTTGGCTTGACGACAATAGCTACGTATTCCCCCTTCCCCAAACCGCACTAAAAGAACCCGATGGGCTTCTCGCGGCCGGAGGAGACCTAAGCCCTCAACGACTCGTTAACGCCTACGCAAACGGTATATTCCCGTGGTACAACCCAGGCGAGCCAATTTTATGGTGGTCGCCAGACCCTCGATGCGTATTGTTTCCAGCCGACGCTCACCTTTCTCGCAGCTTAAAAAAAGCCTTTATCAAAACAAAGCCCACGCTAACCTTTGATAAAGCCTTTGACCGCGTCATTTCTCAGTGCGCCAAACCACGACAAGACGGCCAAGGCACTTGGATATCCGACGCCATGAATCAAGCCTACAATCAGCTTCATCAGCTCGGTTTTGCTCACTCCATTGAAGTATGGCAGCAAGAGCAGCTTGTCGGCGGCCTTTACGGCGTGAGCATTGGCCCCTTCTTTTTTGGCGAATCAATGTTTAGTCGCGCACCCAATGCATCAAAATTCGCACTGTTCGCCTTAGCTCAGCAATGCAAACGATGGGGCTACGAGCTTATCGACTGCCAAGTTAGCAACCCACACCTCTTTACAATGGGTGCACAAGAGATTCCTAGGCAAAGCTTTTTGAATCGGCTAGATGCCCGCATTGAAGAGCCCATCAGCCACGACTGGTCATTTGACGACGATTTACTAGACTTTATTTATCACCCTGAGCGAGCGTAGTATAAAACACTCACTCAATAACCAGCTTGCTAACGATAAGGCGCGTATTCTGCATGTCAGAACACAATGAAAAAGTAGTCGTATACTCCCACGAGGCTTTTATGTGCACCCCTCGCCCGTGCCCGTATTTTAGCGACCGCGAAGAACAACTCATTGTGATCACCGACAGCGCTCGGCAACGGACGCCGCTCGACGCGCTATACAACGTTGGTTTTCGCCGCTTTGGCCAAGAGGTTTGCCTTGTTAACTGCGACGATTGCTCTGCCTGCAAGCTTATTCGTGTCGACACGCAAAAGTTTAAGCCCAGTAAAAGCCAAAAGCGGGTGTTAAAAAAAAACAAAGACCTTAAAATGAGCACGCAAAGCGCCAGCTTTGTACAGGCACACTTCGAGCTTTTTGTTGACTACACCGCCCGCCGCCACCAGCGACCCTGCGACCCAGATACCACCCAAGCGCTATACGAGTACAACATCCTATTCGAAAAGCCACTGTCTCACTTGGCTGAGTTTCGCGACGAGCAGAACGAGCTACTGGCCGTATGCGCCTTTGACCTAACCGACACGGCTATCATGCTCCATCAGTCATTTTTTGATATTGCCAACCACCCTAATCGAAGCCTAGGCACCTTGGTCATTTTAAAAATGATTGAACTCGCTAAAGCACACAACATTGAGCATGTTTACCTTGGCCACTGGGTGAGCAGTAACAGCAAAATGCGTTACAAAACCAACTTTCGCCCTTTCCAAATCCATATGGGCGACGCTTGGACAGAAGTCGAGTAATCGCTTCTCAGGCTCCCAAACCGGGCCACGAACGAGCACATCCCACCAATTTTCATGCATTTTCCTTTGAAATCGGCATGTAATTGGGGCAGAATAACGGCCTCAAAATCTAGCACTAAGCAATAAAACCTCAAAAGGCAGCTGAATGGCGAAAGAAGATAGTATCGAAATGGAAGGCACCGTGGTTGACACGCTGCCAAACACAATGTTCCGTGTAGAGTTAGAAAACGGCCACGTCGTAACGGCTCACATTTCTGGCAAAATGCGTAAAAACTACATCCGCATTTTGACTGGCGACAAGGTTAAAGTGGAGCTTACACCTTACGACCTAAGCAAAGGCCGTATCGTTTACCGCGCTCGCTAATCAGTGCTGTATGGGTTTGGCATTGCCAAGCCCATTACTCTTCGCAACACCCTCCCCGCTTTTTCCGTCACTCTAAGTGATATTCTATCAAGCATATTCCTCAGATAGCTCAACCGGCCCATCAACTGCATTATTGCTCACACCAACCAATACACTCATCACAGCTATACCCTCAACACCTCCACCCAGCACCTCGCCATACACTTTGTAGCAAGCATAAAAAAAGCCACCCCGAAGGGCAGCTTTTAAGCGTTAGCTATAGGCTGTTTTGTTAACCAAGCTTAGTGAAACACACTCGCTTTCGCTTCAACGGCAATTTCACCTTGCTCATCCAAGAAGACCTGAACATTGCCGCCTTCTTCAGCCAGATCACCAAACAGAATCATTTCTGCCAATGGCTTTTTAAGCTTCTCTTGAATCAAGCGCTTCATTGGACGCGCGCCCATGGCTTTGTCGTAGCCATGCTCGGCAAACCATGCACGCGCCTCGTCGTTGACGTGTAGCTGCACCCGCTTGTCATCCAATTGAACCTGAAGCTCGGTCAAGAACTTATCGACCACGCCCGTAATCACCTCTGGCGACAGTGGCTTAAACTGGATAATGCCATCAAGACGGTTGCGGAACTCAGGCGTAAACAAACGCTTAATCGCCTCCATACCATCGGTCGAGTGATCCTGCTTAACAAAACCAATGGACGCGCGTGCCATATCTTGCGCACCGGCGTTACTGGTCATTACAAAAATCACATTCCTAAAGTCAGCCGTTCGACCATTATTGTCGGTCAGCTGGCCGTTATCCATCACCTGCAACAACAGGTTAAAGAGCTCAGGATGCGCTTTTTCGATTTCGTCTAACAACAACACACAGTAAGGGTTTTTGGTAATCGCTTCGGTGAGTAAGCCACCTTGGTCAAAGCCCACATAACCCGGAGGCGCGCCAATTAAGCGAGATACTGTGTGAGATTCCATGTACTCAGACATATCAAAGCGAACCAACTCAACACCTAAATGGCGAGCTAGCTGCGCCGTCACCTCTGTTTTACCGACACCCGTAGGGCCTGCGAACAAGAAACAACCCACTGGCTTCTGCGGATCGTTTAGACCCGCTCGCGAAAGCTTAATCGCCGATGAAAGGCTTTCGATCGCTTGATCTTGGCCCAACACTGACATCTTAAGGTTGGTTTCAAGCTTCGCCAATTGATCTTTATCTGTAGTAGACACAGTGCGCGCAGGAATACGAGCAATCTTCGCCACAATATCTTCAATTTCTTTAACACCAATGCTTTCGACACGTGCCTCAGGCGCTAACAAACGCTGATAAGCGCCCGCCTCATCCACCACATCAATGGCTTTGTCTGGCATGTGCTTATCGGTAATGTAACGATCAGCCAACTCTGCCGCAGCACGCAATGCCGCGTCTTCGTATGCCACTTCATGATGCTCAGTAAATTTAGACGACAGGCCACGTAAAATTTGGTGCACATCATCAACACTTGGCTCTAGCACATCCACTTTTTGGAAGCGGCGCGCCAGCGCAGTGTCACGTTCAAACACACCACGAAACTCTTGGAAGGTTGTCGCACCGATACAGCGCAACTGACCCGAGCTAAGCAATGGCTTGAGAAGGTTCGATGCATCAAGGGTGCCGCCACTGACCGAGCCCGCGCCAATAATGGTATGAATCTCGTCAATAAAGAGCACCGCCCCTTCAATTTCTTTTAGGGATTTAAGAAGCGCCTTCAAACGCTGCTCAAAATCACCGCGATACTTGGTTCCCGCAAGCAGTGCACCCAAGTCGAGGGAGTATACTGATGAAGATGCAATCACTTCTGGCACATCGCCATCCACGATACGACGGGCTAAGCCTTCGGCAATCGCGGTTTTACCCACGCCAGCCTCGCCTACAAGTAGCGGGTTATTTTTGCGGCGACGACACAAAATTTGAATCACTCGCTCCACTTCGGCTTCGCGGCCGATCAGCGGATCAATACGACCAGCAAGCGCCTCGGCATTTAGGTTTACAGCGTACTTAGCAATACTGTTTTGCTTACTGTTACCCTCACCCTGCTCTTCGCTAGCTTCCTGGTCGTGACCCAACGCAGGCGGCTGTTGATGAGAGATAAAGCTCACCACCTGCACACGCTCAATACCTTGCTCAGCTAAAAACGCCACAGCATGGCTTTCGTTTTCGCTAAAAATGGCCACCAACAAATTAGCGCCATCAACTTCGTTCTTTTTGGAGGACTGTGCATGAAAGACCGCACGCTGCATCACGCGCTGAAATGCCATGGTGGGCAGCACTTCAACACTGGTTGAGTCTTCACTGATAATGGGTGATGTAGTTTGAATAAAATCGGTTAAACGTTTTTCTAATGCAGCAATATCGGCACCGCATGCCACTAGCGCCTTAGCTGCAGAAGAGTTACTCAGTAACGCACGTAACAAATGCTCAACGGTTAGATACTCATGGCGATTAGCACGTGCATACTGAAAAGCCGCACTCATCGTCGCTTCTAATTCTTCGTTCAACATAAAAACCTCCTACTCAGGTTCGATTTCGCAAAGCAGCGGGTGCCCGTTTTGGCGCGAATATTGATTCGCCATCTCCGCTTTGGTCTCCGCGATCTCTTTAGTATAGACGCCACAAATACCTTTGCCTTTATTGTGAACTGACATCATCACGTCATAGGCTTTATCAACGTCCATTGCAAAGAACTGCTGTAATACGTGTATCACAAATTCCATAGTCGTGTAATCATCATTTAACATGACAACTTTATACATCGACGGAAGTTTTACCTCGGCCTTCTCTTTTTCGACGACTAACGCCCCCGAATCACCGCCTTCACCTTCGTCCGCGTCCATATTTAAACGAACGTTTGATAAAAAAATTGACTTCACTCTTCTACTTTCCAAGCTTTTTGTAGTTAAATCGTCGAATAAGGGCTAGCTAATGCCCTTGAGCATAGTGTTATAATGACGCTTCGCAGGAGTGAGTTGCAACACCTGGAGTCCCTGCATTGGCTTTTTTTTCAATCTAGACGTTATGGAGAACAAGATCTGATCAGTCGAAGCCATTCGCAACCTTTCTGTACCTGCGCTTGACCTCTCATCAGACCTCTTCACCTTTTTTTTCGCCTGTTTTATCGGCTTGTATAACGTCTTGCGATTTTTCGCACCCTTGATCCTGCAGGAGACTCCAAATGCAAACAGGGAAAGTTAAGTGGTTTAACAACGCGAAAGGCTACGGCTTTATTGTATCCGATGACCACAACGAAGACCTTTTCGCTCACTATTCAGCTATCGAAGCCGATGGCTACAAAAGCCTCAAGGCAGGCCAAGCCGTTGCCTTTGAGACCAAGCCCGGCCCCAAAGGCCTTCACGCGGTTAACATCAAGACCACCGAAGAATAAGGCCAAGCCTTATCTCCGCTGCACCGCTATCACTCAAAGTTTCAAAAGGGCCTGTTGTTGTTTGTCCGTAACAGGCCTCTATCTCTTATCAAGACCGCCTTTGCAGAGCAAAAGTAGAGTACGCTAGTCGCTTACTCCTCGCAGGCGAAGCAGCCCTAACTAGGCATCTGGCGCCATCAAGTCTTAATGATTCTGCTCATGGCCTTACTAGTCATTCTAGCTATGTTATAACACCTCAAAGTACAAGGCTTTTAAGCAATACAATAGAGCATCACTTACTCCTCTTCCCACACTCCCCTCAACACCCTTCAACTACCAACACAAAACCAAGCTACAACGACAGCACCTTAGAATGGTATAATCCCGCTAATTAAACCGTATCTAGCAATACACTCTAAGGCACCCTTGGCTACTTTACTTTTATTCAATAAACCCTTTCGGGTATTGTCCCAGTTCACGTCAGAGGGCGATAAAGCCACTTTGGCCGACTACATCAACATCAAAGACGTATATGCCGCAGGGCGACTGGACTACGACTCCGAAGGGTTGCTGTTACTTACCGATAACGGTGCGTTACAGCATCAAATCGCCAACCCAAGCCAAAAAATGGAAAAAACCTATTGGGCGCAAGTTGAGGGCGATATTAGCCAACAAGCCTTACAAGATCTCGCCCGTGGCGTAGAATTAAAGGACGGCCTAACCAAACCCGCAAAAGCGATACGCATAGACCCGCCCGCCGGATTATGGCCTCGTAACCCACCCATTCGTGAACGCGCAAATATCCCCACCAGCTGGGTTGAGTTAAAAATAAAAGAAGGGAAAAATCGGCAAGTACGACGCATGACGGCAGCCGTCGGGTTTCCTACCCTACGACTGATTCGGGCAGCGGTCGGCCAATGGTCGTTAGAAGATATTCCGGTGGGTGAATATCAAACCCTCTCGGTTGAAGCGCCACGCCATAAGCCTACACCCAAAAGAGCACATCAAAAGCCCCAGCAACAACAACCACAAGGCAAAAACACGGGTAAGCGCTCAGCAGCACAGCCATATCGCCCAACAAAGCAAGGCACAAGCAGCCGAAAGCCGAAGCGCTGACAGCATTAACGACACTAACAGCGCTTAAAGCTACCAAGCCCCTTCTAAGCCCTTCCTAAGACTCTTCGCGCTGCCAGCGTTTGGCAGCCTCAAGATCAGACGCTTTTTGTTCCACCCAAGCATCGCCCGACGGTGCACACTCTTTTTTCCAAAAAGGCGCATCGCGCTTGAGATAATCCATAATTTGCTCAGCGCAATTAAACGCCTCTTTACGATGCGATGCTGCCACACCGACAAACACAATTTGCGCGTTTAAGCCCAGCATGCCGATACGATGAACCACATTTACGGCGCTTACATTCCACTGAGCGGCTACTTTCTCAGCGACGTCGGTTAATGCCCGCTCCGTCATACCCGGGTAATGCTCGATAAACAAACCGGTTAACCCCCCTGTCGCCCAATCCCTTACTAAGCCCGTAAAGGTAACGATGGCACCATGGCGCTCGCCATTTGTTTGCAGCCAAGTAGCCAAAGTGGCTTGATCGAAGTCTGCTTCGGAGACCGTCACCTGAACCTTCGCCTTCACTCATACACCTCAGTTTGATCGTAAAAACAAAGTGATAGCTTATCATGTCTTGAGGCACGCTCGCGGCCCTGTATACCAAAAACCCACTCAAGCGCCTGATTAAAAGAGGATAATTAAGACAATTGATGTTACAGTCTGAGCCTTCCATAAGTAGACTATTCGCGGCGTTGTTGGATACACGCCCTACAGGAGCATTCATGGTTTGGACACCTCACTCTACCGTTGCCACCATTGTTGAAAAAGATGGTCAGTTTTTGATGATAGAAGAGAGGTCTGGCGGCAAACTTGTCATCAACCAGCCAGCCGGCCACCTAGAAGAAGGCGAGCGTTTTGTTGACGCCGCTATTCGCGAAACCCAAGAAGAATCAGCTTGGACCGTAGCGCCTGAGTATATTGTTGGCCTTTATGTTTACAAAGCACCTAGCAACGGTGTCACCTACCACCGTATGTGCTTTGCAGCTAAGGCAATTGAGCACCACCCAACACAAGCGCTCGACACAGGCATTGTGCGCGCCATGTGGATGACACGAGACGAAATTGCCGCAGAGCTACCTCGCCTGCGCAGCCACTTGGTACTCACCTGCATCGACGACTACCTTGCAGGCAAGTCGCTACCACTTAGCTTGATTCACGAACACACCGAATAACGCGGCCTAGGGTGCTAAAATTAGTGCACCTTTAGGCACACCAGGAACCACCCAAATGAACACACATTCTGATACCAAAGTCATCGTCGGCATGTCTGGCGGCGTAGACTCGTCTGTCTCAGCCCTTCTGTTACTTGAGCAAGGCTACCAAGTAGAAGGCCTCTTTATGAAGAACTGGGACGAGGACGACGGTACTGAATATTGCACCGCAATGGATGACCTCGCAGACGCCCAAGCCGTTTGTGACACCCTCGGCATCACCCTTCATACTGCTAATTTTGCTGCTGAATATTGGGATAATGTTTTCGAGCACTTCTTAGAAGAATACAAAGCAGGCCGAACACCTAACCCAGACATCCTTTGCAACCGAGAAATTAAGTTTAAAGCCTTTTTAGACTACGCCTTAACCTTAGGTGCAGACTACATCGCCACCGGCCACTATGTGCAACGCGCACAAGTGGACGGCAAAACTGCACTCATCAAAGGCCTAGACAACAACAAAGACCAAAGCTACTTCTTGCATCAAGTGGGTCACGAAGAGCTTGCCAAGACCCTCTTCCCAGTTGGCAACATCGAAAAACCTCAAGTACGCGCACTTGCTGAAAAGCACGGCCTTGTGACACACAACAAAAAAGACAGTACCGGCATTTGCTTTATTGGCGAGCGCCGTTTTAGCGACTTTTTAAAACAATACCTGCCTGCGCAGCCTGGCAAAATTGAGACCCCACAAGGGGAAGTCATTGGCGAACATAGCGGCTTAATGTATTACACCATTGGCCAGCGCCAAGGGCTACACATTGGCGGCCTAAAGAACCACCCAGAAGCGCCTTGGTTTGTTGCTCAAAAAGACCTTGAGCGCAACGTCCTGATTGCAGTGCAAGGAAAACAAAACGACTTGCTCTACACCGACTGGCTCACAGCCCACGATATTTTCTGGATTGCTGACGAAAAGCCCAGCATGCCGTTGAAAATTAAGGCAAAAATACGATACCGACAAGAAGATCAAGACTGCCTCTTGTCACAAGACGCGCAAGGCCAGTACATTGTGGCCTTCGATGAGCCTCAGCGTGCGGTAACACCGGGTCAGTCAGTGGTATTTTACCTTGGCGACCATTGCCTAGGCGGCGGTGTCATCGAAACCACGGGGAAGCATCCCCAAGAAACTAAAGAGCCCAATAAAACATAAAATAAAAAGTACAATAAAAAAGAGAACTGAGCCTTTATGTCGCGTAAAAACATTGAGCAAACCATCGCCCTCGCGGCGCTTTTTCAGGCAGCCACCTTGGTTGATCAAATTGCTCGCACGGGTCGCTATCCTAAAGACCCGTACGAGTGCAACATTGCCAGCCTTTTTGCCACCAACCCAGAAACCACCGAGGCCATTTACGGTGGTGCAAACGAAATTCGCTTTACTTTGAATACCGGCCTCACCACCTTGGCTGATGTGATCGAAAAGCGCAAAAATACCAACGAGGCAAACGTTGTTCGTTATGTGCTAAGCATGATTCAGCTTGAGCGAAAGCTAGCCAAAACGCCCGAGATGCTGAACACCCTTGGCTCGCGTATTGAGCAAATTCGCAGCCAAGCAGCCTACTTTAGTGAAGATTCCGACGCCAAAGTGCTAGAGCCTGACGCCTTTGTGCACACCAACGTCATCGCAAACATCGCCAGCCTATACCAAGACACTATCAGCACCTTCACATACAAAATTCACGTAGGTGGCGATCCACAACACCTTAAAAACAGCGACAACGCCGCACGCATTCGCGCGTTGCTACTTTCCGGTATACGCGCCGCCATGCTTTGGCGCCAAACAGGCGGACACCGCTGGCACCTACTGTTTTTTAAAGCAAAATTACGCCCAGCCATTAATCAACTCCTGGCTCCACCCGCAATATAACCACTCACTGCATCATATTTTACCCGCCCGAGAAGGTAGCCCAGCGTCTGCCTTCTCGGAGTTAGCCCTGCTTGTTTTTAAGTTTCACCCCCTTCTCTAAGTTTTACCGCTTTAGGCAAGACAAAAAAGTGCATCTTCGCTATAATGCGCCACCTTGTTTTTAGCTAACTAAGAGATGACATCATGGAGCTATCCGCCCTTACCGCCGTGTCGCCGATCGATGGCCGTTATGGCAGCAAAACAGCCGACCTACGTGAAATTTTTAGTGAATTTGGCCTTATCAAGGCACGCGTAACGGTTGAAGTACGCTGGTTACAAGCGCTTGCTGCGCACCCTGAGATCGTTGAAGTACCGGCCCTAAGCGACGAAGCCCAAGCCCTACTAAACGACCTAGTCGACAACTTTAGCGAAGCCCATGCGCAACGCGTTAAAGAAATTGAACGCACCACCAACCACGACGTTAAAGCGGTTGAGTACCTAATTAAAGAGTGCTTCAAAGACAACCAAGAGCTGTTGGCTATTAACGAATTCGTACACTTTGCCTGCACCTCTGAAGACATTAACAACTTGTCTCACGGCCTAATGCTTAAGCAAGGTGTTGAGGCGGTATTGCCAGTGATGCAAGAAATCACTGATGGCATCGCTCAAATGGGTCGCGACTTTGCGGAACAGCCAATGCTGTCTCGCACCCACGGTCAAACTGCATCACCAACTACCGTTGGTAAAGAAATGGCGAACGTGGCTTACCGCCTACAGCGCCAAATCAAGCAAATTCAGTCAGTTGAATTTTTGGGCAAAATTAACGGTGCCGTTGGTAACTACAACGCTCACCTAAGCGCCTACCCAAACACTGATTGGGCTGCACACGCTGAAGCCTTCGTGACGAGCCTAGGCCTAACGTTCAACCCTTACACCACTCAGATTGAGCCGCACGACTACATCGCTGAACTATTCGATGCGACTGCACGCTTTAACACCATTATCATCGACTTTGATCGTGATATCTGGGGTTACATCTCTGTTGGTTACTTCAAGCAAAAAACCATTGCTGGCGAAGTGGGCTCTTCAACTATGCCGCACAAGGTTAACCCAATCGACTTCGAAAACTCTGAAGGTAACTTGGGTATCGCTAACGCGGTTATGCAGCACCTTGCAGCTAAGCTTCCTATCTCTCGCTGGCAGCGCGACCTAACCGATTCAACCGTGCTACGTAACATGGGTGTTGGTTTCGGTTACAGCCTAATTGCATACACCTCTACCCTAAAAGGTATGAGCAAACTGCAACTTAACGCTGAGCGCCTAAACGAAGACCTAGAAAACGCTTGGGAAGTATTGGCTGAGCCAATTCAAACCGTTATGCGTCGTTACGCCATTGAAGAGCCGTACGAGAAGCTAAAAGCACTTACTCGCGGTCAAGCGATGAACAAAGAAACCATTCAAACATTCATCGACACCCTTGAGCTTCCACAAGAAGCTAAAGACGAGCTAAAAGCAATGACACCGCATAACTACATCGGTAGCGCTGTTAGCCAAGCTAAAGCGATCTAAGTTCACTCCTTAGCCGCAGATCGATAAAGGCCGCTTTATGCGGCCTTTTTAACGTCTTAACCTAGATTAAATACCCATGATGTTAGATAACGTTCGTATTGTACTCATCAACACCTTTCATCCCGGTAACCTAGGCGCCACCGCTCGTGCCATGAAAAACATGGGCCTTAGCGACCTTTGGCTGGTGGACCCGTGTGACGACCCAGAGCAAGAAGCTCTCCCCAGAGCCGCTGGCGCAAAAGATGTCTACGAAAACGCCACACGCGTAAGCACCCTTGAAGAGGCCATTGCCGACTGTGAGCTGGTCATTGGCACCAGTGCTCGCACACGCACCTTCGATTTACCGCTTATTGACGCGCGCGAAGCTGGCGAACTCACCGTTAGCCACTGTAAAAACAACGCGAAAGTTGCCATTGTGTTTGGCCGCGAAACCATGGGGCTACACAACAGCGAGCTGAAACAATGTAACTATCATGTATACATTAATGCCAACCCAGACTATCCCGTTATGAACGTCGCACAAGCGGTGCAAGTATTGTGTTATGAAGTCTGGATGGCCGCTCAAGCAGCAACTCAAGCAACACCGAAGAGCACAGCCGCAGATGCGCCCTACCCGCGCCAAAAAGAGCTTTGGTTGTTTTACGAGCACTTAGAGCAAGTACTGCGCAAGACAGGCTTTATTATCGAAAAACACGAGGGTAAAGTGCTCGATAAGTTACAGCGTTACTTTAATCGCTCTCGCCCCGAAAAAACCGAACTGAACATGCTGCGTGGCATTCTTTCATCCGTCGACGACAGCCTAGATAAAAAATAACAGAGGACAAGCACCCCATGCTGACTCATCTTGGCGATATGCCTATTTCTACGTTTTTAGCTGAATACTGGCAAAAAAAACCAGTCGTCATCCGTAACGCCTTTGCCAACTTCGCGCCGCCTATCGACGCCAACGACCTCGCAGGTCTCGCATGCGAAAAAGACGTCGAATCGCGTATTATTCGTGGCAGCGAAACCAGCCCTGACTACCAACTGGCACACGGCCCCTTCTCTGAAGATGACTTTGCCCAAGACGATGTACCTTGGACATTGTTAGTACAAGGCGTTGATCACTGGGCGCCTGAAGCATCGCTATTTTTAGAGCAATTTAACTTTGTGCCTAACTGGCGCGTCGATGACCTGATGATCAGCTACGCCACCCAAGGCGGCGGTGTGGGCCCACACTTTGACCATTACGATGTGTTTTTGATTCAAGCCTTTGGTCAACGTCGCTGGGAAGTTGGTCCAAAATACACCGAGCAAAGCCCTATTCGCCCGAATCTACCGGTAAAAATACTGGAAGATTGGCAAACCGAAGAAAGCTATGACTTAGGCCCAGGCGACTTGCTCTACATTCCACCACAGTTTGGTCATAACGGCACCGCACTCGACGACGAGTGTGTTACCTATTCGGTAGGCTTTCGCGCACCGTCACACAAAGAGCTATTTGACGAATTTAGCGCTTTTCTGAGCGAAAAGCTTTGCGAAGAAGACCGCTACGCGGACCCAGAGCTAACGCCACAAGCCTCATCTGCTGAAATCACCGAACAAAGCATGATTACTGTTAAAGGTATTTTTGAGCAGTACCTTAATGATCCAAACACCTTTGATCGCTGGTTTGGTCAACAAATGACGCAACCAAAATATGAGGATATCGATAACAGCCCAGAGGAAGACCTCGGCCCACTCGATATCCAGCTGTACATTGGTGAAGGCGACACCCTAAATCGCAACGAAGGTACGCGCATTGCTTACCGTGAGGCGGGCGAGCATTTCTTTTTGTTCGTAGACGGGCAAGCCTTTGAGTGCTCAACACCCGAGCTTAAAGAGCTCGCATTGGCACTGTGTAACGAGCGCGTGTTTGCTAGCGAAACCACATTAGAGCAAGCCGAGTTGTTAGCCACACTATACAACCAAGGCTCACTCTACTTTGAGGAAGGTGCTAACTAAACACCGCTTTAACTAGGCCCCGCCTTAACTAAGCCTCGCTTTCAAGCAGCCAAAAAAATGCCCGCTACTTTTTAAAAGGTGCGGGCATTTTTATATCTAGGCTATTTCTGTAAGGCCCGATTTACCACATATGCTCATGACCTTGTGCAGTCTCTGCAATCAGTCGACGTAACCAACGATGTGCTCGGTTATGCTGCAACAATGGACTCCACGCCATCTTAAAGTCGAACGCAGGAATCTCAAAAGGCGGATCCACAACCTTAAGCATCGGGTTATGCTGCTGCATCAATGCCGCTTTAGTAGGAATAGTTACAACAAGGTTCTTTTGCTGCGCCAACAAGGATGCCGACTGATAATGACGGGTAAACACCGTAATATGGCGCTGCTTGCCCACCTTATTTAAGGCTGCGTCCACCCAACCCAAGCGCTTAGTATCTTGCGGGGTTAGGCCTACCCCTGAACCCATACCTGTTTTGTTTACCCACACATGGTGCGAAGCCAAATAGTTTTGCAGCGTAAAATTGTCTGCAATGGGGTGATCAACACTTAATAAGCAAGAGAAGGTATCGCGCCATAAGGTAATTTGGTGGAACGACTGCGGCATCGAGTCAAAGCGGTTAATCACTAAGTCCACCTGCCCTTGCTCCACATCTAAATACCCCAAATCACTCGGTGTCAAAATATCTAAAACCACGTTTGGCGCTTCTTCCATTACTCGGTCAAGCACCTGAGGAAACAGCGTCGCCTCACCGTAATCACTGGTCATAATCCGAAATACGCGGTCACTTGAGGCTGGCTCAAATTCATTCGCCGCTAAAACGCCTTGTTCTATAGTAGCAAGCGCTTGGCGCAACATAGGCTGCATAGCCAAGGCACGATCGGTAGGCAGCATCCCCTCTGTGGTTCTCACAAGGATGGGGTCATTGAAGGTTTCTCGCAATCGACGCAATCCATTACTCATCGCAGGCTGGCTAATACCAAGGTATCCAGCGGCTCGCGTCACATTGCGCTCGCGTAACAAAACATCCAAATAAACCAGCAAATTCAAGTCGATATGCTCAATGTTCACGCTAAACCCTCTAAAAATGTGACTACTACCATTCTACAACATTCACCCACGAAATACCTATAATTATAGACATTTATTTCATTTATGCTGCACCCGCTCCTATGATGGAAAGCGTAAACCAACCGAACAACAAAAAAGATACGCTCAACACGACAATATCGAGGAACAGACAATGTCAACTCTAGCCAAAGACATCGACAGCATCTCAACAGTACGCGCAGCGAACGGTTCAGCATGGGACGCTATCAACCCAGAATCTGCTGCCCGCATGCGTGCTCAGAACAAATTCAAAACAGGTCTTGAGATTGCTCAATACACAGCCGACATCATGCGTGCTGACATGGCTGCGTTTGACGAAGACAAAACCAAGTACACTCAGTCACTAGGCTGCTGGCACGGTTTTGTTGGCCAACAAAAGCTAATCTCTATCAAAAAGCATTTTGGTACAACTGAACGTAAATACCTTTACCTTTCTGGTTGGATGGTTGCAGCGCTACGTTCTGAGTTTGGTCCTCTACCTGACCAATCAATGCACGAAAAAACTACGGTTGCAGCGCTTGTTAAAGAGCTTTACACCTTCTTGCGCCAAGCAGACGCTCGTGAACTAGGCGGCCTTTTCCGCGAACTAGACGCAGCACGTGAAGCAGGCGACACTGCAGCAGAAGCAGCAGTACAAGCTAAAATCGACAACCACGAAACTCACGTTGTGCCTATCATTGCTGACATCGACGCTGGTTTTGGTAACGCTGAAGCGACTTACCTAATGGCTAAGCAAATGATCGAAGCGGGTGCTTGTGCACTACAAATCGAAAACCAAGTAGCTGACGAGAAGCAATGTGGTCACCAAGACGGTAAAGTAACCGTTCCTCACGCTGACTTCCACGCTAAGCTTCGTGCATTGCGTTACGCTTTCCTAGAGCTAGGCATCGACAACGGTATCATCGTTGCACGTACCGACTCTGAAGGTGCTGGCCTAACTAAGGAAATCGCTGTAGTACGTGAGCCAGGCGACCAAGGCGACGTTTACAACTCTTTCCTAGACGTTGAAGAAATCGACGTTTCAGAAATGAAGCAAGGCGACGTTGTAATCAACCGTGACGGCAAGCTTGTTCGTCCTAAGCGTCTACCTTCTGGTTTGTACCAGTTCCGTTCAGGCACAGGCCACGAGCGTTGCGTATTCGACTGTATCGAAGCAATCAACGCTGGCGCTGACCTACTTTGGATCGAAACTGCAGTACCAACTGTACACGAAATCAAAGACATGATGGACGAAGTACGTAAAGTACACCCAAATGCGAAGCTAGTTTACAACAACTCTCCTTCGTTCAACTGGACCCTAAACTTCCGTCAGCAAACATTTGATGCTTGGGAAAAAGAAGGCAAAGACACGTCTGCATACGACCGCGCTAACCTAATGAGCGCTGAATACGACGGTTCTGAGCTATCTAACGAAGCAGATGCTCGTGTACGTACTTTCCAAGCAGACTGTTCACGTGAAGCGAACGTATTCCACCACTTGATCACTCTACCGACTTACCACACGACTGCGTTGTCTGTAGACAACCTAGCGAAAGAGTACTTCGGTGAAGAAGGCATGTTGGGCTACGTAGCTGGCGTACAACGTAAAGAAATCCGTCAAGGTATCGCATGTGTGAAACACCAAAACATGTCTGGTTCAGACATCGGTGACGACCACAAAGAATACTACGCAGGTGAAAACGCTCTTAAAGCTGGCGGCGCGAAAAACACGTCTAACCAGTTCAACTAAGCAACATTTGCTTACTGAGCGTCAGTTAGCCGGTTAATCATCGGCTAATTGAACCGACATCCAAAAGGCGGCCCCTGTACTAATACCACGGAGCCGCCTTTTTTGTTTATATGCATTCGCTTTTTAACCGTAACGCCCATCTACCTCATGCAAATTTCGGTTAAAATTGATTAGTATCTTTAATCCACAACTAACGAAGTGATTCCAACCATGGCCAATACACCTGATTTTTTACAAGACGCAGCACAGACATTAACTGAGCAAGGGTTTGTTACCAGCAACGTTTGGTATCACGGTACATCTTCGGCACTTCTTGAGTCGATTAAGCAACAAGGGCTGGTTGGCTCTGGCGACAAAGCCATGAAAGCAGCCACCAAGCAAACCATGGCCACCATTGGCAATGAATACTCTGAATCCAAAGAACCCGTATTTTTAACACCCAGTAAAGAGGTCGCCTACTACTGGGCAGAGCAAACCGTCAGGTCTCGTGGTGTTCGCTTAGGCAGCAGCGAGCAACCCGTCGTGTTAGAAGTTAACCTACCAGACGAACTTGCAAGCCAAGTAAAGCCAGATGTAGGCGCTGCGAGCCTATTACTTGTGCCAGAAGGCGAAGCTTACATGGCATTTTTAGCCGAAATTTACGAACGTAATGGCCTAGGCACTCCCAATATCGACTTAATGAAAGCCGATCGCTTAGAATATCTCAGCGTAATGGGCATGGCCTACAGCCAAAAAAATATCGATGCTAAATACCTATCTGAAGTCACAGCCTAACCTATCGCTGACTTTAAATATCGTCGAGCCGCCAACGTAAAAAAAGCAGTACTCTCAATGAGCACTGCTTTTTGAGTTAACCAAGACTGGCTTCAAAATATCGCCTCTCGTCTCATCCTTGATTTCACCTCACTTAAGTGTCATCTTAAACTGAGCCTCCAATCCTTCGGAGTATTAAGCAATATCGATAAATCCCTCTGTTACATCTCCTTGTGATGCGCATCCTCGCGTCACCGCTACTTACGCTCAACTCCTTGAGCAATCTATCACCAGCTTAAAAGAACGATTCCATATCCCTTTCCGGCCTTTTCTATATACAACGCTGTTTGGAAATACCAAACGACTACCGAAGACAAAAAACTGACCTTTTTATCTTTATTGAACTTCACAGCATCCTTGCTGAATCTATCCTCCTTGCTCCCTCTTTGCCATCCTTAGTGTTGCATCCTTACCCCGCAACCATCCTTGAGCCACTTCCTTGGCGACTCATTCCATAGCGTTCTAAGATCTAGTTCATCAAAAACTTTCAAGAAGCGCTTTCTATTTTGTCCAAAGCCAAACACATCTACCTTGATAAAAGCTTCTTGAATGCTCCCTCAGACGGCGTTCCTCACCGCATTTCCTATTTGTCCTATAGCTGGGCTCCTGCCTCGCCTTGCTATCAATTATTTACACACCCTGTGTAAATCCATCATTCATCACTCCTTGATGAAAATTACTCTTCCTTGGTTCCTCTCCTTGGGGTAAAGCTGCATTACTCAGACTTTACTATTAGATAGCAGTCTTTGTGCCAACTTATGCTTATAGTTTAAAAATCATTTATTAACAGCAGGTTACAGTAAAATTTCAGTTTAATGATCCCAAAGGCGATTAATTAAACCGCACTCGTTAACCACTATTCGCCCTAAGAAGCCGCTTATTTTTTACACACAGCACCACATTAATGCACGAGCAATACACTTATTTAGCACAGCCTAAATTAGCACCACACCCACACCACCAAGGCCACAGTAGCCGTTCGGGTTTTTGTGAAGGTATTGCTGATGATAAGCCTCGGCATAGTAAAAGCCTGAGAGAGGTAATATTTCGGTGGTTATTTCACCTAAACCTACGGCTGTGAGTGCCCGCTGATACTGTTCTAATGACGCTCTAGCCTGCTCTGCTTGTGCCTCATCGGCGCAGTAAATACCCGACCGATACTGTGTGCCTATATCATTGCCTTGGCGCATCCCCTGTGTTGGGTTATGCGACTCCCAAAATACTTTTAACAAGGCGGCCAGGTCAGTTTTTGATGTATCAAACACTACGCGAACCAGCTCGTTATGCCCTGTCTGACCGCTGCAAACCTCTTCGTAGGTTGGATTGGGGGTATAACCCGCGCCATAACCCACCGCAGTGGAAACGACGCCCGGCTGTTGCCAAAACTTACGCTCGGCACCCCAAAAGCAACCCAAGCCAAATACAATCTCGGCCAAGCCATTATCTAAAGGACACTTTAATTCGTTGCCAAATACCGCGTGGGTCGAGGCCGTGGGAATAGCCTCATTGCGCCCCGGCAGCGCGGCATCAGGCGCGATCACTTGTGTTTTATCAAATCGACGAAAACCTCGTAACATCACCATCACCTCTTCTTTGGGTTTTATATCGCACCAAGGCGAGCATCAGCACACCGAGTTACATAGGGTATTTACACGCATAAAAAAAGCCGTAAGAACATCATTCTTACGGCTTTTTAGTCATCAAGATTACCTTAACCTAACGCTTAGATGTCTTGAACATCAAAGTCCACGACTGGGTTGGCATCAGCTTCGTAATCAACAGCCCCTACACCAAACCCAAAGAGTTTTAAGAACTCATCTTTGTAGTAGGCATAGTCTGTTTTCTCAAACAGGTTCTCAGTGGTGATTTCTGGCCACATTTCACGACAAGCGCTTTGTACATCTTCGCGCAGCTCCCAGTCGTCGATACGGAAACGGTTAGCATCGTCCATCTCTGCTTTATCACCGTAAAGGCCCGTGTCAAACAAGCGGTAAACCTGTTCCATACAGCCTTCGTGCAGGCCCTTTTCCTTCATTACTTTGAAGACCATAGATAGGTACAAAGGCATAACAGGAATAGCTGAGCTCGCCTGAGTAACAACAGACTTAAGTACAGCGATGTTACCCTGGCCACCGGTTTTAGCTAGACGCTCGTTAATAGCGGTAGCTGCACGGTCGAGGTCTTGTTTTGCTTTACCTAAGGCACCATCCCAGTAAATCGGCCAAGTGATGTCAGAGCCAATGTACGAGTAGGCAACGGTCTTAGCACCCAGAGCCAGTACGCCCGCATTGTCTAGCGCATCAATCCAAAGTTCCCAATCTTCACCGCCCATAACCGTGACAGTTGCTGCAATCTCTTCTTCTGTCGCAGGTTCAACTTCGGCATTGATGATGACATCTTTGTTTGTATCAATAGCAGTCGATTTGTAAGGCTCGCCAATAGGCTTAAGGCAAGAGCGTACCACTTCACCCGTATCCGGCATTTTGCGAACAGGCGAAGCCAATGAGTAAACAACAAGGTCGATTTGACCTAGGTCTTCTTTAATTAGGTCGATGGTTTTTGCTTTTGCTTCGTGTGAAAAAGCATCACCGTTCAGGCTTTTAGAGTAAAGACCAGCAGCTTTTGCTTCTGCATCAAATGCAGCCGCGTTGTACCAGCCCGCTGTACCTGTTTTACGCTCAGTACCCGGCTTTTCAAAAAACACACCAATAGTCGCAGCACCGCTACCAAACGCCGCAGCAATACGTGAAGACAAGCCATAACCACTCGAAGCGCCAATCACTAGGACGCGCTTTGCACCGTCTTTAATTTCGCCGCTTTGTTGAGTGTAAGCAATTTGCTCACGTACATTTTCAACACAGCCTTGAGGGTGAGTAGTGGTACAAATAAATCCGCGAATTTTGGGCTTAATGATCATAGTGTTGTCGCTATCTCATTCAGTTTATGAGGTATTAATATTGAATGTCGTGCAGCAATACCCTTGCCTTGTGCTGTGGTGCGATTAGCTAAAGTCGCCGACAAACAGCACAAATAGCCGCTTTGGGCCAATGCTTACGATTTAATTTAGCGAGCTAAGATACCCCAAAACACCTAAGTTTAATAGTCATAGTCAGTGCCAAGGCGACACCTAGGGCAAAGTTGTTTATCATTGCGCAGATTATTGTTTTATAAAGACCAATACTGAGGCAAACCATGGATACCTTGCACGGATATTACCTAGAAGATCTAGAAGTCGGCATGAGCGCAAGCTTTGCAAAAACCGTTTCTGAAAGCGATGTGTACACCTTTGCTGGCATTTCAGGCGACTTTAACCCCGTTCATGTAAACGAAGAGTTTGCAGCCACCACCCCATTTAAGCAGCGTATTGTCCATGGCATGTTTAGCGCCGCGCTTATCTCAACGGTCGCAGGTACAAAACTTCCTGGCCCAGGCGCGATTTATATCGACCAACAAGTTAAGTTTCGCAAGCCTGTATTTTTTGGTGACACCGCCTGCGCTACCGTCACCATCACTGATATAGACCAGCGCCGTGGACGAGTAAAAGCAAAAACCGACGTTCATGTTAAAGATGTACTTGTAGCCACAGGCGAAGCGACCTTTATGGTCAACAAACGCCCTACACCAGAGGCCGCATAAGCCTTCGGGGCTGCTCTTCGTAAGCAGCCCTTCGCTTTTTCTGACCTACCTCAAGCCCCCTTCACTTTTGCTGAGTTTTACTTAACTAGAACTTAAGCACTAGCTCACTCAGATTGACGCAGGCCCCATTCTTATCGTTATAATGCGCCCAACAAAACAATAAGAAGATAAAAAAATGGCTACAATTTTAGTAAGCGCCTGTTTGTTGGGCGATAACGTGCGTTATGACGGCGGCAACAGCCTCATTGAGCACGCCGCGATTAAAAACTGGCTAGACCAAGGGCGTATCGTCAAGGTCTGCCCAGAGCGCGAAGGCGGCCTTCCGGTTCCTCGCCCCGCCGCTGAAATCATCAGCCGTTTTCCGCCTCGCATCATGGATGCCAAACAAAACGACTTTACCAGTGAGTTTTTAGATGGTGCCGAGCGCGCCCGACTACTCGCAAAACAACATAAAGCCTGCTGCGCCCTGATGAAGTCAAAAAGCCCTTCATGCAGTAACGGCCAAGTTTATGACGGCAGCTTTAGCCGCACCCTGACTGACGGCCCAGGCATCGCCGCTGCAGAGCTCCTGCAATACGGTATTCCAGTGTTTAACGAACATCAGTTAACCGAATTGGTTAACTTCGTTGCAGAATTCGACAAATCCAGCCTGCAAATCGCTGATTAAATTCACCTTTCGTTGAAATGGGCTTGGCAGACCTAGCCTCGCCCCATAAAATGTCTGCCCAACAGATCCCTGCTCATTGGCACACCGCTGTGTGTTGATGAGACGCTGGCCATGCACTACTCATGGCCAATTGGGGCTCATTACTCTTATTTGCACAATAGATACGGATTCATTTCATTATGCGCGCAAGCCAATATTTAATTGCCACATTAAAAGAAACCCCTTCTGACGCAGAAGTGATTAGCCACCAGCTAATGCTGCGTTCGGGCATGATTCGCAAACTTGCCTCGGGCCTTTACACTTGGCTACCGATGGGCCTGCGAACACTGCGCAAGGTGGAGCGTGTTGTGCGCGAAGAAATGGAAAACGCAGGCTCGCAAGAAGTGCTCATGCCTGCCATTCAACCTGCAGAGCTATGGGAAGAGTCGGGTCGTTGGGAGCTTTACGGACCAGAGTTGCTGCGTGTTAACGACCGTCACAACCGTGAATTTTGTGTTGGCCCAACACACGAAGAAGTTATCACTGACATGGTTCGTCGTGAGCTTAAGAGCTACAAACAACTACCAGCGAACTTTTACCAAATTCAAACCAAGTTCCGCGACGAGATTCGCCCACGCTTTGGTGTAATGCGCTCACGTGAGTTCATCATGAAGGACGCTTACTCCTTCCATATGGACCGCGACTCACTTGACCAAACTTACCAAACCATGCACCAAGCCTACTGCAATGTATTCTCACGTTTAGGTTTGGACTTCCGCCCTGTATTGGCAGACACAGGTTCAATTGGTGGTGCCCTATCACACGAATTCCACGTTTTGGCAGACTCAGGCGAAGACGACATCGCTTTCTCTGATAGCAGCGACTTCGCCGCCAACGTCGAGCTTGCCGAAGCCCTTGCGCCTGCGCACGATCGCGCTGAAGCAACGCAAGAAATGACCCGTGTTGCGACACCAAACGCTAAAACCATCGCTGACTTGGTTGAGCAGTTTGACGCCGACATCACAAAAACCGTAAAAACTCTAATCGTTGTCGCTGACGAAGAAGCGGACTGTGAGTTTGTTGCATTATTGGTTCGCGGCGATCACGAACTCAACGAAATTAAAGCTGAAAAGCTAGACCTCGTTGCATCTCCACTGGTAATGGCGACCGAAGAACAAATTCGCGACGCTATTGGCGCAGGCCCTGGCTCTCTTGGCCCAGTCGGCCTTAACATGCCAGTTATCGCAGACCGCGCTGTGGCTGTAGCGTCTGACTTTGCCGTAGGCGCAAACACCGACGGTGAGCACTTCTTTGGTGTGAACTGGGAGCGCGACTTGCCTATGGCGCAAGTAGCAGACCTACGTAACGTCGTTGCCGGCGACCCAAGCCCAGACGGCCAAGGCACACTAGAAATCAAGCGCGGCATCGAAGTGGGTCATATCTTCCAATTGGGCGATAAGTACTCCGCTGCGCTAAACGCTTCCGTACTTGACGAGAACGGCAAAGCAGCCGTCATGGAAATGGGTTGTTACGGTATTGGTGTTACGCGCGTTGTGGCTGCCGCTATCGAGCAAAACCACGACGATCGCGGCATCACGTGGCCAGCTAGCCTAGCACCATTCGCTGTGGCGGTTGTGCCACTTAACTACGACAAGTCTGACGAAGTTAAAGCCCTTTCTGACAGCATCTATGAAGGCCTAAAAGCGGCGGGTATTGACGCCCTTCTGGACGACCGTAAAGAGCGTCCGGGCGTTAAGTTTGCCGACATGGAGCTTATCGGCATTCCGCACCGCCTAGTCATCTCTGATCGCGGAATTAAAGCAGGCCAGCTTGAGTACAAATTCCGTACTGACGCTGACAAGCAAGAAGTCGCTGCCGACGAAGCACTTGCTTTCTTGATTAAAGCAATCAACGGCTAAGCACTCGCCCAAGCCCACATCAAAGCGCCTCCTTGTAGGCGCTTTTTTATTGCCCAAACCAAACACACATCGTTAGGGCAAGCGAGCCACGCTCATAAACCCCCTCACTGTTGAGCACCTTGAGTTAAGCCAACAAAAGCACTATTCGTCGGTTAAAAAACCACCTCACTGCGATATATCAACCAAAAATCTTACACGCATTTTACGCATTAAAAACAAGAACCTAGATCAATATATTCGACCAACTCCCATGGTTTAATCCGCTTCGTACATTATCCAATTGATCGGAGTAACTGAAAATGTCTAGTAAGCTGATTCCACTTATCGCCGCACCTCTCCTTATCACTGCTGCTACTCAAACCATGGCACACGAAGCCGGTGACATTCTGGTTCGCGCAGGCTTAGCCAACGTCAACCCCAATGCCAGCGACAATCTTGGCCTAGACATTAAAGACAACACCCAACTAGGCGTTGCAGGCGCTTACATGCTAACCGACAAGGTAGCTGTTGAAGTACTCGCAGCAACCCCCTTTAAGCACACCATTACCAATACATCTGGGGCACGCTTGGGTGAAACTAAACACCTGCCGCCTACCGTGTCTGTGCAGTACTACCCACTCGAAAAAGATTCCAAACTACAACCCTACGTTGGCGTCGGTTTAAACTACACCACCTTCTTTAACGACAAGCTCGATAGCGGCGCAACCCTTGAGCTAAAAGACTCTGTAGGCCTTGCTGTACAAGCAGGTGTTGATTATCAACTAAGCGAACAATGGTTCTTAAACGCCGCTGTTTACACCATTGATATCGACTCTAAGGTATACATCAATGGTGCAGAACAAGGCGTACAAGAAATTGACCCAGTGGTGTTAATGATGGGCGTGGGCTACCGCTTCTAAAAGAGCGCTCAGCCAAACCTGTAAGCATAAAAAAAGGGGGCGAATGATTCGCCCCCTTTTTGCTATCTGTTTAATACCGCTTTACTTAATCACGTAGTACTTAAGCGGCGGAAAGCCATTAAACTCAACGGAAGAGTAGCTGGTGGTGTAAGCACCGGTAGACATCCAGTACAGCTTATCACCCTGTTCTAGAGTTAACGGCAGTTCGTACTTGTGGTTCTCGTACATAATGTCCATGCTATCGCAAGTTGGCCCCGCCAAAATAACCGGCTCTAGCTCACCTTCTTTATCGCTCACCACTTGATACTTAATGGCTTCGCCCATGGTTTCAATCAAACCGTTAAACATACCCACGTCGGTGTAAACCCAACGCTCAAGTGCGGTTTGCGATTTACGTGAAATCAGCACCACCTCACTCACAAGCACACCAGAGTCACCCACTAAAGAGCGACCTGGCTCCAAAATAATATCGGGCAGGTTTTCAAAATCCTCGGTCAAGAAACGAGTGATTTCGCTCGCATAGGTTTCAAAGTCGTTGGTTTTGTATAGGTAGTTAGCCGGAAAGCCACCGCCCATATTGATCATTTTAAGCTCGATACCGTGCTCTAAGCTCAAACGCTCAAAAATCACCTTCACCTTAGCAATGGCACCATCCCAAACGTCGATATCACGTTGCTGGGAGCCCACGTGGAAGGATACACCGTAAGGCTCCAATCCTAAGCTTTGCGCTAGCACAGCCAACTCAATGGCCATCTCTGGGTTACAGCCAAACTTACGAGAAAGCGGCCAATCGGCACCTTCTGAGCCTTCGGTCAAAATGCGAATGTAAACCTTTGAGCCCGGCGCGTATTTTGCGATGTTATGCAAATCTGGCTCAGAGTCGGTGGCAAACAAGCGAACGCCTTTTTCGTAGCAGTAAGCTACGTCTTTCGCTTTTTTAATGGTGTTGCCGTAGCTCATACGTGATGGGTCAACGCCAAACTTGGCGACCTTGTCTAACTCGTAGATCGAGGCAATATCAAAGTTAGAACCCAAAGCAGCCAACGACTCAATAATTTCGTCTGCCGGATTAGCCTTTACCGCATAAAACACCTTGGCATAATCAAAGCCTTGCTCAAGCTGTTTATACTTGGCTTCAACGTCTGCTAAGTCTAGCGCTAAAAACGGTGTAGGATGGGTTTGTGCCATCGCCTGTACCTTAGACCAAGTTTCGGGCGACATATTTTCCGGAAGATTCATATCAGTGACTACTCAAAAAGCGTGGAGACCGCCTAGGTAGCGCGATGCAGGACGCCCCGCACACCTAGCCAAAAACACTTAAACTGGCCGAGTTTTCATATCCCGCCAGCCGCGCGAAGTATAGTCAAGTTATACCTGAGGTACACTCTTTTTTGACGAATTTTTTACGCTTTTTTGTCCTACGCTCACACCACTAAAATCGATCATTGCGCTTAGGCTTAACCCAAAAAAACACTCCCGCGCAACGCAGCGGGAGTGTTCTCACTATTCCACCCAAAAAGGCTTTTCAGATTCTTTTCGCACCTGCTCAAGGTCAAGTCCGACAGCCATAATCTGCTCATCACTCAGTAGGCGTAGGTCGTGACGGTCATAAGCTCGCTTCTTCCATGTGGCCAGCTGCAGCTGGATACCCGCGACCTTAGCTGAAACCTGTGCAGCCAAATCATTGAACTGAAACGAAGTGAACCCACTTAAACTTAGCTTTTCCATTGCGACCTCCTAGCCGTACCTATGGCTTTTGCAAATAAGGTGCTGAGCAGCCAAGTGTTTAAGAGGAGCGGGCTACCCAGCGAACAAGCTCAGTTTATGGAAAGACACCCTACCGATACAGATCCAAATAAATTATATTATTACGGTACAGATTATAAAAAAGACAACTGTACTGGTTGGATATCACCCATCTGTATTGTGTATGGAGAAACACCCCTCATGGCCGAAAAACTGTATGAAAAAATTGCGCTGGAATTACAAGAGCGAATCCACAAAGGCTATTACGCTGTTGGCACCAAGCTACCCTCTATTCGCCATTTGGCAAAGGAATACCAAGTCAGTATCTCGACCATACAGCAAGCTTATTTGGTGTTAGAAGAAAGTGGCTTTACCGAGGTAAAACCTAAATCTGGGCACTATGTAAAACAGCCCAGCCAAACACCTAACCTACCTAAAGCCACAAAACCAGTACAGATGCCATTAAAGGTGAGGCAATGGGAACAGATGTGCCACCTCATCTCAGAAGCTGAGGACGGACAACTGCTTAACCTTGGCTGGGCGATCCCCAATGTTTCAGCCCCCTCGCTCAAACCGCTAACCAAAGCCGCAAGTGAGATTACCCGCTCCCTCGGCGAAAAAATTTTTAACTACGACTACATTCGCGGCTCCAAAAAGCTACGAGAACAGATCGCACGCATCGGCATCGAGGCTGGAAGCCACGTTCACCCCGAAGAGATCATCGTGACCTCTGGCTGCCAAGAGGCACTGGTTTCAAGCTTACGTGTAGTCACCTCGCCCGGTGATATTGTCGCTATCGACTCACCCTGCTTTTTTGGTGCTATTCAAGCGATTGAAGCCAATGGATTGAAGGCTTTGGAAATCCCCACCCACCCCAAAACAGGAATCAGCATCGACGCGCTTGAGCTCGCCCTTGAGCAATGGCCCATAAAGGCCCTGATGATCACACCAACGTGTAACAACCCCTTGGGTTACACCATGCCAGACGCCAATAAAAAGGCGCTACTGGCCTGTACGGAAAACTACGATTTACCCATTATCGAAGACGATATTTATGGCGACCTGTCATTTAAGTATCCACGCCCCAAAAGCCTTAAGTCTTTTGATACGCAAGGGCGAGTGATCTTGTGCTCGTCTTTTTCAAAAACCGTAGCACCAGGACTGCGTATAGGATGGGTTTCGGCAGGCCGATATGCAGAAAAGGTCATGCATATGAAGTACGTCTCCAGCCTGAGCAGCGGCACCTTACAACAAATGGCCCTATCGGACTTTATTGCCACAGGAGGCTATGAGCGCCACCTACGCAAAATGCGCGCAAACTATAAGGCGGCACGAGACATAACCCTAGACCTAATCCAGCGGCACTTTCCAGCCAACACCCGAGTCAGCGACCCTGACGGAGGCTTCTTACTCTGGTTAGAGCTGGATTCCGCCATAGACACCACAGAGCTCAACCTCAAGCTAAGAGAGATAGGCATTACCATCGCACCGGGCGAAATGTTCTCGGCGTCAGGTAAGTATAAAAACCAACTGCGGTTAAACTTTTCGTCAGCGCCGTCAGAGGTGTTTGAATGGGGTATCAAAGCCATTGGCAAACAGTGTTACCAAATGCTCGACTTTAATACCCATTAGATAAAGCACACAAAAGCGCTGCGCTGCAATCCACTAACGAGTGTAGCGCGGCACTTTAAAGTAGCGTGGAATATCAATGGGCGCAATTGTCCCAAGGAGTTGATAAGGCTTAAGCTGATGGCTAGCAAAGTGGAGCTGATCTAAATTCGCCTGCTTTTGATACTGCTCGTAGAGCGCATCGAGTTGCAAATTTAAGCGATGGATACTGGCTTCACTTAGCAAACGATTTGAAGAGAAAAACGGATACCCTGCCCCTGTATGCTCATTCATCGCCTGCGACACAAACTGACAGTTTACTTTTTCAAGCGCCTTATGGAACGGACCATTTTCATTCCAGCGGATCGGGCGAGCAACATTAAAATGCACTTGGTTCCCACGCCCCAGCTGAATCAAACCAAGACGCTCTAAGTCTTGTAAATAGTGCACTGCATCCGCCGGCGGCAGCTCATTCAAGTCACAAATACTCGCAACACTGTAATGATTAACCAACAGCATAAAAAACGACATCAAGCCAGCATCATTTGCCAGCTGAGCCTCGACCTCAGGCGTCAATGTAGTGACAGATCGATCATCACGCTCACCCATTTCTACAAGGTCAGCGATACTCATTCCCAAAAGGTCACACAATTCCACCAAACGGCTAAGCTTACAGTCCTGCTCTTGAAACAGGCGCTTCACGGTTGGCTCAGAAACCTCTAGCAACCGCGCTACTTCCATGTAGGTTATTCCTCGAGCTTTTAGCACTTTTTTTAGCAAGTCAAACAAGTTACTGCGTTGCCGCTGCGCTTGACTTTCAAACGTACGATTCATACAAAACTTCCTAGCTCGGACTACATAAGCCCTTTAGCTTACCAGTGACACAATGTCATCACTAGGGATTATATTAGAAATTCCATATGATAAGTATTAATTATTATCGCATCATTTAGCGACACTTTAGACGAAATTAACTCTTTAAACGTATAATCTAACGAAACGTCATTACGCACTTGCAGCTAAAACCTAAACCAACCACTTACAATTACTTCAAATATTTCAAACAAAAACTACAACTCTTTGCGCCAGCTCAACCCAAACCTAACAAGCGTTTAAAACACACCCGAAGAAATTAAGCACAAAAACAAAGCCAACTGCTACTTTTGCACCATCATAGGCCACACCGAACCGCTTAAGACAGGCATAAAAAAGCCTCGCAGCAAAACACTGCGAGGCTTTGATAAACCAATAACGGCTAGATTTTAGCGTTTACGTTAAGCACTTAACTCAAGCAACAGCTTGTTTAGGCGCGCAACGTAGGCGGCTGGGTCTTCTAACTGGCCACCAGCAGCCAAATTCGCCTGATCAAAGATGATTTGCGTTAAGTCTACAAAGCGATCTTCGTCTACTTCTAAATCCAGCTTATTGATGAGTGAGTGATCTGGGTTGATTTCAAAGATTGGCTTAACATCTGGAACTGCTTGACCTGCTGCTTCCATAATACGACGCATTTGAGCCCCCATATCATGGTCGCCCACCACTAAGCATGCAGGCGAGTCAGTCAAGCGATGAGTCACACGCACTTCTTGTACACCATCACCCAGTGCAGACTTGATACGCTCAACCAAGCCTTCTTTTGCCTTAGCAACTTCTTCTTGCGCCTTCTTCTCTTCTTCAGTCTCGGTTTCACCCAAGTCCAACTCGCCTTTAGTGACGTCTTGGAAGGTTTTACCATCAAAGTCAAAGAGGTGACCCATCATCCATTCATCAATGCGGTCAGTCATAAGGAGCACTTCGATACCCTTCTTACGAAAGATCTCTAGGTGCGGGCTGCTTTTTGCGGTGTTGTAGTTGTCTGCAACAACGTAGTAGATCTTCTGCTGATCTTCTTTCATGCGTGACACATAGTCAGCCAAAGAGACATTCTGCTCTTTTGAGTCTGTATGCGTTGACGCAAAGCGCATCAAACCAGCAATCTTCTCGCGGTTTGCATGATCTTCAGCTGGGCCTTCTTTAATAACTTGGCCAAACTCTTTCCAGAAAGTCGCGTATTTTTCTGGGTGGTTTTTACCCAGCTTCGCCAACGTATCCAACGAACGCTTGGTTAGCGCAGCACGTAGCTTATCAACCTTAGCGTCTTTTTGAAGAATCTCACGTGATACGTTAAGCGATAGATCTTTAGTGTCGATTACACCTTTAATGAAGCGCAGGTATAACGGTAAGAACTGATCCGCCTGATCCATAATAAATACGCGCTGAACGTAAAGCTTAAGGCCTTTTGGCGCTTCACGGTTCCACAGGTCAAACGGTGCGCGCTCAGGCACAAACAACAAGCTAGTGTACTCTAAGCCACCCTCAACGCGGTTGTGCGCCCATGTCAGCGGGTCTTGATAGTCAGATGCAATGTGCTTGTAGAACGACTGGTAGTCTTCGTCTTTCAGCTCACCCTTAGAGCGCGTCCACAGTGCAGTGGCTGAGTTAACGGTTTCGTCTTCAGGTGCTTCTGACGCCTTTGGCTCTTCGCCTTCAGCAGTTTCGGCTTCCAGACTCTCTTTTTCCATTACCACTGGAATGGCAATGTGGTCAGAGTATTTTTGGATTAGGCTACGAAGGCGCCAGTTATCAGCAAACTCTTCTTCGCCCTCTTTAAGGTGCAATACAATCGTGGTACCACGAGACGCCTTTTCAATGGTAGACAGGCTAAATTCGCCTTCACCCTCAGAGCTCCACAATACACCTTCTCTTGCTGGCACACCGGCTTTACGGGTGTATACGTCTACCTTTTTGGCAACGATAAAAGAAGAGTAGAAACCCACACCAAATTGACCGATTAACTGGCTGTCTTTAGCACTGTCACCTGTCAATTCAGAGAAGAACTTAGCCGTGCCTGACTTAGCAATCGTACCCAGGTGCTCTACTACTTCGTCACGAGTCATGCCAATGCCGTTATCGTCGATAGTGACGGTCTTAGCGTCTTTATCAAACGACAAACGAATGCGAAGGTCGCCATCGTTTTCGTACAAATCGCCGTTCGACAAAGCCTCAAAGCGAAGCTTTTCAGCGGCATCCGATGCATTGGATACCAACTCACGTAAAAAGATCTCTTTGTTAGAGTACAAAGAGTGAATCATAAGGTTGAGGAGCTGCTTTACTTCTGTTTGAAAGCCATGAGTTTCGGTTTGATTTACACTGGTCATTTCTTTACTTCCGATCTCTCAGTTAGGTTAACTCACACAGGCAACCGCCTGCTCTTTGTTAATGCAGTGTAGATGCGGTCGCCCCGTTAGATTTCAAGGGCTTGATCAAAAAACCTGTTGAAAACATCAGATAGCAGACATAAAAACGCCCCGTCCCAAAGGGACGAGGCGCATGCACAGCGGCTAACAGAGGCGGTCGAGTTAGCCGCGTTAGTCGTTACGACTAAAACTAGCGCTGCGGCTCATCATCAAGGAGCGGAGTGTACTGGACTTAAACTCGCGTCGATAAAGAACGAACACCACACCTGCCGAAACGGCCATAAAAAGATAAGGGTTAACAAACCAGGCTAACATCGCCAAGCTAAAGTAATAACTACGAAGGCCAGTATTAAAATTGTTTGCCGCCATAGAGGTCATTTTAGCGGCACGATTAGCAAAAATTTCTTTTTCGGTGTCTGTCGCATTTTCGTTTGCATTCGGCGCACCGCCAATCATCACCGACACAAAGCCGTATTGACGCAAACTCCAAGTAAACTTAAAAAACGCATAAACAAAGAGCGTAATCACCACCATCAGCTTAATTTCCCACTCCTGCTGAGTCGCAGGCACAGAGAAAGGTAAATCGGCAATTACTTGGCTCGCCTCTTCAGTAGAGCCCAAAACCGTCACCAAACCCGCCAATACAAGCATGGTGGTGGACGCAAAAAACGAAACGCTTTTTTCTAAGTTAGCCACCGCTGCCGTGTCTGCAATTCGATTCTCACGGTCGCATACCCGTCGCATCCATTCCATTCGACAAAGATGCATGACACTGGCCAAACAAGCAGTGGAGTAACTTTGTCTTTTGGAATAAATCATGTAGCCGTTAAAGCACACTAAAAACCAAATTAAGGCAACAATGTTCAGCCAATTTGCGACGATAAAGTTTACGACGAGTTGCATTAAGTTCTAAAGACCTCTCAAATCCAAAAGCAAAAAAGCGATTTTTACGCTGACAGCGCTTAGTCATGCTCGCCCAGCTATTTATCGGCTCGGCACTTTATATAGGGCTGTCGGCATCAACACTTATAGCTCAAGGATTTTATGCAACACCCGAGCAAATCACTAGTGACAATTTAACACTTATTAGGTTAATAAATTTGTTCAACTGTGATTTAACCCGCTGTTTTATAATGCAATTACATCCAAAAAGTGAAAATATTTAAACCTCTATGGATATCACCTTAGCCCCGACTACCCACGCCGCCTGCGCACTTAGGTGACAAAGGCGCAGCTTCACCACGCGCCTGCCACTCCTCTGGGGTATACAGGTGCATAGCAAGGGCATGAATCGGCCCTGCAAGCTCTTGAGCCAAGAGTCCATAGATCAACTGATGACGTTGAACCAAACGCTTACCTTCAAAGTCGCTCGACACAGCTGTCACTTTAAAATGGCTGTCCGTTGCAGGCCCCGAGTGCATATGACTTTCGTTAAGCACCTCTAAATGCGCCAAAACCAAACCTTCCGCTAACTTTTGTTCTAATACCGTTTGCATCAATCACACCTTTAAATGTTTAACAGCCACATAAAATAAGTATCCGAAACGGGTGACTGCCTGAATTGCAGCATCATAGCGTTTGCCTCGCTAAATTACCAAACACACCCCCGCCACCCACATCTTAATAACTTAAGATCAAAATAAAAAATCGCCCAAAACACGATTAAAAACCTTAAAAATAACTTAATTGCCTTTATTCTGCTTAATTACCACTTCTCGTATTGACCAAAAGCGCCGCCTTTCATTAACGTGCAAACACTCTTTTTAACTGCCAATTGTCACGCTCCGAGGTTATTTATGCGCATTCAGGTACCTGCTCACTCAAAGCTGCTATCGAAGGATTTTACCTTCGGCGTTGCAACCGCCGCATTTCAAATTGAAGGCGCTAACACTACGGATGGTCGCCTCCCTAGCATCTGGGACACCTTTTGCAATGAACCTAACCGCGTAAAAAATGGTGATGATGGCAGCGTCGCTTGCGATCACTACCATCGCTGGCAAGAAGATATTGACCTCATCGAATCGCTCAACGTAGACGCTTACCGGCTATCTATTGCGTGGCCAAGAGTCATGGACGCTCAAGGGGCGATTAACCCAAAGGGCATCGCTTTTTATCGCCAGTTGTTGCAGGGCCTAAAAGCCAAAGGAATAAAAACCTATGTCACCCTCTATCACTGGGACCTCCCGCAGCACTTAGAAGACAAAGGCGGCTGGCTCAATCGCGAAACGGCCTACGCTTTTGCTCATTACGCCGAGCTAACGGTTTCAGAGCTTTCGCCTTGGGTTGATACTTGGGCCACCTTTAACGAGCCCTACTGCGCCGCTATTCTGGGGTATGAAGAAGGTATTCATGCTCCGGGTAAAACAAGCATACAAGCGGGCCGCCAAGCGGCACACCATATTTTACTCGCCCATGGTCTTGCGGTGCCCCGCATTCGTAAACAAGCGAAAAATGCCACCGTTGGCATCGTGCTCAATATGAACCGCACCTACCCTGCGTCTAAAAGCAGCGATGACGTATACGCCGCGGCGGTTCGCGACACGTTGGATAATCACTTCTTTATTAGCCCATTACTCCAAGGGCGTTACCCTAAATTGCTGGATACGGAGCTGAGCGTCTACAAACCCCTCATCGCAGAGGGCGACCTCGAAACCATTAGCGCCCACATCGACTTTTTAGGTTTAAATTACTACACCTGTAACCACAATCGTTTTGATGCCCAACACCGCTACACCGATGTTAAAAACCCAAATCAAAATAACATCGAATACACTGACATTGGCTGGGAGGTATGCCCTCAAGGTTTTACCGAGCTATTGGTAGAGCTAAATACCACCTACAAACTACCGCCCCTCTTTATAACTGAAAATGGCGCAGCCACTGCCGATCAACTCGAGCAGGGCCAAGTACACGACACCCAGCGGCTCAATTACTTAAACAGCCACCTTAACGCTGTTCATGATGCGATTGAGCTAGGGGTGGATGTTCGCGGATATTTTGCTTGGAGCTTGATGGACAACTTTGAATGGGCCGAAGGCTACAGCAAGCGCTTTGGCTTGGTTTATGTGGACTACACCAGCCAAACACGCACGATTAAGGACAGCGGCTTGGCTTATAAAG
The DNA here is from genome assembly GCA_049603715.1 of Pontibacterium sp. Taxonomy (GTDB): domain Bacteria; phylum Pseudomonadota; class Gammaproteobacteria; order Pseudomonadales; family Balneatricaceae; genus Pontibacterium. Next base: position 12,134 of record JBMYSW010000006.1, on the reverse strand, counting down.
CATTTATCAGCCAGCGCTAATACTGCAGGTTACATGGTGAACTTGAAAGGGCGGTAACTAGGCACACTTAGATACAGCTAGATGCCTACTTATCGCCCCGCCTCTCTTCCAAGAGCGCAAAAAAAGCAGGCTCTTCTCGCTCGTTACGCAAAGCACGTATAAGCGAGCCCGCGAACATACCTTGACTGTGGCGCAGCTCGATTTGCTGCGATAACACTCGCAAACGACGCAGCAACACTGGCGAAAGTATCTGATAACGCAAAACCTCATCGTTCACCAACGCCTGCACAAAAGGTCGTGTCGCACGGAACGATAACGCGCGCAGTAAGCCCGGAATAAACACCACAGCTGAACAGTTAAAACGGCTGTGGCCACTACTGCGTTGTGACGCCGACAGATACAAATGCATCGCTGCCAATACAAGGTTTTGCAAACAGCCTTCTGGCACTTGGCGAATATGAGGAACCAAGGCTTTTAAGGCGCAAACTTGCATCAGCCGCTCGGACTCACAACATGTATCGGCTTGTGCTTGCCCATATGGGCTGACCACATTTTGAATAAGCTGCGAGAGGTATTCGCTAGGTAAGGGTTTGGGAACAACCGTTGCCACAGTGACCAAACGAAAAAAACGCTCCGCCAAGTGCGACCAAGTTGCATCCGACTGTATGAGATGGTTAATGGGTATCCGCACACTTTGGCGTAGCAAGCCCCACAAAATAGGTGCAACACAGTCGATATTAGCTCTAAGCGTGCGGCTACTGCTTGCTTTGATATACAGGCCATAAAGCTTATGGGCAATAAGCGACAGGTAATGGCTTGGCATATCCGCCAATTCCGCATCAACGCGAGCCATATTTCGATGAAAGCGCGGCGAACTCAATGCACCGACATATTCTTCCACTTCAATGAGGGGCGCTGGGGCAGCAGCAGCTCTTAAGGCATCCACCCCTTGCTCACACACACGATGAAAGCGCTGAGGTAAAGGCGATTGTGTTTTGTGAGAGAAAGGCGCATCACGTACTTCACGCTCAAGATTGCGCAATAGACGCTGTGCTTCCCAGCCAATCACACCGCTAAAATACGCGCCGACAATCAGCTGTTCTTCACTAATGCTGGTTTCTAAATCTTCAAAGCAGCGAAGGGGTTTACTGGCGTAGGTTGCCTGATGCAGACAGTCGCTAAAATAGTTAAGGCTTCTGCCCACCACTTTGGCGCGCAAGTCATCACACACAAGATCCCACAAACCTTGAAGTGAGCCTTTAAATTGACTGGCATCAAAATGCCCAAGCGCGCCAGAAAATAGCGGCTCTTTAGTGTGCTCGGCAACATCAAATGCAGCTTTCGTCTCGACAGACTTCAAAACCGCGTCTGGCAACACAAATGCATTTATACCTATATGTTTACTGAGCGAGTTACTCATGGGGTTCCCTAATTCGTTATCTTACCTACTTCACTGAGGTCAGATTTAATATAGGGCGACCAAACTACGAGCGCAATGAGCGGGGTGAAAAAACGCCCCGATTTAGCGCAAAATAGGAAATATTCTTATCTAGCACTGCAAAAACAAGCAATTAGCCGCACTCACGGCGCCGATTCAAAGCGCTTATTTAGTGCCTTTCAGCATCTGCCCGCTCTGTCGCTAGCTTTAAAAAGCGACGATGAATACGGCGAGTTGCAAACCAAACACAGCCCACCACACAAGGAACAGTGATGCCTAACACCAGACTTTTATCAAACGCACCGCCGGTTTCTTCATACACCGCATCAATCAAGAACTTTAACAAACCAATGGTGTAATAGCTGATGGCCGCCACCGAAAGCCCCTCAACCGTATGTTGCATCATCAACTGGATGTGTGAACGCCGATCCATAGAGCTAAGCAAGTCTTGGTTTTGTTCTTGAATCGACAACTCAACGCGGGTTCGCATCATGTCAGATACACGGTCGATACGCAGCGACATATTTTCTAAACGCTCACTTACCGACTCACACGTACGCACCGCAGGCGTTAAACGACGGGTCATAAACTCAGTAATGGTTAAGTGACCAGACACCTCATCTTCCCGAAGCTCAGCCAATCGCTTAGATACAATCTCCTGATAGGCGCGACTCGCACCAAAGCGAAAGGTGGTTTGCGCACGACATGCCTCAACCCAGGCCGCCATCTCAGTAAGCTCAGACAGGATCTTGGCTTCATCAACGCCCTTTTCTGCGGTTAAACGCTCGGTGAGCACGGCAAGGCGTTTATCCATCGCACTCAAACCTGGGCTGTATTTGCGCGCCAAAGGCAAGGAGAGCAAAGTCATTAAGCGATAAGTTTCAATCTCTATCACACGCTGAGTCAAACGACCTAATTGGCTATCACTCATCGCTTTGTTAAAAATCAAAAAGCGCCCCAAGCCATCGCTGTGTAATAAAAAGCTCGTCCAGATACGGGCATCGCCGTTTTGCGGGCTACTACCAATCAAACGTTGGCCTTCAAAGTGGTTTTTTACCACGGGCAATTCGTCTTCAGGTGTTTCTCGGGCATCTTGAATCGCCACATGAAAGGCCGAAACCACTTGGCCGGGCAAACGCGCCATCCAACCTTCGGGTAATCGCTGAAGTGCGGTCGCATCAAATGGGTTGTCGGTTTTGGGTGGCTGCTCATCAATGAAGGTGTAGGTGGTAAACTCCAAGTGACGCTCGCGGCGAATACGCAAACCGTTCAACTCCACCTCATAAAATAAACCATCGCAATCCGGTGCATCTTGGTCACTGTGCTCAAATAGCTCCAAAAGGTGCTCAAACTGAGCATTCCGCACTTCTTCATCAGCGAGTAAAGCAAAATATGCGACACGTGCCGGAGAGGCAATGACGTGAAACGGACGCGAGTGAAGCTCTGCGTAAAGCGACTCACGCATTGGGTGTATATCAAGCCCTTCAAGTGCTTGCTGCATCACTGGCTGTTCCAAATCCTTATCCCCTACTCACGAAAAAACCATTAGTCTGCGTAACCCCTTGGGCGAAAGCAAGGGGCCGACAGTGTTAAAAGCCTGCCACCAAAGGCTTGGTTGTAACGGTGGCTGTAACAACAAAAGTGCCGTTTAAAGAGTCGCCGTCATCAGCGGCTCACTGTCCAAATCAAAGGTCGCAATTTGCGGCACTACACTAAACCATTGCTCAAACAGCCCGCGGTCGCGCCCTTGCGGCCAGTGGTCACCAAACTCATCCCATGCCGCCAGCTCGTTTTCAAATATTGCTTGCCAGTGCTGCTCAATCGCAGCCTCGAAATCGGCTTCGCTCTCCACTTCTGCAATAAGATAAAGGGTGCCTTCTTGCTGCTGCTCAGCGGCCGTTAGCACCTGATTCAGTGGGTCATCCTGCTGCTTTGCCGCCCATTCGATAAACGGCAACTTAGGCACCACAGACAAACCCGAGCGATTAAGTAATTTCATTTTGACTCCCCACCTTGCAACCTTGCACAAATAACGCCGCCACAAGGAGTATTTATTTATCTTCGGCCCATAGACTGCTAAATTTAAGTTTTATATTCAACCACTTATTCGATTTAGCTTGACGCCGACTATGCGCATTCCCGTTTTACCTCACCTAAACACACAAGCCGCTTGGATGGCCTTCTTCCAGCAAGAGGAGCCTGTGTGCATGGTGTCGTCTAGCGATTGCGTGGTCAGCATTCAGGCGACCTACTTACAAATCACCTGTTTAAACGGCGAAATTGATAGTCGCCAAGGGCTTAAATACAGCCTAGGGTCTCGCACCAGTGTTGACCCGATTTTTGCGCTAATTAAGGGCTGTCAGTGGAATCTGGATACCCTGATCGAAGGCCTTGAAGCTTTGGACTTTAACAGCAATGTGAGAGACAACAGCTTACTCAACCTTCATAGCGACCTAACAGCACGTAAGTTTTTTAGTAAAGATCGCTATCTCTCGTCGCCTCGGCGCATTGGCACAATCGCTCCACTCAGCAAGCTACCAGCCCAATGGCAACTAAGTGATGTGATTCGAGTATTACGCTGCCAGCAATTTAGCGACTTCAAGCTGCTTGCCCAAGCAAAGCAATACACCTCTCCTGCGACCTTGTTACTTGCGCTCATTCAGCGACCAAAGCATTGGTCCGTTGATAGCCAGCAAGGCCATATCCAACTTCGATACAAACAAACCTTGCACGCCGAGTTTAAGCCAAGGCTACGAACCTTAGCACCGCGACTTTCCTCTTTTAACTAACCTGATCTCACTAAAGCCACACTCATAAAAAACCCGCGACCTCGAATGAGGCCACGGGTTTGGTTTAGTGCGATAGCTCAACCCTTAGGTTAGCGCCTAGCTATACCGAGGCTTGCTCCGCATCGCGCTGAGCCATGATTTTTAGTGGATTATCGGAATTCAGCAGCTCTCGCCCTTTAATTGACGGAAACTCCACATCCACATCCACCACATGGCCGTCACGGCATACGTTGATGATGGTGTCAGTACACGAGCTTAACAATGAGTATTTCTCGTCAGGCGCCGCGATAATGGTTTGCAAACCAAGATCATTCATAAAGCCAAGAGAAGTTACGGTGTTTTCGCTATCTAGCTTGTTAAAGGCTTCGTCGAATACCGACAAGCTCATACCGCCGACTGGATTACCATCAGCTGATTCGCGCAAACGATAAGTCGCACCTAGTGCTGCAGCAATGGCAACGTAGAACGGCACTTGGTGCTCACCGCCCGAACCGGTTTTAATACGCTGGGTTAAGGTGGTTTTGCGATTACCTTGGGTGTCTTTTACGACCAACTCAAAGTTATAGAAGTTACGGTAATCTTGCAGCAAGCTGCTCTCACCTTCACTCTTAAGCACGTCATGAATCTTCGCCAACGCATCTTTGTGCGGCTGCGACTCTTCTGGGTTGCCTTTCATATCAAATAGCGAGCCAACATTGGCGTTATCGAACTGAGTGTACGCCTCTACCAACGCCAAAATGTCTTTTAGCTCTGGGTTTGGCATCATCTCAAAACTGTACATTTCTTTGTGGAATGGACGGTTTTTAAGATGTTGGTTCAGCTCACGAATCAAATCTTTAATCTTGTTGATCTGATCGTTTAGATGCGCCACAAAGTCCGAACGGAAAGAGGTTTCCGCCTCTAAACGCGCGCGCTCTGCTTTTTGGGTGTATTGGGCTAGCTCAGACTCACGCAACGACTCTGCCGTTTCGTTTACAAATTGCTCTAACTCCTCGTGTGTAGAGTCAGCATTAACTTTGTCGATACTTTGATGACTTAAACCACCGCCGTGGTAGCGCGCCTTAAAATGAGCGACACCGTCACGTACGGCGTTTTTCTTCTTCTCTTGCAGCATGGCTTCTGATTGGGCTTTTTTCGCCGCCTCAAAAATCACGCGATCAAGGTCAGAGCTGCAAGACTCATCAAGGTAATCCAGCTTTTCTTGCGCCGACTGAGGGTCAAAGTGCGGCTTCTCTGCACACAAGTTACGCGCGTTGGCATGTGACTCAAGCTCATTATCCAACACCTCAAGAGCGGCATTGTCCTTGATCATCGCAGTACGCACTTTTTGGAGCTTATCCATCAAGCGTTTTTGTTTGTCGCCCGCTTCTTTTTGCGCTTCAACCAGCTCTTTAATGCGAGCCTGTAGGCCAGAGTCGTCTTGGTTGCGCAAGTCAGTCATTGCTTGGCGGTGGCTCTCAATCTCACCATGCAACTGGTTACGCTGGTTAACCAAGTCGAACATACGCTCATTCACACCCGCCAAACCTGTGGTGAGGTTAATAAGGGTGTCACGCAACTTTTCGAGTAGCTCGTGATCTTTGCCTAAATCAGTAAACTCACGCACCAAGGCATCTACCTGACTGCCCTGAACCTCAAGCTGAGCACCTCGGCGACGAATACCCATGATTGGCTGCAATTCATTAATCGAGGTTGTACTGCCCTCGGTTTGCAACATGCAGTCGTAGGTCAATGCGCGCTCTTGGCGAAGCAGTTCGGTTTCGGTCTCAACCGCCATCACGCCACCTAAGGCGCGATTCATGTAGGCTTGTGCGTGTTCGTTATCTGTGTCGATAAACTCGGCTAGCGAGCCACGCTTACTGCGATTTAGCCATTCACCCGACTTGGTGGTGTTAACGATACGACAGCCCTTAAGGTGACGACCTTTACGACGGTAAAGAGTAATCGCTTCTTTAACGCGGTCAGGGTCAACAATCAGCGCTTCACGTCGCGCACCTAGGAAGGACTCAAGTGCCACACGCCATTTATCGTCATTGATATCCACCAACTCACAAATAGGCGTCGAATCGATACCGTACTCAGACAACAAGTCCATCAAATCTTGGGTATTGCGACGCACCGGCGCTCGGCCTTGTTTAAGCTGCTCTACCGCACTCTTTTGATTTTGGATATCACTGCGCAGCTCATTAATGCGTATTACCGACGCTTCGTATCGACGAGAAATATCACGACGCACAGGGTCAATAAACTCGCGCAGTTTTTCTAGGTTCTGATCAACCGCTACTGGATCTTGTGGCCATGTTGGGCCAAGCATGTCTTGGCCGCCGCGCCACAAGGCAACTGACTGCTCTACTACAGGCACAAAGTTTTCAGGCAGGTGGGCCTTTTGATTTGCAAAGCCAACCGCCATACGCAGCAAGTTATATACTTGCTGAATACGCTCTTCCACCACACTCACTTCGTGAGATTTTGCTGCAATATTCGACTCTAACGCATTGATTTTATGAGCGGAATCAGTGGTATTTAAATCTGCACGCGCCTGCGCTAATGCCTGCAACGTTTGGTTAAGCTCTTCGTTAACCGCATCCAAGTCACCCTGCACTTGGGTTTCTTTTTCTTGGTTTTCTTCTAAGCGATCAGCTGCAGATTCTTTTTGAAGGTCGGCATTTTCAAAGCGCGCCTCGTGCACCACCCATTCGTATTCAACGGCGTTTTTAACGTTGCGAGCGATGCCTTTACACTGCTCTTGAATGGTTTCAAGTGCGCCAATTTTCTCAGCCACCTCGCGGGTTTTTTGCTCCATCACTCGGTATTCATCAAGTGACTTACGAAAGCCCCCAACATGCACTTCGCTTTCGTCCAACACAAACTCACGAATAAAGCGCGTTGGGCTATCAATCGGCACAAACTTCAAAGCGTTTTTAAAGTTCTTAACAAACTTGTCGTCATCGTTTGGCAACGCTGGATCAAAGCTCAAATGGGTAACCATTTCGCGTACAAAGCGGCTCGAGCGCTTTTCCAGAATCATATCCGGGCACTGACCTAGCAAGCTTTGCTTTACCTCATCCCAAGGGCGAGGCATACGACCACCGTCTTGAGTAACGGTAAAGTCATCTAGATGCACTGAAAAGTTCGGCAAAATAAAGCGACCCAATACATCTTCATCAGGCGACGCAGTCGAAGCGCTAATGGCAATACCCACACAGGTTTCTTGTGCCGTTTCGGTATCAAAGAAACTCAGCGCCAAGTAGCTTAGGGCATCTTCGCGCGCATGGTTTTTACGACCGTCGCTATCCAAAAAACCCAAACAGTAGGTGCGTAAGCTTCGCTCACTTTTCTCACCTGCCGAGGCGTTAAAGCTTAGGTTGCGCTTGTTACCGCCCATCAACACGGTTTGAATGGCATCCAGCAATGACGACTTACCGGAGCCATTAGGACCCACAATAGCCACGCTGCCTTTAATTGGAATCTCAACAGCACCTAAAACGTACCAGTTGACCAGTACAATGCGATTAAGCTGTTTCACTGTCAGACTCCTCTTGTGATGCGTTTACCGCGTCAGGCTCTTCACACAAAGCCTCAAGCTGGCCAATGTAGTCTTCTACAATCACTTGGCGAATCACCGGATTAATTTGTAACGGAATGTTTTTTGGGTCGTTTATGTCGGCTTTGCCGCGCTCAATCACACCGTGACGAACAAACAAGCCAATGATTTCTTTAAGGCGTGTTTCGTTTGGAATCTCTTTACGAGTAAGGTTCTCGTAGGTCGATAGCCATTCATCGGTATGAGTAAAGGCTTGTCCGTTTTCCACCTCGAAGTTTTCTAAGCGAAGCTCGTAAAGCTGGCGCAAGCACAGCAACAGCAGCGACTCATCAAGGCGAAGACGCATATGACGCTCTTCACCTTGCGGCAAAATACCCAAGTAGGCTTCTTCAGGCTGATGAATAAACGACCAACCAATCGCCTCAAACAAGTTTTTAAAATACTCAACGTGAGATGTAATCAGAAAGTAGCTATCGCGGTGGCCACTGCGATCGGCATACAAAAACTGCTGAGTCAGCAGCTGATTGGCGGCTTTTGTAAAGTCCTCCGCCACGTAGCGGTCGCTACGACTAATCACTTTTTGAAGATCAGATAACATTTAAACTTTCCTTTGAATCTCAAAGTCGCGACACGTCACCATGCCACTGACATCGACATAACCTTCTTTGAAGACAATGTCATATTTCTTGACCACCGCGTTGGCCTTTTTACCCATCGAGTGCATGTGACGCACGTAACTAAAGCAAATGTAGTCTTCAATGGTCTCGATACTAAAGTCCGTCGCTTTTAATGTGTCAGCCTTGAGTAACTGCTGCTCTAAGTAATGCTCCACTTTCTGTGGTGTCACCTCGCGGCGATCTTTGTACTCTTTAAACAACTGACGAAGCTCTAACACACGTGGGTCAATGGTTTGCTGCTTAATCACCCGTGGCTGCGCCTGCACACGACGACGCACTGGCGAACGAATACTGGCACTGCTAATAAACGCCACTTCGTCTAAGGTGTCTGCCACTGGAATTTGACTGTCATCTAATTGCGACAAGCCAGAGATCACCCGCGAAAGGCGCGCCGACATACCCGGCGTGGTTTTATCCATGTAGCGAACGGTATCCGCCACACGTTTTTCAAGGCGATAACGGAAGTCGTCGATTTTTTCGAGACGCTGATCTACCGATTCAAAGATACGAATAATGCGATTAATGTGCTGATGCACCCGCCCTTCTGCATCGTGGTAGTCGGTTTCGTATTGCTCTTGGTAATGTTCCGCCAGCTGCTTGAGCTTCACCGTATCAAACTGCAAATCACGCAATAACGACAGAATTAAACGCCTAAAACGAAACGGGTTGTTTTTGGTTTTGAGGGTTTTGTAGTCCGAAACCAGAATCTGCTCTACAAAGCGATCAAAGAAGTTACGAACAATTTCTTGAGGGTTGTTGCTGGCCGACAAGCTCATTTTAAGCTCGCGCAATCCCAGCATCATGTCCGTTAGGTGGGCACTAAAGTCGGCTGCAGTTTGCGCCGCTTCGGCCAAGGTAATACCGCGGCCACGAGGGTCTGCAACAGCCGACTCAAGGGAGCTAAGCACGTTGAGTACCGCACCACCGTAGCTACGTTTTTCTAAGTTTGCGATAGATACTAACGAACGTAGCAAAAAGCTGATCGATGGCGATAGCAACACATAACTGCGGTATACCTTTTGCTCTTCTTCTAACCACCCCGTTTTAACCAAACGGCGATAAATGCGATTGGCGTAATCGTGGCTTGAGCGCGGCAGCTCTTTTTCATCCTCGGCTTCGTCACCTTCTAGCGACCAACGACGCACACCTAAGCGCACAACCGTATCCTCTATCGCGGAGCGAACAAGGTCTTTAGGCACAAAGGGGTCGATAAGGTCTTCGTCGAAAAAGACATCAGCCAATGATTGCAGAACCGCCTGATACACCGCCCTATTTTGCCCCGCAAGCGGCATAAATAGGTCATCAGGAAGCTTATTAAAAAGCATATCTCTCCTTAAACAGATGCCTTGTGGCAGCCCTCAGCAACCAGTCAAATCATCGTTATACTTTGCGTCAACAAAGCTTAATTAAACACTTAGCGCGTCGTCCATAACGCACAAAAAACTAATGCAAACCAACAAGACATTAATGCCCTTGCAGTTTGGCTTTTTGTAATCGTTTGTATTGGGCAATCAGCGCTTGATGATGCTTCAGCTGCTTGAGTTGAAGATCATCGGTAATGCACTGTTCAAACAGTCTGCGACCTTCAAGCATCGCCAAGGCTCGCTCGACCACGGCTTTGCCGTAGCTAAGCTTGAGCGCGCCGTGATAGTCCTCTAATGAACGCTCACCGTCACTCAAAAACGCCAAACAGCTCTGCAAACACTGATAAAAGGCTCGTTTATCGTGGCTCAAACCTTTTTGATCCAAAAGCTGCGAAACACGGTCATCCGCTGCAGGTAAGTGCTGGTTTGCCAACGCGAGTGATAAACGCAGCTCGGCCATAGTCATATCGGCCATAGCACTTTCTGGGTCGACATGAAGCCCAAGCCAGCGAGTCACCAACCATTCATTCGAAAGCGTCAGCTGATTAAACACCGACTCTAAGTTCGCTAGGTCAGCCTCAGATAAGTTAGGCAAATCCAACAGTGCTTGGCGATTTTCCATGGCTTCGCGATCACTACGGGTGGCCAGTCGGTCAATGTCATTTACCTCAGACATGCCCGGCACCACAATACGGCACGCATATAAGCCCAAAACGTTGTAATCCGCGATATAAATATCCATATCCACTTTATGGATAAGGGCGCACAAGTGGTTAAATTCAGCTTCTGCGTCGCCTTCTAGGTCCCAGCGCGTAAAAGTATAGTCGGTTTTATCCGACAGAAGGTCCCATGCAATCAAGCCAACCTCGCCTGTGGCCTGCTGGTCACAATGCTTTTTGATGTTGTTGGCATCTGCCACCGCATCCACATCATGGGTTGGCGTGGGTAAACACCCTAAATCATCGAGGGTGCGACCGTTTAACAGCTTAGCCACAGTGACTTCTAGCGCCTTGCCAAACTTAGGATGGGCACCAAAAGCTGCCAAGCAACCACCCGTCGCTGGGTTCATAAGCACAATATTGAGTAGCGGAAACTTGCCACCCAAAGAGGCATCTTGCACCAACACGTTAAAGCCCTGCTGCTCGAGCGCACGAATAGCCTTTTGCGCAGCAGGAAACTCTGCCACCACCTCATCGGGCACACGAGGCAAGCTAATACCCGATGACAAGATAGTGGTTTTAATGTGACGCTCAAAAATATCCGACAAGGCTTTAACACGCGCATCAAACACCGACGCACCTACAGCAACACCGTGGCCTTGGTATAGATAGTTAATCAGACTCACCGGAAAACAAACCGGCGCTTGTGTTTGCTGGCGCACCATAGGAATTGCGCACAAACCGCGCTCTGGTGAACCCGCACCTTTGTCGATGAGCATGGTAGAGCGAAGATTGCCATGAAAGTTGTACTGAATCAGTGACGGCTCGTCTAGCAAGCCCTGAGGCAGCTCACCTTCACCCACATCAAACCAACGCTCCTCTGGCCAATATACAAAGGCACCGGTCGCCACCTCTTGCCCAAGGTAATAAGAAGCGAAAAAGTCATTACAGGTAAGCCGAGCAACAAAGCCCGCTAACGCATTCTCTTTCGCTTCTTGTGCTGATAAGCCACAACCACGATAGCTAAAGCCTAGTTGAGCGGTATCGGACACCGACACTGACCATAGGTTTGCCACAGGGTTAAGCCAGTCGTGAGCATGCACATCACACTCAACCTGCCCTAGGGCGTGCTCAAGCTGGTTCTGCATTGCCGTTACCACTGGTTCCTCATTAGGGGAGCGCATCATAAAAACCTCTTTAATACCCCTGCTTAATATAGGCAACGATGGCCGAGGGGTATTGGTTCAACTTTTGGTTAAACACCTAAGGTGCCCGTCTCGCTTAAAAGTAAGGATATTACTTAAGCAAACAGCACAACAGCCAAGGTGGTGGTTTGGCTGATAACTACTAGGACGTAATATAAGAATAAGACGCATAACCTAACCTCTCTGCTGTTTAAGCACAACATTGACGTAGCGGTTTCGCGTTTAAACCTTAAAAATAAAGCGCTTAGCTTATCAAAGCTAGAAACGACTGCACATAAAGTAACCGCTTTTAATGTCCCTTTTAAATTTCTGGCCGATTTCGCTAACTATATTGAATTAATTAAAAAAAATGGTTGACGACCCCCAAGGTCATCATTAATATACGCCGCCACTGGTTAGGGCGATTCCTCGATAGCTCAGTTGGTAGAGCAGTAGACTGTTAATCTATTGGTCGCTGG